>JAUQVK010000019.1:0-25614 GCA_039794845.1 Thermostichus sp. DRC_bins_24
GGGGGAAAGTAAACCCAAAAGGATAAGCTTAAAAAACTCGAAGCTTCGTACTTCAGGAAAGTGGGGGCGGTAGGTTTCACAGTAGTCATCAATGACTTGAAGGGTGGGTGGTGCCTGACGAGCTAAAGTCATGGCCGGGTAAGGAGTTCAGCTTCTTCCTCAAGCCTAGCCTCCCCATACTGACGAAAGAGGCTTACAGAGCAGCAGCAACATTCGTAGTACCTTGAAAGGGTTCATGTGCCTCTGTTCTAGCTGTTCAAGCAGAAAGTGTATCGTTCGTATCGTTCTTATTTGGTTGGAGTGACTATACTTGTTTGTGAGAGTTTGAGCCTGTCTGTCGTCGCACCACTTCACCCATCTTCAGCCTTTTTCGGTTACTTCATGTCAGCCGTGGGATCGTAAAGCACCACATTTTCTTGCTCATTGGGATCATTGCGAGCCACCAGCGCATAGGCCGGCTCATGGGGATCCAGATTAAAAGGCTGATGGGGCACGCCGGGGGGGATAAAAATAAAATCTCCTGCTTCGTTGATCACCGATTGCTTCAGTCCAGGGCCATACCGGGTTTCCACCCGACCTTTGAGCAGATAAATGGCCGTTTCGTAGTCGCGGTGAAAATGGGGTTCTGCCGTGCCACCCGGCGGGATTACCACCCGGTTCATGGAAATGCCCTTGGCCCCCGCGGTGGCCTGGGAAATGCCGACAAAATAGGGCAGCTTTTGCAGGGTTTGGGTTTCTGCTGCCGGGCGCACCGTGACGATGCCCGCTCCACCGAGATCCAAAGGGGCTGAGGGATCCTCAGCATGGGCAAGAGAAGTCATGCCTGGCCTGCCTTGAGTGTCGATCTGCATCTCGATGCTAGCAATCTCAGTCCAAGGGATCCCAGATAGGGACGGATAACTGCCCTCGTCGCCACCGGGTTCAGGAGGGATACTGGAGATAGAGGATAGATTTAACTTCTATCGGTGCGGATCCTGTGTTGAGCAATCCCGAAAGGGATCCCTATCGAGTTTGGGCTGCAAGCGGAGGTCAAGAGTGGCTGCACAAACATTGGTAATGGATGCGGTGGAACAGTTGGGCCTGAGGGTCACTCTGGGAGATATCGCTGCTAGCACAGGCTTAGCGTTACACGAGGCCAAACAAGAGCTGCTGAATCTGGCGCAAAAGGCAGAGGGGCATCTCCAAGTTTCGGAACAGGGAGAAATTGCCTACGTTTTCCCACGGGGGTTTCGCAGCATTCTCAGCCGCAAAGAACAACAAGACCGAGTTGCCGCCCTGCGCCGCAAACTGTGGGGGGGCTTCCTCTATGGGTTGCGGGTTTCTTTCGGCATCATGCTGGTGGTGTCGATTGTTTTGATCATCTTGGCGTTGATCGCGCTGCAGATGGCGGCCAGCCGTGGAGACAACAACGACAGTCGCAGTCGGTCGCGCGGGTTGGGTTTTTACTACTTCCCCAACCTTTGGATCGGCAACCCCTTTTGGCAGCCCTATCCTTACTACGGCTACCGAGGCTATTCCGGTCGGGGGCGTTCCAAGCCACAACCCCAAGAAAAATCCGAGCTGAATTTTCTGGAGGCGGTGTATAGCTTTCTGTTCGGCGATGGGGATCCCAATGCCGACCTGGAAGAAAAGCGCTATGCCCTGATTGGCCAGGTGATTCGGGCCAACGGTGGGGTGATTGCAGCCGAGCAGGTGTTGCCCTACCTGGATGTGGAGCCGGGATCCGCTGCTCTGGAATACGAAGACTACATGCTGCCGATTTTGGCCAAATTCGATGGCCAGCCGGAAGTGAGCGAAGAGGGAGATATTGTCTATCGCTTCCCCGAGTTGCAGGTGGTGGCGGCAGAGCGCAAGTCGTTTGCGTCAGCGGGCCCTGGGGGCCAGCGGATCCCTGGCGCACTGCAAGAGAAACCTTGGATCTTTAGCCGCGCCACATCCGGCCAACTGACCTTAGCCGGTGGATTGGGGGTGCTTAACTTCTTCTTGGCGGCCATTCTCTATGGCGCTCGCGGTGAGGTGGCAGCGGCAGCAGGGAGCAATGCCTTTTTGGCGTTTATTTATCCGTTGATCGGGTTTCTCTTCCTCTACGGCACGCTCTTTTTGGCTGTGCCCACGATTCGCTGGTTTACCCTGCAGGCTCGCAATCAACAGGTGGAGCGTCGCAATCGCATCCGGCAGTTTTGGCAAGAGAAGCTGAAGAATCCCACCGAGGCGCTGCGGCGCAAGTTGAATTTTGCCCGTCGCTTCAGCCGTCAAGAGGTGGTGCAGGAGTCGGACATCATCTACTCCACCGATCGGGATCTGATCGAGCAGCGAGACTATCGCCTGGATCAGGCGGAGTTCCGCCAACTTGTGGAATCGGAAGCCCAGCAGGAGTACCCGGAAACCGAACAAGTGCGCAAGCGTCGCCCCTAAAAACGGCCCGACAATGGACACATCCATTGGGAGTGGCTGGCTGTGGAAATGGGGGCAATTGAACCATTGGATCCATCGAAAGATCCGCTGAAAGCAGATGTGAAAACGGGTGCCGGGGAGCAGCAACCCCGTCAGGGTTTGGTTCGCCTGGGGATCGATGTGGGAGGCACCTTTACGGATTTGGTGCTGTTGCGGGATGGCCAAATGCGGACGGCAAAGGTGCTTTCTACCCCCAACCCAGAAGCAGGTGTGTTTGCAGCACTCGACAAGATCGGCGAGGTTGAGATCCACCTGTTTTGTCATGGCATGACGGTGGCCACCAACGCCCTGCTTGAGCGCAAGGGATCCCCCACCTTATTTCTAACCACGGCGGGCTTTCGGGATGTGCTGGCCATTGCCCGCCAAAACCGCCCCTCTTTGTACGATCTGACGCAGCCGAAGCCGGAGCCGGTGGTGCCCCGTCACCATTGCATAGAAGTCAGGGAGCGCTGTAGCGTTGCCGGGGTCTTAGAAGCACTGACAGATTCAGAAATTGAGCGGGTGTTGCAGCTCGTGGCGGAGCGGGTTCACCGGGATGGGATCCGCGCCATCGGGGTGGGTTTTTTGTTTTCATTTCTTTACCCCGAGCACGAACAACGGCTGGGATCCGCCCTCAGGCAGGCTTTCCCAGACTTGCACGTCTCCCTGTCTTGTGAAGTAGCACCTGAGTTTCGAGAATACGAGCGCTTCAGCACCACCGCCATCGATGCCTACCTCAGCCCCGCTTTGGCCGGTTACCTGCACCAACTGGCCCAGGGCTGTCAGGCCAGAGGGATCCCGCAGCCGCTGATCATGCAGTCTTCCGGGGGGGTTACCTCGATTGCGCAGGCGGCAGCCCATGCTTCGGTGGCGTTGCTCTCGGGGCCAGCGGGAGGAGTGTATGGGGGAGCTTATCTGGGCAAATTGAGCGGCTACCCGCATCTGCTTAGCTTGGATATGGGGGGGACCAGCACGGATGTGGCCCTGATCCAGAACGGGATCCCACAGGTGAGCCCGGCAGCGGTGGTGTGTGGATTGCCCGTACAACAGCCCCAGATCGATCTGCATACGGTCAGTGCGGGCGGCGGATCCCTGGCGCAACTGCTCCCCGGCGGCGGGTTACAGGTGGGGCCCGAAAGTGCCGGATCCCAGCCGGGGCCGGCCTGCTATGGGCGGGGGGGAACAGCGCCTACCGTCACAGATGCCAATCTCTGGTTGGGGTACTTGCCGGATGGGGGTTGGCTGGGGGAGTCGGTTCAGCTGCGGCGGGACTTGGCCGAGCAGGCAATTCGCAAGGTAGCGGATCCCTTGGGCTTAAGCCTGGCGGAAACCGCTGTGGGCATTCGCACTCTGGCCAATGGAGCGATGTCGCAGGCCCTGCGGGTGATCAGTGTAGAACGGGGCCTGGATCCGGCGGATTTTGCCCTGTTGGCCTTTGGGGGGGCAGGGCCGATGCATGCCTGTGCCCTGGCAGAAGCATTGGGCATCCGCAGGATCTTGATCCCGGCGGCCTGTGGGGTCCTCTCGGCGCTGGGCATGGCCCTGGCGGATTTGCGGCGAGACTATCGGCGGGCGGTATTACAACCGCTCCCACACCTCGGCTTGGAGGGATCCCACCTCGGGCAGTGGGCGGAGCCCCTCATTCACCAGGCCCAAACGGATTTGCAGGAGCCAGCGCTGCACTTCAGCCTCGACTTGCGCTATCGCGGACAGTCTTTTGAGTTAGAAATCCCGGTGCAGCTGTCGGATCCCATCTCTCTCGTCGAGCAGCAGTTTCACCAAACCCACCAACAGCGCTATGGCTGGCAGGATCCCACCCAAACCGTGGAGGTGATCCAGTTGCGCCTGCGGGCGGTGCAAGCTCTCCCCACGGTTCCTCTAACCCCCCCCACCCCCTTGGCCGGGGATCCGCTGCGGGGGGAGCGGCGAGCTTGGTTTGCGGGGAGAATGCGCCAGGTGCCCATTTACGACCGGCGGCGTTTGGGTCCAGGGTTTCGGCTGGAGGGGCCGGCGATTGTGGAGATGCCGGAGGCGACGGCGGTGATCGAGGTGGGCTGGAAGGGTAACATCGACGCGGTGGGCACTTTAATCTTGAGCCAATCTTGAGTCGCGAGCAAGCCCGTCCGCAGTCAGTCTAGGTAATCCAGTTGCTCCAGCAAATCCGGATCCGCCAACTTTTGTAGGGAGAGTCGCGCATCATCTCGCACCCCCAAATCGGGATCGCTGCTGGCACTGGCCAGAAGCTGTCTTGTCAAGGTTCGGTAAAGGGTTTGATCCACAGGGGGATCCCCGAGAGCCTGCTTCACTTGTTGCCCCAGGATGCCCAAGCTCCAGGCACAATTGCCTCGCACGGGTGCGATTGGATCCCGAGCCAACCCCTGACAAAGGGCCGTCCCCACCTCGTGCAATGCTGCACCGGGCAACACTTGCGCTTGGGCCAGTTGTCCGAGGGCGCTGGCGGCCCACAGTCGCACCGCCGTGATATCTCCCGCCAACACTTCGATCAACACCGGATAGGCGCGGGGATCCTTGGCATTGCCCAGCGCCCAGACCAAACCTTTGCGCACATAGCCGTTCCAATCCCAGCGCAAGCTCTCGATCAGCACCTCCACCCCACAGGGTGCGCCAGGCTCCGGCGCACAGGGATCCGGATTGCGCCCCAACGCATAGGCTGCCCCCACCCGCACCAGCGGACAGGGATCCCGTACCAAGGCCAACAGATGCTTGACGGCCCGGGGTTCTTCGATGTCACAGAAGGCGCGCGCCGCCTGCATCCGCAAGTAGGGATCTGGATCCTGCAATTGTTGCAGCATCAGCTCCACATCCACCTCTGAAGGCGGGTGAGGAGGCAGTTCGTCTAGAGGCTCGAGTGGGGAAAAAGCGTCTTCGAACATGAAAGGGTGCCTTTGGCGGGTCATGCCTCTGGCAGGGAGGGCGCGAGCGCTAGGGTACAGCGAAAGCCACAGGGAAGCAATGTTCCCAAAACCGGAACACCGCAGCGGAGCTGTCCATCCTTACTGCCGCCCATCATAAACTGCTGGGATCCCCAGACTGCTGTTCTTCTTGCAGTTGGGTTGTCGGAAATGTAAGCAAGTCCGCTCCTTCCACCACCCGTGCCGAGCGGATCACATCCCCCACCTGTAGGCGATCCACCCACTCCATCCCTTCGATAACGTAGCCAAACACCGCATAGCGCCCATCCAAAATTGGCAGCGAAGCAAGGCTGATATAAAACTGGGAAGAGGCCGAATCCAGCGGGCTGGAACGGGCCATGGCCACTGCCCCCGAACGATGGGGGAGCGCCAAATTGCGCAAAGCGACAGGATCCTCGATCAAGGTGTTGTAGCGGGGGTGGGGTTCCCCGCGCACCTGAATTTCCAGCGGCAGGGTGCGTATGCGGTTGCCCCCCGGCTCCAGGGCCCCCCCTGTGCCATCACCCCGCGGATCCCCCCCCTGCACCACAAAAGGCTGCGGATCTTTTTCCACCCGATGGAAGGTAAGACCGTTGTAAAAGCCACGCTGAACCAAATCCACAAACTGGCCACCGGTGAGGGGAGCGGCCTCGCCGTGGATCTCCAGAGTTACCTTTCCCAGCCCTGCCTGAGCCGTCTGTACCTCCAACTCCACCACCGCTTTGCCTTGCAGTTGCGGGCGATCGGCATAGAGGCTGGGGATCCCCGTCTGGGAGTCCGATGGTGGAGCTGGACCGCGACAAGCGAGCAAGCCGAGACACAGGTGCCCCAGAGCCAAGCCAAATCCTGCTCTGTACCGATTCATGTGTGCAATCTCCCTAATCTCCCTCCCCAATGCCTGGCCGCTCCAGCCGCCGTTCTCACCCAAAGACCTTTATCAAGAGCGGATCCCAGCCCTTAAATCTGCTGGGATAACCCCAACTGCAAGGTGACGCTTTGGGCGCCATTGCTCACCCCCACACCGTAGGGGCTAATGGAAGTAACCCGCCAGTCGGCCTTGACCGCATGGCCCACCGGCACCTGCCGCACCACATTGTCGATCAGGATCAGGGCCTTAGGGTCGCCCGGATCGTGGATTAATCCCACCAATTTCATCCGTGGCATAGGCTGGGATGGGATCCGCCGCGCCGGGACTGGAGGCGCCGGCACCACAGCTGGGGGAGGAGGGGCACTGGCCACAACAGCAGGGACAGTGACGGGCTTCGAGTCTGGGGTGGCCGTTGATGATTCTGTCTCCACTGGGGATTCTTCAGGCGGCTTCTCCGTGGCCGAGGTCAGCAAGGGCTCCTGATCCACCGGAGAAAGAGGTGCTTCAGCTAAGGGATCCCCTTCTGTGGGGTTGCTCAGCCAAGAGCGCTCAGCCCCGGAAAAAATCACCGGCCGTGGGCGTAAGGTCATCCAGAAGGCCAACCCCGCCACCAACGTAGCCGCAAGAGCCATGCCCAGCAGCATTCCCCCAGAAGCCGAAGAACGTCGCGAACGCAACGGGGGCCGCGTACCGAAATAGGGATATTCCTCCTCTGCCAGCCCCTCGTCAAGGCTGTGTTCCAGATCGTCAAACAGCTCATCCAACAGAGAGTCCGCCTGCCTCGCTTGGCTGGAGGACATCCAAGGGGAACGGCGGCTTGCGGCTGACGTATCAAGCCCAGACATAGAACCTCCCAGATCCGAACAGCGGGGAGCCCGAACGGAGTCGAGACACTTGGCCGCCAGCAGCCGCCCAACCGAACTGACCTGCTCCCCCTACAGGAGGCGTAGCTCCGGGTACTCAGTCAAAAGCGCATCTGCCGACAGGGTGTCTCCCTCCAACTGCGGCGTCCACAGCACTTCAAGGGCCACAACCCGCTCCGCCGGGATAGATGCCAACTGCATAAGGCACTGCCGCAGCTCCGCCACGGAATGAACTACAGGTAGTGTACCCGAACCTCCGCGATAGGCCACCAATAGTGTGACAACCAAATATTCCCCCATTTCCTTCAGGACATCGGCAGATCCCTCTAGGGCTGCTCGGGGGGCTTGTTGCAGCCGATTGTTGCGGTTGCTGAGGCTCTCGATGCTGAACTTGCTGCGCTCTTGTAAAGAAGCTTGATAGAAGAGGGATTCAGCCCGCGAAAGGGGAAGCTTGCCCGCCTCCGCATGGCCGTAGACCCAGTAGTCGCTGTAGCGCATCAGGCTGAGGCTGACATTCTGCAGCAGTTGGCTCAACCCTTCCGGGGATTGGGTATCGGATTCCAGCGCCAAAGTATTGATCTCTTTCTGCAGTTGCCGGGCACTGGCCAGTAGGCCCACCTTCACCTGGGCGACGGTTACCTGCGGGTCACGGATGCCGGTGCTGCCGTCTCCGTCTTCAGAGTCGGTGACAGAGCGCAGGGTGCGAACCAAGAAGCTCCCTGCCCCGATCAACAGCAGCAGGGTAAACAGGCCGCCACCGCCGCCCCCCCAAAAGAAGGGCAGCAGGAAGGGAAAGCCAAAGCCACCGCCATAGCCACCACTGGGATACACAGGGGCCGAGCGCGGGCCAATCGAGTGAGGAGCTGAGAAAGTCGGGGCTCGGAAAGAGCCGCCACCGATGCGACCACCACTGCGGGCCCAGACGGTGCTCATTGGAGCCAGCGCCAAGATCAAGGCCAAAGCTACGGCCAGCATTGGTCGGCAAAAGCGTCCCAGTTGTTTCAGCATGTTCACGGTATTTTCGTCCCACCAATCTTCCTCGATTGTACGACTTCTCTCGAAAAGGAGCAGGAGAGAGAACCGATCCGCGACCCACCCAGGACTGAGGGGAGGGGGCATGCTACCGTCTGGGAGGCAGATTGGTGCAGGAGCCATGCAGACTCAAGTAGAGGTTCAGTCCAAAGAACGGCTGAGGCAATCCCTAAACCCCCAAGCCCAGCGGGATATCCGCCTGTTGGTGCTGGATATCGATGGCACGATTGCGGGGCGTTCCAATCAGGTTTCTCTGCCGGTGCGGGAAGCCATTCAAAAAGCTAAGGCCGCCGGGGTGCGGGTCGCCATTGCCACTGGGCGCATGTATCGCTCAGCGGAGCGGTTTCACGAGGCGATTCAGTCGGATATGCCCCTGTGCAGCTACCAGGGGGCGTTGATTCGGGATCCCGCCAGCCAAGAAACCCTGAAGCACTGGGCGATGGAGTGGGAACTGGTGGAGGATTTGTTGCAAGCGTTGCAGGATCACCCGCTGGTGGTTCACCTCTACATTGAGGATCAACTCTACTTGCGGGAACTTAGCCCCCTCAGCCAGGCCTATGCCCGGCGCTCCCAGGTACCCTTTCAGCTGCTCTCCCCCGCCCAGCGGGGGCAACAGCCCACCAAGCTGCTGGCCATGTCGGAAGATGTTGATTTGATCAGCGAGTTGCTGGGATCCCTGCGGCAACAGTATTCCCGTGAGCAGCTCTATCTCACCCGTTCCGAGCCGATTTTTCTGGAGGCCACCCATCCGGCGGTGAACAAAGGCAATGCCGTTCGCTTTCTGGCGGAGGAGGTGTTGGGGTTGTCGGCGGATCAGGTGATGGCGATTGGGGATAGCGACAACGATATCGAGATGATTCAGTACGCGGGCATCGGCGTGGCGATGGGGAACGCCTCTGCCGCTTTGTTGCCCCATGCGGACTGGGTCGCCCCTTCGGTGGATCAAGATGGGGTGGTGGCAGCGATTGAAACCTTTATTCTCAGTTAATTGGTAATTGGGATCCGCCGATGGTTGCCTTAGCCTCCCCCAGCGTTCCAGAACCCCGCCAGCCGCCGCTCCTGCGCCCAGCCCAACAGCAGGCGTTGCAGTATCAGTCTGGGCCATTGGGAATTGCCGCCGTACCTGGCAGTGGCAAAACCTTCATTCTGGAGCTGCTGATCTCGGATTTGATCCTCAACCGTGGGATCCCACCGGAGCGGATCGGGGTGTTTACCTACATGCGCTCGGCGCGGGGCAATTTGATCAGCCGCATTAACCAACGGCTGCAACAGGCGGGCTATCTGAACCGCTTTACCCAAGCTTTTACCTTGCATTCTCTGTCATTGCGGGTGTTGCGGGAGGCCCCGGCCCTGCAGGAGGAACTGTCTATCTTGGAGCAATATGAGCGGGATCGTCTGCTCAGCCGATTGTGTCGCGCCTGGCTTACCCACCATACCCCGCTTTGGGATCCCCTCATTCCCACCGACGATAGCCCGCAAAAGGTGGCGCAAAATCGGGCTCGCTTTCGCCAAAGCTTTCAGCAAATGGTGCAGGCGGTGATCAGCACGGCCAAAAATCTGCGCCTTGCCCCAGAAGGGATTCCGGCCAACACCCAAGGGTACCTGGCTTGGGCTGCCCCCATCTACGCCAGCTATCAGGCGGAGTTGCGGCGCCTCGGCAAACTGGACTACGACGATTTGGGCTGGCAAGCGGTGGAGCTGATCGATCGCAGCCCGGAGGTGCGGGCACAGGTCCAGGACTGGTACGACTACCTGTTTGAAGACGAAGCCCAAGATAGCTCTCCGCTGCAGGAAGACCTGCTGCGACTGCTCAGCCAACGCACCGGCAACTTGGTGCGGGTCGGGGATCCCAACCAGAGCATTATGGGCACCTTCACCACCGCCGAGCCTCGCCTGTTCCGGGCTTTTTGTCGGGCCAGTCCACAGGTGATCTTGGAGGAATCTAGCCGCAGCGCCCCCCAGATCATTGCGTTGGCCAATCGCTTGGTGGATTGGGTGAATCGGGAGCACCCCCTCGGCCCTTTGCGCACCGCCCTCGCTCCCCAACACATTCAACTGGCCACCTCTGGCGGCCAAAATCCTCCCGCGAGCGAAGGTCAGGTGGAGTTCGCCTACATCCGTGGAACCCCAGAGGAGGAACTGCAACAGGTGGTGCAGCGGGCGATTCAAGCCACCCAAGCTTTTCCAGAGCACACCGTTGTTATTTTGGTAACCACCAACGAAATGGGGGGCAAAGCCCTCAGCCATTTGCAGGAGATGGGCGCCGAGCGGGTGGTGGATCTGTTGCGCAACAACCCCAGCCAGCGACGGGTGCTGCTGCAGCTGAAGGGGGTAATCGATCTGTTTGCGGTACCCACGGCCTCAACGCGTTTGGCGGCGGCGGTAGAGCAGTTGGCCGATTGGGCTGGGATCCCGCGGGCGGAGCTGGAGCCGATGTTGAACTGGATCCGCGCCTCTCTGCCGGAGCGATTGCTGTTTCCCGGCTTTGGCGAGGCCCCCTCCCTGCCGGATGGCTCCCACTGGCCAAAACTCGCTACCCTACTGCGCACCCTTTCCAGCTGGCTGCGGGCCGGACGTGCCCCCTGGGCGGAGGTGCTGAACTGGGTGATTCAAAGCCTCTATCGCAAGCCGGAAGAATTGTTCATCGGGCGCTACGTCATCGACCAGCTGGAACAGGTGTTGGGATCCCTGCCCGAAACCGATTGGCAGGAGATCGCCCAAGAGTTTCAGGTGATTCTGGATCACCGCCTCAACAATCTCCCCTCGGAAATCCTCGCCTTTAATCCGGATCCCGGCAGCATCACCGTCACCACTCTGCATCGCGCCAAGGGGCTGGAATGGGATCAGGTCTTCATTCCGCAATTGTCGGCTTACGAGTTCCCGACCCAGTATGGGGATCGCCGCTTCGGATTATCTTTTTTGGAGGATGTGGACTTGCAGGCCGAGGCTCTGGCGCAGCTGCGCCAGCTCAGCCCCAGAGGCAGTTGGGATCTACAGGCCGACTCTGCTACTGAGCAAGCATTTCTGGATTTGGCAGCAGAGCGCCTGCGGCTGTTGTACGTGGGCATCACCCGCAGCAAGCGGCGGCTCACCCTCTCGGTATCCAGTCAATCTCGCTTTGGTCACGAGCAACCTGCTTCCCTGTTGTTTCGGGCCCTCAACCCTAAGCCAGCCATCTCCTGAGCCCCGCCTACCCCCTTCATCCATCAGTGGAAAGCAACAGGTCGCCATTCGCCTGTTAGCATAGCTAAGCCCGCTAGCGCGCCGCCCTGCGGCGATTGGGCCGTTTTCACAGCCATGGATATTCTGCAATGCAACCTCGGCGTATCGCCCGCGAACTGGCCCTGTTGGGGGTCAACCAACTGCCGGCCACGGCGGCCAAACTGAGCGAAAAACAACTGGAGGACTTGTTACTGGCGGCGGTGCGGACCCTGAGCGAGGAAACCCACGAGACCCTCTCCACCGCAGCGGCAGAAATTCAACGCAGCAACCGACTGCTGCACGAGAGCGATCCCCTGTTGTTGCCGGATCCTGATCCGGAAGAAGAAGGCGGATCCCGCTCCCCCATTGGTCGTATTCAGCAGGCCCAACGGCAACTGCAGCGGCTACAAATCACCCTGAAGGGAGCCAACACCCAACCGGCTCATGCCCTGCTCGGCGAATTGGTGGGCTTGACGGGCCAAGCACAGATGGCCCTCAGCAACGCCAGCCAATCCCTAGAACACCTGGAACAACGGCTGAACAGCGTTCGCCATATTTTGGATGAGGTGATTCAGCTGGCCCAAGAGGCCATCAACCGGGTAGGAGCAGCTCTGTCCATGCCGGAGCTGTTGCACATTGCCCAATCCCGAGAGGTGCGGGCCTATGCCTTGCAACTGTTGACAGCCCTTCAAGCCCATAAGGAGGCGATTGATGCCCGCTTACAGGGGGTTTTGGTGGGTTGGCAACTGCAGCGGGTCGGTCGGATCGAACGCGATATCCTGCGTCTGGCAGTGGTGGAAATGGAGATTTTGGCCACCAGCCCCCCTAAGGTTGCCATCAATGAAGCGGTAGAGTTGGCTAAGAAATATGGGGAACCTGAGGCAGCCGCTTTTATTAACGGGGTGCTGCGGCGGGTGGTGGACAGCCAGATGGAAGCACAGTTGGGCCAGGATCCCTCCAGTCCCGTTTTGGGTACCGGGAGCTAAGGAGAGGCTCATTGCCCGGAGCTGAGGAAATTGGCCGGATCTTGATCCCGCCGGTGTTGGGTGGGAATCGGGATCCCTTGCCCCTCCCCCACCAAGGCTGCTGTCGCCTCCAAGGCTTCCCGCAAGCGCTTGGCCGCATAAATCGACATATCTCTGGGCACACTAATCCGATCCCGCAAATAGCGCAGAGCCGAGTCAGATCCCGGAGGTGGCAGACAGGCTTTCCCCGTCATCAGGTAGGTGAGTGCCGCCCGCAGGGCCTCCTCCACCAACCCATCTTCTGCCGGATTGACGCGAATCAGATTGGCCCGATGCTTGAGTACCCGATGTAATGCCTCCACCCGAGCACTCTCGGGCTCCGGATAAGCCACATCCGGTAACCCCATCCAGGGGCCGTGATCCACCCGCCGCTGGTTGATCAACGTTTGCGGCTCTCCATTTGCCCAGCACCCTCCCATCTGGGGCGGTAGATCATGCACATGGGTGTGAAAGTCGCTCTGGGTGCCTCGGTAGGTGGGGCGGCTCTCCATACCCGCAAACCAGGCTTGCAAATGGGGGTTTTCCTCCCGCAACGAATAGCCCTTGTAGTAGTAGAGGCTGGCATTCATCCGCTCCAAAAAGGGCGTAAAGATGACATCCGCAATTCCAAACTCCTCTAGAAAATAGGGGCCAGGGGTTTGGCTGAGGGCTGCTTCGACCCGGTTGACCACCTGGATAAACTGCTCTCGGTGCTGCTGTTCCTGGGCGGCGCTGCGAACCGGAGAACACAGCCATTGACACCAGGCCCGAAACAACTGGCGCTCCAACTGGCGCAAAGGCAACACCCGCGGCTCCCTTATCCCTTGACCCAAGGGGCCATAAGCCCGTTCTAAGGCCAGCAAAATGTCGTCACTTTCGGTGATCAGCCTGCCCTTGAGCTCCAGCGCGGGCAACATCCCAGAGGGCACCTTGCGTTTGTACCAGCTCTCTTTTTGCCCGTAGCAAAACATCGTGACTTTCTCGATACGGTAGGGAACTTGCTTTTCCTCCAGCCATAACCAAACCTTCTGGCAGTAGGGGCACCAGGCGTGGTTATCCCGGTAAAGGGTCACCTGCACCGCCGCTTCCGATTGGCCAAACAGCCGCAGCCGCGCTTGCGCATTGGTTGGTCCCTGTACAGGATCCACCTGAAAGGTATTCAAGGTCTGCAGTTCTGCCCAACTGAGAGGGGAAACAGTCATGCGGGAAGCCTCCCTGAATACTGGGATCCCCATGATCCATTCATTTCATTCCCACCAGTCCTAGAGCAGCGAATGATAAACCGACTCCCTACTCCGTAAGGATTCCGTCAGAGAGCGGGCGATGAGACTCGAACTCACGACATCCAGCTTGGGAAGCTAGCGTTCTACCACTGAACTACGCCCGCGGCGTTTATCGGCACCTGCTCTTCCCCATTATAGGGGTTGGCGGGCAAACCTCATCCTATCCTGTTTTTTCGGACGAAGGCTTGGCTTGGGGGGGATAAGGCTGCTGCTGGTGCCAATGCCAGGCCGTTTGGATGATCTTGGTCAAATCGGCGTAGAGTGGCTTCCAGCCGAGATCCCGCAGAATCGCGCTGGCATCACCCACCAAGCGTGGGGGATCCCCGGGTCGCCGCGCTCCCATTTGCACGGGGATCCGTCGTTGGGTGACGGCTTCTGCTGTAGCAATCACTTCTTTCACAGAAAATCCTTGGCCATTGCCCAGATTGTACGCTGCTTGTACGGGTTTACCGGCCGTCAGCGCTTCTACCGCCAACACATGGGCTTGGGCCAAGTCGGTCACATGAATGTAGTCGCGGATACAGGTACCATCTGGGGTATCGTAGTCATCTCCAAAAATGGTGATGTGGGGCCGTTTGCCACCGGCGGCATCCAACACCAAGGGAATCAGGTGGGTTTCTGGGTCATGGGCTTCTCCGATTTCGCCATCGGGATCCGCCCCCGCCGCATTGAAGTAGCGCAGGCTAATGGACTGGATCCCGTGGGCAACCTGAAAGTCTCGCAAAATTTGCTCCACCATTAACTTGCTCTGGCCGTAGGGGTTAATCGGGCGTTGCGGATGACTTTCCGGGATCGGGATCCGTTCTGGCACCCCATAAGAGGCACAGGTACTGGAGAAAACGATGTAGGGGATTTCGTGATCGCGCATCGCCTCCAACAAACTCAGGGATCCCCCCACATTGTTGCGGTAGTACTTGGCGGGATCTTTCACCGACTCCCCCACGTAGGCATAGGCGGCAAAGTGGATTACCCCTTCCGGTCGATACTGCAGGATAACTTGATCCAAGCGTTCCCGGTCGGCAATATCCCCGACTTCCAGAGGGCCCCAACGGGCCGCCCACGGGTGTCCATGAGCCAAATTGTCGTAGGTGATCGGAACGTGGCCAAAGGCCGCTAAGGCTTTACAGGTGTGGCTGCCGATATAACCCGCGCCGCCCGTAACTAAGAAACGCATAGGCAAAAGCCAGATGGGGATGCCACCCAGAATATTCCAAGATGTTCGGGATATTTTTAAAGAACTAAAGAACAGCCAGAGATGACCACAAGTGCAAACGCTTTTGAAGGCCACCCTTCCAAAATCATTTAACCTGTAACCAGGCAGAAGTTTCCTAGGAAACCAAAATGAAGAAAGTGTTGTAATCTCAACAGAGAGACTAAGGCAGTCTATGTTACATAAAGTTAAAGTTCTAGAGAGCTCACCCGGTTGAGGGTAAGAAGCCTGCTATCTAACCTTGCAGCCCTCGTGCGGGTTTTCTAGGGTAGGGCTTGTACTTTCTGCTCTTGCTACGCGAGGTGCAGGGTAGGTCTCAATCTCCGGAGTTGTCGTATGCAGTGCCCTATGGGCCGCCATAGGCGAACGCACTAGCGTGCCCTGGACGTAAAGGGCTGTGAGAGGTTTGTTACAAAGATCCCCAAAAAGATCCCCAAAAGTGTCAAAGTTTTTGGTTCTCCGCCCTAGGAAACTTTTGAAGTGCTATCTACTGCCAGATCCATGACAATGCCTGATCCAAAGTTGCCAACCTCCACAACCATTGCCTTAGCCTGGTGCTTAGCCTGGGGAGAATCCAGGGATCCCGCCCATGCACCTGCCAGCCTGCAACAGATGGTGAGGGCTCTGCGCTCTGGTGATAAAGCCGGGATCCCATCTGAGCTAGGGGCTATTCTGAGGCAGATCCAGCAGTTTCAGCAAAGCTCCAATCACTTTCCCAAAACTTTACAGGCACTTCAGGCTCTCTACCCGGATGTGTGGCAACAGCAAAGCCGCATCGGGCTGGTCTATGGGGGGGCCACCAAAATCAAGGGCTATGTATTTGAGTCGGCTAAGCTGGCCGAGATCCGGGGGGCCTCAGCCTTGTTGGATCGGATCAACTTGGTGGATCTGCCGGCTTTTTTTGGGGATCCCACAGACACCTACTCCGGCTGGCAGGATTTGGATGAGGGCAGTCGTGCCCGCCTGAGGGAATTTGTAGAAGATCCCGACCCGAGAGCCGGGATCCAAGCATGGCTACAAGAGCACTATCCTGGTTTGGCGGCAGCTCTGATCCCGGAGCTGATCATCTACTCCACGGGCGGCAATATCCTGGCCTTTTGTCCGGCCGCTTGGGTCAACGATCTGGCGGATGCCATCGAGCGCCGCTATACCCAAGAAACCCTGACGGCGAATGCCTGTGCGGTGGGATCCACCTTCCGCCTGTTGGAGTTTCGCTATGGATTGTTGCGGGATCCCATTGAACAAACCCCTTGGCTGGATTGGTTGGAGGCGAATAAAGACCATTCCTTGGTGAAAGCTTATTTTGGGGCTTGTCAAGAGGAGGATTTTCAAAATCGAAAAAGTTTTAATGAATTAGTGGGAAATCTGGCGGCTCAATTCAACTACCGCCGCAACGGCAACCCAGATCCGGAGCGAGTCAGCCGCGCCTATCCTGCTTTTTTTGAAACCCACCCCTATGTGCGCCGAGATAGCACCGACCGTCGCCTTGCCATCGCCAAAGCCGAACTGCCCGGGGATCCCTGGCTTTCGGAAGCGACTGCCCGCAAGGCCTTAGTGGGTTGCCAAGCCAAACGGATTGAAACCGGGAAACAGGGTTGGTATCGCAAGTTTCCTGAATGGGATCCCGGTTTTGTGGAGAGTTGGGTGACGCGATTTGGGCGATTTTTAGACTCTGAGGCAGGGGAGCCCTATCGGGAGCGCTATTGGCAGGATTATGAAAGCAAAGCCCGGCCCCAGGACAGGATCGGGGAAGCCCAATCTTTACGGGAAGTGGCCAATGCCAGCAACGGCTGCCAAGGGTTTGTCGCCTACATTTATGCCGACGGCAACAATATGGGGGGCTACATCCAGAAAATTAAAACTCCCGAGCAGTACCAACAATTCAGCCGAGATGTTTCCGAAGCAACTGAAAAAGCAGTTTATCATGCCCTGGCTCAGCATTTACAAGCCCATCAAATTCAGGGGTTACAGCAGGATCCCGATAGCTACCAAAACCGCAATGGACAGTGGATTCATCCCTTCGAGATTTTAACCATTGGGGGGGATGACGTTTTCATGGTGGTACCTGCCCACAAGGCCCTAGATATTGCAGCGACGATTTGTGAGCAGTTTGAGCGGATTCTTCTTGCCAAATCACAGGATCCCGAGCAATCTCTGAATTATGCTGCCCAGACTCCAGGAATTATCCCTCAACGTTACCAAACTAGAGATTCTCAGGGCAGTTCAGGTCAGTTATGCCAGCTATCCAGCTCAGTAGGGGTTTTGATCGCTTCAGAGGACACCCCGATTTACTATGCCCAGAAGCTCGCCGAGCAACTGCTTAAATCTGCCAAAACGTATTCCAAAAAGCTCAAACTCAAAGACAAAGATTATTCAGTAGCAACCCTTGATTTTCTCGCCCTCAAGTCTGTCACGATGATTGCCTCCAATATCAAAGACTTCCGTAAAGAAGCCCTCGAGATCCCCAAAGACAATCACACCCTCAAACTCTACGCCAGCCCCTACACGGTGCCGGAAATTAACGGTTTGCTTAAGACTCTTCACGCCCTCAAAGAATCAGGATTCCCGCGTTCTCAGCTTTATCAAATGCGCAGTTTCTTGGAGAAAGGCAAACGGACGGCCACCCTCAACTACCTTTATTTCCGCACCCGTCTGAAAGAGAAAGCCAAACCTCTTATGGAAGAATTTGAGCAAACTTGGTGCAAAGCCAAAACCAACGATGGACACCTTCCGCCGTGGATGCACATTCCAGCAAACGCCAACGGATCTAAAAACAGTACCTACGAGACCATCTGGCGGGATCTCGTTGATCTGTATGCTTTTGTATCCGAACCCGTTCAAAATAAAGCTCCGACTGCTCGGGAGGAATGAACATGGTCAGCTTGGCACAACTACCCCGTCAGGGACGCACCACAACATCCCTGTCGCTCACTGCCCGCCTCTCCTCCGCACTCTCGGTGGGATCCGGCGGCTCCAGTGGATCCCTGGCCGATAAACCCATCATTAAAGATAGTTTTGGACGCCTGTTGATTCCGGGATCTCAGCTTAAGGGTCGGCTGCGCCATGAGTGCGAAAAATTGGCCCGAGGGCTGGGCTGGCCGATCTGTCAATCTCCGGATCCCAATTTGATGTGTCCCAAACGGGAGGGGATCCCTGGGGATTTTCAGCGGCAGGAGTATCAGGGATCCCATTGTTTGGTCTGTCAAATCTTTGGCAATCCGGCTTTGCCTTCTCGCCTTTGGGTGGATGATTTGATTTGTGATCTCTCTGCAGATGCTTTTGAGGAAACGTTGCGCCCTGGGGTAACCATCAATCGCCGCCGCCAAACCGCCGAAGATCAGCGGCTCTATCTTATTGAAACCTCACCGGCTGCAGAACTGGCATTTACGGGATCCCTACACTTGTTGCCCGACTGCCCAAGCTGGAGCAAAGCCCTAATTCTGTCTGCTCTGCACCACATTCACGCGCTGGGGGGGAGCAAATCGGCGGGTCTGGGTTGGATCACCTGGGATCCCAAATCCTTGAAGGATCTGGAACCTTCGGAGCAGGATTGGCTTTTTCTGAAAAAGGGAAGGGCGTAATGGAAACCATTCAACTGACCATCACGGCCCAATCTCCACTCGCCATTGGCCGCCAAAAACCCGGGGGATCCGTCAGCGAAGCCCAAGACTACATTCCCGGTTCGGTCATACGGGGATCCCTGGCAGGACTGATCCTCAGCCAAATGGATCCCAACGCCACCCCAGACGGTGACTTTGCGGCCCTATTCACCGCTCCTCAACCTGCCATTTTCACCAACGCCTATCCGGGATCCCATAGCCGAGTCATCCCCATGACGGCTCTCAGTTCCAAAAATGATCCTGGCTTTCGCCATTCAGATACTAGCAAAACAGGAGTTTTCGACACCCTCATTGATCGATTTTGCGCGCTGAAAATGGGGATCCCATTTGATCCCACAGAACCATCCGGTGGACGAGTGGAACCTTTCAGTGGCTTCTATGAGCAAGAGGGATCCCACTATGAGACCGCCTCAACAAGCAAACGACTTCTGACTCGCGTAGGCATCAATCGCCGTCGCGCCACCGCTGCCGATCAGATCCTCTACAGCCTAGAGGTGATGAACGAAGGCAAGTCCAAAAAAGGCACCGAGAAAAATGGGACGATTCAGCCCACAGTATTTACCGCCAGGATTTATCTCAGGGATCCCAAATTAGCCCAAACCCTATCAGAATATATCAATAAAAATGCTCATTTATTGCGCTTGGGGGGAAGTGTCTCTCGTGGGTTGGGTCGAGTTAACATTAAAGCTAAACGTCTGACATCCTCGAGTTCTTCTCTGCCGGAAAGAGTCAAAACTTTCAACAAATTACTCAGGGATCGCTGGCAGCAGTGGCAGATTTTTGGGGATCCCAGGGATCCGCTTCCGGACAAACGGCAGTATTTCTCGGTGGGGTTGCAATCCGGGGCTATTCTCAAGGAGAACTGGCAGCGCACCACGGTTATTAGCCCCGGGATGCTACAAGCAGAGGCCAGCCTTGAGGATGATTCTCTCACTCTGGAGCTCGCCTTTAGTAGCTACAGCACTCTCTCGGGTTGGAATGCTGCTTGGGGCCTATTCAAAGATGTAGATCTGGTTACCAACCCAGGAGGCGTTTTCCTCTTTAGTACCACTAATATCGATCCATGGATCCCGGTATTGAGTGAGCTAGAGCAAAGAGGAATTGGAGAACGTACCGGCGAAGGGTTTGGGCAAATCGAGGTGTGTAGTGAGTTTCATCATCATTTTTGGGAGAATGTGCTATGACAGTTGCAACTGAAAAAATCAATTCCGAGCAAGAACTCAAAATCCAACGCGGGATCCGTTTGGCAGAGGATGATCTTGTCATTGCAATCCAAGATGCCCTTGATAAGAAGCAATATGGCAATCTTGAAGAATCACAATTCAGAAATTTAGTTCGGGTTGCCACTTCCACAGAAAGTACTGAAGTCATCAAAAACTTCATTCGTTATCAAGTAGGTCGGGATGATAAATGGGGAAGAGGCAAAGGCTCATTGGCAGAACAAATCATTGATGATATTGAAAACTTAATCAATAAAAAGGCAGAGTCTATTGCTGAGCAAGCAGGTCTTCCAAAGAAATCAGCAAAAAGTAATGAGATCAAAATGGAACTGATCCGCCGCTATTTGGGTTATGGGGCGCGCTATCTCAAGTACAAACGAGAAGGGGGATCCTAAGGTATGGCATATAGCGACTTTACCCTTAGCTCAGTTTGTAGGGCATTTGACATTATCCTTCAGGAGGGGCATAGTTTGTTTGAGTCTATACCTGGTACAGAGGTCCCTGACAGACTGAATTCTTTTTTGCAGCGATATGTACCTCTGGCCACAGCGATTAACAGCGAAAAAGCCCGCTCTGAGTTCATCATTGCCCCGGTTTTGGCTGAAGTCAGGGAGCTAGCTGATAGACAACTTTCCCTTTTCTCAGGTAAAGAGTTTAATGTGGATCCCAGCCTTGGCTTGACCGGCTATTGTGACTATATTCTTTGTCTATCTCCTGAACAGTTGTTTATTAAGTCTCCTGTCATGATGGTTGTTGAAGCCAAGAACGAAAACATCATCGGTGGCTTGGGTCAGTGCTTGGCCAGTATGGTTGCAGCTCAGATGTTTAACCAAACAGAGGGATCCCAAGTTTCTGTCATTTATGGTGCGGTAACCAGCGGCACAAACTGGAGATTTCTAACTCTAGAAGATAAAACCTCATCAATTGACTCAATAGAATATCACATCTCACAACTTGAAAAGATCCTCAGTATTTTATTGCTTCCCAGCAAACAGCCGGTTTTGTCTTGTTAGCTCACTTTCGTTTTGGTGACCTATGTTTGATATCTTCAAAAATCGCCTCGAAGTTACCGGGATCCTGACTACGGTTACGGCCCTGAGAATTGGATCCGGACGTTCCACCGAACCCATCGGCTCCGACTTGCCGGTGCTCAAAGATGCCCTGGGTCGCCCCATTATTCCCGGATCCAGTTTTAAGGGGGCCATGCGCTCACGATTGGAAAGCTTCTTGCGGGGGATTGATCCCAACTTGGCCAGGGATCCCTCAGAGTTAACCAGTACCGCTCAGTTTAGGGTCATCAACCAACTCAAACAAGATCACAAAGGAGACGATGCCGCCCTGACAGAAGCACTGATTGGGGAGACAGATCTGGTATCCCAAGTTTTCGGATCCCCTTGGCTATCTGGCAAGGTACAAATTCGGGATCTGCCTGTTGTGGCCAGCGCTTGGTTTGGGCAATATCAAGAGCGAGATGGGGTAGCTATTGATCGGGATACCGAAACCGCATCCGATGGCAAGCTTTATGACTTTCAGGTAGTGCCCGCCAACACCCCTTTTGAATTTCGCATGGTAGTAGAAAATGCCCAAGAATGGGAACTGGGTTTGCTGATGCTTGGGCTTTATCAGTTTGAAACGGAACAGATCCCTTTGGGCGGCGGTCGCTCCCGTGGATTGGGGGTAGTGCAGCTTGATATTTTGGAAACCCACTGGTTTGATTCGGAAGGGGATCCCCAACGTTTACTGACTTATTTGCAAGAATTAACATCGGGATCCCGGCAGCCTCTAGCGCCAGAAACCTTTGTGGAGCTTCGCAGGGACTGGACAAATGCCCTGATCACGAAATTGAGATCAGCCAGCCAAGCTCAACCTGTTAGTGTTAGGGAATAAAAGGAGGGATCCCGGTGGCTTTTACGAACTACAAATCTTTGGAAGAGACAATCAAAGCCTTTCAGATCTACTTTCAAGAGGATGATTTTGTTAAAGAGATGCCTTTCTCTGTTCCAGATTACTTTCGAGAAGACTTGCAGATTGTTATGAAAGATGGAGCCGTTGAAAGCTCCGAGTTTGCGATTTGCGAAAATATCATCTATCCAGTTCTCAAAGAAGTATGGAAAGTCTATCGAGAAAACTTTATTCTTTGGAGTCATCGATATCTAAACTGCGATCAGGATTTACAAGGCTTTCCTGAATACATTCTTGCCCGACGTTCGCCGTTGGGAAGAGTTGTCTTTGATAAGCCGTATTTACTAATTGTAGAAGCGAAAAAAGACAATTTCGACTATGCCTGGGGACAATGTATTGCAGAAATGATTGCAGCCCAGAAATTGAATAACCAAGACATTACTATTCATGGGATAACCTCTAATGGCTTAATCTGGCAATTTGGCAAGTTAGAAGGAAATATATTCACCCAAAATCAAAAATATTATTCCTTGCAAAATCTTGAGCAGCTTTTTGCTGTTGTCAACTTTATGTTTGACCAATGCACTCAACAACTCAAAGCCTTTGCACACACCTAAAAGGGATCCCTAATCATGCACAAACGCTACGTCAACCACTGCACCATCAGCCTCACCCTCAAACCGGATGGGCCTGTCTTGATTAAATCGGGCAAGGAAGGGGCGGATCCCACCAAGCCGGATATGGAGTTTGTGGAAACCTACCACCAGGGGGGAAAAACGGTCTATTTTCCGGGTAGTTCCCTCAAGGGGGCAATTCGTGCCCATGCCGAACGCATTGTTCGCACCGTGGGCAGCGACCAACGACCGGCAGGCGAAAACTTTAAGCTCTGGGCGAGTGATCCCCTCGATCAAAGAGCCAATCAATGGCTGGAAAGAATCAAAGAATCCCACAGAGTTTATGCCCTATCTTCTTTTACGGATCAAATGTTTGGCAATACCGCCATCGCCAGCCGCATCCGCATCGAAGATGCCTATCCTAAGCCGGGATCCCCGCTCAAATTAGAGGAACGCAACGGGGTTGCCATTGATCGCGTTTTTGGCTCGGTGGCAGTGGGGCCCTTTAACTATCAGGTGTGTGTGGAGGGCTCTTTTCAGACCAAGATTCATCTGAAAAACTTTACCCTGGCACAATTGGGATTGATCGGGTTAGTTTTGCGGGATCTTAATGATGGCTGGTTTGGCATTGGCTTTGCCAAATCACGGGGGATGGGAACGGTGGCGGTAGAGCTGAACTCTGCTGTGGTTCACTATCCTGGCTGCGTGGTCAACGACCAGATTAAACTCTTGGGATCCAATCTCACCTTTCCGAAAAATCGTCTCATGGGAGTTGGAGAATTTTTGGATGAGGCAGAAGCCGAGAAATATGGGTTTCCGAAGCCAGATTACCAAGAGATCCCAATTGCGGCGCAACCTATGGAACTAGGCTTCGGAGCACAGCTTGTCTATACCCAGGGATCCCAGGCGGATGTCAAAAGTTTGTTTACCAGTGCCGTGAGAAGCTGGAGTCAGTTGCTGCAGGGGGTACAGGCATCATGAAACCTGCTTTCGTAGCCACTTTAATTGTTCACAATAATGGTGAACTTTTGCCAATCTTGCAGCGGCTTTTTCCCCCCTCCCAAAAAAGCTACTCCTTTCTACGCTGGCACCATGATGTCAGTGGCATCAATCCAGGGATCCCTACTGATCTGAGTTGTCAGGAGGGGCAAGTTTTTTCTGGGCAAGCTGAAATTCGCTGGAAGCCAACTCGGCAAGGTCTGAGTTTATTGTATTTGGGGGTTGAGGTGCAGCCGGAAGGGTTTAGGGCGCTGCGGGGGAAGTGGGTTTACAGGGATTATCCAGCGGATTTATATGGTAATCAACAGAATCCAGAGACGCGATTTCCCAGACCCCTAAGCTATCCTAATAATCTGAAGCTAGGTCAGCGACATTTTATTGATGCCAATACAGCCTCCGTTCATTTTATTGCCCTAATTCCGAGGTAGCTATGCCGCCCCAAGGTCCTAGATCATTGCCGACTAGTTCTGGCAACAAAAATAAAGGAAATTTCAGTCAACCGACTTTCCCTAAACCCTACGAACTAATCCCTTTTCCCAAGCAGCCTCCCAAACTAGAAAGACCCGCCGGACACGACAAGTTTCATGCCGATAAATTGCATGGCACCCTCTTTCTCACCCTGACGGTGCAAACTGCCGTTCATATTTCGACCGGCATCATTGCCTTCGGTAGCGATGTGGGGGTACCCGGGATCCCGCTCGTGAAAACCATGACCACCACCCCGGATCAACGGCTTAAAATCCAGGGCAGTTCCCTCAAGGGCTGCATCCGCGCCATGTACGAGGCGATCACCAACAGCACCCTTGCTGTGATTACGGGCCGTTACCGGCAGCAGATCCCCCAAGAGAGACATCCCTGCTGCAGAAAAGAGGAGTTGTGTCCCGCCAGCCGGGTTTTTGGTGCCCTGGATTGGCAGGGCCTGGTAGAGTTTAGTGATGCCGTTGCTGTGAGCGCAGGATCCAGCGGGGGATCCCTGCCTGCCCTGTATCGCCCTCGTCCGGATCAGCGTCGTGCCTACTTCCAAAACGGCAAAGCCGCCGGACGCAAGTTTTACTACACTCAAACCGAAGCCCTAGATGCAGGAAATAGTGGCACCCCTACTCAACAAGCCGCCAAAAAAACTGTTTTCAAAACCCAAATCCATTTCAAGAATCTCACCCCTGCCGAATTGGGCACCCTGCTCACCGTCTTAGGACAGGATCCCGCTCATCCCATGCTCCTGAAATTGGGCGGGGGCAAGCCCGTGGGACTGGGATCCATTCAGGTGACCCTGGATAAAATTGAGCGCCCCGCCAACCTCAAAGATCGTTACAGCAGCTACCAAGCTCCGGAGTCAGACACCTTAGAAGGGGACAAACTCACCACCTTTGTTCAACAACAGATTAAAGCCACCCAAGGCTATATTTTGCCGGAGCAACTTAGGCAGCTTGCCGCGATTCTGAGTCCATCTTCCACTCGCCAACCCCCCAATGGAGTGTACTGATGACGACAAACGTTTTGCCGCAAACTGTGGATCTCAGCCCCCAATACTGGGATCTGGCCCACGGTATCGCCATGACTTTGGTAAGGGCAAATACAGACGTGAATGAGTTGAGCAAAAGCATCGCCTATCTCCGCTCCGTGGCGCATCACCCGGATGCGGGATCCCGATTTTTCAAATTCACCGGTGAACTTGTTCGAGATAATCGAATCATCCGTTCCAAACAAACCAAGGGGTACTATCGAGCTATTGACCAAACCTGTAAAGACTACCTGGAGCCGCTCAAAAACCAGCCCGCCGAGATGCTGCAAATTTTAGGCTGGGCGGCCCGACTGATGCGCTACTACAAAGATGGGGGGATGCCCCTCGGCGAGATCCCGCCACCCTTGGGATCCCGGCTTAATAGCGACTCCGACCGGCCGGTGGAGGAACAAGCCCAACGCCTTGCGGAAATTGCCGAGGTCTTGAGCAATGTAGAGTTTCAAGTGGGGCAAATACTCGAAGCCACCATCATCAGCATCAAGGGCAACAAAGTCACCTACGAGCTTCTGGGATCCCTCAAGCTCACCCAGAAGGAACCCAAAATGGCGGGATCCCTAAAGGAGGGTCAAAAAGTACAGGTGAAGATCACGGATCTCAAAGAAGACGGTGGGATCCGCAAAGTGAGTTTATTGTAGTTCCTGATACCAAAGCAGTTTATTCCATAGCCCACGGTCAAGTTTTCCTGAAAAGATCCAGCATTGGGGTTAGCACTTGCAAATTATTCGGTGCTACCCTTAGCAGAAGAGTTATACTGCCTGCCAGATAAGTAGAAGTTCAAATCCATAATTTTTTGGAGGAAGCAACGATGTTATTCGACGATGCGCCACCGCCTGGCGGTGGATTCCCTTTTTTCGGGGACGTAAACGTTGACCAGCCTGCACCCAACACGGAAAACCCCCACCCCAAACCGGAGAAATAGCCCCCCGCCCCC
>JAUQVK010000020.1:0-13076 GCA_039794845.1 Thermostichus sp. DRC_bins_24
TTTCCAATCGGGTACCTCATCGTGGATCGTATCCATGACGGTTTTGCTTAGATCCAGGGCCTCCGCTTGATTCTGCTCAAAATAGGAGGGAATGACGTTGTGGGCCCCCAGCTTAACGGATCCCTCGGTGGGAGGCTCTAGCCCCGTGATCAGGCGCAGCAGGGTGGATTTACCGGCTCCATTCGGCCCCAAAAAAGCAATGCGATCCCCTCGTTCGATTAGCAGTTCTGCCCCCAAAAAGAGGATCTTATCGCCGTAGCTGTGGGTTAGATCTTTGATCTCTACCACTTCACGACCACTGCGAGGGGCAGGTGGAAAGCGAAACTTGAGGGTGCGCACATCGCCCACAGGAGCTTCGACGCGCTCAATTTTCTCCAGTTGTTTCTCACGACTTTTGGCCTGGGTGCTGCGGGTGGCGCTGGCCCGGAATCGATCCACAAAGGCTTGCTGTTTTTCGATTTCTTTTTGCTGGCGTTCGTAGGTGGCCTGCTGGGCTTCCCGTTGTTCGGCTTTTTGTAGAAGATATTGAGAATAATTGCCTAAATAAGTGGTCGAGATCCCGCGCTCCGTTTCGACAATTTGGGTGCAGAGCCGATCCAGAAACTCTCGGTCGTGAGAGACGATCACCATGGGAATGGTCAGACCCTTTAGGTAGGTTTCTAGCCATTCAATGGTTTCCAGATCCAGGTGGTTGGTGGGTTCGTCCAGCAGCAACAAATCGGGTTTTTGCAGCAGGATTTTCCCTAAGCTCATGCGCATTTGCCAGCCCCCGCTAAAGGCGCTGACCAAGCGATCCCCATCTTCTGGCTCAAATCCCATTTCCGGCAAAATTTTGTCGATGCGGGCATCCAATTCGTAGCCATGCAGGCTTTCAAATTGTCGCTGTAGGCGATCCATGCGATGCAACAGGGTTTCCAGGGTATCGGGATCCGCCTGTTCCATCTGCCGCATCACCTGGGCCAATTCCAATTGAATGCGGTTTTCTTCCTCAAAGACGGTCCAAAACTCTTCTCGAACCGTACGAGCGGGATCCACCTCGAACTCTTGGGTGAGATAGGCAATCTGTAGGCTGGCGGGGCGAATCACTTCGCCGGTGGTGGGCTCTTCCTGGCCGGAGATGATCTTGAGTTGGGTGGTTT
This sequence comes from Thermostichus sp. DRC_bins_24, assembly GCA_039794845.1. Lineage (GTDB taxonomy): Bacteria > Cyanobacteriota > Cyanobacteriia > Thermostichales > Thermostichaceae > Thermostichus. The sequence goes on from JAUQVK010000020.1 coordinate 1,140, forward strand.
TCCCGGCCCCATTCACCCCCACCAAGCCGATGCGATCACCGGGTTTCACCTCCCAGTTCACATCCCGTAGCACTTCGCCTGTTGGGTAGATCTTGCTGATGTGTTCCAGTCGCAGCATGGTGTTCCTTAGGGTGAGCGACGCCGATCCGGCGAACCGCAGAAGAAAGCCTTTGCCCCAACCCCGACATCCGAGAGTGTGGCGTTTTCTTTACATTCCCCACCCGATCTTACGCAGTCCTGGGATCCACGTCCACGCCCGGATGACTTAGCTCCGCCCAGCCCTCCGCTTGGCAGCAAAACAAGGATGTAAAGAAGGTTACAGTTTGTAGCGCTTCCCGTTACACTCCTATTCCATATGAAATAATAAAGGAAGTATTAAAGAAGAGTTGATGCTGGATTTGTCCGATTGGGGTTCTTTCGAGGGTTTGGTTTGAGGGTTTGGTCGGTCAACCAAAAGTCTATTGCAGCCCTTTTCGGTTTCCGGTGATATCTACTGCGGTCACACAGATCTGTCCCTTATCCGGTAAGGGGTTCTCCGTCGTCTAACACCCTAGGTGAAGTCGAAAAAGCCTGTAAAGCCGACTGAGTGGAGACTCTTGCAATTGGGGCATGAATTGTAAAGGAGTCAAGTTGAGATGGCAATTCCACAATGTATTCCCGTTCCTGGGTTGCATTCCGAAATGATGCAGAGCTCAGAAACCCATTCTCATTTGGAGCAATTCAAGCAGACGAAGCGAGATTTGGAAAAAAGGAACCGGGAATTGCAGCTCCTCTATCAACTGTCCAGACTGCATCTGTCGGCCGCCACCTTGGACCGAGTTTTTCAGTTGGCGGCGGCTCAAATCGCGGAAGTGACCGAATTTCCGGTGGTGGCGATTGGGCTGTACGATGCAACCCGCCAGGTGATGGTGTTTGAGGGCATGACCGGGATCCCCTTACCGGCCGGGGTTTCGGTGCTGGAAGTGCCTGTGTCGGAGACCTGTTCAGGCACCGTGGTGCAGCACAAGCAGCCTGTTGTTAAAACCTATGCCCCCGGAGAAGAGAAACCCTGTGATCGCAATAGTCTGCTCAGTCAACTGAAGATTGGCACCTTTGTTTGTATTCCCATGCTGGTTGGGGAAGAAGCCATTGGCACCCTCAGTCTGGCTCATCCCGAACCCATTGAAGTGGATAGAGAACAGTTGGCGGGGCTGACCAGTTTGGCCAATTATCTGGCCCTGTTAGCCCACAACAAAAGAGTGGAAGCGGATCTGCGCCAAAGCCATGAGCGCTACTGTTTGGCTACCCGGGTGGTGAAAGGCATCGTTTACGAATGGGATCCGCAGGCCAATTCCGTTTTGCGGGAGAAGGGTTTGTTTGAGCTGTTGGGCTTTCGAGAAGAGGAGGTAGAGCCCACCGGAGACTGGTGGTTTGAACGCATTCATCCCGAGGATTTGCCTGCTTGTAGGGCTGAGTTTAAGCGGCTCTTCTCCGGTGGACAAGATCAATTTCAATGCGAATATCGCGTCCGTCGTCGAGATGGATCCTATGTGTTTGTGTTGGATCGGGGGATAGTTCTCCGGGATCCACAAGGGCAGATTACCCGAGTTATTGGAAACACTCAAGACATCAGCGAAGAGAAAGCAGCTGAACAAACCTTGCACCAACAATTGCGACAAACCCAGCTGCTGGCAGAAATTTCCCACCACATTCGTGAATCGTTGGATCTCGACCAAATCCTCAATCGGACGGTTTCGGAAGTGCGATCCCTACTGCAAACGGATCGGGTGATCCTGTTTCAGCTTCGCCCCGATGGGAGCGGGGATGTGGTAACAGAGTCGGTGGCGGATCCTTGGCGACCGATTTTGGGATCCAACATTTACGACCGTTGTTTTGCCCAATCGTTTATGGCGCCCTATCGGCAGGGACGGGTGAAAGCCATTGAAGACATCGAAACCGTCGGGCTTGATCCTTGTCATGTGCAGTTGCTCCGGCAGCATCAGGTGCGGGCCAACTTGGTGGTGCCCATCCTGCAGGAGGGATCCCTATGGGGCTTGTTGATTGCCCATCATTGTCGTGGCCCTCGCCGTTGGCAACCTCATGAGGTGGATCTGCTTAAGCATTTGGCGGATCAGGTGGCCATTGCCATTCAGCAATCGCAGCTTTATCAGCAGGTGCGCCAGCTCAATGCCGACCTAGAAGATATGGTGGAAGACCGCACCCAACAACTGCGGCAGGCCCTCGAGTTTGAATCCTTGCTCAAAGGCATGATCGAGAAAGTGCGCGATAGCCTAGACGAAGACTACATTTTACAAACTGCTGTTGAAGAATTGGGTCGCCAACTCCAGGTTATATGCTGCGATACTGCCCTTTATCATTTGGAAGAGCAATCCTCCACGATCAATCACGAATATCTCAACCCCGATAGCCCAGGGTTGCTGCCTGCGCTGGGCAAAGTGGTCTCCTTCCAAACCTTTCCCGATCTTTATCACCAACTTCTGCAGGGCCAGTCCATTCAATTTTGTCTGCGGTTAAGCCCTTCTTATCGCAACCCTTCCCCGGCCCCCGAAGAACGATTCACGGTGCTCAGTTGTCCGCTCCAGGATGAGAACCAAGTCTTGGGGGATATGTGGCTCTACAAATCCGCATTGGCGACCTTCAGCGACGCGGAAGTACGGATGATTCAACAGGTGGCCAATCAATGTGCCATCGCCCTGCGGCAAGCCCGCCTCTACAAAGCTTCCCAGGCCCAAGTCCAAGAATTGGAACGTCTGAACCGACTGAAAGATGACTTTTTGAGTACCGTCTCTCACGAGTTACGCTCTCCCATGGCCAGCATCAAAATGGCGGCAAAAATGTTGTCGGTGGTGCTGGATCGGGTGGATATTTCCAGCGAAAACGAAGCGGTCATCCAACGCTATTTGTCTATCCTCGACCAGGAATGTGCGCGAGAAACCAACCTGATCAACGATCTCCTAGAACTCTCCCGCCTCGATGCCAATACCCAGCCGGTGGAATGGACCTCCCTCAACCTAGAAGACTGGCTGCCCCGCCAGTTGGATCCCTTTCGAGAACGGGCCGCCTCCCACGCTCAAACCCTCACCCTTCTTTTGCCAGAGCATCTGCCCCCCGTCATCACCTCCCCAGGGTATCTGGAGCGCGTTGTTACGGAGCTGCTCACCAATGCCTGCAAATACACCCCGGCGGGAGAGCAGATCACCGTCTCCATCACCTTCCTGGCGGATACCTGGCAACTGCAGGTGGCGAATACAGGCGTGGTCATCCCCCCAGAAGAACTGGCACGGGTATTCGACAAATTCTATCGGGTACCCAACAACGATCCCTGGAAACATGGGGGTACGGGTCTGGGCCTGGCCTTGAGCCAAAAAGTTGCCGAACGCCTCCGGGGATCCCTGCGGGCCGAAAGTGGGCGGAACGAAACCCGATTCATTCTGGAGTTGCCCTTGCAACCGGAGTAACATTTTCCTTCGCGACATCCGGGATCCCGAAATGGGGCAAGCTAGAACTGACCTATTTTCGGCTGGGATCCCCCCTGCCATGAATTCTTCCATCCGTGTTCTCATCGCCGACGATCATCCCCTGTTCCGGCTGGGGTTGAAGTTTGCTCTGCAAGCTCAGGGGTTTGAGGTGGTGGCAGAAGCGGAAACGGGATCCCAGGCGGTGAACTGTTGCCGAGAGACTCCGATTGACGTAGCCATTTTGGATGTGCGCATGCCGGATGGCGATGGCATTGTGGCCTGCCAGCAAATCACTGCGTTGGGTCTGCCCCTGGTGGTGCTGTTGATGACCACCTTTCAGGAGCCTGCCCTCATCGAAGCCGCCCGCCGAGCAGGAGCCAAGGGGTATCTCTCCAAAGAGACCGATCCAGCGGAGCTGGCCCGGATGATCCGGCAAATTGTGGCCGCGCCCGAGCAAGATTGGCTCCCCGCCAAGCAAAACTTGCCCCACCTCACCCCACGGGAGCTGTGTGTGCTGCAACTGATGATGGAGGGGTTGGCCAACAAACAAATTGCCCGCCGCCTCGGCCTGAGCATTGAAACCGTGAAGGAATACGCCAGCACCGCCTACCGCAAACTGGAGGCCAGCGACCGCGTCACCGCCCTGTTCAAAGCGCAACAACTGGGCATTTTGTAAAGCGACGTGTAGAGGGAGCCTAGGGTTCCCCCCAGAGGTGGGGATGCCTGGTGGCAATGATCACCTGCATACTGTTGCTAGTTTGGCATCTTGGCAAGGGATCCCTTGTTTTGGGTGCCTTTCTCTTCTTTCCGTCCTCTGAGAGATATGGCCATGCCTGCTCCTTCTACGCTGCTGCTCAAGCTCACCCTGCGGTTGCTCGGATCTTTGAAGGCGCGGGTGGACAAAGCCAAAATTCGGCAGCGCGGCTTTGTCTTGCCGATTGCCATCTTGATCGTCCTTGTGCTGAGTTTGGTAACGGTGGGTCTGTTGACTCGATCTACTCAGCGGAGCGTGCAAACCCAGGTTGAACGGGCCGGCCAAACCGTTAGCCGACAGTTGAATGCAGCCATTGACCGGGCTAGAGCCAAAATTGATTTCCTGGTTCGGGATCCGCGCTTACCCAACAGTGCCCCCACCGATGCCCAGTTTGCCTCGGCCCTGATTAACGACGGGGTTCTTATCCCCGAAAGTACCGATCAGCCCTACATCCTGCCGGATGAAACCCAGTTTGTTATCACCACCGATATTCCAGTGGAGGATCCCCCTAATTCCGGGAATTTTATAGATGTCCCAGTACAGGCACCTGCTTGGTGGTTTTTGGTAGATACCGATAACAATGGCACCGATGACTCTGTAACGGTTTACACGATCCTGAGTGCTCGTCGGGCTGCCGGTAGAGACTTTGAAGACAACCTGACGGATACAGAGCGGGCACGTCGCCTAATGATTCGGAGTGGCCCACTGCAAGGGGCAGCCTTGGCAGGGTGTACCGATAGCCCCGCGGCTCAAACCATTAACCCCAACGTGGGGGATTGGTTCCAGGTGGGTTCTGCATTGTACAAGCCTTTCCAAGTGTATGCGGTTACCCTCCCGATTCAAGGGGCTGACTCGACAACTCGAGCTATTTCTGCCTTGCAATTCCAGCAGGATCGGCGGCGAGATGTATTGAACAAGTGGGGAGCCTTTAGCCGGGGGGATATGGAGTACTTCTTCACCCCTGGCTACAACTGGAATGGTGCCATTTACGCCGGCGGCAGCCTGTTTTTCCGCTATGGGCCAGACAACCTATTCCGAGCCTTCACCATCAGTTCCGAGCAATCCTGCTTCTACATGCCCGTGGATAACTCGGAAATTAAAGCCTTTGGAGAATTGGTAGCGGGGGCGATTGGTTTTGCCGGGCAGGAGGCCAGCGACAACATCCGCTTTGATGCCCATCCAGGATCCATTGATGTTGCACCCACCTTCTTCCCCAGTTTGAATAACCAGAATTTCGACTCGGTTGCCAACGATGCCGACCCGGCGGCCATTGCTCTGGATCCCCTGGAATTGCACCTGTTTGGCCGCAACCGCAACCGAGGCACTTATGCCCAGGATCAGGCGGGTTGGAATACTTCTCCAGTGAATTCCAAGCGTTCCGGCGGGGATCCGGGGCGGGTAGAGGCAGGGGGGTTTGCCGCCGGATCCGGTCAGGTGTGCCCACCCTACGTGGACGATGTCTATCGGGCAGACAATCGCTTTGGCCCAAAAGCTAGCTACGACCGGCCTCCCACGGTACCGGATCCGGTGAGGGGTTGTGATGTGCCCACCTTTGCCGAGACCTTTGGTCAGACGACTGGGGCTCCGATTGGTAGTGGGGCCATCAACAACCAAAATGAATCTTTAACCGCCGATGATCCCCCTCCCGGGGCCCTTTCGGAAGTCGGATTGGATGGCTATTGGGAACGTCGTTCTCGTCTAGAGGGTTTACGAGTCATTGTGGGGCAACGGCTGGAGCTCACTCGGACGGATTCACTGCCCCTGCCCCTGGTTCCTGCCCCTGCTGATCCTGGTGATCCCAGCAACCTGCAACCCATTTACATCAGCAACGAAGCCCGCCAACGCCAAACCCTGCGGGACAATCCTGCCGCTGTACAAGCCACGGCGGTCTATCACTACAGTCAAAATCAGGGTCGCTTCCCGGTGGCTTGTTTGGCCACGGTTGCTCACCCCGGTTCTGTCGACAGCCTGCGGCGGGCTTCCACTTTCCCCGCAGGCAACCAAGCCACCCAATTGGGGATTAACTTCTTTACGGGGCAAGGCACAAACACCTGGGAATATGACCCGACCCCCATGCAAACCCAAAACCGTTTGCAGGCCGGTACTCCGCTTTGGAATGCCCTGACCAACCTAGCCAACTTTGCCGGGGATCCTCAGGGAGCCTTCCCGCCCACTCAAGAGCCCGGACGGATTCACCCAGATCCGTTTATCACGGCTTTCGGGAATTTCTCAGAGTTACGACGAATTATTGACAGTGGTGTAGACTACACCAACCTGAGCCTGGCGGATCAAACTACGGTGCAGACCGCGGCCTGTATGCTGGGGATGCTCGCAGATAACATTATCCGCATTCAAAACGCTGCTGTCGCCGGAGATTCGGCTGCACAGCTCCTGTGGAATGATATCCAGGCCAGCTTGGCGGGCAATCGGGAGACGAACCCGGTTACCGGTGCAGCGGTGAACCGTTTCTACTTGCCGCTGCGCTACATCTTTCCCACCGCCAATTTTAACCAAACGGATCCGATAGAAGCAGAACGCCGTGCTGCCTATTCCTTCCTTCCTGCTACGGTGAATTATCTGGCGGTACCCGATTTGGCGCAGGTGGCCTTGCCCCCTCGGTCGGGGATTGGCAACTGGGCCTTGCCCCATGCCCAACAAAATTGTCCCAACGCAACCGCTGGCCCCAACAGCAACCGATTTGATCTGATTCAGATTGATGGGCAGTGCCATCGGGTGCCCTTTAAGGACTCCGTCTTTTATGACGGACGAGAGGCAATGGCGGTGCGCAACCTGAACATTGACTTGGCCTTGATTACCAACAATGTCGACAATCAGTCCAATGGTCTGATTGCCGGGGATACTTGGCTACCCGCCGGAATTGAAGAAAATCGAGAAGGGGGGATTTTCTACGCCTTCCGAGAGGATGCGGTACGGGAGGATGCCATTGCCCGCCCTGCTCTGGGGAGTTTTGCCGATTACCTAACCAATTGGCGCAACGGCACTGCCAGCGGCAACCTGGGCAGCGCTGGGGTAATGAATGCTGGACAACCCAATCGAGGAACCGCCAACAATCAAACCGTTTGGGATCCCCCCATTTCCAATGTGGCCCCGGATAATACGGGCCTAAGTCCCAAGCCTGTGGACTATTTCGCCGATCCGGATCGGCGACCCTACGGTTTCCGGCTGCGGAATGGGGCGGTGCTGCGCCGGGGAGGCTTGGATGCTGATGAAGCCGTGTTTGGTTTGTCCTTCATTTCCGATAATCCTGTTTATATTCAAGGGGACTTTAACCTACACCAGAACACAGGTGGGACGCTTCTGGAGGAGTTCACCACCCTATTGGGCATTGGTGGGGATGGCCTCTACAACAACTTCTACGGACGGTTGCGGGCAAATGAAGATGCTAGCTTTGCTCGTGCTGCTCAGGATTTGTGGCGGCCGACCGATGTGCTAGGCGACTCGGTGAATATTCTTTCCCCCAATTTCTGCGATGGCAGCATTGACGACGGATTTGTGCAGGATGGCACCTTGAATGGTGGGGGCTCTGCCTTTGTGGCCAACCGCGATTATCAAAGTGGTCGGGCTTCTGCTCCCCGCCGTGTGGACTATTACGGTTGCACGGGGCCAAACTTGGGGGCCAACACCTCCTTTATTAACCAGGCCTTGGTGGTGCGGGGGAACAACTGGCCCGCTCCGGATCCCAACAACGATGGGGCGGGGGTACGCCGGTTTGACAACACCAACGGTGCCCAAGATTTGGGGGACAACACCAACCGTCCCGGCTGGCCGGATCTGTTCGCCCGCGATACGGTATTGGCCCAATTTGACAGTACAAATGACACCACTGTGGGTGGTGGAATCCCTCAGGTACGGCGGTTGCGGGCACCGGATCCGGGCTATGCCTCCTTTGGTACGCGCATTTCCGCTTTGGGTAACCCAGTGGTGGATACCTCCCGCTGGGTGATGGTGGCTCCCCCAGGGCCATGCCCTGCTCCCAATGGCTCCGGTTTGTTGGCGGAATACTACAACGGTTGGCTCTCCAGCCCGCAAAACCAGTACAATCGAGCAGATACAGGTTTTGCTGCGAGTGGTGAAGTCGGTCTGGGTTCAGCCGCTCGAACAGCCAACTTGCCCTATCTGCGCTCGGTTCGTTGGCCGGATACAATCTATCCCGCTCAAGGGGTTCCTGATGCTGTGGGTGCCTCTACAGGAGCTCCTAGCTGCAACCTAACAGGTACTAATGATCAACGTTGGGCCTGTGTACGGGATGCCGTCAATGACGTAAGCGAACTGGCAGGGTTTGCCCGCAGTAGTGGTTCTTTCCCAGATTGGGGTGGTTTTTACTACCAGTTTGGCAGCAGCAATGCTCAAAACTCCAACTCACCCTTTAAGCGGCGACTGTACAACAACTTCCCCACCTGTAATGGCAGCTTGTCGGATATTTTCAATCCTAGTTGCCGCCTATCTATACCGATTCTGTCGCCCCCTAACCCCTGGCCTCCCACGGTGCCCTTTAACCCACCCGATCCAAGCCCAGATCGGCGAGATCGGGGAGATTTTTTCTGGGTACCTGATTGTGGGGAACAAGATGGCAGCCCTCCCCTTTCTAGGGATGCTGATGACATTGGCTACTCTTACAGACCCTTGGGCAACCCCCGCATTGGCTATAACAACACTGACCCTGACCCTCTTAATCAGGGTGTGGTAGACTTCACCTTTAACCCCAATCAATTTAACCATTTACGTTCCTGCTGGCGGCGACGCAGTGGCGGCAGCCCCAGTGGTAACAACCAGGGCAACGACTTTTTCGTGGTGCGCTGGATAGGTCAGCTCTATCCTCGATATCCTGGCCTGGTAAACTATCGCCTGAATACGGATGATGGCGGGCGGATCCTGATCCGGCGGCGGGAGGATGACTCAACGGCCACCTTTCAGAATGCCTCTGCCGCCAATGGTACGTTCCTGAACCCCAACCCCAACACCGTCGGGGCCGAATCCTGGTTTGACAGCGGCAATGCCCTCACCACCTTGCGGGTGGAACTGGAGTGTGCTGATCCAGCTCAGGACTCCCCTTATTTGGTGGAGATCCAGACCTACGAGAACGCCGGTGGAGCTTTTGTTCGCTTCACCACCAACCCCGATGGACAGGGTGTAGAGAACTACGACCTGCGCTATCTGAAACCGGTGCGGCCGGTGAACAAACCCTGTGAGCCGGATCAGAGTAAAACGGTTAAAGATCCAACCGTACAAGCTAACTGTGCGACCACCCTCAACTGTGAACCGATTTGGAGTGGTTGGACTCCAGCCTGTGAGACGAATATTTGCGTTACCACCACCATCACCCAAACCCAGACCGCTACACTACCGAAAGGGTGTCCAGGTCTCCCACCCACCCCAAAAACTCAGTTGGAAACCTGTAATCCTCAATTTACTTTTGGGGATTGGTCTGCTTGGTCACCGGAGTGTACCCTAACGCAGCAGTGTAATGGGACTAAGATTACCCAAAGCCGCAGCCGCACACTTACCCCCTTATGTGTCACCAATCCTCCCTTCACCGAAACTCAAACCCGAACCATCACCTGCTCAGCACCTAGCCCCACCTGCGGCCCCTACTCTGCTTGGGATCCGGCCTGTAGTGTGGCTAATGGCGGCCTAAAAGTCACCCAGACCCGTTCTCTCAACTGTAACTCGGTCTGCAAAGGGGACTACACCCAAACCGAGACCCAAACCATCACCTGTCCAGCCGAATGCAATGACTACTCGGCGGGGCCTTGGTCGCCTACCTGCGACAGCCTCACCATTGCCTGTGGCACCAGCCAGCCCTTAACCCAAACCCGTACCCTAACCAAAGGTGCCAACAACAGCCCCACCTGCCCCGCCACCAAAACCGAAACCCGAACCATCACCTGCACAGGCAAACCTTGCGGACCGACTACCTTTGCCCCGGATTCTCCCTTCGACAGTCCGTTCGGGAAGCGAGTGGCCGTTAAACCCAGCACCCTGGACTTGCGCCCAGTGTGGGAAATCGAAGCCGATCCGGAGCCAGAAACCCTGAGTGTGGCTTCTGTGGCTGCTCCTGCCAGCGTACCGGCGGGGGTAACCCTTGCCCTTCAGCCAGAGCTCTCGCCAGTGCTGGAGGTAAAAGCTGCCACCCGGCAGCCCCGCTGGCCCAGCTTGACGGAAGCTGTGCAGTCTGCCTTTAACTGGGTGTTTGGTGAGCCGGCTTATGCAGCCCGTAGAGGCTTAACCAGTGGCTTGCTCTCCAGCAAAATTGCTAATCCTACAAAAGAGCCAGGCATTCGCCCGGCGCAAAATGATGTGTCCCCCATCAAAGGAATGCCGCCTGTGGGTTCAGATGACTGGGCCAGGCAGTTGCGCCGGCGGTTGCTGAATGATAACGGGGAAGTTCGCTGCGGTGATGAAGAAGTGAATGCCACCGATAAGGGCTTTTGGGTGCCGGGGGTATTCCGGCCCAACTTCAACACCACCTTCAAATACACTGCCTACACAGGCAACAGCCGTCCCAGCACTCTAAAACTTGTCCCAGATCCCAAGGATCCAGGCGTCAAGATCATTGTTGACCGGGATCCGCTGTTTGGGGATATCCCTGACGTACAGCCCCAAATGCGCCTCAATCCCTACGCTCGGGTGCAGACGGCTGTGGCCCAAGCCTACACCACCACGTCTGCCTACCTGGATGGGTACTACATTGACGACGAAGGGGCAGAGGCCATTCAGAATGGCCTTTGCTTCTACGTCAAACCTGCCGGCAATACCATTCAAATCCAGATTGACCGCAACGGTGGCGATGGTGGGCAGCAGGAATGGGTGAATGTGGAGCCGTTTACCCTGAATATCAACGCTGCCACCACCGGCTTTGCCGGGGCTAACCCCGTCTTGGGGGTGATTTTGGATGAGGTTACCCGTCGGCCCATCCCCATCCCCAACTTCCAGGAGCTGGCCTCCACCAACCTGGGCAATCGCCGCCGCAACGACAATGGCACCACCAACTCTCAGCTGCAACCTGCTGCGGAAACCCGGGTCAATGCCGTTGCCATCAGCGGGATTGTTCCACCCCGCCGCGATCAGCAAAGCGGTGGTATGCACAACTTCCTGCGCCTGAATGAGCTATGGCGAAACACCAACCTGTTTTTCAGTGGATCCATGATCCAACTGAACTACAGCACCTACTCCACCGGGCCTTTCTTGCAACGCAGCTTTGAGCCCCCCAACTTGGTTGCCGATGCAACCAATGTGCTGGGCTTCGACTATTACTTCCCCCCCAATCGCCGCTTTGGCTATGATGTCGGCTTGCAAATTGCCCGTCGGTTCAGCCCAGTGTCGGCTCGTTTCCAGTTCCCCTCCAATACTCGAACAGAGTTTCTCAGAGAACTGGATCCTCGAGATCCTTACGTCCGTCGTCTGCGTTGTGCGTTGCAAGACCAACCAGGCGTTACCTTAGAAGGTGCTGCCCAAATCGGAGGTTGTGGGGAGTTTAATTAGCCGGGTAGAGACTCCGGAACTTATGGGTAGAGTTAGAGTAAGCGTGTGTGCTTGGTTTTTGTAAAGGGTCGTTAGGGAGAATCCGGTAATGGCTCGGTTGATAAATTGGCAGCGCTTCCACCGTCGGTGGAAGTCAGCAGATGGGTTCTCCCTAATCGAAGTGTTGGCCTCGGTGATCATCGTGGCCATTGCCATGGCAGCACTCGCACCAGCCCTAACCCT
>JAUQVK010000021.1:0-17544 GCA_039794845.1 Thermostichus sp. DRC_bins_24
TGATACTAATGGTGGCACCGGCAATCAGGCTGGTGGCCAGCCTTTCCAACCGTTCTCCGATGGTTTGCGAGGTATCGAACCTAAAGGCGAGCTTCTCGACATCGCTCGAGAGCTTCTCGACATCGCCCGAGAGCTTCTCGACATCGCCCGAGAGCTTCTCGACATCGCCCGAGAGCCGATCTACACGCCCCAAAATTTCCCCCTGCTGTTGGGTTAGGTGGGCGATCGCTTGGCTGTTGGCCTCGACTAGGCGTTCTAGGCGATCCAGCCGCTCTTCCGAAGAAATCGTCATAATCTGTTGCTGGGACAATCCGAAACCGGGATCCCCACCAGTCTAGCGATCTCCGCGTTCCCCCAAGTTGGGTGCGATAATCTTGAGATCGTGAAGTCTTGCGCGTTGAATCTCCATGCCACCAGAAGATCCTGCCTCTCTGCCCAAGCCCAAGCTGCCGGAAACGGAAACCCCTGCCAATTCCGGCTCCCGCAGTTGGTGGCAGGGGCAACGGGAAAACCTCCTAACCATTGTGTTGGCCTTGCTCCTGGCCTTTGGCATTCGAACCTTTGTGGCCGAGGCGCGCTGGATCCCGTCGGATTCGATGTTGCCCACCCTGGAAGAGGGGGATCGCTTGGTGGTGGAAAAGGTGAGCTACCGCTTTGGCTCCCCCAAACGGGGCGATATCATCGTGTTCAACCCGCCCGCCAAGCTGAACTTCGATGGAGCCTACATCAAACGGGTGATTGGCCTACCAGGGGATCGCATGCGCATTGACGATGGCGAAGTCTTCATCAACGGCATCTCTCTGCAGGAGGACTATATCTACGCTCCTCCCAACTACTCCTGCCCAGGGGACCGCTGCCCCGGGGTGCCCACCCAGGGCTCCGATTTCGTGGTGCCACCGGCCTCCTACTTCGTTATGGGGGATAACCGCAACGACAGCCAAGACTCCCATGTGTGGGGCTTTTTGCCGGAAGAAAACATCATCGGCAATACCATCTTCCGCTTCTGGCCCCTGAACCGCCTGCATTTTTTTGCCACGCAAGAATATCCGGAGTTGCTTTCGGAAGCCCAAGTGTCGGGAAATCCAACCCGCTAGGGTAATGGCAGTTAACGCAGCCGCTCCAGTACGTAGTCCACCATCTGGAACAAGGCCCGACGCGCCATAGATTCGGGCAAGCTGTGCAGGGCATCGGCAGCGCGATGGGCATAGTCGCGGGCCAACTGACGGGAGCGCGGGATCCCTTCGCTTTGATACACCCACTCCAGGGCCTGCTTTAAGTCTTGCGGATCGGCCAGCTCCGTCAGGATCAACTCCCGCATTTGGGGAAACTCCTGTAAGGCAAACAGAACGGGCGCAGTTAGGTTGCCTTGGCTGAGGTCGGATCCCACAGGCTTGCCGAGCACCTCCGCCGAAGCGGTGAAATCCAGCAAATCATCGACAATTTGAAAGGCAATGCCCAAGTCGCGGCCAAAATCAAACAATCGCTCCGCCACCTCAGGATCTACGCCACTGAGGATCCCGGAAGCCTTGGAACTGCCAGAAATCAGAGAAGCAGTTTTGTAAAAGCTTTTGGCCAGATAGTCCTCCATCGACAAATCCGGATCGAAGCGGGTCAGGCTCTGGCGCACCTCTCCTTCCGGCAGATCCATAATCACCTTGGAAAGCAGCTTCACCACCTCCAAGTTGTCCAAATTGGCCAAATACCAAGCTGCCTGACCAAACAAGTAATCTCCTGCTAGCACCGCCACCCGATTGTCGAAGAGGGTGTTCACCGTATCGATGCCCCGTCGCACATCGGCCGTATCAATGACATCGTCGTGCACCAGGCTGGCCGTGTGGATCATCTCGGTAATTTCTGCCAAGCGCCAATGTCGTGGGGTGATCTCCCCGTCTGGGGTTGTGGCACGGGCAATCAGGAGCACAATCGCTGGACGAATCCCTTTCCCCCCCGCCGAAAACAGATGCTCAGCTGCAGTGGCCAGAATCGGGTGTTTGGCACTCACCAGCCGCGTCAGGTTCTGGCGTAAACGCTCCAGATCCGCTTCTACGGGGCCAAAGGGGGAAAGCACAGAGGTCATGGAGCCGCAGTATGAGGGGTTTTACAAAATTTCATATCTTTTCTTATTGTAGAGCACCCCATCGTTCTCAGGGAAAATCGAGCGGTATTATGCAAGCAACAGCTTGTCCGTTCTATGTCCACTTCTGATCCCCCAATCCACTCCCATTCTCTCCCGCCGCTCTCTATGCAGTCGGAACCCGATTGGCAGGAGGATTGGGAGCTGGCCCTGGAACAGCCGCCGATCTCTGGGCGAGCCCACCCCCATCACCATGACCCCCAATCCCGGCGCAAACTGATCAATCGCCTGGCCCGGATTGAGGGACATGTGCACGGGATCCGCTCCATGATCGAGCAGGATCAGCCCTGCCCAGATGTGCTACTGCAAATTGCCGCTGTCAAGGGGGCGCTGGATCGAGTGGCACGGCTGATTTTGGACGACCACATCCGCCACTGTATCCACCATGCCATTAAGACCGGCGATATCGAAGTAGAGCTCGAAGAACTGCAGCGAGCCTTGGATCGCTTCATCGGATGAGCCGGTTAGAACCACAACAGACGGCAAGCCTTTTGAGGGAGGGAATCCACAGGCAGTGCCGCAATCGAGCTGCTCACGGGTGAACTCGGAAGGGAGAAGCTTGCCCCTGAGTCGCGTGTTGTATGCTCAGGGCATGACCGGAAAATCGATTTGTTATAGGTTGACTCAGTTGACTAAGAGGGATCCCTGAGGCCAATGCTCCACCGCCGTCTTCTGAACCAGGAATCCCGGCGGAAGCAGGAGGGGACTAGCCGCCAGATGATGAAGCAATTCGTAACCCCTCGGGAATAGGGCGATGGCGGCTAATGGGTACCTCTTCTTCGGTGGCTTGATCTGGATAACGTTGTCAGTGTTGGCGAGTCAGTGTTGGCGAAGCTCGGAAAAAGCGGGGTTGGCCTCAAATTGGGGTGGAAAACCGCAAACGTGGCAAGTCCCTGTATGCCCAGCACCCTCCTTGCTCTGCGGGAGGCGAACTACCGGGAGGCGAACTACCGGTACAACGCGGAACCGGTGGCCCTCGGAACCCCTCAAAAGTTAAGATTTCTTTACTCGCTGGTCTCGGCGGGATCCCCAAAGGCGTTATGCCTGTGGCACGCTGCGCGAAAAGGTGATAGTGATGTCCAGCCAGAATGAGATCCATGTGGTGGGGGCGCGACAGCACAACCTCAAGAATGTCAACCTCCGGATCCCGCGCAATCGCCTGGTGGTGTTCACGGGGGTGTCGGGATCCGGCAAATCCTCCCTGGCCTTCGACACCATCTTTGCCGAGGGGCAACGGCGCTACGTGGAATCCTTGAGTGCCTATGCACGGCAGTTTTTGGGGCAGCTGGATAAACCGGATGTGGATCGCATTGAGGGGCTGAGCCCGGCCATTTCCATCGATCAAAAGTCCACCAGCCATAACCCCCGTTCCACCGTCGGCACCGTTACCGAGATCTACGACTATCTGCGGCTGCTGTACGGTCGGGCCGGGATCCCCCACTGCCCCCACTGCGATCGGGTGATCGCCCCGCAAACGGTGGATCAAATTGTGGATCAAATCATGACTCTGCCGGATCGCACCCGCTTTCAGTTGCTCTCGCCGGTGGTGAAGGGGAAAAAGGGCAGCCACGCCGGATTGTTGCAAAGCCTCCGCCATCAGGGGTTTGTGCGGGTGCGGGTGGATGGTCAGGTGCGGGATCTGAGCGAAGAGATCAGCCTTGCCAAGAACAAAGCCCACGATATTGACATCGTCGTGGATCGGCTGGTGAAGGGGCCGGATCTGGTGGAGCGATTGACGGATTCCTTAACCACCTGTCTGCGGCAATCGCAAGGGATCGCCGTCGTAGAGCTCATGCCCCGGGAGGGGGAACAGGAACAGCTTTTGCAAAAGGTCGCAGAAGCGGCGGGGCAATACCTGAATGGCAAACCCACCGAGCTGATCTTTTCCGAGAAATTTGCCTGTCCGGAACATGGCTCGGTAATGGATGAGCTATCGCCGCGGCTGTTTTCCTTTAACTCGCCGATCGGGGCCTGTCCCATCTGTCATGGCTTGGGCTTTGAACCTACCTTTGATCCCGATCTGGTGGTGCCGGATCCCAAATTGCCGCTGTACGCCGCCATTGCCCCCTGGGCAGAACGGGATAACCCCTACTACCTGGCCCTGTTGGTGGGGGTGGCCAATGCCTTTGGGTTTGAAATCAGCACCCGTTGGTGTGATCTCACCCCCGAGCAGCAGCAGATTATTCTCTACGGCTCCGAGCGGGAGATCTACATCGAGGCGGAATCCCAATATCGGGCAGGGGGCAAGGGCTACTACCGCCGCTACGAAGGGGTGATCCCCCAGTTGCAGCGGCACTACCAAGAAACCACCTCAGAAACCTACCGGCAAAAGCTAGAAGCCTATCTCACCAACCGCCCCTGTTCCGCCTGCCAGGGATCCCGTCTCAGGCCGGAGGCCCTGGCGGTGCGCGTTGGGGGGTACCGCATCACGGATCTGACGGAAATCTCCATCAGCGACTGCCTGCATCGCCTGGAAACCCTGAAGCTCACCCCGCGACAAGCCCAAATTGGCGAGTTGGTGCTGCGAGAAATTAAAGCCCGTCTGCAATTTTTGCTGGATGTGGGGCTGGACTACCTCACCTTGGCTCGTCCGGCCATGACCCTCTCCGGCGGCGAAGCCCAACGGATCCGGCTGGCCACCCAAATCGGCTCCGGGCTAACGGGGGTACTCTACGTACTGGATGAACCCTCCATCGGCCTGCACCAACGGGATAACGAGCGCCTGTTGAACACCCTCTTCCGCCTGCGGGATTTAGACAACACCCTGATCGTGGTGGAGCACGATGAAGAAACCATCCGCGCCGCCGATTACCTAGTGGATATCGGCCCAGGAGCGGGGGTACACGGCGGCGAAGTGGTGGTGCAGGGATCCCTGGCGGACATCATGGCCTCAGAACGCTCCATCACCGGGGCTTATTTGTCGGGGCGGGTGCAGATCCCCACCCCGGCCCAGCGGCGCCTAGGCAAGGCGGTTTCCCTGAAACTGACGGATGCCCACAAAAACAACCTCCAGCACATTGACGTCGAGATCCCCCTTGGGAAGTTGGTGTGTGTCACCGGGGTCTCCGGATCCGGCAAATCCACCCTGATCAACGAGCTGCTCTACCCCGCCCTGCAACATGACCTGGGGCATAAGGTACCCCAACACGGCGAAATGGGTGACCTCCAGGGCATCGAACACATCGACAAAGTCATCGTCATCGATCAATCCCCGATTGGCCGTACCCCCCGTTCCAACCCCGCCACCTATACCGGCCTCTTCGACCCAATTCGGCAAACCTTTGCCCAAACCCTGGATGCCAAGGCCAAAGGCTATCAATCGGGCCACTTTTCCTTCAACGTCAAGGGGGGGCGCTGCGAGGCCTGCAAAGGCCAGGGGGTGAATGTGATAGAAATGAACTTTTTGCCGGATGTGTATGTTACCTGCGATGTCTGTGGGGGTACCCGCTACAGCCGCGAGACCCTCCAGGTGAAATACAAGGGCAAAACCATCTCGGAGGTGCTGGATATGACGGTCGGGGAGGCCTTGGGCTTTTTCAGCACTCTGCCCCCGGCAGCAAAAATCTTGCAAACCCTGGCGGATGTGGGGCTGGACTACATCAAACTCGGCCAACCGGCCCCTACCCTCTCCGGCGGGGAAGCCCAGCGGGTAAAACTGGCCTCAGAGCTGGCCCGCCGCTCCACGGGCAAAACCCTCTATCTGCTGGATGAGCCTTCGACGGGCTTGTCGTTTTACGATGTGCACAAGCTTTTGAATGTGATGCAGCGGCTGGTGGATACCGGCAACACCGTGCTGGTGATCGAGCACAATCTGGATATTCTCCGCTGTGCCGACTGGATTATCGACCTAGGACCAGAGGGGGGCAACCGCGGTGGGCAGATCATCGCCGTGGGTACCCCGGAACAGGTGGCAGAACAACCCGGATCCCATACAGGGCGGTACCTCAAGCAGGTGCTGCAGCAACATCCCTCCCTTTCTGCCTGAAGACCTCAAGCCAACGGAGCCTTTACCCCCCAATCCTCTACCGTGGGTTTCCCCAGCAGAAGGGCCAGCTCCTTGAGAACCCGAAACCCTGCTTGGAGCAAGTCTACAGAGAAGGCTAGAATCCCTTACTATATGGATGCTCTCCAGCCGCTCCCTTACTTAACCGTACCGATCCGACATGTACACCATTTCCGAGTTTGATCGCCTGATCCAGTTTCTCCCGGTGGAGATCCGTCCTGAAGTTCAGATCGAGATCGGTACCCCCGACCAATCTCGGGTTGTGCAGCCCCTGTGGCGTTTTCCTTGGCAAAAGTACTCTCGCTTTGCCATTGACCTCAGCCGCTGGCAGAAGCTGAGCAGCGATCAACAAAAGATCTATTTTTTGCGCGAGGCGGTGATGGCCACCGAGCTGGCGCTGGGGGATAATTGGTCGGCGTTGCTGCTGTATCCTGCCCTAATTGGCGCGGGCAGCATGGGGATTTTGGTGGAGATGCAAATGGGGGATAACCTCGGCATTGGTTTGGCAGCAGGCTTGGCAGCTTCGGCGGTGTTTCTGTTGCGCAAGGCAGAAAAAGGACAAAAACCTCAGGTCACCGCCGACGAGTTCGCCGTGCGCTACGCTTCCCAAAACGGCTATACCTCGGAGCAAGCTGCCTCCATTTTGTTGAGTGCGCTGCAGCAGGTGGCGATGATGGAGGATCGGGTTAAAAATGACTACGACACCACGATGCGCCGTCGCAACCTTGAGTTTCTCGCTCAGCGGGGCCTGGGATCCGGAGCCTTGACCATTAACCCCAAGTATCGCAACAGGGGTCAGAGCTCCAACCCCAATCCGTACCAACGCTAGGCCATGCGCAGCTCCCCTTCCACCTCTAGCCGGGTATAGGGACCAACCGAAAGAAAGCGTTCTCCCAACATTTCAGCCGCTGCCGGTTGAATCCAGCCCATGCGCTGCAGCAGATGGAGCGCTAGGGCATATTTGGCTCGCGCCGCCCCATCCTGCACTTTGATGGCCAGACCCATGCCCTCTCCGACGCGGCCAATGCATTGGATCCCTTCGGCACCGGATTTACTGACCAGATCCCCCTGGGTAGCCCGCATCAGCTCCGTATCGAAACGCCCGCTGCCCGCCACCATTTCTGGCTGGTGGGTCATGGCCCGCGCCACCGATTCCAAATCTGGCCGATCCCCTGCGGTTAGTTGGGCGAAGAGGGAGGCCATTTGGTTGAGTTGGAGCTGGTAGGTGGGCACGCCGCAGTCATCCCGAGCGCATAAGAATTCTTCCGAGGGCATTTGCAACAAATCCGCCAACTTGGCCCGCACCAGAGCTTGTACCGGATGTTGCCGCTGAGCGTAGTCCTGCAACGTCCAGTTTTGGGTACGGCTGGCCATGAGCATGGCGGCATGTTTGCCAGAACAGTTGTGACAGAGGGGGCTGGGCTTTTCCGGGGGGGTGGGACAGCTCAACAGTTCTGGGGCCAGATCGGCTCGCCACAGCATGCCGAAGACTTGCCGGGCATGAGCCATGGTACCCTGATGCGATCCGCACATGATGGCAATATCTTTTTCACTGAGACGATAGCGCTCTCGAATGCCGGTGGAGAGCATCGCTAAGGCTTGAAAGGGCTTAAGGGCGGAACGGGCAAACACAGGGGTAGTACTGTTGCCGGCCATGGCTAGGGAACGCCCACGGCTATCGGCCACAACAGCTTGGCAATGATGGGTTGATTCAGTCAGGCCCTCCCGCAGCACATGGATCAGGAGTTCGGGGGCAGCGGAACGATTCTCAAATGACATGAAATCCTGGGGAAGGGCTGAACAAGCCGAGGATAAAAGTGTACACCCTCCCGATCATACGCGAGGAGCTGCCGCGATCTTTCAGAATGGAACAGTCCCTTCTGGCTCCTTGGTTTTGGCCATGTCGTTGTTTCCGCTGGTGTTTTTGGTCTGTCATGGTAGCCGGGATCCCGAGTATCAGCAGGCTTTGGCGGATTTGTGGGTTCGGGCTCGGCAGCAGTTGTCCCCTCTGACGGTGGAGCTGGCGCAACTGGAAGGGCAACCCCTGAGCTTGGCGGAACAGATCCATCAGCGGCTGCAAGCTCGTCTGCCCCGGGGGGTGGGGTGGTCCCCGGGGAAGGTGGTGTTGCTGTCGCTGTTTATGGGGGGGGGATCCCATGTGGAGGAGGATTTGCCCTCTGCCCTAGAGCAGGTACAGGCCCGGTGGCCGCAACTCAAGCTGTTACTGACGCCACCGATTGGCCAACATCCGGCCCTCACCAACCTCCTGGCCGCTCGGATTCACACCCATCTGCGACAAGCTTCTGAACGGGCGGATGCCTGGATTGTGCTCGGCCATGGCAGCCGTTTGCCGGGGTTTGCTGCTCAGCTGCAGTTAGGGATCCACCAATTGGAGCAGCGCTTGCCCGGGATCCCGGTGTACGGGGCCTTTGTCACTCAACCCCCCAACCTAGAAACCGCCACCATCCACTGCCTACGCCTAAGTCAACATCGCCTGCGGGTGCTGCCGTTTTTTCTGTTTCCGGGGGGGCTATTGCGCGCGCTCCAGGCCCAGGCCCAGCAACTGCAGCGGGAATGGCCCCTGCTCCAGATTCAAGTGGAGCCGCCCCTTTGGCAGGATCCCGAGATGATGGAAGCCATTGTGGATACCCTCCAAAGGGCTTGTCCGGCGCTAGAATAGGGCTCCCATTGCCAGAACTTACCCATCACGGCAAGCATTCTCTGCGCTAGGATCCAGCGCACAAGGATTCAGTGACCCTATGGGCAAAGTGTATTTGGTGGGGGCGGGGCCTGGGGATCCGGGGTTGCTGACGGTGAAGGGAAAGGCCCTGCTCGCCCATGCGGATGTGGTTGTTTACGATGCCCTGGTGGGATCCCCGATTTTGGAGCTGATCCCGCCGACGGCAGAACGGATTTATGCCGGCAAAAACTGCGGTGCCCACACACTCCCCCAGGAGCAAATCACGGCATTGCTGATCGAAAAGGCCCGGGCGGCGGCAGTCGTGGTGCGGCTAAAGGGGGGGGATCCCTTTCTGTTTGGGCGAGGGGGAGAAGAGATGCTGGCCCTTGTGCAGGCAGGGATTGCTGTGGAGGTGGTGCCGGGGATAACGGCGGGAATGGCGGCCAGTGCCTACGCCGGGATCCCCTTGACCCATCGGGACTTCAGCTCGTCGGTGGCCTTTGTCACGGGGCACGAAGCTGCGGGGAAATATCGCCCTGAGGTGAACTGGCGCGCCCTAGCGGTGGCAGTGGAAACGCTCGTTATCTACATGGGCATCCACAACCTCGGCCATATCGTGGCGGAATTGTTGGCGGGCGGCAAAGCTCCCGATACCCCCGTGGCCCTAATTCGCTGGGGCACCACCCCACAGCAAGAGATTCACCTGGCTCGTCTGGATCAGTTGCATCTACAACCGCTGGAGGTGGCCCCCCCGACCGTGGTGGTGGTTGGGGCGGTGGTTCATTTGGCCGCTCTCTTGCCCCACCTTAGCCCTTTAGCCCCGCAAGAGCCCTGATGAACGCTTTCTTTCGCAAACTGGCTGCCCTCTTTTCCACCTACTACGCCTACATGTTGGAGTATCGGGCTGAGTTGATCCTCTGGGTGCTGGCGGGATCCCTGCCCTTGATCATGATGGGGGTGTGGAGTGAGGCAGCCCAATCGGGAGACTTTTCCCTCTCCTCACTGGAGTTCATCCGCTATTTTCTGGCGGTTTTCATCGTGCGACAGTTCACGATTGTTTGGGTAATTTGGGACTTTGAGCGGGAAGTGGTGGAGGGCAGACTTTCACCGCTTCTGTTGCAACCGATGGATCCGGTGTGGCATCACGTCACCAGCCACATCGTGGAACGCTTAGCCCGTCTTCCCTTTACCCTGTTTTTGGTTGGCCTGTTTTTTGTCCTCTACCCGCGTGCCTTTTGGATCCCATCCTGGGAGCAGATTGGGCTGGGATCCCTGGCGGTGCTGATCGCCTTTACGCTGCGGTTTTTGATGCAGTACACTTTGGCGCTGCTGGCCTTTTGGGTGGAGCGGGTAACCGCAGTGGAGCAATTCCACTTTCTGGTGTACCTCTTTCTCTCGGGTGTGATCGCACCGCTGGCAGTTTTTCCCTCTGGGTTGCGGGAAATCCTCTCCTGGACCCCGTTTCCTTACCTGATCAACTTTCCCGCCAGCCTCTGGGTGGGGATCCCTGTGGATATTCCGCGCGGCTTTGCCACAGGTTTGGCCTGGGTTGGGCTGTTTTGGGCGGTCAATCGCTGGTTATGGCGAAAAGGGTTACGGCAATACGCGGGGATGGGGGCGTGACATCCTCCCGACGCTGACCCTGGAACTCGCCGCGAGCGGCGAGCTCTACAGCGCGGGCTTCCCAACCTTGCGATTGGGTATTCCTGCCCCACGCCACTTATCTAGGTCACAAACCCCCGACAGACCGACTTGACAGGCGGTTTCCCTTCCCCAGAGTCCCTGGGTACTGACGTTCTCTAGTCCACGACGCAACACCATTTCTGCTGCCGCATGATCCCGATGGGTTCGATACCCACACTCAGGACACCGATGCTCTCTGACTGCCAACCCCTTGTTCACCGTGGCAAGACAAGATGGGCAGGTTTGGCTAGTGCCGTTGGGATTGACCTTGGCAAAGTACACCCCACGCTTTCGGCACACCCATTGCATCAGAGACAAGAATTGTCCAAAGGCAGCATCTACACAATCTTTGCGCAGCATCCCTCGCGTTAGCCCTTTGGCGTTGATGTCTTCTGCAAAGATGGTTTGCGCTTGGTCGCAAAGTTTATGAGCCGTCTTCAGATGGAAATCTTTACGACGGTTGGCCATGCGCTGGTGCATTCTGGCCACTGCGATTTGTGCTTTCTCCCAGTTTTGAGACCCCTTTTGTTTTCTCGCCGCTCTGCGTTGCAGCAATTGCAGCTTGCGGTGCATCGACTTGAAAAACTTGGGGCGCTCCTGAAAAGAGCCATCCGAAGTGGTTAAGAATCGCTCCAGCCCAAGGTCAATCCCCATTGCCCGACCATGAACCGAGGCTTCGGGAACCGATACCTCCGATTCAATCGTGACGACAACATACCATTGCGTTCCGCGCACCTTGGACAGCACCCGTACTTGCTTGACCTTGAACCCGTCAGGGATGGGGCGATGCAGGTTGATGGGCACTGCTCCTATCTTTGGCAACTTGATAGCGTTGCCGCTGATGGGGTTGTCCTTGAACTGGGGAAACACAAAGGACTTGAATTGACCGAACTTTTTGAAACGTGGGAACCCATGCCCCCGCTTCTGAAAGGCTTCCCAAGTATCGTGCAGTCTACGAATCGTAGTTTGCAACACCTGAGAATGCACCTTACCCAAATCCGGGAATTGCTTCTTGGCTTTGGGTAGGTTGCTTTGCTGACGGTGATAAGACGGGAACGGCTCATCGGCGGGAATGATGTATGCCTTGTCCAACGAGCATCGGTCTATCGGACACTTACGCGAAGCCATCCAGTCTTTGAGTTCGCGCAAAGCGTAGTTATACACGCCTCTGCACGTCTCAAGCCACGACCGCAGTTCAGCCTGCTGTGGAGCATCTGGATAGATTCGATAGGTGTAGTTCAGGGTCAGCACGGCCGTAGTTTACCCAAGCCATGACCACCGGTAAATCTTGTCTCATCCCCTATGCGCGAAGCGCAGGCTACGCCAACGTGGGGAATCGACAAGCGTGGGGAGTCCATGTATCCCAACGCTGAACGGAGTACCGTTACAGTGCGGGACTTACAGCTCTCCGAACCCCTCAATAGCTGAATTTGGAGTATAAGATCTTTGTCAGTACCTCACCTTTGCAGCTACGGTGGGCCCAGCAAGACAGCCTTCGATTCAGTCACTATCTTGTGACAGGAGGTTTGGGCTAGATCTTGACACAACTGGCATATAGCACCTTCGCTCCTTTCCCCGACAGCTTCCCCTTTGAGTCAGCAATGAAGCGTGTACTGGTCGTAGATGATGATCCTCTTTCTCTGAAGGTGCTGAGCCGCCACCTCACCCAGCACGGCTACCGGGTGTGCACGGGCACTTCGGGTGTAGAAGGATTGCGCCTGTTTGCCCAAGAGCAGCCGGATGTGGTGGTTTCGGATGTGGTGATGCCGGAAATGGATGGCTTTGAGTTTTGTCGGCAACTGCGTCAACAGCGCGGCGGCGAACTTGTCCCCTTTATTTTCCTCTCTTCGCGGGGGGAGGTGGATGACCGCGTTCAGGGCTATGAATGGGGAGCGGATGACTACATCATCAAACCCTTTGAACCGCTGGAGTTGGTGGCGAAAATCGAAGCGCAAATCGAACGCTCCCGCCGCACCCAATCGGAAATTTTACGCCTGATCCAACAGCAACCCCAAGCGAAACCAGAGCCAGCCCCACGCCCTACCCCGGCTGAGCTCCCCCTAACTGCTGCCGAAGAGCGGGTGTTTCGGGAGGTGATTCGTGGCTCCACCAACAAACAAATCGGCGAGAAACTGTTCATCAGCCCGCGCACGGTACAAACCCACCTAACCAACATTCTCAGCAAACTCTCCTTGGAGAATCGCTCTCAACTGGTGCGTTTTGCCTACGAACGGGGCTACAGCGCCGAAGAGGAACCGACGGAGTGAGGCGAAAGTGGGCAGAGCAGGGCTCCTCCTTAGGGCCAATTCAAGCCAGGTGTAATTTCAAAACAGCCCGCGGTGCTTTCCGGACTCGACAGGGGATCCGCTCTCTGCCCAGCCGGGCAAAGGCCTCGTAGCGGTGGCAGCCCGAGAACCCGTAATACTCTCCCTCCACCTCCAAAACCTCGATAGGTTCTTGCAGACCAATTTCATCGATAGAGGCCATCAGCGCCTGCACTTTCAAAGGATCCGTTTGGCGGGGCAAGGGTCGGTGAATTTGAGCAAGAGGAATCTCTCGAATCTGGGCCATGTTGGGCTTTCTCCTGGTCATAGACAAGCCCCTTAATCATACTCATTATGAGTTTGACTTATCAAGCCTTTACCAATGGGAATGAAATGGGAATGGATTCTCAAGTCAGGGCATGGCAGGATAGCACCATTCGCATCTGCACTGTTTTACTCCCTTGATTCAGGAGCCCGTACGGTCATGTGGCAAGCCCTCAAAGCTCTATGGGGAAAGATCGCCGGCCAGGCCCCCCCTGTGCCCTCCACTTCCACAACCTCGGCACGCAAGCCGGTTCCCCCTAACCTCCAACAACCCCCCCGCGACGATTTATCCAAACGCGCCACCACGCCGACTCCGCAGTCTTCTCCCAAACCCACCCCTCCCGCTGCAGGTGGGAAGCGCCCCGTCCCCTCGGAAGAAACCCCGGCGCCTGCGCCAACCGTTGCAGTCCCGACACCAGAATCCCGGGAGGAAGCAACGCCTGTATCCGAACCCGCCGCAACTCTCACCCCGAAGGTGGGGGCCACCCACATGGGTGGGGAATCTTCTCCGCCGGTTGTCGCCTCCCTCTCGCAGGAAAAACCTGCAGACTCGTCCTCGGGAAGGCCTCAAGCAAGACCAATCCCGATCTTTTCAGCTCAACCCACCCCTACCGCTGAAAGCATCAACAGCTTTGGGGCCAAAAGCGATATCGGATCCCGTATTTCCAGCATTGCTGCCTCCACCGACAGCGGCCGTGCCGTCAGTTCCATTTCAGTGGCCAAACTCCGCCAACCGGAATAAAGGCCGGGATCTCTTGATATCTTTACAACGCAAACTTACAACACAAAGAGGCGCCCTCCTGTTGGAGAACGCCTGCTCCGTTTCCCGCTCCAATTCAGGGAACCATAGTCAAAACCTCAGCGAATGAAGTTCAGCAGCTCCTTCGGCGAGGCCAACAGGTCGATGGCCACAAAGAAGATCTGGTTGTCCGGGTTCAGCAAAAACCGCCAGGCCACATTCATGCCGACATTGGCACCGAACCAGGGGGTCTGTACTTTTCCAGTCACCTTGATTTGGGTATAGCCATCTTCGGCAGGCTCAGATACTCCCCGCTCGGGCAGGAGTTTTAAGTTTTGGCATTCTTCCCGGAAGAAGCGCAAAATCGCCTCGGTGCCCACAATTGGACGCTGGAAAGGCGGTTGCAGGGCTCCATCCGGCGTGAACAGCTTAATCAGAGCATCGAAATCGTTGGCGTTGAGGTTGTCCATGTAATTCAGGACGGTGGGGTTGCTGATCCCTTCGATGGCGACCTTGGTGCGCTCTGACATCGCCTTGGGCGGAACCACCGGCTCGCTGACGCGGTTAAACTGACCCAACTTAGCGGGGTCGTAGCCCATATCCACCACAGCATTGCGCAAAATCGTGATCTGCTGGCCGGGATCCGCTGCCTGAATCGCCTGCAGCACAGCCGAAGCGTTAGCGGAGAGGCGATACCCTTCCGGAATCGGGGCAACGATCCCTTCCTCCATCCATTTCCCCAATTGGTACCAGAATCCCAACTTGACGTTCGGCGACCAAACCGCATAGGTGCGGCAGATGGGGGTGTCGGCGCGGTTGGCTAAGTCGCACATGGCCTGGGTCTGCTCCCGGAAAGACATTTTCCGGAACTGTTCGAGGGTGCGCTCCGCCAGTACCATGCTGGCTGCGCCGGGAGCAGCGATGGTGATGGTTTTACCCATCTCCAGGTATGCGAACCAAATCAAGGCCAGCTGATCCTCGGCACTGAGCTGGTTGAATCGGGCAATGGTTGCAGGGACAACATCCGCAGCAAGGGTCTCCGGAAAGATGGTGCGAGCGGTCTCTACGTTGTAAGGCATGATTCAGTCCTATCGGTAAGGGACTTCAAAGTTCAAGCTCCTTTCCTCACCTTACTGTTAGTTACGAGAAATGTAAAAAAATGTAAATTGACTGAGGGATCCTCGCTCCCTGCAGCTCCCTACATACGGGCCAAGGAGGTGATCTTGGCCAGTTTGTCGCGGCTCAGCCCCTCTAGGTCTGCTACATTCAGCCAACCCTCCCGCAGCAACTCCGCAAACACAAAGATCAAGCTTGGATAGCTGTAGTCATATTTGCCGTCAAGTTCGTGGCGTCGGGCGCTGAGAAAGTCGTGCAGTCGCCAGAGATCCTCCAATCGGGTAATAGAACCAGCTTTAGCCCGTACATCCTCAATTAGGGTAGTGGTCTCGCGGGTGTAGGCGTTCTTAAAAGCTGCTTGGGCAATTTGCTGTTCGGTGACAGACCAATCGTGAGCGTTCATGGGCAATGCAAAGGCATAAGTTTATTAAAAAGCTTCACATAGATTAACATCTCTACTCCAGGGATCCGCTTTCGGCGCTTTTCCCAGTCGCTCTTTTTTGTAAGGTGAGCAACAAGGCTTGCCATTCCATGGGATCCCGGTACACCAAGAGCAGATCTTCCATGAGGCCCTCATCCTCTTCAATGTCCTGTCTTGCCCAGGCTGAGGGAGTTGTACCAAAATCTCGCTGCACGGTTTTGGGATCCCTGCGGGTTTCCCGATCCAGGGCTTTCACCCGGATGCGCCGCAAAAGATAGATGGCCTCATCCAAAAGCTCCTGCAGGGCCATGCCTTCTTCTTCCGCAATCGCTTGCAATTGGTCGAGGGGTGAGAGCGACTGAGTTTCCATCCTGATCTCCCAAGGATTCGTACGCCCGGATCATACCCAGTTCTGAGAAAGCGTTTGGGGTGGGTTCTTTGCCATGAAGGTTCTCAGTGCTGTCTACTGGACTGGCGGTGCTATCCTTAGCCGGGGCTGCTGAGGTCATCATCCAGGCCGGTAAGATCATCGAATAAAAGACCATTTGAGACCATTTGCCGGCAGCACCTGGAAAGCCCAGGGGATTGAGATTTTGGTGTTGGAGTTGGATTTTATGGTTGAGCTGATCCCGCCCCGCCGCCGTGCCCTCGAGCACCTTTTGAATCGACTTGGGTTCAAAGATTCGGCTTTACTGGAGCAACTGCGCTGGGATCTCTTGGATCAAGCCCTGATTCACCCATCTCTGGATAGCCAGCGGAATAATGACCGGCTGGAGTTGTTGGGGGACTCCGTCTTACGAATTTTGGCTACGGAATTCTTGTTTGAGTCTTACCCGGACCTGTCGGTGGGAGAGTTGACCGCTATTCGCTCTGATCTGATTAGCGATGCACATTTGGCAGAACTGGCGGATCTGCATGGGCTGGAGCGTTACCTCGAGTTGGGATCCAGCTCCCAGAGAGACCCCGCTGGACGGGATCGCCGGTTGGCAGATGCTTTCGAGGCTCTCCTGGGATCCTTTTACCTCAGCTGGGGGATTCACACTCTGCCCAGGCTCCATCCCTGGTTGGATCCTTATCTCCGCCAACGGGTCAAGGCATGGTTTCAAGATCCGACTCGGCGCAACCCCAAAGCAGCTTTACAGGAACTCACCCAACGCATTTGGGGCAGTCTACCAGAATATCGCCTGGTGGCAGCCGAAGAACATCCTCCTCATTTCACCATGGAAGTTTGGGGACAGGGACAATGTTGGGGTCGAGGGGAAGGCCGCTCAAAAAAGGCAGCTGAAATGGCCGCGGCTGCTGAAGCCTACGGGCACTTGCAGTCGGAGGAGACATGAGGCGCGCAAAAGCAGAGAATCACCGCTATGAATTGGCCAGTTGGCTGTTTTTGGTGGGAAGCAGCTTATTTGGGGTGAGCGAGCTCATGAACTTGGGTACTGGTATGGAGCTCGTGCAAACCCTGCTCGGCCTTGTGGCCAGCCTTTTGTTTACCGTGGGCAGTGCCCTGTTTGTGCTCGATGCCCGACAACCTTAAATAACTTAAATAAAAATTGTCCCCTTGCGGGGAAGGAGGTGGACTGGTTCGTAAACATAGAACAGCCGGCACCTCACGGAAATGAGTGTCCGTCCCCGAAGGGGATGTGGTTCTAGGCTTCATCTAAAGGTAGATCGAGGGAGCTAAAGAGATCCCGTAACGAACGTTTTTCAGATTTTGGTTTGGGTTGTTTTGCATAGTCTAAAGCCGCCCAAAGGCGCTCTGCATTGGCTTTTGATGACAGTTGATACAAGGATTCTCGCAGCGAACTCAGTTCATGAGCTGCCAAAAGAACCACATCCTCCCCTTCATCATCCAATTCAATGATGATCTCATCATCTTCTTGAATCACCTTTTGGCACAAGGCCTCGAGATTACGCTTGGCATCGGCCAATTTTTCAACTCTAACCATGGTTTTCTATCAATTCCCAATCAGTGTTGCGGAACCTCCCTCTGGCTTAACGGAGGCAGGGATCCCCAGGATAGTAGCTTATCCCAGGGATCCCGTGGAGAGTTACTTACGGTGTTTGCCGTAATGGTAGCGGGCCGCTAAGAAGACGACCTTGTGGTCATCAACCCAGTAGACCAATCGGTGCTCTTCGTTGATGCGGCGAGACCAAGTGCCCGGTTCAACGTATTTAAGTGT
>JAUQVK010000022.1:0-5174 GCA_039794845.1 Thermostichus sp. DRC_bins_24
ACAGAGTCCATCTTTATCCGGGATCTTTTTGGCCCGATTTTTCTCGGCTTCCCAGAGATTTTCCAGAACGGTGGGCAACGGGATCCCTTTGTTGGCGATCACAATGCCGATGCTCATGGTGGCTCCATCACCCATGGTGAACAGCGGACGATTGGGCAGACCTTCCAGCGATTTCGACTTAACCAGTGGCGGGTGCCAAAATCCTCCTTCGGCTCTAAACTCCCCCTTGGGATCCGGCTTGCCACACCAGGCTGCTCGCAGCGAGATGAGATACTCC
Source organism: Thermostichus sp. DRC_bins_24 (assembly GCA_039794845.1). Taxonomy (GTDB): domain Bacteria; phylum Cyanobacteriota; class Cyanobacteriia; order Thermostichales; family Thermostichaceae; genus Thermostichus. The sequence goes on from JAUQVK010000022.1 coordinate 278, forward strand.
GGCAGATCTTCGAGGGGCAGCAAGGCCATGACATCATCCCCACCGCTGTAGACCACCCGGCCACAGAAGCGTTTTTCGGTGAGGTAGGGCACCAGGCGATTGGAAAAATCCAACAAAGCCCTGTTCAAACCCACATGAGTAGCCGGCCCCATGCGTTTCTTAATGGGAAAACCCTGTTTGGGATTTGGATCCAACAGTTGCCTCCACTCATCCCCACGCTTCCGCAGTTTGTCTGCCACGCCCGTAGCCAGATAGTTTTCGTAAGGGTGCAGCTTGGCTCCGCTGACGTACTTGCCCATGTTGTCTCCATCGGCCAGGACAATCACCCACCAGTCGGAAGGACTGCCCCCCGTAAGCCCCACCTGCTGATGGGCCTGATCCACTGCGTGGCGAAGTTCCTCCGCTTCAAGATCCCGAAGCCCCAGATCATCCACCAACCATTTACTGGAGAACATCACACCGTTGTAGGGCTGATCCCTCGGTTGATCCCCTCCTTGAGGATTGAGGTGGGCATCGGTTTTCGGCACCTGAAAAGGACGGCGGGTAAGCGACCCAAATCGATCTTGATGTTGAGGTAGGCTCTGCCGGATCTGCCGCTCTAGCGCTTGCCAATACTGCCTCATCTTGGCTGGGGCCTCATGGGCAAAGCGAGCAGCAGCAATAGAACTCAGGTTGGGGAAGCGGATCAAGTTCTCCAGATCGTCGTCTTCGGTGGAAACCCCCAAGGATTCGGCAATACCCCCATACTTCCAGGCCATGCGCTTGGTGAGCTCGATGGCATTGAGCATCTCGGATCCGTTAAACAGACCTGGATAGACCTCTGCCATCAGTGCCCAGAACATGCGCAACGACCCGGCAGGCAGCCCCGCTCCTTCGCAGAAGTGATCCCGATACAACAGGTTGGGGTGCACCGCACTGTACAGGCCAGACAGGGTAGACCGCTCCCCCGGAGCCACCGGGATCCGCCAGGTGCGGGTGTTTTTGATGGCTTGGATGGACTGACCGAGCCGGGCTTGCAAACTGCCCCACCAGGTGCCCACGTTGAGAGTGCCATAGGCGTTTTCTTCAGGAGCGGTGGGTAAAGGGATCCGACTCTGAGCCAGGGTTTGCTGCGCTGTCCTCCAAGATGAGTAACCAGGATCTTTCGTTTGTGCTTTCAAAGGTTTTTCCGGATCCCCTAGGGGAATCAGAGTCCAGTAGCTTTCCCAGGTGTGGTCAAGCTGGGCATCCCAGAGTTTGTTCCATTCCCAATTGGCCTGTTGATGCCATTTCTGAAACTCTCGCTCGTAGTTGATATGGGATCCCTCGGTGGTACCCATGGTTGGGGCAATTTTTTCCCAAATCTGGGATCCCCTCGTTTCCAAGTGGTGGATACAGGTCTTACGAATGTGATCTCGCACCTGGGTACCGATCTCTTTCCAGATTTCGCCCATTTTCTGAGTCAGTTCTTTGGCAAAGGCTTCCGCCTCTGATCTGGGCACTAGGGCCGTGATCACGTTGGGAAACCCTGCTGTGCTCAGGCTGGTGGATTGACGCTCTTGAAAACGGCTAACCGGAGTGGATCCCTGAAGGTGTGGATCCACCTGACCCAGGCTCTGGGTCACCATGTGCTGGGTATCCAGTCGGTCGATCTCTCGAAAGTAGCACTCAAACTCCGGGTACTTTTTCAGGATCCAGGCATCAATAATTTCCTGACCCCAGAGGGAGGGGGTGATCACGGCATCTGGGCCATAGCGCTCGGCAATGAACCAGCAGAGGCGAGCGCTTAGGTAGTGCAGCAGATAGGATCCCGACCAAAAATCCAATAATTTTCGAGAAGACTTAATAAACTCCTGAACCGGAGAAAAGGTGAACAACAGCAGATCGGCATGGGAGTGCGGATCCGATGGTTGCCAGTTTTGAGGGAATAAAGCCCCTGCCAAACCCGCAACGATGCTGTTGTGATCATGAATGGGGCAGTCTGGGATGCGGGTATCGGCCGGCAACAGCAAAGCAGAAGGAGTCTGGATCCCGGTCTCAAGCGAGACCAACTGAGGATAAAACCGCCAGAACCACCAAAAGGCTTTCTCGGGATCCCCATGACGCACCTGCTCATAGGGAATGATCCTGTTTTGCCTCTCTTCTAGCTGCCCTTCCGTGAGCTGATTCGGGATCTGGATATTTTGCTTCTGCCCCGACAGGGGGTGGCGTACCTCCACCTGGGTCATCCCCCCCAGTTTCTCGGCATCTTCGAAGGTATTCCTGAAGGCCAACCGATCCGAGGCGGCAGCAATATGATCTGCGATTACACCTTGATGAGACTGCCACCAACCCTCCAGCTCTTCGCTGTGGTGATACAGCTCTGCCACCTGTTCCCAAGGGCCTTTGGCATTCTTGTAGGTGTACAAGGCCTTAAGCTGGGGATCATGGAGCAAAGCAAACAGTTTGCGGCGAAAATACCAAGCGTGCTCTTCAGTCATTTGGCCACCTCGATGGGCATGTTTTTAAATAAAAGCAATGCAATCTTGACAATGGGTGAATCAACACCATCAAATCTCTTGACTGCCTGATGAACCTCTGGGTTATATCGAGCATGAACAACAGCATAAACGGCTACTTCAAGTCCTCCATCCATTCGTGACGCGAACGGCGAAATCATTCATGGTTTGCTAAACAACGATAGAGGTTGGCGGAGACAGCAGCTCAGCCCCACCCCAAGCCTCAACCCGAGAGAGGGTATGGGCCGAGAGAGGATAAAACCGCACCTGATCCTCCGCCAAGTTCAAGCGTTTTCGGAGACGGCGTTGCAGATTCTGATACTGATCCAGCTCCAATAGACACTCGAAGACGCTGTACTGCACCCGTCGTCCATAGCCCTCCAATAGGTCAGACACTTTCTTGCGGCGTTTGTCACTGGGGATGTCATAGGCGACCACATACAGTTGCATGGCACACCTCAGCGGATCCCATACGGGGTATAAAAGGGCAATTGATTGCCGACAAACTGTCGGTAGATCTGTACCTGACGATTGACGAGATCCCAGCGGGGGATCCCTTCCTCCGTATCGGGATCCTGTTCACGCCAGTGATGCGTAGCATTAGGCGGCTGAACCGTGTCCTCCATCCGCTGAATGAAGGCTTGTAGAAATTTCGTGCGACCTGACTGAGTGAGTAGGCAGCCCTCAACTTCATCGGTGAAATCTTCAAAGGGATCCATCACCCCGGTGTTGATCAACCACAGCACCAGCGAATCGATGAGCGGGGCGCGAAACTCTTCGATCAAATCGGAGGCTAGGCAGGGATGGTTATGGTGGCTGGTGTGCAAGCAGCCTTGGTAAGGATCCAGCCCCTGTAATTCGATAAGCAACAGAATATGGTTCCAGAGCAACTGGTAGCCAAAGCTGAGCATGGCGTTGACCGGATCCTGGGGCGGTCGGCGGCTACGGGTAGTGAATTCAAAGCCGACTTGGGTGAGGCATTCCCCCAAAGTGGGATAGTAAATGGCGGCGGCGGCTCCCTCCAGACCCATCAATTGATCGATGGTCTGGGCCGAGTCCATGTCGTCATGCAGTTTTTGGAGCAGGGCAATTTTTTCGCCACTCACCTGCGGTTTGCGACGCCGCTGCCGGAGCAACAGGATCCGACCGTTATGCACCTTAGCTTTCAGGATCTGGCGGGCGGTTTCCAGTTTTCGTTGGGGTGTCAGGTGCATCTGCAGCTCCTGCAAAACCCGCTGGCCCCGCTGGATTGGCTGCAACCGTCCGTAGCAATAGCCCATGCGGGAGAGGTAGGCGATGGGAATGTTGCGCTGAAGGCAGCTCTGGATCAGTTGGGTGGTGACCTGAGCATGACCAAAGATCAGGATCTGATCCAGATGGGGAAGCTGAGCCTGCTGCAGGGTGATGCCGGCTCGTTTGACCACCAGCAGTTCCTGGTCGAGACTGAGGTAGCAATCTTGCTGGGATACGTACAGGGTTCGGCCCATGATGCCACTCCTTGTGACCTAGGCTCGGGGTCACCTTGTCAGCCAGAATTGGACTTGCCTTGAGATCCAGCCTCGGATCCGTTCGCGCTCTTCAGAATGAAATTCTGACCACAAGAGCTGGTCTTCTTTAGATTAGGAAGCGAGATGGAGCGTGCTGCAAGTTGAGATGCGAACGGCGAAAAAAGGTGGGCCAGAGCCTGGCCCACAAGGATCCCACCCCCATGCCTCCCCACTCTTCCCAAACCGATGCTCAGAGTTTTCGTGACCCTATGCCTACGGCACCCTACCGGCAACCGGGTCGTGCGGAGCAGGTTCGTCTCCTCTGCCTGATTGCCACCTTGGCCCAATATCCCGGGGTTGGCCACCTCACCGATCAGCCGCGCCTAGAGGAACTCCTCCTTTACCTGCACAGGGTCGCCACCCAGCAGGGGATCGCGCTCCCCCCTTGCTCCCCCCATACCCTGCACAAGGATCTCCAAACCCTGAGACGCTACGGCATCCTCGGGGATCAGATGTATCGCTGGGGCTACTACCTTGGGCCCAGTGCCATGACCGAAAGCGAGTTCAACACCGCCCTCAGCGCCCTGTACTCCCAGGCCACCTACCAACGGGATCCCCAGGCCCAACAGGTCTTCAACTCCGTCACCCAGCGGCGTTGGGGCAAAAGCCAGATTTCCAAAAGCTTCTACCCCGTCAGAGCCCAGATCAACCGTTCCATTACCCCCACCGATCCCACCCAGGTTAGCCGCAAAGGATCCGCCACCCGCACCCTCTACAGTGCCCTCGATATCGTAGAAACAGCCATCCTCAAAGGGGAAGCCCTCCAGCTCCATCGCATTGCGGATCCCTATCAGCAGGGGCAAACGGGATCCCAATCCATCTGGCCTTTGCAATTGATCCACTACGACATCGAGGGCACTGTAGAGGGTGCGG
>JAUQVK010000023.1:0-10253 GCA_039794845.1 Thermostichus sp. DRC_bins_24
TTCATTCATGTACATTTTTGCCCTCTTACTCGTGCCAGCGTGTCCTTGTGCATGAACTAGAATCATGTTCTATGCCATTGAGGTCTGGTGAGTACCTTGGCAGAAATACCACTTCATGGCCTCCTGCTTTCACCAACTCCCTTATCCTCTCCTTGCGATGTTCCTCTAGGTCATGCAGAACACGATGAATCAAGGCATTATCACAGTCAAGACCGATGGTCTTTCTTAACTTGGTGTTAGGTATCGCCCTAGCCATCCCTAATGCTCCACATCGCTTGCGCGACCAAATCCTTCTGGGTTTAAGCTGCTCTGAAAAAGCATGGGTGCTATCAAGCTTTTCTTCTTCTGCCTACCGGCCACTACAGCTCTTGCGTGGTTCTTCTACAGCAAGACTTGTGCTTTCCGTTCCTGTTCCCGCTACGCGGGATGCGGAGCACTATCCGGATAAAAGGGGAGGTCTCGGCTTCTACGGTTGTAGGTGATTAGCGAAGTATTTAATTCTATCTTGCTATCTTGACAATTGTTTCAGCAGGACTGAGTTCCTTCTCTTTCCTGAGACCTTAGCTCTTTTTTTTCGTGTTATTTTCATTTGCTTCAGAGCATAGTGAATCGCACTCGGTTGAACGCCAAATATCTTGGCTCTATCCTTTAACTTAGCTTCTGGGTACTGCTCCACATGCTCTTTGAGGGCAGCCCAGTCAATCTTTCGCGCTCGTCTCTTGACTACGGTCGGTCTGAGGTCATCTCGGCCTAGCCAGCGATAAACAGTTGAACGGCTGACTTCGTAAATCCGTGCAGCTGCCGTCGGGCCACCTCCTTTCTCGATATACCTAACGACCCTCTCTCAAGTCCAAGCTGTGGCTCATGGAGCTCCCTCTCATGATTCATCTCCAGGTCATGTTACCTTTAGCACCGTCTCATCCTCAACTGAATTGACTACAGGCCGTCATGAGTGAATGCGCTACCGGTCCACAACAAAAACAAAGGCCGGAGCGAGGGTTATCCCAGGTTAGGGCAGAAGGTGCTGGTGGGGTCAAACTGTTGCCGTAGCTTACGCATTAGGATCGCGGTGGGGCCGAAATCGTGGGCTAGGGCGGCCTTCAGGCCTGGGGGGGCTTCCAGAAGTGTCAGAAATCCTCCTGCAGACCGGAGGAAGCGTTGCAGCTGCGTCAGGGATCCCCTTTCGGGATTCTTTATCCAAGCTCGCCCTAGCCCACAGCCCCGATGCAGTTGCACCTGAGTTTCCGGGAATAGGGTTTGAAACTGCTGTAAAGCCGCCAAGCTCTGGTTGGGCAAACACCCCCATTTGGCCAGCACCCCCTCTGAACTGGATTGTGGCATGGGCAAAGCCCCGGGGTTCACCTCCTGCCAAGCCAACTCCAAGGGGGCCAACTGTCGGGTTTGGGTCATCTGTTCGGCAATCACTCGCTCTGACCCGTGAAAGGTGAGCAACAGCTGCGATCCCTCTGCCCTCAGCCAAAGATCTACCCCCACAGGGCTAACCTGGCCTGCCAGTACCCGCTGACACAGTACCTCTAAATCCTGCAGGGATCCTGTAGCCAGCAAACCCGACCGGGCCGCCGGTAGAGGATAAAGCCGCAAACTCACTTGGGTCAAAATGCCCAAACTGCCTAGGGATCCGGTGAACAGCTTCATCAGGTCGTAGCCGGCAACATTTTTCACCACCCGTCCCCCCGCTTTGGCCACTTCCCCATCTGCGCGCACAAAGGTGATGCCCAACAGCAAGTCGCGGATCCCGCCGTAGCGCTGGCGCAGGGATCCTGTATCGGCGGTGGCGATAATGCCCCCCACGGTGGCCCAGTCGGAATACAGGGGATCCACCGGCCACCATTGCCCCTGCTCCGCCAAAATCTGCTGCAACTCCGCCAGGGTCATGCCTGCTTCTACGGTGACGGTGAGGTCGGCAGCTGCATGATCGATCAAGCGACACAACCCCCGCGTGCTGAGGATCTGATCCACAGGCTCCAGCGAATGCGCCCACCCTAATTTGCTCCCGTTCCCCAGGGGCAGCACTTTCTGCCCTCGGCACTCCTTCAGGATCCCGGCCAACTCAGCTACGGTCGATGGGATCTGAATTGACAGAGAATCAGGCTGCCCCGAGAGAAAGGCTGCCAACGGAGGAGCAAAAGACATGGAGGATAGCAGGGAATAGAGTCTGAATCACCCCAACCGAGGGGGTCATTTCACCATACTCCAGTCTGTGGGGGCAAAACCTTGTGTTTCGGTAACAGCCTGAGCAGAAGGCACCCTTGTACCGGGGCCGGCCCCTGAGTAAACACCTAAGGTAACAAATGAGTTTCAAGACCCCTGGGATCCCGGTTCGGGCTCTTGCCGCCGAATCAGGTAACGCACTTCTTCGAGCAAGACATTGAAGCGTTGATCGGTTTCTGCTTGCCGCTGACGGAACTCTTGCAATTCCTGCTCGTGCCGCTCTTGATTGGCCACAACTTGATCCATTCGCTGGGCAACCTGATCCACCCGTTGCACCACTTGGCGAAGGATCCCGGCCATATCCCCCAACTGCTCTTGAAACCGAAGCTGGGCATCCACCAAGCGGCCAAAGCGCTCGTTTAATTCTTCATCGGTCATGAGGAGCTCCCTGGATCAATGTCCGGTTCAGGCTCTTGCCGCCGAATTAGGTAACGCACTTCTTCGAGCAAGACGTTGAAGCGTTGATCGGTTTCTGCTTGCCTTTGACGGAACTCTTGCAATTCCTGCTCGTGCCGCTCTTGATTGGCAGCCAATTGATCCACCCGTTGCACCACTTGGCGAAGGATCCCGGCCATATCCCCCAGCTGCTCTTGAAACCGAAGCTGGGCATCCACCAAGCGGCCAAAGCGCTCGTTTAATTCTTCATCGGTCATGAAAGGCTGCTGCTCAGTGCTTATTTCGATACTATCCCAGGGCACCCACGGATCCCCCTTTAAGATTGTTCTGCCGCCAAAAACAGTTGGGCTCGCCATAAGCACGTGATGGATTTGCTATCCAGATCCATTCCAGAGCGGGCGATTTCTGTGAGTTCAGAAGGAGAAAATTCTACGACCGTAATGTCTTCATCTTCATCCTTATCGGGAGGGGAATCCAGCACTTCCAAATCTCGGGCCAAATAGGCATACATGATCTCATTAGAATATCCGGGGCACAAATAAAATTGCCCAAGAGAATCCCAGCGATGGGCACGTAACCCGGTTTCTTCTTCGAGTTCTCGTCGAATGGTTTCATCGGGGTGTTCGCCTGGCTCGAGCGTGCCTGCCGGGAACTCGTAAAGGTAGGAGGCAACCGCAAAGCGATATTGACGAATACACACAAACTTGCCTGCTGCCGTCATTGGTACCACCACCGCCCCACCCGGATGGATGAGATATTCTCGTTCTCCCTCTTTGCCATTGGGAAAGCGCATCCGTTGACTGACGAAGGTGTATTTGTAGCCTTGAAAGCGCAAACGTTCACGAATAACCTGCGAGGGATCCGACATGGCAAGAGTCCAAGCGAGGGGGCCGCACCCAGCTTACAGCTCTTGAGCGGGTTTCCTGCAGCTTGGTCTGTGCTTCTGTCTCTCACCCAGCCAGAAGGTTTCAACCTAAACTGTAGTATGTGACTAGCGAAAGGGCTGTGATCTTTTCCGGTAGATGCGAGAGCACTAACCGCAGCCGCCGGCCCTGTTGCCGTGGGATCCCTGGATTGGGATAGAGTCAGGAGGCGATGTTGCAGGGATCCGCGAGTTGGGCCTCATGATTTATCCTCCCCTGAAGGACTTTCTTCCCCTTACCGAGCAGGGCAATTTCATCCCGGTGTATCAGGAATGGGTGGCGGATCTGGAAACACCGGTCTCTGCTTGGTATCGGGTTTGTGCCGGCCAGCCCTACAACTTTTTGCTGGAATCGGTGGAGGGGGGGGAGCAGATCGCCCGTTACAGTTTCTTGGGCTGTGACCCCCTTTGGACGTTGGAAGTGCGTGGGGATCAGGCGCTGCAAATTCACCGCGATGGCCGGCGAGAGCAGCACCAAGGGGATCCCTTTGCCATTTTGGCCCGGTGTTTGCAGCCCTATCAGCCGGTGCATTTGCCGGAGTTGCCCAGCAGCATTGGCGGCCTTTTCGGTTACTGGGGCTATGAGCTCATCCATTGGATCGAGCCGAAAGTGCCTATTTACCCGGGCCAAGCGGGGGATCCGCCGGATGCCATTTTTATGCAGGTGGATAGCATTCTGTTGTTTGACCAGGTGAAGCGCAAGATCTGGGTGGTTGCCTTTGCCGATACCCGCCAGCAGTCGGCTCAGTTAGCCTACGAACAAGCCTGCCAACGGGTGGAACGCTTGGTGCAACAGTTAAGTGCCCCGGTTTCGACGGCCAACCTCAGCTTGAACTGGAAACCGCAACTGCCCAGCGGGATCCCCCCCAGCAACCTCAGCCCGGCGGCCTATCAAGCGGCGGTGCAACAGGCCAAAGAATACATTCGTGCCGGGGATATTTTTCAGGTGGTGCTCTCGCAACGCTTTACCACCCCCTTTCGGGGGGATCCCTTTCATCTCTACCGCTCCCTGCGCCTGATCAACCCCTCCCCCTACATGGCGTTTATGCAGTTCGGGGATCTGTACCTGATCGGCTCTAGCCCAGAGGTGATGGTGAAGCTCAGCCAAGCCGGAGAGGAACGAGTCGCCACCGTGCGCCCGATTGCCGGAACTCGCCCACGGGGAGCAACCCCTGCTGAGGATCGGGAATTGGAACAAGATCTCTTGGCTGACCCGAAGGAACGGGCTGAGCATGTGATGCTGGTGGATCTGGGCCGCAATGATCTGGGCCGGGTGTGCAAGCTGGGATCCGTACAGGTGGATGACCTGATGCAGATCGAACGCTACAGCCATGTCATGCACATCGTCAGCAACGTGGTGGGGCAACTGGATCCCCAACACAGCGCCTGGGATCTCTTGCGAGCCACGTTTCCCGCCGGCACGGTTACGGGTGCCCCGAAAATCCGCGCCATGCAGATCATCCACGAGCTGGAGGGATCCCGACGCGGCCCCTATTCCGGTGCCTACGGCTACTACGACTTTTCCGGCCAACTGAACACCGCGATCACCATCCGCACCCTGATGGTGCAAAACGGCCAGGTGACCTTGCAGGTGGGGGCAGGCATTGTCGCCGATTCGGAGCCCGAGAAAGAATACCAAGAGTGCCTGAACAAAGCCCGGGGCATGCTGATGGCCCTGGCCAGCCTCCAGGAGGGATCCCGGTAATTGGCTGGCTACTGGGGAAGAGTAGGCGCAAAGGTGTTGTTGGGGAAGGTGCAATTGGTGGAGGGCACTTGGACGGAGTTGTTTTGCACCCGGCTGGGGAAGTTCGCATTCCGGCCTGTATTTCCCTGCGCTGCCAGAGCCGCCGTTAGAGCCGGACTGGGGTTGGCTGCCGGGATGGGGGTGGTGATTCCAAACAGTTCCAGCACAGCATTTTGCTGAGATCTGAGGAAATAATCCAACCCTACCCCCCCAGAGTTATCCGAGCTGTTCTCAACGATCCGAGCACACAAGCGGGAGTCATTTTGCGCCCGCACAAAGATGCCCGCATCCGCTGCGGTGGTTGCGCCCGTGACGCTGTTGTCGAATAAGCCCACGAACAGTTGGTTGGTCTCGGCCCCTGCGCCTGCCCCTGAGCGCACCCGGATGCCATCGCCATTGGCTCCATTGACGGTATTGTTCACCATCACCCCCGTGGCCCTGGAGGTATCTTCCAGTTGAATATCCAAAGCCCGCTGCCCGGCGTTGCTGACGGTGTTGCCCTCGAAGCGGAAGAAGGCTGTGGCATTGTTAACCGGGCCACTACTCCCATCACCGCGGTTCATGTTGATGTCGATCCCTTTACGGCCGGGGTTGGTGACGGTGTTGTTGCGAACCGTGATGTTCATGGTGGAGTCTTGGCGGGGCCGGATCCCGATGCCATCGGCATCCACATCGGGGCTGGGGTTGAGGGTGGTGGGGCCGGTGATGGTATTGCCCTCGATCAAGCCCCGCACCGTGCCGTTGCCCGCCGAGACGAAGGAGATGCTGCGATCTTGGATCTCGCTTAGGGTGTTGCCGCGAATGATGATATCCAGTTGTGCTGTGCCATTGGTATCGGAATCGATGCCATCATCATCCGTATTGCGAAGGGTATTTCCTTCTACCAGGGCCTTGCCGACAGCCGTATCAAACATATTGACTTCCATGCCGTCGATATCCAGCAGCGCTTCCCCAGTTAATGCCAGGGTGGTGCCATTGGGGTCGATATCCACCAGGTTGTTGGTCAGCCTTGTATTGACGGTGCCTCGGGTATTGGTGTGGACGATCCCCCCTTCAATTCCAGAGCCTCCCGCCAAGGTGGGTTTGTAGCGAATGTCTTGAACTGTATTTTGATCAATGATGACGGTGCCGGTCACATCCCGCAGATAGATCCCTTCGTTAAGGGCGCCTTCCACATTGTTGTCGGAGAGGTTTACAGTACCCTCCACATCCTGCAAGAAAATCGCCCGGGATCCGGAATTGACAAAGCGGCTGTCTTGAACGGAGAAATCCCCATTGGCATTGGTGAGCAGGATCCCGTTTTGGTTGGCATCAGTCACCGTCAGGTCGGTGAGGGTAGCTCGATTGAGACCCGTCAGCTGAATCACATTTGCCGCATCAGCAGCAGGCAGGTCCACCGATCCGTTCATGGGTGGGGCATTCGTTCCCAGGAACTCTAAGTTCCGCAAGTTCAATCCATCGGCCTCGCTGTTTCCCAGTAGAAGGGCTACCTCTGTGCACCCTCCTGCGGCGGCGTCAACATTGGCCCCATCAAGGGTCAATGCTTCTATCGTGATGTTGGAAGCTTCAACGGAAACGCCAACACAAACCGGGCTGCTGGAGGGAGCAAGAATCGTTTGACCCGTGCCTGCGCCTCGAATCGTCAGGCCAGCTTTGTCCAAAACCAGAGTGCCGGATCCCTGCAGGTATTGTCCTGCAGCCAGAATTAGGGTATTGGCAGGGTTCGCCAGATTCAGACCTTCAGCCAGTGTCACTGGAGAAGCCGGGCTAGAGCCATCTCCTCCTCCCAAAGGAGACACAAAAATCGTTGTCAGGGGAGGAGTGGGAGTTGGGGTCGGAGTGGGAGTTGCGGTGGGGGTGGGAGTCGGACTCGGGCTTGGACTTGGAGTGGGAGTCGGGGTGGGCGTGGGCGTGGGTGTTGGGCTAGGAATCGGGGTGGGCGTGGGTGTTGGGCTAGGAGTCGGGGTGGGCGTTGGAGTCAGCGTGGGTGTTGGGGTGGGCGTGGGCGTCGGCGTGGGGGTGGGAGTCGGACTCGGCGTGGGGGTGGGCGTTTGAGTTGGAGTCGGAGTTGGGAAGGATCCGGAAATAACCGGAAGACTAGGACTGCTAGAGGAACATCCTGCCAAAATTACAGAGGCTGCAAGGGTGAGTGTAACTAGAATAGGCAGCGATCTTTTCCTCATAGCTTCAAACCCAGCGGACATGGTTGACCGCCGAAGATACTACCAACTTGCCAGATACACTAAGGTTAAGCGAAGGTAATCTCCTGACTAAGATTGATTGAAAATTTGCATTCTGGGCCTCTCGAGTGTCGGTGGGTTGGAGTTGACGGTAGATTGATGGGATCCCTCTGGAAGACCGAAAAGTGATGCTGGCCAACCTAACGTTTAGCCCTGAAGAACAGGCGACCCAAACCCCACAACTGACAACTGTGGAGCAAGCTTTTCAGATGTTTGTGTCGGAGGGGTATCTCCTGTTGCAAGAGGTGTTTGCGCCGGAGGCCATCGACACTCTGCACCGCTCTTTTCTGGAAACCTACAGCCGGTATTGCGCCAGCGCCACCCATGCCGATGCCCTTTTGGTGGGGAACAAACGGGTGATGGTAACGATCCGTCTGGAGCCACCCTTTAACAATCCGCTTTTTTACGCCCACCCGTTGCTCTTGCCGATTCTGAAGCGGATTTTGGGGCCAGAGCTGATCCTGAGTGGGTTTGGGGCAGTGGTCTCTTTGCCGGGATCCACCGATCAACAGGTGCACCGGGATCTGTCTCATTTGTTTGGGGATGAGATGCTGGATGCGCTGATCCCCTGCTATGCCCTGAACTTGCTCATTCCCTTGGTGGATGTGAACGAAGAGAATGGCATGACCCGTCTCTGGCCCGGTAGCCATGCGGTTTTTGATGCCCACTATGCCGAACTGGCCAAGCAGATGCCGTTTGTGGATCCGCCCCTGGCCAAGGGATCCTGTCTCATTTTCGATTACCGCCTGATTCATTTGGGTCGAGCCAATCGTTCGGATGCGCCCCGCCCCTTGCTCTACAACACCTACAGCCGCGCTTGGTTCCGGGATCCGGTGAATTACAACCAGCAGTCTCCCCTCGTGATCCCGGCCACCGAATGGGGGCGGATCCCGGTCGAGCACCAACGCCTCTTTGTGGCGGCTGAGAAGGTATGAACCGCCGGTGAATTGGAGGTTAGTTAGAAGCCCGCAGCGATTGCGCCAGTTGTTGGGGAGTCAGTTGCTCGTAGGGCTCAAACGGCTGGTGGATCCAGGGGTTATCGGGCAAATAATCCACGTAGTAGTCCGGTTGATACACCGAAGCGGCCTTGTACCACAACACGCCGGTGCGAATCTCCTCCACATAAAAGCCGTAGTGGTGCTTGATCCAATGCACGGCCCGCTTCAGGGTCACTCCAGAATCCGCCAGATCATCCACCAGCAGCACCTCACTGCCCAGGTTGGCGGTGGTCATGGCCAGATCCCGAGAAAAGGTCAGCACCCCCCGTTGGCGGTTGCCGGGGCCGGAGTAGGAAGAGGCCGAGAGAATCGCCAGGGGGAGATCGAAAAGACGGGCCAAGGTATCGCCGATGCGCAACCCCCCTTTGGCAATACAGACGATTTGGTTGAATTCCCACTCGCTTTCGTAGACTTTGACGGCCAACTCCTCGATTTTGCGGTGGTAGTCGGCCCAGGTGATGGAAATCTCGTGCAAGGGATCCCCCCTATAGCAATCTGGAGTGCTCAATTCTACTGCAAAATTCACAAGCTCAGGGATCGCTCCCGAATTGCCTGCAGGTTGAGGGCCAGATCACGACGGATGCGCCGTTCTACCATGCCGACGGGCATTCTGCGTGGAGGTTTAACCTGTAGGTGGTAGGTGAGCAGGGTTTGGTTGGCCGCCACGGGGTGCAGATCCCAGAACCCCTCAAAGATGAGAAAATCTCCCTGGGTTTTTTGAAAGCGCAGCTGCTGGGGAAAGAGCTCTTCGATGGCCAACACCACGGCAGCAGAAAACTGGGCAAACAATACCTTTTGGGATCCCACCTGACGTACCAAGGTGTAGCCATTCTCACGGCCGATAACGCGACTTTCTACCAGGTTGGGGATAAATTCTGCTAAGCGATCGTAATCGGTCAAAACCTGCCAGATCCGCTCCCGTTCGACGGGAATGTGCACAGTGCCCTGGATCTGTCGGCGCCGTTCTCCCAAATCCACCACCTCAATCTGGATATCCTCAAGAATTGGGATCTCTTCCTCCAGGGCAGTCTCTTCCTCTTGGGGATCCCATTCGGGGTCAGCAGACATGGCAAGGGCTATGAGTGTGGCAGGTTGGCCTCATGATATTGCATCGGGATCCGTCTGAGATGGAGATTCTTCGGGTGGGATCCCTTCAGGGAAAGAGCGCCTTCAGCCAGCCGATGATCACATCCCATACCCGTTCCACAAAGGCAAAGGGATCCCGCAACTCTTGTAGCACCTGCCGCGGGCCGATATTGAACACCACAAACAGCACCGCCAGAATGATCACGATCCCCACCGTCGTCCAGATGGCGTCTCGAATCACCCGTACCCAAAAAAACAGCAAAAAGGCGGCAATGATCACCGCGGCGACCAGCGGCAACATTTCCAGTACCATCGGGATCCAACCTCGTCCAGATCTGAAGTTTTTGGCCTACCCCCACTTTAGCCAGCCTGAGCCAGGGAAAGGTGTTCGTCGATGCGCATCTGCAGGGGATCCCATCCCGTAAAATGAGAGCACTGTGTTCTTGTGCTTTGCTGAACCCATGGACATCATCACTCTCGGCTGGATTGCGATTCCCTCCTTCTTTGTTCTCTCGATTGCCCTGGTGGTCTGGGGCCGCAACGGCATGTAATCGCCGGCGATACTCCCTGCACTGGGATTTGAATGTGACATGGAAACTGAGCTTCCCCTCGTCACCCAAATTGCCTACGGCAGC
>JAUQVK010000024.1:0-51328 GCA_039794845.1 Thermostichus sp. DRC_bins_24
GGCTTCTTCCACCCAATAGCTGCCGCCCGTATAAAAATGACCGCCGTGAAACTCTGGCTCAGGGTCTGCTTCTTGCCGCAAGCCTTGGGGATCCAACTGCAGTTGCCCTTCTGGATTCAGGCGGATCCCTTGGGTTGACCAATCTAGAAACCCCCGTGGAGCCTGCCAGCGGTGAAATCCGGTGCGATAGGCAGTGGAGTCGGTCTGGGTTTCGGCTTGCATCGACAGGGCTTGCATCGACAAAATTAGGGGAACAGACTGTGCTGGCGTGGGCAATCCGGGCAAGAGCAGTAAAAACCCGCTGAACAGCCATGGGATCCCCCGCCAATGGCCCTTACCTCTGGTGAGCATTGTCCTCATCCCCCCCACTAATAGCGCGATACCGCAGGATGTCCACCAATGTACCAGCGCCACGGGATCTCAGCTCCTTGCGTGATGCCGATGCGGGTGGTTTGAACGATGGGTGCCTGGGATTGTGTGGGATCCAGGGGGGATCCTTCTAACCAAAATCCCTCTTGATGGGGGGCCACCTCCTCCAAAGGCCAGCCATTGTGAGACCGATCAATTCGCAAGGCTTGACACAATAACCCCGGCCCCGCCCCCACCCGTTCGGGCTTGCCCCGTTTCTTGGCAGGGATCCACTCGGGCACTTGATCCAGTTGCACCGCCCGAATCAAGACCGCGGCAGGGATCCCTTCCGCTTCGGTGACGATGTTCAGGCAATGGTAAATGCCGTAAATGAGGTAAACGTACAGATGTCCCGGCGGGCCGAACATGACCCGGTTGCGTTCGGTTTGACGGCGGTAGGCATGACAGGCGGGATCCCCAGGCGCATAAGCTTCTGTTTCCACGATCTGGGCCCGCAGCTGCCGCCCGTCGGCAAATTGGCGCACAAGTACCATGCCCAAGAGGGCCGGCGCCACCAAGGGGGCCGGTTGGCTCAGCCAATCCACAGCAAGGCAGCCCTCAACCCCCAGCAATCGCCGGGACAATGCTCACCTCATCCCCATCCTGTAGAGGGGTGTTGGATCCCTCCAGGAAGCGAATGTCTTCGCTGTTCACGTAGAAGTTGACAAAGCGGCGCAGTTCCCCACTCTCATCACACAGGCGCGCCTTTATCCCCGGGCAGTGATGTTCCAAAGAATCCAGCAATTCCCGAATCGTGGATCCCTCACAGTTCACCACCGCTTGATCTCGGGTGAGCTTCTGTAGAGGAGTGGGGATCAAAACTTTTACCGCCATAGCCAAATGCTCTCGTCCATCCTAAAAACGTCAAAAAATCAGGGCAGCAACACCCCGTCAATGCCGTGAATTACACCGTTGGCCACAGGGATATCCCCCACATTCACATTGGCCCCATTCACGGTAATGCTGCCATCGGATCCCACCTGCACCTGTACGGGTAAACCCGCCAGAGTGGTGAGGGTTGCCGATTGGCCCGGCTGCAAATCAAACGAAGTGATCCGCCCCGGCACCACATGATAGGTGAGAATGCGGGTCAATTGGTCTCGGTTAGCCGGCTGTAACAAGCTCTCCACCGTACCCGCAGGCAGCTGCCCAAAGGCGACATCAGAAGGGGCAAAGACAGTGAAAGGCCCCGGGCCCGCCAACGCCGTGTTCAGCCCCGCTGCCTGCAAAGCCGCCGCAAGAGTGGAGTAGCTGCTGGGCAAGGTTTCCAACTCAACGGGAATCGTGTTGAGCCCCTGGGGTTGAGCAACGGGGGCGAAAGCAAAGGAGGCAACTACTGCCGCTGCTACCGGGATCCAGCGCTGAATAGGGTTAAAAACAGACATTGTGCAAGGCTCCTGTGGGAGTTGAGCATTATCCGAATATTTTAATATTTCTTCGTTAAGAATTTTTTAAGAAGCGGCCAAGGAGCCCAGAGCTCTTAAACCGATACCTCTTGCCAGTCCAGTCGCTCCAGGGTGCGGGCCCGCTCCAGGGCCTGTTCAAAACTTTCGATCTTGGGTGAGATCAACAAGGGGTGCCCCACATGGGGTTGAATCGCCTCCTGGGTTTTCAAGCCATTGCCGGTGATGTAAGCAACCGTGACGGCGTCAGGATCGATCTGGCCGGACTCGGCCAGCTGTTTGAGCACGGCAATGGTGGTGCCACCGGCGGTCTCGGTAAAGATGCCTTCGGTTTCGGCAAGGAGTTTGATGCCCGCCACAATGTCTGCATCAGAGGCGGCTTGAATTTGCCCACCGGTTTTGCGGGCGATATCCAGAGCATAGATCCCATCGGCGGGGTTGCCGATGGCAATGGACTTGGCAATGGTATTGGGTTTCACCGGGGTGACAAAATCCCGCCCTTCTCGAAAGGCTTGGGCAATGGGTGAGCACCCCTCTGCCTGTGCGCCGTTGAAGGTAACGGGCTTATCCGCCACCAGGCCCACCTTCACGAATTCCTGGAAGCCCTTGTAGATCTTGGTGTACTGGGATCCAGAAGCCAAAGGCACCACCACGTGATCCGGCAGTTGCCAGCCCAGTTGCTCCGCCACTTCATAGGCCAAGGTTTTGGATCCCTCGGAGTAGTAGGGGCGCAGGTTAATGTTGACGAAGCCCCAGCCATAGCGATCCGCCACTTCGGAGCAAAGGCGATTCACCTGATCGTAGTTGCCCTCCACTGCCATCACCGTCGGGTTGTAGATCAGGGATCCCAACACCTTGCCAGCTTCCAAATCAGCCGGAATAAAAATGGTGCAATCCAAACCGGCATGGGCCGCAATCGCTGCGGTGGAGTTGGCCAGATTGCCGGTGCTGGCGCAAGAGACCGTGGTAAAGCCCAATTCTTTGGCCCGCGTCAGGGCCACCGATACCACCCGATCCTTAAAGCTGAGGGTGGGCATATTGACGGCATCGTTTTTAATGTAAAGATTTTTCAACCCCAGCCGCCGACCCAGTCGTTCTGCCTTCACCAAGGGGGTCATGCCCGTACCCACATCGATGGGCTTCTCAGAAGTGACGGGCAGAAAAGGCCGGTAGCGCCAGATGGAATGGGGCCCCGCCTGAATGCTTTGACGGGTGACGGTGCGCTTCAACCAGTCGTAGTCGTAAGCCACCTCCAGTGGGCCAAAACACAGCTCACAAACGTGTTTGGCGACAGGCTCATACTCCGCCCCACATTCCCGACAGCGCAAACTGCTGAAGCCCACTTTTGGAGAGTCGGCCTTGGTGAGAGTGGGGTTGGAAAGGGTTTGAGTCATGAGAGGTCTCAGAGGTGGGAATGGGTGAGCGCTAGATCTTGTTTACCCATCATTGAGTCGAATCCTATCACCCGGGATCCCCCCCGTCAACCAATCCCGATTATTTTAGTCGGGATTAAGCTTGGCTAAAGGGTATCGGGATCCACGCCCAAGTCTCGCAGCCTCTGGGCTAGGGCTTCTGCTCGACGACGGGCCTCATCCCGTTCTTGTTGAGCCTGGTTCCGTTCTTGCTCTGCCTGCAGGGCTCGTTGCCGCTCCCGTTGCCGTTGGGCCTCCCGCTCGACGGAGTTGAGATAGGGATCCCCATCGGCGCGCCAAATGCGCAGGGGTTCGCCGCTCAAATCAAAGCGGATTTGCAAGCGGGGGCTGATCCAGCCATCCAGGGTTTCGATTACCCGCAGGCGACCGTCTTTTGAGCGCAGCCAACCACTGAGGTCATTCTTGTGGGGGTCAAACAGGTAGTACTCTTCCACGCCGTACTGGTCATAAAACTCCAGCTTGTGGGCCATCTCCTTGAGGGTATTGCCCGGCGAAAGCACTTCTACCACCACTTGTGGCGGGATCCCGTCTTCTTCCCACTGTTTGTAGAAGCCTCGGTACCCCTTGGGCCGCCCAAATACCACCATCAAATCGGGGGCCATGCGGATTTTCGGATCCCCTTCGACCGGGTACCAGAGCAGATCCCCGGCCACGAAGACATTGGGATTATCGGCCAACAGGATCTCGGTGTTGTCCTTAAAAAAGACAATCCATTCGAATTGCAGTGTATTGTCGGCCATCGGTTGACCATCGCTATCGGGGTAAACAATGGCCTGGGGTGGAGTCTGTAAAGGAGTGATCATCCCAGCCTGGCGGTAGGCACTTTTTGTGGGTCGATCCTAGCCTTTGGCCCATTGCCCTATCGTTACACTGAAGAAATGGGGACTAAACAGGGATCCCGCCGATTTCATTTGGTTTGCCACTTTATGCTCAGGGTTGGACAAGACACCATTGATGTGCTCGATCACTACGATGTGGTGGTGGTGGGAGGGGGGCATTCCGGCTGTGAGGCGGCTTTGGCCTCAGCGCGGCTGGGCTGCTCTACCCTGATGCTGACCTTGAATCTGGACAAGATCGCTTGGCAACCCTGTAACCCCGCCGTGGGTGGCCCGGCCAAATCCCAACTGGTACACGAGATTGATGCCCTCGGCGGCGAGATGGGTAAGGTGACCGACCGCACCTATTTGCAGAAGCGGGTGCTGAACCGCTCACGGGGACCGGCGGTGTGGGCACTGCGGGCCCAAACGGATAAACGGGAATATGCGCGGGTGATGCGCTCGGTGGTGGAAACCCAACCCAACCTCACCATCCGCGAGGGAACCGTTACCGACCTGGTGTTGGGGCGCAACGATGAGATTGTCGGAGTGATGACCCACTTCGGCACGGTTTTTGGCTGTCGGGCGGTGATCTTGACCACGGGGACATTTTTGGGGGGGCGCATCTGGATTGGTCGCCATTGGCAGGCCGCCGGACGCGCCGGGGAATTTGCTGTAGAAGGCCTGACGGAAACCCTGCAGCAACTGGGCTTTGAGACGGATCGCCTGAAAACCGGCACCCCCGCGCGTGTGGATCGGCGCAGTGTGGATTTTTCCGTGATGGAGCGGCAACCCGGGGATCCCGATCTGCGCTGGTTTAGTTTTGACCCGCAGGTGTGGATCCCACGGGAGCAGATGGATTGTTACCTGACCCGCACCACCCCAGAAACCCACCGCATTATTCGCGAAAATCTCCACGAAACCCCCGTTTATGGGGGCTGGGTAGAGGCCAAAGGGCCGCGCTATTGCCCCAGCATTGAAGACAAAATTGTGCGCTTTGCCGACAAAGACAGCCATCAGATCTTCATTGAGCCGGAAGGGCGGGATCTGCCGGAGCTCTACATTCAGGGTTTCTCCACGGGTATGCCGGAGAAAATCCAGATTCAAATGTTGCGCTCGCTGCCGGGCCTGGAAAAGTGTGTGATGTTGCGCCCTGCCTACGCGGTGGAATACGACTATTTGCCCGCCACCCAGCTTTACCCCACCCTGATGACCAAGCGGGTGGAGGGGTTGTTTTGTGCGGGGCAACTGAACGGCACCACCGGCTACGAAGAGGCGGGGGCCCAGGGGTTGATGGCCGGGATCAATGCCGCCCGCCTGGCCCAGGGCAAATCGTTGGTGACCTTGCCACGGGAGTCCAGCTACATCGGCACCCTCATCGACGATCTCTGCACCAAAGAGCTGCGGGAACCCTACCGGATGCTCACCAGCCGCTCGGAATATCGCTTGATTTTGCGCTCCGACAATGCCGATCAACGCCTCACCCCTTTGGGCCGAGAATGGGGATTGGTGGATGATCGCCGCTGGGAGCTGTTCCAAGTCAAGCAAGCCCGCATTGCCGGGGAAATTGAGCGCCTAGAAAGTCAGCGGGTGAAAGCCCAAGATCCGGCTGGGATCCACCTCAGCCAACTGACCGGACAAGCGATCAAGGGATCCGCCACCCTAGCCGAGATTTTACGTCGCAATCAGGTGCATTACCCCGACCTGCTGGCCTTGGATCTGGGGGATCCGGAGCTGGATTTGTTCGAGCAAGAGGCAGCGGAAATTGCCGTCAAATACAGTGGCTACATCCAGCGGCAACAAACCCAAATCGAGCAGGTGAGCAAGCAGTACCATCGCCCCTTGCCCGACAATTTGGACTACCAGGCCATCAGCACCCTCTCGAAAGAATCGCGGGATAAGCTCTCGGCGGTGCGCCCCCTCACCTTGGGTCAAGCAGCCCGCATTGGCGGGGTGAATCCGGCGGATATCAATGCTCTGCTGATTTATTTGGAGGTGCAAAACCACCAGAACCCCGGGGATCCCGTTGGGTCATCGCTGTGAAGGGAGCCACCTCAGCAAATCTGCAGGGTCTTTACCGCAGCGGAGTGCTCACATTTGGAGTGGCCTCTACATCCTCCCCAGAACCATACAGAGACGGGATCCCTTCCAAGGGCATACGAGAAGCCACCCCCAACCCCAGCGGGGAAACTTCTCCCCGCAGCCAATGGCTAAGCCCGGCTGCCCCGATCATGGCGGCATTGTCGGTACACAAAGAAACCGGTGGGATCACCACCCGCAACCCCTTGGCCTTGCCCGCCTCCGTCAGGCGAGATCTCAACTCCCGATTGGCGGCCACCCCTCCGGTCAACAGGAGTGTGGATAGGCCCAACTGTTCCGCGCAGACCAGCGCTTTTTCGGTGAGCACCCCCGTTAGCCGAGCTTGAAAGCTGGCGGCAATGTCGGCAATGGGCAGTTCTTGCCCCTCTTGTTGCAGTTGTTGGGTGAGGCGCAACACCGCTGTTTTTAGGCCGCTAAAGCTGCTGTCGTAGGGATGATCCACCTTGCCCTCGGGCAGCGAAAAACGCTCTGGATCCCCTTGTTGAGCCCAGCGATCGATCTGGGGCCCCCCTGGATAGCCCAAGCCCAACAGGCGCGCCACCTTGTCAAAGGCCTCTCCTGCCGCATCATCGCGGGTCCGACCCACCGTCTGATACTGCCCGTAGTCTTTCATCCAGATCAAGCTGGTGTGGCCTCCAGAAACCAACAGGCACAAACAGGGGGGACGCAAGTCGGGTTCTGCCAAAAAGCCGCTGAACAGGTGCCCCTCCAAATGGTGAACCCCGATCAAGGGTTTGTTGTGCAGTAAGGCCAGGGTTTTCGCCCCCATCACCCCCACCAACAGGGATCCCACCAAACCAGGGGCACAGGTGACGGCAATGGCATCCACCTCGGCCAGGGTCAAGTCTGCCCGTTGCAGAGCTGCCTCAAGCACAAACGGTAGGGTTTCTACGTGTTGCCGGGAGGCCACTTCGGGCACCACTCCCCCATAGGCGGCGTGAATGTCGATTTGGCTGGCCACGACGGAGCTGAGCTGCCGTGGCGCAAACCCGGGCTGGGTTGGATCGTTCTCCACCAGAGCTACAGCAGTTTCGTCACAACTGGTTTCGATGGCAAGAATACGGGGCATGGGGAAGTTCTGCCGGCAGGGAAACAAAGGGAAAGGGATTTCCTTAAGAATTGTGTGAGCTGAAACCCGCGATCCGTTGAGGTGAGGCGCTCGGGAGTATGATACTAACCGTTTAGTGCCCGTTCCCGCTTTGCAAACAGGTTTTGGCGTCGGGGATTGGTGCTCCTGAAGCCGCCAATCCCTGGTCATGAGAGACGGTCTCCGAAAACCGACTCAGCGGGCGAGCGCTGATTGGCTCTGAACTAGGATTCCAACCCTTTTCAGATCTTAAGACCTTAGCTCCCTACCTCAAGGACACATCCTGCTATGCGAACCTTTTTGAGCCTCCTTCTGGCCCTTTGCATCGCGCTTGGCCTTGCCCAATCTGTGCAGGCAGAGCCCTTGATCGGTCTGAAACCTTGCAGCGAAGTTCCTGCTTTTCAGGCCCGCATGGACGAGCGGCTGAGCAGCCTGGAAGACAAAATTGTCAGCGCTAGCCCCGAAATGGCCGCGGTTTACGAGCAAAAGCTGGCCCAAACCACCAAGCGCTTTGAACGCTACAGCACCTTGCTCTGCGGCGAAGAAGGCTTGCCCCACTTGGTCACCGATGGCCGCCTGAACCACGCGGGCGAGTTTCTTATCCCTGGCTTGCTCTTCCTCTACATCGCCGGTTGGCTGGGCTGGGCTGGGCGCTCCTACCTGATCGCAGTCCGGGAGAGCGATAACCCTGAGATGAAAGAGAGCATCATTGATGTGGCCTTAGCCCTGAAATGTTTCCTCACTGCCTTGGCTTGGCCTGCCGCCGCCTTCAAGGAAATTGCCAGTGGCGAAATTCAAGTTCCTGAAGCCGCTGTGCCCATCTCTCCCCGCTGAAGATCCTCCGTTCAGTTACAGCCCTTCCGCCAGTCACCTACAACTGTAGACCACTGTAGAAGCCCAGAGAAGCCCAGACTTCTCCCTGCTGCTCGGATGGTGCTTCGCACCCCGCGTAGTGGGAACAGGAAGCGAAAGTCCTGTTAGGGAAAACCCGCACAAGGCTGTAGCTTTGCTTGTCCGATTTTGAAACACTCCATCAAATACTTGAGAGGTATGTATGGCTGATTTCACCAAGTTTCTCACTACGGCTCCGGTGGCGTTTATTCTCTTCTCCTCTTTCATTTTTGGGCTGTTTATTGAGATCAATCGCTTCTTCCCCGACATCTTGACCTTCTAAACCCATTGCATAGGGATCCCCATGGGCAATGATGATCACCCATGCCTTTCCGGGATCCCTGATCTTTTTGAGGTTGTTCTATTCCCTTTTGCTCCGGACGTAGAGTTGCTGACATGGTTGAACCCAATGCCGATAGTGCTCCGCTAAGCGACGGATACATCACCGTCCCTGAGGGAGATCCGCAGATTGGCGATCTCTGGACACCGATCAACCATGCACCTGCCGTCCGCTTGTTTATAGACTGGCTGCCGATCAATCGACCTGGCCTGAGTGCGATTTGGCGTGGCTTGGAAATTGGCATGGCCCATGGCTATTGGTTGGTGGGCCCTTTTGCCAAACTAGGCCCTCTACGTCATGAATCGACGGCGCTTCTGAGTGGTTTTCTGGGAGCCTGTGGCTTGATCTTGATCATGACGGCGGCCCTTTCTCTCTATGGCACCGTTATCTCGCAGCGCAACATGGGCCCAGTGGGGGCATCCCAAGCCTGGAGCGAATTGGCGGCGGGCTTTTTGATCGGGGGCATCGGGGGGGCGATTGTCGCCTACTTGCTGTTGCTGAATGCGGATGTGTTGCTGCCCAGCCTGGGGTAAAGTTGCCCCTGCCGGATCCCCCTGCAACTCCTGAGAGTATCGAGATCCCTACAGGAAACATAGCCATTGCCATTGAGGCTGAAACAGCTCGCTCCCTCACCCCCTTTCGCGCAGCGTGGCACCGGTCGCAGCGCCTCTCCCAGAGCAGGAGAGGGAAGCTAAAGAGTGTATCGTTTGGAGTGACCGTAGGAACAGGGATCCCCTATTGACGGGGTTGATGTTCCCTCAGTCCATCACGTCATCCACAACATCTTTAATCGGTTCTCGGATATCTTGAACCACGTAGCGGGCCGCCGCTTCCGCCTGTTTGGCCTTGTCTTCCAGCTTTTCCCGCTGATCCCCGGTTAGCTCACCCACAGCTTCTTGGATTTTGCCTTCCAGATTTTTGACGGTGGCCTCACCTTGCCGCTCAAGGCTCATAAAATCGGCCCCTCTACTCCTGTTGCCTGGTTCAATTACATAGCCCTTTTTCTCTATCTAATCCCGTGATCTGGATCACCCCCAAGTCGGTCGGGCTGGCAGAACCGAGGAGGCTTGTCCTAGCATGGATGGAACTTTGACCTGAGCCGACGACAGCGGTTCTGGAGGTTTCCCGGACACTTTTTGTGAGCTGCTGTGAACGATCTGCTGTCTGACCCCACTTCAGAAGGGCTTTCCTTAGCCGAGATCCGCCGCCTATCCCCTGCAGCCTTGGCTTATCTGGGGGATGCCATCTATGAACTGCACGTGCGGCGGCGACAGTTGTTTCCTCCGGAGCAGTTGGAGCGCTATCACCGGCAGGTGGTGGGACGGGTGCGCGGCTCTGCGCAGGCCAAATTGCTGCTGGCATTGTTGCCCCATCTCAACCCAGAAGAGCAGGAAATTGTCCGTTGGGGGCGCAACGGTTGCGGGCGTCCACCCCGACATTTGCCCTTGGCGGATTATCAGAACGCCAGTGGTCTGGAAACCGTCCTCGGCTATCTCTACCTGGTGGATCGGGATCGGCTTCGACACATTCTCGCTCTCACCGATGTTTTGGCTGAGACCGTAGCGGGGCCGGAAGGCTAGGATAATCTTTTGGTCTTTACCGTTCCCCACTCATGCCCAGATCCCCTCAGCGAAAACCTTCTTTACGACCGTCTCGCGCAGGCAAACCGCAACGGCGAGGAGCAGGGCAGTCTGGCACCAGCCGCGGGCCCAGGCGCAGAGATGGGCAGGACATCCCTTCTCCAGCCCTTGCTGAGGCTCCGGTGAAACCGATTCGCCGCACTTGGGAACGGGAACGGCCCAAGCGGGGGATTCGCGCTCAGCCCCCCCGTGAACGTCGCCGGGATCCCAGCCTTTTAGTTCATAGGTCAGAAGTTCCGTTGGAGGCACCCGCCAGCTCCTCAGGGCAACCCAAAGTCAACCCGGAACCCGAAACCGAGCCGGAGCAGGAGATCATCTACGGTCGCCAGGCGTTGCTGGCGGCTCTGAGAGCCCAATCCACCCTAAACCGGGTTTGGATTCTGCCCCGGTTGCGCTACAGCCCGCAATTTTTGCCCCTGCTGGAAGCAGCCAAAGCGCGGGGTACAGTCATCGACGAGGTTTCTTCCCGGCGGCTCAATTTCCTCACCGATGGAGCCAACCACCAGGGCATTGCTGCCCAAGCCACCCCCTACCGGTACATGGATTTGGAGAGCTTGGTGGAGCAAAGCCAGCAGGCCGGCCCCAACCCTGTTTTGGTGGTTCTAGACGGGATCCAGGATCCCCACAACCTGGGGGCGATCGCTCGCAGCGTCGAGGCTTTTGGGATGCAGGGCATGGTGATCCCCCAACGGCGGGCAGCAGGGGTAACCTCGACGGTGCTGAAGGTGGCAGCAGGCGCCCTCTCCACCCTGCCGGTGGCACGGGTGGTGAACTTGAATCGGGCCTTAGAATACCTCAAGGAGCACGGTTTTTGGGTTTACGGCACCGCCAGCCAGGGATCCGCTCCCGTCTACAGCGCCGATTTTCAACGACCGATCGCTTTGGTGGTGGGATCCGAAGGGGAAGGGATCAGCCTGCTTACCCAGCGCCACTGCGACCAACTGTTGTCGGTGCCCTTGGCGGGCAAGACCGAAAGCTTGAATGCTTCGGTGGCAGCGGGCATTGCCCTCTACGAGATTCACCGGCAGCGCTCTCCCCAACAACTGAACCGTGCCGAGACCGATACATTCCTCAACAAAGGCAGTAGAATCTAGGGGATTGCAAAAGATGTCGAACGATCATTAACTCTTGTTAATGGGGGAGGGATCCCGTGTTTGCTAACCTGCTCGATAAGATCCGCGGCCTATCGGTCTGGATTGAGATCACCACCGAGGACTGCACCTACTACTATGGCCCTTTCTCCAGCGAGGCAGAAGCAGAGCAGCTCAAAGGCCAGTACATTGCCGATTTAAAAGCGGAGGGATCCGCAAAGATCCAGGCCCTGGTGAAAAAAATGCGCCAGCCGGAATCTCTGACGGTGGCCCGTACCCCCTCAGGAGCCCGTTCTTGATGGCAGCCAACGCTTATCAGGTAACCGTTCATCATCGGGGTCAGACCTACCGGTTCGCCGCGCCTGCGGACAAGCCGGTTTTGCAGGCAGCCTCTGACCAGGGGATCGAGCTGCCCTCTTCCTGTCAGGCGGGGGTCTGTACCACCTGTGCGGCGCGGTTGAAGTCGGGATCCGTCACGCAAGTGGATGCGATGGGGATCGGGCCGGAGCTGAAGGAACAAGGCTTTGTGCTGCTGTGCGTAGCTTATGCTACTTCTGATCTGGAGGTGGAGACGGATCAGGAGGATGAAGTTTACCGTTTGCAATTTGGTTCCTAGGTTTTCTGGTTTTCTGCCTCCCGGTGAAGTTGCATCTGTTGCGCCTATCGGTGCCCCTGAGTTTTCCCCTCTCTGCCCCTCAGTTGGAGCAGTCCCTCTGTCGGCAGCTGGCTCAGGAGTTGGGTCAGCCCGCGCAGCTCCTGCGGTGGAGTCTTACAGCTGTGGAAGAGGCTCGGGCCTGGGTAGAGGTGGTGGCCACCACAACCTTGCCGGTATACCCTAAGCTCATGTCTGCACCGGAATCCGAACCTGCTCTGGCCGATCTGCATCCCCCTGTCGCCCTCACCATTGCCGGATCCGACAGTGGTGGTGGGGCGGGCATTCAAGCGGATTTGCGCACCTTTGCCTTTCAGCGGGTGCATGGCACCTCGGCTGTAACCTGCATCACCGCCCAAAATACCCTTGGGGTGAGCCGTGTGGATGGGTTACCCCCACAAGCCGTGGCTGCCCAAATCGAGGCTGTGGTGCAGGATATCGGGGTACAGGGGAGCAAAACAGGCATGTTGCTGAATGCCGAGATTGTGCTGGAGGTGGCCCGCCAGGTGGAGCGATTGAGGCTACAGCCCTTGGTGGTGGATCCGGTGATGGTGTCGCGCACGGGGGCAACGTTGCTGGCACCAGAAGCGATGCAGGCGATTCGAGAACGGCTGATCCCCTTGGCCCAGGTGCTGACCCCCAACCGTTACGAGGCGCAAATTTTGTCCGGTCTAGAGCTGCACTCTCTGGAGGACATGAAAGCTGCCGCCGAACGGATTGCATCCCAGGGATCCGCAGCCGTGCTGGTGAAGGGGGGCGGTATGCCAGGGGATCTGCAGGGGGTAGATGTGTGGTTTGACGGGCAACGGCTGGAGGTGCTGAAAACGGAGCGGATCCCGACGCGCCATACCCACGGCACCGGCTGCACCCTCTCGGCGGCGATCGCAGCACAACTGGCTTGGGGGAAGGATCCTTTTGCGGCAACGGTTGCGGCCAAAGCCTATGTCACAGAAGCCTTGCGCCATCCCCTCGCCATTGGATCTGGGCAGGGGCCTGTGGGCCATTTTTACCCGCTTTTGACCGGTGGGAAGAAAAACTCACCGGCGGGCTAGGGCCGCCTCGTAAACCCGTTGATTGGCCTGCAGGGATCCGGCCAAATCCACCACTGGGCGGGGGTAGTTCACCCCCAGTTGCACCCCAAACTGTTTCTGCTCAGCAGCATTGAGACGATAGGGCTCGTGAATTTTATCCCCAGGGATCCCGGCCAATTCCGGCAACCAGTGGCGCAAGTAGTCTCCTTTGGGGTCGTAGTCACGGGATTGCTTGGGAATGTTGAAGTAGCGAAAACCACGGGCATCATTGCCCACCCCGGCACTGTAGTTCCAGTTGCCGTAGTTGCTGGCCACGTCGTAGTCGATCAGCAGCGATTCAAACCATTCTGCCCCCATGCGCCAGTCGATGCCCAGGTTCTTGGTTAAAAAGCTGGCCACATTCTGCCGCCCGCGATTGGACATAAAGCCTGTTGCCGCCAACTCCCGCATATTGGCATCCACCAAAGGGTAGCCCGTCTCCCCCCGACACCAAGCCTGAAAGCGCGGCCAATCCTGCTGCCAAGGAATGGGGATCCCTTGCAAACCAGAAGGGCGAAACAGCCTGCGACCGTGCTTGGCCAGGATGAAGCGGAAATAATCCCGCCAGAGCAGCTCAAACACCAACCAGTAGGTAGACTCGTTGCGCACCCGTTCTTGTTCGTAGCGGCCCACCTCAGCATAAATACTGCGGGGAGAAATACAGCCCAACGCCAACCAAGCAGAGAGCCGCGACCCATCTTCAGGATTCAACATGCCGTTGCGGGTTTCCTTGTACAGTCGCAGCCGGTCTTGATCCCAGAAATAGCTTTGGATGCGGGCCTGGGCAGCCCCACTTCCACCCCTATAGGTGAAGCGCGCTCGTGGATCTGTGGGGGGCAACGACAACCCCAACTCCGGCAGCGTCGGCAACGGGCCCGGCTCCAGCCCCGGTGGCAGCGGGGGAAGGTTGGGGAGGGGCAAGGGATCCCGTACGGAGCTCTCGGCCTCTACCTGTTGGCGAAAGCGGGTGAACAGCTCCGGCACTTTGGCAATGGGGAAGGGGAGATCCTGCGGATGGTAGAGGGTATGGCCCCAAAAGGTGTGCAGAGGAATGCCTTGCAGGGCGGCCTTAAGGGCTTGGGTGACGGTTTCCTCTTCAGTGCCGACTTCTTCATGGGCGTAAACGGCGCTTACTCCCCAAGCTTGGGCCAAGGCCGGGATCACCTCTTCCGGCCGGCCCTGTCGAATCACCAGATCAGACCCGTGAGCTTGCAGCGCCTGTCGCAGATCCGCCAAACTCTCCAACAAAAACTGAGCCCGAAAGGCCCCGGTTTTGGCAAATCCGAACGCAGTTTGCCCAAAGTGTCGCGGATCCAGGCAATACAGCGGAATGAGCGGGGATCCCTGGCGACAGGCTTCTGTCAAAGGCTGGTGGTCCAGCAGGCGCAAATCGCTGCGAAACCAGAGCAAAGTGGCTATCATGCTGCCATCTTAAACGGGCTTGGCCTGTCCTGAAGCGGGGGGATCGACAGCAGGACGCCCCAGCTCCGGGCTAGGCACAAAATGGGGCACCGCAGCAGCCGGGATCTGAATCGGGGCTTTGGTGCGGGGGTGATAGGTTTGCCGGGCCGCACGATGTCGCAATGAGAAGGTGCCAAAGCGAGCCAGCCGCACGGATCCCCCTTGGGCCAAACATTGACTGATGCTCTCCAGCATTGCCTCCAGGGCAGCGGCAGCCATATCCACCGTCAAGCCATCGACTTGTGCAGCCATCTGGCGGGCCAGCAAGCGGCGATTCAAATGGGGAGGAGGCAAAACCAAGGGATCACCATCTAGACAAAAGCTGTAGGGAGTTCTCAACCTTTTGTTCCCAAAAAACTTTCTTGGGCCTACCCATCTGTACCTGACCTTAAGCCCTTCTGCCAACCCAGTCCGTTTGCCTAGAATCGAGCAAGAGCCAACTCCAGGAGGAGACTATGGATCAATCCGCCGCCGTCCTGCCGTTACAGGCCCCCAAAGACGTCTCCATCGAAGATATCGAGCAGGAACTGAACAAGATCTGGTCTTCGAAAGGAGATAGTGTTGCCGCCCGTGCCGCCACCTTTACCCTGGTGGTTTACGAATCTTTAGACGATGCGCTGCTGCTGCCTTCTCCCACCGTGGAGGCCATCGCCACCCAAAACCCCTGCCGAGTTATCGATTTGCGTTCCAAACGAGAGGGCTCCGCAGACGACACCATCGAAGCGCAAGTGGCGGCCTATTGTCCAGTCACCCGCGAACAGCGCAGCTCTTTGGTGTGCTGCGAATACATCACCCTCAAAGCGCCGGAATCTGCCTTTGTGCGGGCCTGTAGTACAGTGGCCTCGCTGTTGATCCCGACCTTGCCGACGTTCTTGTGGTGGCAAGGGGATCTGGATTTGAACAGCCTGCTTTTTCAAAAGTTGGTTTCTCTCAGCAACCGCGTCATCGTTGATTCCCGAGGCTTTGTTAATCCCGAGGAAGATCTGCGGGAAATGCACCTGCTCACCACCGAGGGCCGCCAGTGTGGCGATTTGAATTGGAAACGGCTTAGCTCTTGGCAGGAACTCACCGCCCAAGCCTTCGACCCCCCCGATCGGCGCGAGGCCCTACAATCGGTGGATCGCGTGACCCTCGACTACAAAGCCGGCAATCCCTGTCAGGCCTTCCTTTTCTTGGGCTGGTTGGCCAGTCGCCTCGGGTGGACTCCCACCGAACGGGTACAAACCCAGGAACACGATTATTTGATCGACCGCATTCGCTTCCAAACCCAGACTGGTGGCGAGGTTGTGGCAGAACTGGCAGCCGTGCCCTTGGCTTCGGAAATGACCCAGCCGGGAGATCTGATTGGGATGCGCCTGACTTCTTCCGATATTCGTGCAGATGCCTGTACGGTGCTGTGTTCCGAAACCACAGGCTGTATGCGGATGGAGGCAATGGGTGGAGCCCAGAGCTGCGTCATTCGCCAGGTAGCCCCAATCGAGCACGACAATCTCGATACGCTCCTTGCCGCTGAGTTGCAGCGGCTTGGTGCCGATCACCTTTATGAGGAAACGTTGGTAGTGGTGGATCAAATCCTCAAGTTGGCGCTTTGAATGACAATTCTCTGAACGGCAACTTTAGGTAGGGACCCCAAAAGCCCCCTTCCATCTCTGGAAGGAGGCTCTCTGCCGAGCTAAGCATTCATCCCAATGCAGCTAGAACGCTGTCGTCAACACGCAGGTAGCAGCAGGGATCCCAGCGAAGGCTTAGCGCAACCCCAGTGCAGCAGCAAATACACTGTGGCCAACAAGAGCCTCCACTGCAATGCTGATGACAAACCCGAGCATCGCCAAGCGACCGTTCCAGCGCTCTGCTTTTTCGGTCCAGCCAATTTCCCACTCGGGCGGGGTTTCGCCGTCTTGACCATACTGCGGCACATACTGTGGGCGACTGGCACCCTCCCAGCCGGCGGGACGCTTGGAGTTGAAGAAGGCCATCGACCCAACTGCAACAGCAGCCACCAGTCCGGCCACCATCACACCAACATAGAGAAGCAAGGGATTGTCAGTCATCATCGGCTCAAGAGAGTGAGTGTGGACAGGTTCGGGCTTTCCTAAACAGAGATAAAGCTCCGTTTAGACTCTATCTGTTTCGACTCTATTTACGAAGGATTATTGCAGGCCCAGCCACTGCGCAAGAGTGCTGGCGAAAACACTGTGGCCCAAAGCCGCTTCCATACCGACGCTGATCACCAGACCCAGCATGGCCAGGCGGCCGTTCCAGCGTTCCGCTTGCTCAGTCCAGCCCGGAATCCAGTCATTGGTGGTGTCGTAGTACTGAGCAACGGCGGCAGAGTCCATGCGAGAAGGAATTCGAGGAGATGCTTGCATTGTCAATACCTCTATCGCTTTATGTAACTAAACTTAACACAATATTACAATCTGTGACAAGTGCTGGGGATCCCTGGGTGTTGGATCAGGGCAGGCAGAGTTGTTTATGCTCCCGGTGCCGGCTCAGAGCGATGTCATACTGAGGGAGATAGGCTTTTTTGCACAGACTATGGCCGTATCCCCCCTTTCTCTTCCTAAGGTTGATCAAGCTGCTGACCTGGCTGCCCAGGTGCGGTCAGATTTTCCGATTTTGCAACGCCAAGTCCACGGCCATCCGTTGATCTACTTCGACAACGCCGCCACCTCCCAAAAGCCCCTTGCGGTTTTGCGAGCGATGGAGCATTACTACCAGTACTCCAATGCCAATGTGCATCGCGGGGTACATACCCTCAGCAACGAAGCCACCGATGCCTATGAGGGGGCACGGGAAAGGATCGCCCGTTTTATCAACGCTCCTTCACCCCAGCAGATCATCTACACCCGCAATGCCAGCGAAGCCATCAATTTGGTGGCCTATAGCTGGGGCATGAGCAGCCTCAGCCGTGGGGATGAGATCATCCTCTCGGTGATGGAGCACCACAGCAACTTGATCCCGTGGCAGTTGGTGGCTCAAAAGACCGGCGCTGTGCTCAAGTTTATTCAGGTTACCCCCGAGGGCGAGTTGGATCTGGAGCATTACCAGTCTTTGCTTGGCGATCGCACCCGGTTGGTGGCAGTGGTGCAGGTCTCGAACATGTTGGGATCCCTAAGCCCGGTGCAAGAGGTCATCGGGTTGGCGCATCGCTATGGAGCCAAGGTGTTACTGGATGCCTGCCAGAGTGTGCCCCATCTGCCGGTGGATGTGCAGGCGTTGAATTGCGATTGGCTGGCCTTCTCCGGCCATAAAATGTGTGGCCCCACCGGTATTGGCGTGCTCTACGGCAAGCGGGATCTGTTGCGGGCGATGCCACCGTTTTTGGGTGGGGGTGAGATGATCGCCGATGTGTACTTGGATCACGCCACCTATGCCGATATTCCCCACAAGTTTGAGGCCGGTACTCCGGCAATCGCTCAGGCTGTGGGGTTGGGAGCAGCAGTTGATTATTTAAGCGAAATCGGGCTGGAGCGGGTTCATGCCCACGAGCAACGCTTGATGGCTCGCCTGCTAGAAGGGATCCAACGCATACCGGGCATCACAATTTACGGTCCTACGAATCCGGCGCGGCGGGCGGGTTTGCTGAGTTTTTCCGCCGAGGCCATTCACCCCCACGATTTGTCCACCTTGTTGGATGAACACGGCATTGCCATTCGAGCGGGGCACCATTGCACACAGCCCCTGCATCGCCATTTGCGGGTGCAATCGACGGCACGAGCCAGTGTTTACCTTTACAACACGCTGGCGGAGGTGGATCGCTTCTTGGAGGTGTTGGCGGAGGCGGTGGAGTTCTTTAGCGTCGCCTTGAGTTAACTTTGTTGAAGGGGTTGGGGGAACCACAAGTCCTGCGCTGACTCCTGTGAGTTAGCAATGTTGGGCGTTGTGCGTCAGGCCGCGTATCCGTTGAACTTTAACAGTGGATCAAGTTACAGATGTGAGTTGACTGTAGCACCTGCAGATCTTGATCCAAGTTGCCAGCTAGCTTATTCACCGTAGGCATCGATGACAACTTTGCCGCGGAACACTACGTAATTATAAAGGTTGTAAGCCAGCATAATAGGAATTAGAAACCCGATAAAGGTGAGCATAAAGACGAGAGAACTTGGGGCGGCAGCAGCTTCGTAAATGGTGACACTGGGGGGAATGATATTCGGGAAAATCAGAAAACCCAGTCCAATGAAGGAAAGGGCGAATAGGAAAAACGTCCAGACGAGAGGGGTAACTTCCTCCCGTTTTTTTAAGCTCCGCAGCAGCAGCCAAATCAACACTCCCCCCAAAACAGGAATCAACCCAAAAATATAAATCATGGGTGTGTTGAATAGAAGCGCACGGGCATGCTCAGACAAAATAGGTGTTGTAACAGTGATAAAAAGAGCACCCGCTAAAGTTGTCCAAGTGGCAATGGTGGCTGTTTTGTAATGGGTCTCCTGCAGCTCCCCAGAAGTTTTGAGAATGAGATAGGTGGATCCTACCAGAACATAAGCTTGCACCAGGGTCAGGGCTACAATCACCGATCGCCAAGTCAACCAATCCCAAATGCTGCCGGCGAAGTGTCCTGAAGCATCCACAGTAATTCCCTCAAACACAGTGCCCAGAGCAAAGCCTTGACCCAATGCCGCCAGAAAGCTACCAACTCCAAAGGCGAGATTCCAGACCAATTTGTTGTCGGCATTTTCACGAAACTCAAAGGAAACTGACCGTAGAATCAACCCCACTACCATGATGACAGCCGGTAAATATAGAGCATTCAGGATGGTGGCATAGGCCAGGGGAAATGCCCCAAACAGGGATCCCCCCATCAGCACCAGCCAAGTCTCGTTGGCATCCCACACATTGCCCAGGCTGGTCATCAAGATGCTGCGCCGTTTCTCACTAGAGGCAGTCAAAGACAAGATGCCAACACCCAAGTCAAAGCCGTCTAGAAGCACGTAAAGAAAAAGGAACAATCCCAGAACGAAAAACCAAACTTGGGGCAAAAATTGCTGCAAAGGTTCCAGTTCCATCTCAACCTCACTACTGCTGCGCTTCAGCGGGACGGCGATCAGGCTCATGCTGTGCCAGTTCAATTCCCAATTTGGGTCTTGCCCCGATCACGGGGGCATCTAGCTCCAGATTCGGGCCTTTGGCTAGAATGCGACCCCCGAAAAACAGGGCTGCCCCAAGGAATACAACATACATACTGGTCAACCCCAGCAGAGAAAACAAGACTTCGCCCGCTGGGAGGTGGGAGACAGAATCTACTGTTCGCATTTCACCATAGACAATCCACGGCTGCCGACCCACACAGCGGACAATCCAGCCTGTTTCCACCGCCAAGTAGCCCAAGGGTGCCGCCAGAATCCAGTTTCGCATCAGCCATTTCTGTTGAATGATCGCCTCCTCCGACAGCTTACCTCGCAGCCATTGAATGACAGTGACAAGCATCAAAGCTGCAAAGAAGATGCCGATGCTAGACATGATGCGGAAGGAATAATAAATCAATCCAATCATGTGGGGACGATTGGCAGGATCCCATTCTTTTAAGCCCTTAACAGGAGTGTCCAGTGTCGGTTTTAGCTCCAGCAGATAACCGAGCGCACCCGGAACCTTAACCTCCCACTCGTTGCGTTCCGCCTTATCGTTGGGAATCGCTAGCAAACTCCAGTCGGCCCGTTCCCCTGCTGGGATCGTCTCCCACTGGGCTTCCATAGCTGCCAGCTTGGCCGGTTGGTAATGATAGACCTGCTCTGCGCTCAGGTGCCCCACAAAAACCTGCAGTGGAGCGATCAGTATCAGACCTACCAGGATGACCTTGAATGACTTGGCAAAGAAGGCGGCATGACGCTGCCTCAACACATACCAAGCACTGATCCCACCGATAACAAAAAGAGAGGTCTCCAACGTAGCTAGAAACATGTGGAGGAAGCTTTTGACCATAAAGGGGTTAGCAATTGCCCGGAAATAATCTTGCACCACAAACTTTCCATCGACAAAGGCTCCTCCTGCAGGAGTTTGTAGCCAAGAGTTAGCTGCCAAGATCCAAAAGGTTGAAAGATTCGCTCCAAAAGCTACCAAGATTGTGGAAATAAAATGAATCAAAGGTGGCACTCGCTCCCAACCGAATAGCATAATGCCGAGGAAGCTGGCCTCTAACATAAAGGCCATCGTGCCCTCAAACCCCAGGATCGTGCCAAAGAAATCGCCAACAGACTCGGAGAAAGGAGCCCAGTTTAACCCAAACTGAAAGGCCATGGGCAAGCCAGAAGCAACGCCAATACCGAAATTGAGGACGTACAACTTTGACCAAAAACGAGCGTGGCGATAGTAATCTAAATTGCGGGTTCTAAGCCAGAGTGCTTCGATGACAATCAGGTAAATGGCCATCCCTGTCGTGAGGACCGGCCACAACATGTGGAAAATTGCAGTTAGTGCAAACTGGAGACGAGATAAGGCAACCGTATCGCCAAGAAAGTGCATAAACTTTTTTCCTCCAAAAAAGATTTTTAGAAAACCACTACGGCCCTTTACGCCGAGGGCACGCTCATGAGACCGCCAGTCACATACAAAACTTACGTGAGAACTAAAGTTATTTATTTCACTATCTCTCAAGTCAGATGGTACGAATGAAAGTAAACTTCCTCTGCCATTTTTGAGGATGTCTTAATGTTGCTGAAGGGAAAAATGATTTGTTGCAAGAAATATTACAATGCAACCTGATGATGGATGGCCTGACCTCAGGCTTGGTGACGGCATTCAGCCACAGCCTGCCTGGGAGAGAAGGGGGGGTAAGGTGTCCTTTAGGCTTAGAAACAGATTAGGGTGCCTCAACACCTGCCCCGGCGTTCTGCATTTGCTAAGGTGCGGGGGTGGGTTCCTTCTGCACAAGCGTTCGTGAGGTTCAGTTCATGTCTCCTGTGCTGCTACAAGCGATTGGTTATGCCTGTGGTATCTCGCTTGGGATCCTGGTGTTGGCCGCCCTCATCAATTTTATCTTGCACCGTTTGGAGCAACAGCCCGCAGCCAAGCCGACGGACGCACAATCCGTTCCAGAAGGTACACCGGAGGGATCCCAGTCGGCATGAGTGCTTGTGTTCGAGTTCACGTCTGGGTACGGGGGCAGGTTCAAGGGGTAGGGTTTCGGGCCTATACCGAGGCAATGGCCCGCAAAGCGGGAGTACAAGGGTGGGTACGCAATTTGCGTGATGGTCGTGTAGAGGCGGTTTTTGAGGGATCCCCTGCAGCGGTTGAGGCGATGGTGCGTTGGTGTGGGCAGGGTAGCCCTGGCGCTGTTGTGGAGGAGGTAGAGCAGCGCTCCGAGCCGCCAGAAGGCTTATCCACTTTTCAGATTTGCCCCACCGTTTGAAGGATCCCAGCCCTGTGGATGAGCCACTTGCGCCGGGTATGGTTTGACGCTTTGTGCCCACAGCAATAGCTTGGGAAGATTTTGCTCCTTGTTGTCCACCGGCGTATCGTCCGAGCGGGGTAGTTCTTCAAGAGTAGTTCCTCATTAGAGAGCAGGTCAGAATTGTGACATCCTCCTAACGCAATGCCTAGCGGGTAGAGCGCGGGACTTATCGTGCTCCGCACGACCCGGAGGGTCATCGTGCTCCGCACGACCCGGAGGGTCATCGCTCCCCGTAGCGCAGCGTGCCGCAGGCTTACCCCTCATTAGTTAAGAAGGAGGAGAGCATGAGCCACAGACCCTGGACTGGGCTCAATTTTGGGAGCTCTCCCCTATTCCCTCTGCTGCAGGGCATTTTTGCTCTTGGCCAGAGGCAACCGTCGGCGTACAGTGAAGGGTACAAATCGAGCGCTGCCTCGACGCAGAATTTTCTCCTAGAAAGCATCAATGGTTACGATCCACTCAGCTTCAGAACTGCTCGAGTCCTATGCTCAGGGCCATCGGGATTTTAGTGGGGCCACCTTGCGACTGGCAGAACTGATCGGGGCCAATTTGCAAGGGATCCAACTGGTGCGGGCGGATTTGGTGGGGGCAGAGTTAATTGGAGCCAACCTGAACGAGGCGAATCTGACGCGGGCGGAGCTGATCGGGGCGACTTTGATCGGGGCCAACCTGCGGCAGGCGGATCTGACGGATGCTGACTTCAGCGGGGCGGATCTGAGTGGGGCCATGCTCAATGAAGCCCTGTTGTCAGGGGCCAAGTTGGGGGGGGCTAAGCTGCGCATGATCAAGCTGAACGGAGCCAATTTGGCAGGGGTGATTCTGGTGGGGGCGGATTTGATCGGAGCCGACATGATCGGGGCCAATCTGGTGGGGGCTAAGTTCGGGGGAGCGGATCTGCGGGGGGCGGATCTGAGCAAGGCCAATCTGCGGGGGGCGGATTTTTCCGGGGCCAAGATTACGGGGGCCAAATTGGCACGAGCCAGTTTCGACTCTACGACAGTCTTCGATGCCGATTTCGATCCGCTGCGGGCGGGGATGTTGCTCGTCAAAGATTAACTCACCCATTCTCTAAAACTCTCCCGTGAGTGCCTCTTCTCCACCACCAGAGGGATCCGCCTCCCCCCCTCTCAGTCAGCTGCAGAACCCCCGATGGCTGGGGGATGGGGTGGCAGCCCTAGAGGCTCAAGCCCGGGTTTGGATTGCACAAGGGTTACAAGGGATCCCCTATGATCCGCCGCCGGGGCCTGCGGCCAGACGAGTCTTGCACTGGATCGAGACAGATTTGCTGCCGCGCCTGCAACAAACCCCTCAGGAGCTACACAACCTCTTGCATGGGTTGGAGGGCGGCTATGTGCCCAGCGGGGCTTCCGGTGCCCCAACCCGAGGACGCCTCGAGGTGTTACCCACCGGGCGCAACTTTTACTCTGTCGACATTCGCGGCATTCCCACCCCAACCGCTTGGCGGGTCGGATCCCTGGCGGCGGAACGGGTAGTGGAGCGCTACGTGCAGGAGCAAGGGGACTATCCCCGGCGGCTGGGGCTTTCCGTGTGGGGGACGGCCACCATGCGTACCGGCGGAGAGGACTGGGCCGAGGCGCTGGCTTTGTTGGGGGTGAAGCCCCGTTGGGATGGCGGGCGGGTGGTGGATTTTGAGATCTTGCCCGTGGCTGTTTTGGGGCGCCCGCGGGTGGATGTAACATTGCGCATTTCCGGCTTCTTTCGCGATGCCTTTCCCAACTTGATTGCCCTGTTTGACCGGGCGGTGCGGGCGGTGGCGGAGCTGGATGAGCCGGAGACGGATAATCCGCTGCGGGCGCAGGTGCTCACCGACAGCCACCATTGGCAACAGCAAGGGATCCCTCTGCCACAGGCCCAGGAGTGGGCTCGCCTGCGCATTTTTGGCTCCAAGCCGGGGGCCTATGGAGCGGGGTTACAGGGACTGATCGAAGGGCAAAACTGGGAAACCGAGGCGGATCTGGCCCGTGCCTACCTGAACTGGAGCAGTTACGCCTATCGAGGGGAAGCCGAAGCCGAAGCGGCCCCAGAAGCGCTGCAACGGCAACTGGCGCACCTGCAAATTGTGCTGCACAACCAAGACAACCGCGAACACGACCTCCTGGATTCCGACGATTACTACCAGTTTCAAGGGGGGATGGTGGCGGCGGTGCGCACGCTACAGGGCCGGGATCCGCAGGTGTATTTTGGGGATCATGCCCGCCCACAAAACCCGCAAATCCGCACTTTGGCGGAAGAGATCGACCGCGTCTACCGCTCCCGTGTCATTAACCCCAAATGGATCGCCGGGGTGATGCGCCATGGCTACAAAGGCGCTTTTGAACTGGCGGCCACCTTGGATTATCTGTTTGCCTACGATGCCACCACCCAGGCGGTACCGGATTTTATGTATGCGGGCTTGGCCCAAGCCTATCTGCTGGATCCTCAGGTGCAGGCTTTTTTGCGGGCCCACAACCCCTGGGCATTGCGAGACATGAGCGAGCGCCTCTTAGAAGCTCACCAACGGGGCTATTGGCAGATGGGATCCGCCCCCCTGCTGCCTCAACTTGAAGCCTTGATGTTGGCGGCAGAAGCCTGGCTGGAGACCCACTAAAGGGGATCCCTGGCGGAGGAAAATTAAGTTCTGCTAAGATTTTCTTATCTAAACCAGCCATCGAGGGATCCTACGCCATGAGCAAAGCCGAGCTGTTGCAAGAGATCCTGGGGCCATTGCTGGAGGATTACCGCTATTGGTTCGAGCGTTCTCGCCGATTTTTGCAAGAAGAAAAGCTGGATTTTATCAGCCCTGGGGAGCAGCAGTCCATTTTGGAACGGGTTCTGGCCGCTCAATCGGAGTTGCAAGCGGCGGAAGCTCTCTATCACTTGTCCGATAATGAGGTTGGCATTGACCCTGAGCTGATGGCAAAATGGCATCGCCTGCTGATGGAATGTGCCGAACTGGGCCGTCGATTTCGCCAGATTCATCCCTCCTCCGACTCCTGATGCTCCAGATCCTTTACCTCATCGCTTTTGCGGCCATCGCATTTTTGGCCCTGCGCAATTTGGTCTCCAACCTCATCACCTTGGGGAGGGAGGAGCGCAAAGCGCCTTCCCGTCGTTCCCGAAGGCGGGTGCCTCACCCCGAGCTGGTGGACGAAGAGGGCAACCTCACCGATGAGCCGCTGCTGGTGATTCGCTCCACCAGCCTTGACGAAGCTCGCAGCCGCCTGGAAGATCTCTATTCCGGCTCACCAGACGAGGACTAGGCCGGGTTTTCACGTTCCCGCGCCGATGGGCTGTTGGTGATCAAGGTAATCTGGGATCGTCCAGCGGGTGAGTGAGCCGAGATGGGATCCGAGTTCAACGTGGAAACCGTACTGGAGGCGGTACTAAGTAAGCTACGGGTTTTGGCGGAAACGGGGCAGACCTTCGGCCAGCCGATCACCGTTGGCGAAACGATCATCGTCCCCTACATGTCTCTGCACTTCGGCCTGGGTGGAGGTGGGGGGAACTTTGGCAAACCTGCCTCGGGTTTCAAGGGCAATGGCCGGGATCCCGCCAGCCTGTTCGGGGGAGCAGGAGGGGGGGTGCGCATCGAGCCGGTGGGCTTTTTGGTCATCCGCGGGGAACGGGTGGAGTTGCTGACTACCGAGCAGAAGCCCAGCCAGTGGAACCAACTGAGTGAGACCCTTATCCCTTTGTTGCAGCAGTGGTTGCACAGCCAAGCCGGGATCTCGGGGCAGGCGACCGTTGAGCCCGGCTAAGCAGCTCAGGGACTCTAGGGGCCTGGCATGTCATCTAAACGGAAGGGTGGAGGATCCCGATCCTTAAGCCGGTAGCTCCTTAAGCCGGTAGCAAAGAAGACTTGGCTATGCTGGAGAAACGGAGGTTCACCCCGAGGGCTCATGACCTGGACGCTGCGATCCGTTCAGAAGGTGTTTGTTTATCTGTTGGTGGCGATTGCTTTTCTTGCCCTGTGTCTGGGGGATCAGGCATTGTCGCCGCCGGTGATCGGTCTTTGTTTGGCGGCTGGGGTTTGCAGTTGGTTTTGGGATCCCCCACGGATTGACTTTGCCCGCTATGCCCCCCTGTGGATGCCCCTTACCGTGAGCGTGCTGCTGAGTTTGGCAGCTTTGGTGTTGTTCGGCATCATGCAGGTTTCGGATGGGGTGCTGGGGTTGGTGCTCTATCTCACCGGGGCCAAGCTGTTTCAGCGGGAACGGGCGGCAGACCACATTCAGTTGGCGGTGTTGTCGTTGCTGCTGATGGCCATTGCCACCTTGTTCAATGAAGATGTCAGTTTTGGGTTGCTGTTTTTGGTCTATGTGGGGGTGGGGCTCGTCAACCTCACCCTTTACCATTTGCGCCTACAAACGGAAGTGCATCCCCAGGCCGCCGGCCAAACTCGGCTGATCAACCCTGGCTTTTTGGGCCTTCTCGGATCCCTGGCGTTGGTGGCAGTCGTGCTTTCGGTGGCTTTGTTTTTCCTGTTTCCGCGGGTCAGCTTGGGGATTTTGGGCCGGCAAGCCCGTTCCCCCGTCATGACCACCGGGTTTGCGGAAGAGGTAAGCCTGGGGGGGTTTGGCACCCTCAAAACCGATAACACCGTCGTCATGCGGGTGGAGTTTCCAGAAGGGGTGCCGCCCCTGGTGGATACCCTCTACTGGCGGGGGATCAGCTTCGATCGCTACGACGGGCTGGGCTGGTCACGTACGTTGGAGGGATCCACCTCGATTCCCCTCAATGCAGACGGGGTATTTGACCTGTCCACCTCTAGCTTGATCCCGACGGCAGCGGGGCTGAGTTTCTTTCCTCTGGAGCAACTGATTTACCAGGAGCCGCTGGCTACCAACACGGTTTTTGGCGTGGCCCCGATCGTGGAGGTGGAATGGCTGGATCGGGGGGGAGTGGCTACGGCTCGCCAACTGTGGCAACGGCAAAATCGCCGCCTGAACTTGAGTCAAACCGGAGACATCAGCCATTCTCTGCCCCGACAGGTGCCCTATCTTTATCGTGCCCTGAGTCAGATTCCGGGGGGGATTGGCCCACGTCTGCAACAGCTGAGCCATGCGGATCTGCTGGCGGCTCTCGATTCGGCCGAGCAGGAAGCCTATCTGCAACTGCCGGCAGATCTGGATCCGCGCATTCCCGCGCTGGCGGCCCAGGTGACCGCAGGGATCCCGGATGATCTGGGTAAGGTAACCGCTTTGCAGGATTATCTGCTGGACAACTACACCTACACGATCGATCTGCCCAACCCGGGCGCCGAACCCCCCTTGGATGCCTTTTTGTTCACCCATCGGCGCGGCCACTGTGAATATTTCGCCACGGCTTTAACGGTGCTGGTCCGCAGTGTTGGCATTCCGGCGCGCACGGTGAATGGCTTTTTGGGGGGGAGATGGGTAGCCCAGGAGAACTACCTGGCGGTGCGCAATGCCGATGCTCATTCCTGGACGGAGATTCCCTTCGGCCCTTACGGCTGGATCACCTTTGATGCCACCCCCCCAGAGGCCAACGTCAGTCTGCGGGAAACCTGGTGGGATCCAATTCAGGATTTTTACGACAGTCTGCGCTTCCGCTGGTTCAAGTACGTGATTCAGTACGACCTGTTTACCCAACAACAGATCTGGCAGCAAATTCAAGAGATGACCAGCCGGGTGATCGCCCCAGAAGCCAGAGGGGGCATAGACCTGCGGCAAAACCTGGCGGCGCTGTGGGAGGCTCTGCAACGAAACGGCCTGCCGGTGCTGGGGGTGGTGTTGATCACCGGAGCCACGGCCTACTGGGGTTACCGACGCCGTTATCAGGTGCTGCACTGGCGAGATGGGGGGGGGATCCTGTTGGCTGCTGCGGGCAATGGTGGGTTGATGGGATCCCTGTGGCAACCGCCCCCGGAATGGCCCACCTTGATGGTTGGGATCCTCTTGCCGGGCATGGCTTTTGCCCTGATGCGTTGGAGCCCGGCGGCCCTGCCCAGAGTGCAACAACGCCGACAGGCAATCTCCCGGCTGTATCTGCAACTGCGGGAGGCCTGCACCGGGGTGGGGATCCCTGACCATTGGGGGCCGGAGCAACGGGTGGAGTACCTGCGTCACTCCCAACTGCCGCAATCCCAGTTGGCGGTTGCCTTTTTACAGCGCTACATGGAAATCCGCTTTGGCGGGATCCCGTTGCAACCCGGAGAACTGCGCCGTTGGCAACAGGAGCTGGGAGAACTGCGCCGGCAGTGGCGGCAATGGGCTCCGCACTCGGGTGCCCCCTCGAAACGGGTTCTGCCAGTTCCGTGAACGCGAAGTAATCTAAGTAATCTTTTTACCGGCCGGAACGCTGTACCGCTTGATAGCGCCGTTTGAACTCCTGCTGCTGCACCTTGTGATCCACCATCGGGTCAGGATAGCGACAGCTTCGCCGTTCCCGTAAAGCCCAGGATCCCTTTTTGTCATCGCCCACCCACAGAAGAGCCGGGGTATCCAACCCGGCCAGTTCGGGCACATAGCGACGGATGTACTCCCCGTCGGGATCGTAACGAGCCGCTTGGGTAGCGGGGTTAAAAATGCGCAGAGGTTTGGGATCCGTACCGACACCGGCGCTCCACTGCCAGCCGCCATTGTTGGCCGCCAGATCCCCATCCACCAGCTTTTGCATAAAATACAGCTCCCCCCAGCGCCAGTCGATCAGTAGATCTTTGGTCAAGAAACTGGCCACGATCATGCGGCAGCGGTTGTGCATCCAGCCCGTCTCGTTGAGTTGGCGCATGGCCGCATCCACAATCGGATAACCTGTCTGCCCTGCACACCAAGCTTGAAACCAATCCTGCCGATTTTCCCACTCCAGATCATCAAAAGCCTTACGGTAGGCGCCGGTTTCTACGTGGGGCCAGTGAGCCAGGACATGCTTGTAAAACTCCCGCCAGCACAACTCCTGCCGCCACGTTTGCAAACTGCTTTCGGCTTCCTCGCTGCGCACCTCCGCTTCCACCTCAAGGGTGGCCTGCCAAACGCGGCGAATGCCCAGGGTGCCCCAACGCAAGTGGGGGCTGAGCAGGGAAGTGCCCGGCTCGGCGGGAAAGTTTCGGGCTCGCTCGTAATCCAAAATGCGCAGACCGTCGCAAAAGTCCTCCAGCAGGGCTTGAGCCGCCTCTTCCCCTGCCGCCGGGAGCTGCTGGTCACAGACAAACCCCAAATCTGCCAGGGTCGGCAAGGGTTGCGGGCTGAGGGAGGGAAGCGGTTGTAGCCCCTTGGGAATCGGGTAGGGAGCCGGTTTGGGCAAACTTGCCCAATTGCGCCAGAAGGGCGTGAACACTGAGTAGGGCTCCCCCGCTTGTGTCAGCACTTGCCCTGGCCCGTGCAGCAACAGATCTTGGCAAACAAAAGATTGGATCCCGGCTTCTGCCAAACCGGCCCGCACCCGATCGTCCCGCCGCAGCGCAAAGGGCTCAACGTCGGCATTCCAAAACACAGCCTTTGCGCCCCACTCTTCTGCTAGCTGCCGTAGCTCCGCCAGAGGATCCCCAATCCGCCACAGGAGCGGGATCCCCATCTGGCCGTAGCGCTCTTGTAGCCGCTGCAAAGCCTCCAGCAGAAATGCCACCCGCGCCGGGGCTGTATCCTGACGTTCCAAGATCTGCCGGTC
The DNA here is from genome assembly GCA_039794845.1 of Thermostichus sp. DRC_bins_24. Taxonomy (GTDB): domain Bacteria; phylum Cyanobacteriota; class Cyanobacteriia; order Thermostichales; family Thermostichaceae; genus Thermostichus. The sequence continues at coordinate 29,405 of JAUQVK010000024.1, forward strand.
GAAAACAAACACAGGCACCACCCGCGGGCTGTGCAGAGCTGCCTCGTGCAGAGCAGCATTATCTTCCAGTCGCAGATCACGGCGATGCCAAAGCAAAACAGGAGACGCCATAGGGTGCCAACCGACGGGATCCCATCTTGCCTGGTTTCTCCAAAGGCTTTCAACTCGACCCCGGATGAAGCCAGAGCAGAACCTCGGGATCCCGCGGCACTGGAGAGGCCGTTCTGTAAAGAACCTTATTAAAGGTCTAGACTGTCGAAGACTCGGCTGGGACAATAACGGCAGCGGTCGTCTGGCTTTTGCTGGCCATCGCTATATCCCATCGCGTAAGCTGTATCTCCCAGCATCACCACAAGCTGAGTCAGCTTTAGAGAGATCAACGGATCCAGCGGCTCCGTTACGTTTAGCATGAACTGCTCAAAGGAGCGCCGTAGCGCCTCTGGCGTATTGATCATCACGACTCCACCCATCCATCGATGGCTTTAGGTATTCATACTCAATGCAAGATGGACATTGACCCAGAATAAAGGTGGAAGGAAGAGAGGCTCGTAGCATCTGCTACGGTTCCCATGGCCGGCTTGGCGTGGGCTAAAAGTAGCAGACCAAAACAAGTTTGCAGATGATGGTAACTCATAGATACAAAAATGGCGACAGGGCGACGGGTAGCGCGGGTGGCAGAGCTGATTAAGCGGGAGGTCAGCCAAATTCTGCTGTCGGAGATCAAAGATGACCGTGTTGGGGCGGGGATGGTCAGTGTGGTGGAGGTGGAGGTGTCCAACGACCTGCAAAATGCCCGCATCTTCGTCAGCATCTATGGGGATGAAACTGCCCAGCAGCAAACCATGCAGGGCTTAGAGGCAGCCACCCCCTTTGTGCGGCGGGAAATGGGTCATCGTCTCAGCCTGCGTCGGGTGCCGGTACTGGCCTTTGTGCAGGATCGCTCCTTGGAGCGGGGATCCCGTGTTTTGTCTTTGCTCAACCAACTGAAACGGGAGGCTGAGGGCAAACAGGAGGGATCCCCCCTGTCGGCGCTTGGGGCTTTAGCAGAGGGCTTAGAAGGCTCGGAAGAGGAATCTAACGGTCCCTAATGGCAACCTTTTCGGGAGAGTGCGCTAGGAGGCAGATGGTTTTGCATCAAATGGAAACTCGATAAACAAGCAGAAATGGGTCGGGATCCCCAACTGAATATGCCAGGAGGATCCTGCTCTCAGGCCACTGCTGAGATCTGAGGGGAGAGGTTTTTCGACTGTTTGGGCAAATCCTTTTTCCGTTTACTGACCTGAAAAATTTAGATTTGCTAGGATTAAGAAGCTCTAAAGCTTCTATTCGTACCTTTTCATGGATGTCCAAAGTCCATTGCAGCCGGATCCCTCTTCAGCAGACACCTCTCCACTGCAAGCTCTGCAAGCCCTAAACCAGAGTGTTGCTGAGGCTTTGGTGTCCTGTTTGAAGGGGCAACCGCAGCAAGCTGCTCAGCACCTGTTGCTGGCACTGCCACAGCTGATGACTGCCCTGGGAGCTTTGGGGCAAGAATCCCCTCAGGCCCGGGCAACGGGTCGTTCTGCGGAGGGTAATCCCAAGCGCATCATTCACATTGAGGGCAACCGTGTGGAGGTGTGGGTGGACGATCAAATTCGCAGCAGTTGGAGCATTTGGTCGGTGGGGGATCTTAAGGAAGTCTGTCGGCTGGCGGAGGAGTTTGACTGTGGGCTTAGCTATTCTTTTCTAGGGGATGACTCCGGGTCGCAGCCGGAAATGTTGCTGTTGGCCCCCAGTCCTGGGGAGCTGCTTTCGAACCCCGAAGGCTCGGCTGCTTAGCACTTCCACTCTTTAACATTGATCAAATGCCGATGGCAGAACCACAACGGCTACAGAAGCTTTTGGCCCAGCAGGGCTTGGCCTCGCGGCGCCAGGTGGAAGCCTGGATCGTGGCTGGGCGCATTCGGGTGAATGGGGAAGTGATCACTGAGCTGGGCTACAAAGCCCATCCAGAGCGGGATCGCGTTGAGGTGGATGGCCAAGTCATCCCTTTGTCTAGGGATCCGGCTCGCCATGTTTTGCTCCTGCACAAGCCGGTGGGGGTGTTGTCCAGTTGTCGGGATCCCTTTGGGCGCAAGACGGTTCTGGATTTGCTCCCTCAACCTTGGCACCGGCACACTCGCCTCTATCCGGTGGGCCGACTGGATGCAGGCAGCAGCGGCGCCTTGCTCTTAAGTGACGATGGCGACCTAACCTTGAAGTTGACCCATCCCCGTTATCATCTACCCAAAACCTATCGGGTGCAGGTCCAGGGACAGCCCAGCCCGACCACCCTGCAACATTGGCGAGACGGAGTAAACTTAGAGGGGTATACCACCCTGCCGGCGGAGGTGGAGTTTTGCTCTGCCCCTCGTTTTTGGCGAAGGGGAGATCCCGACTGCTCTTGGCTTAGGGTGGTTTTGTTTGAGGGGCGCAACCGACAAATTCGGCGGGTGGCAGAGCTGCTGGGGCATCCAGTGCTTACGCTCCATCGGGAGGCCATTGGCCCACTGCGTTTGGGGAACCTGAAGGCGGGTCAGTTTCGTCAATTGAGCCCCCATGAGGTTCAAGCTTTGCTGGCCCCGTTCCCATAGCGAAACTGCTTGTCCTTCCTGAGAGGTACCTCTTTCTCCAGCTCGTCATGCCTCTGAATATGGTGCACGATCCTCACAAGGGCCCCTTTCCTTCCACAGGTAGCCGAACGATGGGAGAGCCAGCATACTCTTTGGAAGCCTTGGGATCCCTGTTGCGGCAAACACGGGAGGCACGGGGTCTGACGCTAATCGAGGTAGCTAATGATACCTTCATCCGGACACAGTATCTGCAGGCTCTGGAACAAGCGGATTTAAGCCGGCTGCCAGAGCCGGTTTATGTCCAGGGATTTTTGAAGCGCTACGCCGACTATTTGGGATTGGATGGGGAAACTCTGTCTCGGCGTGCTCTTCCGCTTCTGTCTACCAAGACCCCCCACGCCCCTGCGCCCCTTGCCACGGCCGGTGATCGGTCCACCTTTGCGCTGCGCCCGCTGCACCTTTGGGCGGCTTACGTGGTGCTGATCGTATTGGCGGTGGGGGGATTATCGGCCCTTTTGGAGGGGACGGGCAATCCCTTCGGGCAATGGCTGGTGAGCTTACAAACCGCCAATCGTCAGGGAGCCAGCCGACAGCCCACCGGTGTTACGCCTCCTACCCAGGAGTCCCGGCCTACAGCCCGTCAACTGTTCCCTACCCTTGACCAATGGACCCGCATTCAAGGGGTTTTTCCCGAAGTGTTGGAGGCTTACTCGGGGGATGCAAACCGGAAGCCGGTGCGCCTGGATATTCGGGTGGTGGAGCGACCTTCCTGGTTGCGGGTGATCGCCGATGGACAGACGGTATTTGAGGCCACGTTGCAGCCGGGGGCAGAACTGAATTGGGAAGCAGATCAATCGATTGTGTTGCGGACGGGCAATGCGGGCGGTGTCCTCGTCACCTTCAACGACCGTGATCTGGGGGTAATGGGCCAGTTTGGCGAGGTAAAGGAGCAGGTATTCGAGCCTGGGTTGGAACTTAACTCGTTGCAGTAGGGATCCCTGCCGAATGGGGGGGCGGGGGCCAAGCAGCGGTGATCTCCCAGCCCTGGGAGCGGATCTGCTGCAGGAGGTGCTGAACCTTGCCCAGATCTTTGTCTCCGGGTTGGGTTTCTACACCACTGGAGAGATCGATGCCCTGGGGCTGCACCTGCCGAAGGGCCTGCTGGATGTTGTCTGGATTCAGTCCGCCCGCCAGGAGCCAGGGCAAAGGCAGGGATCTCTGAGCCAGTGCCGGCCAATTGAGGGTTTGCCCGGTTCCGCCCACCTGGTGGGGATGATAGGCATCGAGCAAGAGAGCTTCCACACAGCCCACGTAGGCAGCCGCTTTGTCCAAATCTTGAAGGTGGCGAAGGCGCAGGGCTTTGATGCGGCGGATCCCGGGCAGCAAGGTCCCCAACCGATGGCAGTCCTCTGGAGATTCCTGGCCGTGTAACTGGACTGCTGTCAGGCCCACTTCCTCTACCCAGGTGGTGATGGCTGTGGGGGAATGATCCCAAAAGACCCCCACTTTTGCCACGGATTTGGGCAGGGATCCCACCCATCGGGCCATTTCGGATCGGGGCAAATAGCGGGGAGTATCGGGTACGGCGATGAACCCAAGGGCGCTTACCCCCAAAGCCGCGATTGCTTCTGCTTGGTCGGGGCGGGTGATCCCACAGATTTTCACGAACAATTGGCCCATCGGGTTATTTCTGATCGGGACGCATTTGCAGATGACCTGGATCCTGGGGGTGGAGCCGATTGATGCGGCGCACCATTTGCCACAGCCGTCCAAAGTTGCGTTGGTTGAAGTGCATCACCAGCCGCGGCAGATGGGCAATGTCCTCTTCGGCCTCTTCCGGCAACGCCTGGGTTTGCCGGATCTGACCGGAATCGAGAATGTCGGCGAACTCTTCATTTAGGGTCTCAAGGGCCTGGGGCGAGAGCTCGCTATTGAGGCGTAAGACCAACAATTCCCGCACATAGCGGTTGCTGTGGAAGATGCGATAGAAGTCGATGATCTGCTGGCAGGCATCCCCCACATCGTCCGTCAGGGTGTAGAGGAAGAGATCCTCTGGACTGATTAGGCCGCGACTGAGGAGGTGCTCCCGCACGTATTCATCCCACTCCTTCCAGTAGCGCCCGCCCGATTTGTCCACCAGCACCAGAGGCATCAGCTTGGTCTTGCCGGTTTGCATCAGGGTCAGGCATTCAAAGGCTTCATCCTGAGTGCCAAAACCCCCCGGGAAGAGCACCACTGCATCGGTCTCTTTCACGAAGAAGAGTTTGCGGGAGAAGAAATACTTGAAATTGATCACCCGATCGCTGGCAGCGATGACCGGGTTGGCCATTTGTTCAAATGGGAGCTGAATGTTCAGCCCGAAGGAGTTTTCCAGCCCTGCTCCCCGGTTGCCCGCCTCCATGATGCCGCCGCCGCCGCCGGTCATCACCATGAACCCCCGCTGGCTAATGCAGTGGGCGAACAGTTGGGCCTGTCGGTATTCCGGGCTTTCGGGGTCTAGCCGTGCCGAACCAAAGACGGTGATCTTGCGTTGGTGAGCGTAACCTTGGAAAGCCGCAAACCCCTGCTCCAGATCCTCAAGGGTGGCCGCCAGAATCTTGGCGTCCAAACGGCTCAGCTCCAAGGATCCCATGCGCTGCAGCGACTGCAGAATGCGTAGCCACGCAGTTCGGTTGGGATGATGCTCCAACTGCTTCAGGCAAGATTCAGCATTGGTAAAAATCTCTTGCAGGAGGGAGGAGAGGGAATCGGTCAAACGGGGATCCAGAGTTCTCTGTAGTCTACTTTAGTGGCTTTTTGAGACAAAACTGCACTCGGGCTCGGCAACGGAACCCAAACGTCACACCCGAACCCACCGCCTCCCAAGATCAGGAGATTGGGTTCCAGGACTAGGCCTCAGCAGGGGTGTCGAAATGTTTTTCCAAGATGGTCGTCAGGGTGGCCTTGGGTACCGCACCCACCACCACATCCACCTTCTCGCCACCCTTGAACAGCATCAGGGTGGGGATGCTGCGAATACCGTATTGGCTGGCGGTCTGGGGATTTTCGTCGGTGTTGATCTTCACCACCTTGACTTTGCCGACATACTGTTCAGCGATCTCCTGCACAACAGGAGCCACCATCCGGCAAGGGCCACACCAAGGGGCCCAAAAATCGACCAGAACCGGAATGTTGCTGCTTAGCACCTCTGTTTCAAAGGTGGCATCAGCAATATCTACTGCTGCAGACATGCTCGGAGAACTCCTGAAACGGCACTCGTCATATTTACCTAGCCTATCACAGATCCCCCCCGTCGCCGCTGTCTTTAGCCCACCCGTCGCAGGCTGTTCCTCAGCCGTTCTCCCAGCAGCTGCACACCATAGGCCGCTAGGCCCAACCCCACCATGGCGAACATGAAGGTGATCAAAGAAACCGAGCCCACCAGCAGGTAGCGCACCAAAATGCTGATCCCACGGGTCAGGGACCCGCTTTCCCAATCGACGGGCGGCAATTTAGCCAACATTGAGAGCAGCAGTTGAAAGAACCCGTAGCCTAGGCCGGCGGCAAGGGTGGCCCCCAAGAGCGCATTGAGGGGATGGGGGGATCCCTGTGGAGAAGAAGACATGGGGCAGCACCGGAACATTTACCCTTATTCTAGGCTCCAGGTACAATGTGGAAGACTCTTTCAGGGGAAAACAGAGACTATGGGGAGTGGGTCTGGCGTGGGATCCCATTATGATGTTCTGGGGGTTTCGGCGCTGGCCACGGCGGCTGAGATCAAGCGTGCCTATCGTCATTTGGTCAAGCACCATCATCCCGACAGTCTGCTGGCCAAAAAGGACCGGGCCACCTCCGAACGGATTCGCCAAATCAATGCTGCCTATGCAGTGCTCAAGGATCCCCAATCCCGCCGTGAGTACGACCACCAACTGCGACCCCGAAGTGCTGCCTCTCGCCCGCAACCGACGGGCTCCCCTCGTGAGACGGTTAGCCAGGAAGCCTCCGCCCGTGAAGCCTGGATTCGGCAGGTGTATACACCCCTGAACCGAGTTTTGAGCACCTTATTGTCTTCTCTCAAGCCCCAGCTAACGGCTCTGGCGGCGGATCCCTTTGATGCGGAGTTGTTGGAGGCCTTTGGCCTTTATTTGGAGGAGTGCGGCCAAAAATTGGCCCAAGCCCAGCAGATTTTTCGCCGTATTCCCAACCCCAGCAGCCTAGCGGGGGTGGCCTCCCGTCTCTACTACGCCCTCAACCACTTGGAAGATGCGCTAGAGGAGCTGAATTTCTTCCCGCTCAACTTTGATGACCGCCATTTGCATACGGGGCAGGAGCTGTTCCGCCGAGCTAAGGGCCTGCGGGCTGAGGCGATGGAGGCTTTCGCCAGCCGTTCACGTTAATCCCGACCGGGATCCCCGACCGGGCATTGTCGGACGCGGGTCGTAGGGGGCGGGAATGTATTGCACCGAAGGACGACCGATCAGGGCCTGGGGATACAAATCCATGAGGGCATAGATCTGGGAGGGAAGCTGGGTGGAAATGGGCAAACCCAAGCCGGCTGCTTCTTCGGCGGTGATCGGGTAGTCGTGGGTGACGCGCCCGCTGGTGAGCGCCTGGATTAGGGGTTCAACCCGCTCGGGGTCGATCTTGCGTTTGGGCACCTCGTCTTTGAGGAGATCCCGCACGAAGTTCTGCACCTGCTGCACTGCTTTGCGGGCCAGGTCCGCCAGGATCAGGGTTTGGTCATCGATCTCCGCGATTGGTTTGTCTGCTAAGACCTGCAGAATGCTGGCGGCAGCATAGCCTCCCAATTGGGGATCCACCGGCCCCAGTACCGCGTTGGTATCCATGACGATCTCATCTGCGGCCAAAGCCAGCATCGTTCCCCCTGACATGGCGTAGTGGGGAACAAACACCGTTACTTTCGCCGGGTGGCGGATGAGGGCACGGGCAATTTGTTCGGTGGCCAGCACCAAACCGCCGGGGGTATGCAAAATCAAATCAATCGGGGTATTGGGGGGGGTAAGGCGAATTGCCCGCAGGATTTGTTCGGAGTCTTCGATGCTGATGTAGCGGGAAACCGGGATCCCGAAGAAGCTGATCGATTCTTGGCGGTGGATCAACAAAATCACCCGGCTGCCCCGTTTTTGCTCCAGCTCGCGGATGGCCATCAGGCGGCGGAACTCTTGGACACGGCGATCCAGCAGGGGTTGCAAAGAGCTGAAGATTAAAAAAATCCAGAACAGGCTGCCCCAATCGAAATTCATCGGCTACCTCAGATGGGATCCCTTCGCCTCCAGCATAAAGGGATTGGGGGCAACCTTACCTGAGTTTTGCGCTCAGGAGTTCGTCTCCAGCACTCCAAAAAGCCGATCCAGGGCTGCCAGCAGATCGGGAGTGGGGGTGTGGTCAATCCAGGACTGGATATAGGCTTGCTGTTCTGCCAAGTTTTCGATGCGGCCCAGTTTCTGCATGGCCAGGTAGCGGGTTTCCGCCTGTCCACGGTTAACCTGCAAATCCAGCCGTTGCTCAGGAGTTAGGGGATGCTCGGTTTGGGTCAAGAGGTGATCCACCACCATCATGAACAGCAAAGGCCCGGCCAACTCAAGGCCAGACTCTGTTGCCGGTTGCCCGTCGCTCGGCCCACGGTACGGTGACGGGAAGCAGCCTTCGCCCCCACCGGTCCCACAAGCATCCCCGTCCGCCAAATCCTGCCCCAGTTGCAAGAGTTCTTCCGGCGAAGCGGTCTGGAGGGCAGCTTCGGTGGCGGCCCGCAGCGGTTCTAGGGCAATGGCATGTTGGCTGGCCAGCTCCGCCAGGGTTGTTTCCAACTGGGCGCGATTCTGGTAGAAAGCTTCTGATTCTTCCGGGGTCAGTTCCAGGGTTTCCAGCAACAGGCCTAGGGTCACGGAGCCCACCAACGCCGGAGGAAACCGAAGCAGAGTCGATTCGGATCCCACCTGATCCAGGAAAGCCTCGATGTCAGGGCCGGATCCCTTGTCGACCAAATCCTGTAGGTAGGCCAGCACCAGCTCTGGGGGTGTAAGGCGCAACAGCCCATGAACCTGGGTGCGCAATGACTCAGGGATCCCCATCGGTGCCAACTTGGCCTCGGCACGCGCTTGGGCTTCGGCGATCAGCTCCGGCAAATCGGCAGCGGCCTGTCCTGCTTGCAACAATACCTGGCTGGATTCCTGCAGCAGGCCAGTTGCCTCCGCAAACAGCAGCAACTGGGGCACCGGAATCGTCGGGAACACCATTGTCAGCTCAGTTGGGGATCTGCTGGGGGGGTCGACTCTACAGGTTCAGTGGCATCTGTACCCTTATGGGCAGGGTGTGACTTAGGTTGATGCCAGTGCAGGCCGATCAAGGCATCGTACAAAAAGCTCCAAAACTCCCCCTTTTGCCAAATGCCCAAAGTTTGCTGGCAGTTGCGCTCGTCCAAATCCGGCTTGGCAGCCCAGTAGGCAGGCTGATACTTGTACCAGGGCACCGAGGGCCAGAGGTGGTGAATGAGATGATAGTTTTGCCCCAACAGAAGAATATTCGTCAGCCAGCCAGGGTAGACGCGGGCATTGTGCCAGCGCTCCTGCGACTGAAAAGGCCGGTGGGGCAGGTAGTCAAAAAACAGGCCCAGCAGCAACCCCATGATGCAGGCGGGGGGGAGCCAGTAGTTCATGATGTAGTCGGTGTAGCCGAAGTGAATGGCCAGGCCAAAGGTCAAAATCACCACCATGCGGCTTAGGCCCCACTCCAACAGATCCCAACGCCCTTTCCGCCACAGTTGCCGCTTGAAGAAAAACACCTCGTGGTAGAAAAAACGCGGCGCGATCAGCCACAGCGGCCCCCCAGTGGAAACGTAATGATCGGGGTCATCTTCGGGGTGGTTGACATGGGCGTGGTGCTGCATGTGCACCCGCTTAAACACCGGATAGACAAACCCTTGCAGCAGGGCAGAGCCGTGTCCCAGAGCCTCATTCAAAAAGCGGTTGCGGTGGGCGGAGCCATGGGAGGCATCGTGAATCACCGTGCCTAGGACGTAGAGGGCAACAAAGTTCAGCCAAAACACCATCCACTTGGGCCAATGCCAAAAGGCATACCCCCCAAAACAGGAGGCGGAGAGCACCACCGAGGCCAAAAACATCAATAGGGTGGGGTTCCAAAACTCGGACGGTGGCCCCAGCAGTTCACGGGGTAAGGTAGCAGGCTTGCGGGTAGGTTGAACAGCAACGGTCATGGGCGGCCATCCTCAGGTGCGCACAACGCAGACGGGGAGGATGGTTCAGAGCAGCACGTCCAGGTCATCACACCGAAAAATAGGTAGATTTATTAACTTTCGTTAGTATACGGCAGAGATTTGCTTAACCTGGCAGCTTAAGGCCAATTTCTGCTTCTGTTCCGCCGGGTAAGTCAGGCTCCTTCGCAGGGATCCCTTCATTCCCTAAGCGGCCCCCCATGCTACAGGAGGGTTGCACCCGTTCCACCGCCACCCAAATGAGCTGCCTTGGAGTGTTACCCGAGCCGGCCGTACCGGCAGCACCCGATGGGGATCCCAGGCCGTCCTGACAATGTGAGGTTTTATTGCGAACTCTGTTGCAATTCGTGTGTAGATCTTGAGGGGATCCCGTTGGGGTTTCGAGAACAGGGGTAATCTAGGTGTCGGTTCAACCCAAGCTGAGGATTCAAACCCATGATGCCCGTTGTTGCGCCGTTGGCTTTGACCGCCCAAACCAGCCCTTGGTCACCCCTGAGTGCCGTGGCCATCCTTCTTTGCACAGGTCTTTCTTATTTGATCTTCAAGTCCACCTCGGGATCCACCGCCGAAGCCGGCCCGGTGTTGGGCATGGATTGGCCTGAGGTGATTGGCGTCGCCAGCTTTGGTCATCTGCTGGGGGTGGGCGTGATTATGGGCCTCTCCAGCATGGGTGTCCTCTGAACCCATTGTCATTTAATATCTCTTAATGTCTGTCGGGATCCCCACCTGGCGATGTTACACTCTATTGCAATTCTGAAAGAAGCGGTTTCTCCGGCCGCACTTCCCTCTGAGGTTTGTTGTTATGCCAGCGATGATGCTCCTTGCCAGTTTGCCGGAAGGCTACGAATTGTTTGATCCCTTGGTGGATCTGTTGCCGATTATCCCCGTTTTGTTTTTCCTGCTGGCGTTTGTCTGGCAGGCGGCGGTGGGGTTTAAGTAAATCCTGTTGATGACGGGGCCTTTGCCAAAATCTCCTCGCCTGAGCGGGGTAGCCTTGAAATTCCTCCCTTTCATGGGATCCTCTGAACGGGGGATCCCTGTTCCATTTAGGGTTCGCGGTCCAGCACACCTGTAATCCACAACACTCCTGCCAGACAGACAAAATGGGCAAAGGTAACGTTAATATTGGCAGCCAACAACAAAACCCCCGTCACCTGATTGGCCTGCGTGCGAGAAAACATGCGCGCCAGCAGCTCTCCCACCTGCGCCTCCATTCCGATCAGAGCCAAAAAGGCGCCGATCAAGCTGACGTAGGTGACCAACTGCAGTTGCTTGGGCAAGTCCAACTGGCTTAAAGAGTCGGCAGAAGCTTGACGACGATCTGCATGGAGAAGATACCGCCAATTGAAAAACAAACCTGCCGCTAGCGTCAGTAAGGTAAAGAGCGTGAACCAAAAAGCAAGAATTGCTCCAGCAGAATCATCTCGATAGACCGTATTTTGGCCGATCAAGAAACCAACCCAGAGCAGCAGAGCCGCGGCCCCCAAGACCGCCTGAAACCAGAACCCGAAGCGACGGGTCAAACGCAAGCGAGACTTCATCCGCTCAACAGCCGCACGTACCGACGGCGACATGGGCTCATTCATCTCTTTCTCCCGCCTTGCTACTCACCTTTGCTTCCAGCCTATCGTCATCCTCCAGCCTCAGTCACCTCAACTAAGGATCCTCACTTTGTAAGCGCAGGATTTCGGCCTCGATGCGTTGCTGCAAATCTCGCCCTTCCTCGGAGCGAATCAGCAGTGTAATGCGGTTGTAGTCGGGCACACTCATGCCGTGGCGGGTGATGATCTCGCTGGCCGTCCGAATGAATTCCCGCCGAATTTGGTCTTTGCTGACCGGGTCATCGGTGGCTTGAGATCGTTGCTGAGCTTCCTGCCGGTGGGGCTCCATTTCCAAGACAATGCGTGCGTACTTCGTTACCTGCTCATCTGTCAAAACACCAGAGGTTATGGGGGTTTGGGCAACTGCGAGAGGCACCGTTAACAGCGGAAGCCAAGTGCAGACCCAGATCAAACCCACCAGCCCTTTCTGGGCCACCCTTTGCACTGGGAATGTTGTCCACCGTCTCCTACCTGCTTTACCCAACACTGCTAACCTCTCCCCACCCGACGATCATCGCCGCTTCAGTTGTGTAGACTCGCCATCTCTGCCCAGATTCAAAAGGCCATTGAACCTCGTAGGCTTCGATGCTATCTGTTCCTCCCCGCAAAAGGCTAGGGTTGTAGGTTGTATCCCCACCAACAGCCAAGCTTTTTTACTTTGACCCGAAACTGGCTTCTGGGTTCCTGCTGTAACGATTTAGCCCCCTTCCCCTACCCGAACAACCCAGGGGGGAGTGGCTTCTGGGATAATAAGAGGCAGATTGCTGGTTTGTTGCCCCTATGAATTCGGAACGTCGCCCGGTTTTTCCGTTTACGGCCATCGTTGGCCAAGAGGAGATGAAATTGGCCTTGCTCCTGAACGTGATCGATCCGCGGATTGGCGGGGTGCTGATTATGGGAGATCGGGGAACGGGCAAATCCACCACCATTCGGGCCCTGGCGGATCTCCTTCCTAAGATCGAAGTGGTGAAAGGGGATCCCTTTAACAGCCACCCCCACCAGCGGGATTTGATGAGCGATCAGCTGTGGGAACGCCTTCAGGCGGGCGAGTCGGTGGAGAGCACCTGGATGCAAGTGCCGATGGTGGATCTACCTTTGGGGGCAACCGAAGATCGGGTATGTGGCACCCTCGACATCGAACGGGCTTTGTCCCAGGGGGTGAAGGCTTTCGAGCCCGGACTACTGGCCAAAGCCAATCGGGGCATTTTGTACGTGGATGAGGTGAACCTGCTGGACGATCACCTGGTGGATGTGTTGCTGGATTCGGCAGCTTCGGGGTGGAACACCGTGGAACGGGAGGGGATCTCTATTCGTCACCCGGCTCGGTTTGTTCTGGTGGGCTCCGGCAACCCCGAGGAAGGGGAGTTACGGCCCCAGCTGTTGGATCGCTTCGGCATGTTTGTGCAGATCGAAACAGTACGAGATGCGGCCTTGCGGGTGCGGATTGTGGAGGAGCGCAGCCAGTTCGATGCCGATCCGAAAGGGTTTTTGGCCAAATATGCCGACTCCCAGCAACAGCTGCTCGAGCGTATCGAAAAAGCTCAGCATCTCCTGCCCACCGTGTCGGTTGATCCGGATTTACGCCTTAAAATCTCCGGGGTATGTGCGGCCCTAGAAGTGGATGGGTTGCGGGGGGATATTGTCACCAATCGGGCTGCCAAGGCTTTGGCGGCTCTAGAGGGGCACAGCGAGGTCACCCTTTCGGATATTCGCCGGGTGATCGGCCTCTGTTTGCGCCACCGTTTGCGGAAGGATCCCCTAGAAACCATTGACTCCGGCTACAGAGTGGAGAAAGCCTTCAGCGAAGTGTTCCAGGCTAGCCTGGATAGTGCCGCGTAGGGCTGACGAAGCTACGCATCAGCCGATGGCATTTACCCCCAATGGCGGGATCCCAACTTTAGAGGGGAGCATGTCACAGGGGCAGTAGGTCGGTGTGTGCTTCTTCCGTTTGCCTGGAGAGAAGCCGTTGCAGACTGTCTTTGGCCTCGGGGAAATTGGGATAGATTTCTAGCGCCAGACGAAATTGTTCGATGGCCTGCTCCAGCTTGCCTCTGCGGGCAAAGACGGATCCCAGGCGATAGTGGGCCAACCCGTAGCTGCCATTGCCGCGAATGGCCTGTTGATAGCTGACCTCTGCCGAGTTCAAATCCCCCTTGATGCGCAAAATCTCCCCCATGCCAAAGTGAGCCTCGGGCAAGTTGGGAGCCTGCTTTAGGGCCTGTTCAAACTGCTGCATCGCCTCCAGCACCTGCCGGGGACGAACGAACTTGCGCCCGGAAGCATCCCGTTGTTTGTGGCCCAGATAGGCTAAGCCGATGGCGGCAACTGCTTCGTGCAAGTGGGGATTCAACTCCAGGGCTCGCCGATAGTTCCTCACGGCCTCGGTATATTGCTCTTGGGCTGCCAAAACCAGGCCCAGTCCGTAGTAAGCGCAACCATGCTGGCTATTGGACAAGATCACTTGGCTAAACTCCTGACTGGCTTGGGCCAGATGCCCTGCTTGTACCAGGGCCAACCCCAGATCCACCTGCACATCGGCGGCCAAGGCCGGGCTGAGATCGAGGTTGAGAGCGGTTCGGAAAGCTGCCATCGCCGCTTTCAACTGGCCTTTACGAAACAGCGCTTGTCCCATTACATAGTGAGCTAGGCCCAGTCGATCGTTTAATTCCAGGGCTGCCCAACAGGAGTCGATCGCTTCGTCCCATTGCCCCAGCCCAATGCGAACCTGGGCAATGCGGATGTGGGCTTCGCCGGAGTGGGGATCCAACCCCAGCGCCGTTTGTTGCTGGGCCAAGGCTTGGGCCCAGTCGCGTTTGTCTGCCCAGGCTTGACCGAGCAGGCTAAAGATTTCTGCTTGGGCGGATCCCTTGGTGAGGGGCAGTGCCTCCGGCAAGTGCGCCAGCACTTCCTCCGGCTGATGTTGAGCCAACCATTGCCGTGCCAGGGCTTTCAGGGTGTCCACCAGGTGGGTGTCGATGCCATTGAGTTTCGGGTTCAGGCGTTTGGCCCGCTGATAGTGTTTTAACCCCTCTTGTAGCTGGTTGGTTTTGACCAGCAAATGGGCCAGCTCAAAATGGGCGTTGGCATCATCCGGCTGCTGCTTCACGGCTTCCTGAAACCGCTCGAGGGCCTCAGGAATTTGATCGGCTTGCAGCAGTGACAGCCCTTCAGCAAAGAAATGATGGGATCCCTCTCGATGGGAGGAACTGGCGGCCTGGGAGCGCAGGGTTTGCCACCCCAACCAGCCCCCGCCTGCAGCCAAAACCAGCAACGGGATCCCCAAGCCCAAGGCTCCAGCCCGGGAGCGAGCATCCGTGGCTCCGCGCACCACCAACCCAGCCCCCAGCAGTAGGGATAAGGCCAGCACGCCTCCCAGAACGGGGCGCAGGGTGGGTTTGTGCAGCAGTTGGTTGAGCGCCTGAAGGTTAGGCTGGGCTTGAGCGGGGGCGGTGGGCCGAGGAGTCGGAGGAGGGGTGGGGATCCCAGCTTTGGCTTGGGGAGGAGCCGTGGAAATCCCAGCTTTGGCCGGGGTCGGGGCAATGGGCTGACCATCAGGAGGGGGGGCAGGCTCTGGCCGGCGCTCTTTGTGGGTTTTGGGAACCGGGGCTTCTAGGGTTTTGACCTTGCGGAAATCGGGATTGCTATCGGGATCCACCACCGGTTTTTGGGCTTCCAATACCTTGATCTCGGAGATCTTGGTGCCCGGCAACACAATCTGCGTGGCATCGGCGCTGCTTTCGCCAGAAGCCAAATAAAACACCTTTTTCCATTTCGGCTGGGCTTCTCCTTTGAGCCGACCGTACACCACCAGCTGGCTCACCCCATGCACAGGCAAGCCTCCCAGCTGGCTGGCAACCCGATGCAACACCATAGACCGAGTAAACAGCACCTCCTCCGGGAACTCCACCATGAAGTAAAGGACATCCTGTTTCAGCACCGAACGGCTTGCCAGAGGGGCAAGAGCTTTTTGTAAAGCCTTTGTGAGGGCTTCAACGCTGCGAGTGCCAGGTGGGGTAGCCATGGGATTTTCGGTGAAATTTCGGGGAACGAGCCGTATTTCTTCGTAGAGGAAGTACAGGAAAAACTTCAAGATTGAAAGAGCAAGGCGAGGAACCCTCTCCCTCGGGAATCGATGCCTCATTGTGCTCAATCCCTTTAGAATCCGTCAATATACTGAAAAAGGGTGTTACAAGTAAGTTTCTGGACGGGTTTTGGGGCGGAAGAGGTGGGCGTGATCCGGGCTGTACAACCGGGAGCGGGCGGATTCGGATCCCTGTAGGGCAGGGCTGATTAAATAGAGCACCGTGCGTTCTAGGCGCGCTTGTCGGGTGAGGGCGGCCATCTCCGTAAGGGATCCCAGCCAAATCTGTTCTTCCGGCCAACCCAGGCGATGGCAAACGGCAACCGGGGTATCGGCGGGATAATGCAGCAACAAGTCGGCTTGGGCCTGCTCCACATGGCGGGCGCTCAGGTACAAACACAAAGAGGCGCGATGGGCCGCCAGACCGGCCAAGGCCTCGGCTTCTGGCACCTGGGTACGACCCCTGGCTCGGGTGAGGATGATCGTCTGCACCCGCTCTGGGATGGTGAGTTCCACTTGCAAACGGGCGGCTGCCAATTGAAACGCGCTCACCCCCGGCACAATTTCAAACGGGATCCCTGCCTTCCTCAAACCGAGCAGCAATTCGTGCAAAGCGCCGTAAAGGGCCGGATCCCCATCCTGCAAGCGCACCACCCGCTTCCCAGCCCGTACCCGCGCAATCATCTGGGGCAACAGCGTTTCTAGGGTAAGGGAGCGCGTATCGATGGCCTCTACTCCAGGGCGACAGTGGCACAGCAGGCCCTCCGGCACCAAAGAGCCCGCGTAAAACACCACATCTGCTTCCGAGAGCAGCCTCTGCCCCCGCAGGGTGATCAGCTCCGGATCCCCAGGGCCGGCCCCAATGATTTGCACCGGAAAATAGGCGGAAGTCGGTTCGCTCACCCATCAGCTCTCTGCCACAGCACCGTGCATCCTAACAGCAATGAATCCCACAGCGGGAAAAGCGGTGGGATCCCTGCGGGGAGAAAGTTTCGAGAGAGTCCGTGAGAGCGTCTGTGGTCTTCACCCTTGACCGAATTCATATTACATATGTAGTATATGGTCTGCCTGGGCAGTTTGTTGCGTGGTGCAGGCAAGTAGGGTGGCATGGGGGTTGTAGCACAACGGCTGGATGCCAAGGGGAGCCCGCGGGTGGATCATCGAGTCGTGGTTGGGTTGGCGATTCCCCTAATTCTCAGCGCCAGCATTCAAGCTCTGATGGGGCTAACGGATACCTGGTTTATCGGCCAGATCTCCAGCCAAGCCTTGGCCGGCATGAACGCCGCTTGGTTGCCCACCCTGGTGGCCTTGGGGCCCTTTATCAACCTGGGGCGGGCCGTTCAAACCCTGGTGGCTCAAACCTATGCCGGCGGGGATCCGAAGAGGGCCTCTCGCTACGCTTGGTCGGGGGTGTGGATCGGGTTGGGATTGTTCCCTCTTTGTGGGCTGTTGTCGGTTTTGGGGAGCTTTTTGTATGGGGGGCTACCTCTGCCGCAGGGGGTAGCGGAACAGGCGGGAGCCTACTGGCAGATCCGGGTTTGGGGGGGATCCGCCCTCTTGGGCACCTTCGCCTTGTCGGGGTTTTTTAACGGCATTGGCCGCACCTGGATCACCCTCTGTGTGAGTGGCTGTAGCGTGCTGCTGAATGGGGTCTTGAATACCCTGTTCATCTTTGGCTTGGGCTGGGGGATCGCCGGGGCTGCCTGGGGTACGATTCTCGCGGAATATGGGGAGCTTTCTCTGTACGTGTTGGTGTTCCTCTCCGCTTGGGTTCACCGCAACTATGCCACCCGCCAAACCTGGCGCCTAGGCTGGGCTCCGATTCCGCCGCTGCTGAAGTTGGGCCTGCCGATCTGGATCTATTCTTTGGCGGATATGAGCTCATTTACCCTGTTTCAGTTGATGCTCGGCCAAGTGGGGGCTGTGGAGGGAGCAACGGCGCACATCTGTCTGATGTTGTCTCGCTTCGCCTATTTGCCGGCCATTGGTTTGGAACAATCCGCCACGGTACTGGTGGGGCAAGCGATTGGCTCTGGGCAACCCGCTTGGGCGGTGCGTCTGGGCAATGCGGTGATGGGTTGGACTCTCGCCTACATGGCCCTGATCGGTAGTGGACTGGCACTTTTTGGGCAACCCCTGATGGGTT
Source organism: Thermostichus sp. DRC_bins_24 (assembly GCA_039794845.1). Classification (GTDB taxonomy): domain Bacteria; phylum Cyanobacteriota; class Cyanobacteriia; order Thermostichales; family Thermostichaceae; genus Thermostichus. The sequence continues at coordinate 47,055 of JAUQVK010000024.1, forward strand.
TGTTTGTCACGGGGGCCGATGCCCAGGCCGAGAACATCGTGCGCTTGGGTGGGGTGCTTTTGAAAATTATCGGGGTTTCTTTCCTGTTCGATGGCATCAATTTTGCCGCCCTGGGATCCCTGCGCGGGGCGGGGGATGTGCGGGTGCCGATGCTGATCATGATCGGGATGAGCTGGCTCTTTTTCTTGCCCCTCGCCCAAATGATGATCTTCCCCCAGAGTTGGATCCCCTTCCTACCGGGGTTCGGATGGGGAGCCGTTGGGGGCTGGCTGGCGGCGCTGCTGTACGTGGCGGGCTTGGGATCCCTGATGATGATCCGCTGGCGCAGTCGGGTGTGGCAGAAGATCGAACTCGGCCCGTTGCCGCAGGTGGGTTGAAGACCCCGTTTTGCGCTGGGGGGATGTTCGGGGAATGGATTGAGCGGTTGAATTCAGTAGGCTTGCTCAAGGCGCTGCTGCAGAATTTGCGTGGCCAACAGCACATCCAAAGGGGTGGTTAACTTCAGGTTCGCCTCCTCCCCCTCGACAATGTAAACGGGCCAACCCAGCTTCTCGAACAGGGCTGCATCATCGGTGACTTCCCAGGCGTGGGTCACGGCCTCCTGATGCGCCTGCCACAGCAACGGGAGGCGAAACCCTTGCGGCGTTTGGGCAGCCCACAGCTTGCTGCGATCGGGTGTGGCTTGCACTTGGATCCCGAAAGCACTGGGCTGCGTCAGTTTGATCGTGTCTTTGACCGGGATCGCCGCAATCAACCCATCCACCTGCTGCAAAGCCGCACTACAGCGATCGAACAACTCGGGAGTGGCCAAACAGCGGGCCCCATCGTGAATGAGCACCCGTTCCACCGTCCCTTGCCCATAGAGATGCTCCACCCCCCTGCAAACCGATTCCTGCCGGGTTTTGCCCCCCTGCAAAAGCTGAACGGGCGTCGTGAGGGCCGCCGCCGCCAAAATCTCTTGGATGGCGGGCCAATCGGCAGGTTGCGACAAAATGCCGATCCACTCGATGGAGCTGGCCCGATCCGCAGCCTGTAACGTCCAAGCCAGGATGGATTGACCCAAGAGCGGTAGCAACAGCTTGTTCACCGTTGCCCCCATCCGTTTGCCGCTGCCCGCCGCCGGGATCAGAAGGTGCATGAAGCTGACGAAATCCAGACGGATCTTAGTGTACTGTGTCGGGATCCCGGCCAGCCTAAGGGGTTTTGGCTTCCGCCACCGGGATCGGGTGGGCAAACTGCCGAAAGGCCAGCCAACTGGCTCCTAGACCCAAGCCTCCCCAACTGAGGAACAACCCACTCAAAGGCGCAATCCCCACCAGGGATCCCATACCGGCACTGCCCAGGGTCATACCGGAGTCAAATCCCATTAAAAAGAGGCTGTACACTCGCCCCCGCTGTTCTGGCGGCACCGCCAACGACACAATCGCCGACAACACCGGAAACACCGTACCAAACCCCAAGCTGTAGAGGATCGCCCAACCACTCAGCCAACCTGGCTGCCAAACAATGCCGATCACCGCCAAGCTGGAACAGCAAAAAGCCCCGGTAGACAACAGCCGATAGGAAACGCGATTGCCCCATTGCCCCAAGGCCCAGCGCACAAACACCGCCCCCAAGGCAAACAAGCTGTAAAAATCCCCGGTTTCCGCCACCAACAGGGGCAAGTAGGTGGTGAGGCCCCCGTGCAGCAAAGAGCTGATCAAAAATAAAAAGGTTGCCTCTCGTACCGGGAAACACAGCAGCGCCGACCAGGGGCTAGAGGGTACAGAGCCCTCATCCAGGGCAACTTTGGGCTTTTGGGGCGGGGGTAACCAGGGCAAAACAAAGCCGAGCAGGATCCCTAAGATCAGCAACCAGAGCAAGCCCAGAATAAACAGCTTAAATCCACCGGCTCCGTAGAGGCGTGTGCCCAACCACGGCCCGAAGGCAAACCCCAAGGTATTGGCCATGGCCAGGTAACCCATCATCGCCGCCCGCTTCTCGGGGGGAACCAAGTCGGCCAAGAGGGTTTGGGATCCCGTGGCCACCCCCGCCTGACTGAGACCATGGAGAATCCGCACCGGCAGCAACCACTGCGGGCTCGGGGCCAGCAGATACAGCGGCTGAATCAACAGCGCCACCAACAAGCCCAGACAGAGCAAGGGTTTACGCCCCCACCGATCCAACGCCATGCCGATCAAAGGCCGCAGCATCAAAACCCCGGCGGCCATCGCCCCCACCACCAACCCCACCGGCGCTTCGGATCCCCAGCGTGCGGTCAGATAAACGGGCAGGATCGGGAAAAAGGCCGTGGCTTGGGCAAAAAAGGCGAACATGCCCCCGCAGAGGCAGAGAATCCACAATCGTTGCAACCCAGGGGGAGGATCCAGATCCTCCAGGCGGCGCTTCGAGGGGAAAACCGCGGTCAAAGCAAGGGGCAAACTTGAGGTCACAAGGGATCCCAACCCGTTCAACAAAGGAGCCAAGCCAGTTCAGGCTCACCCATGCTGACATTTCAGAGCCTAACCAACAAGATGCTTTCTTCCATGTCCCTACGCCTGCTGATTGGAAAGCTGTGGCAATCTATGGGTTTCAGGGGTTTGCACCAGCCGGACTTTGCCTACAATCTGAGTCCACATGTGCAGAGTGGTGTAGGTGTCTTGCCAGGTCTTTAGATCTAGAAGATCTAGACTGGGCCAGGTTTCATAAGATGTGTCTGCCATGATCTGCCCCTGAGAGGAATGTATTGGTTGATCGAGACCAGCATGGAAACGCTTAAGCGCGATACCTTGTGGTTGAGATGAACCTTAACCAGCGGCAGGATCCAACATCACAAACAGAAACTCCTCCAAGCCCGCCAGGTAGGTGAGCACTTGATCTTGGGCGGTCTCAGGGGAAAGACGATTGGCCTCGGTTGCCCGTTCAATCAGGGTTTGCACAGGAATTGGCCCCTGCAGGAGGGATCCCAGCCAGGTCATTTGTTCCGGCAAGAGCTTGAGACGGCCTCGGCTTGCCCCCGGCCAGTTCATGGCAAATTCCACGTTCTTTTCAAAAGCTTTGCCGAAGTTCTGGCGAAACTCAGCATTGTCTGCCAAAACCGGGTTGAGCTGTACCCTGCCCCCCAGCCAGTCTTCATCGCTCCAGGGGAAGACAATCGAGGAGCCGGGATGCTCCGCCCAAAAGTCGATCAGGCGATGGTTGGGATAGATCAACTCGTAGAAGTGGTTTTGTTCGGCAGGGGTGAGTTTGTCCAGCTCTGGCTTCAGCCACTCGGGGATCTCTTTGAACAACAGGGAGGGATCCCAGTCGGAGTAATCCACCAAGCTGATCAACCCCAATTCCGCCTCCTTGAGCATGCGCATCAGGTCGGGGATCAAAAACCCTTTGTCACTGGGCAGAAGGTAGTTGGCCCGCATATTGGTGTCGTCTTTGTAGATCTCTGGTTTCCAACGCAGGGCGGCCCGCGCTTCGTCGGAGTTGAGGTTGGCCATGAATTCCCGTACCCGATTCGAGGCTTCTGGGGTGGGTAAATCGAACAGCCCCAACAGCTGAAACGCCTTTTGCATGCGGAAGATCACATCCCGTTGATAGGCGTGGTGTAGGTTAGCCCGCAGGATCCCTTCTGGTTTTAAGACCCGCTTCAGAACCTTTAACCCCGCCGCCGGATCATCGAGCAAATAGAGCACATCGTTCAGGCTGATGAAATCAAATTGCAGCCCCAGTTGTTCGAGGTCAAACAGGTTGAGGGCATGCAACTCCACATCTACAAAGCCGTGGTAGCGCAACCGCCGCTCCGTCACCCGCACCGACTCTGGGGACAGATCACACACCACCAGGCGTGCCCCTGGATTGGCCTCTGCCAAGATCAGGGTTTCCCATCCGGAGCCGCAACCCGCATTCAAAATCAGGGATCCCTCGCTGGGGAGAATGGCCCGCGTCCGCGCGTATTGGGCTGTGGTCAGACTCATCCGATACAGCCCGTCGATGGCGCTGCGACCGGAGGTAGAAATGGGCACGTTCGGGTAGGGCAGTTCTTCGTACAGTTGCCGGAGGGATTCGGTGGAGCTGCTGGTCATGGGGATCCACTGCAGGGGAGTTGCCCCTCATATTACTTTCTCAACCGACGAAGCTTCAGGGAAGGATATGCGGCAGCCTTCGGTACAGAAGCGCGGCCCACTGATTTATGCGCTCTTTTATGCGCTCTGCCGGTACGAAAACTTGGTGCTTTATCCCATCAATCCACGCATCCAACTACCGCAAAGCCTTTCCACCCTCTCCTGCCAAGTCAGACCCAA
>JAUQVK010000025.1:0-125196 GCA_039794845.1 Thermostichus sp. DRC_bins_24
GCCGGGGAACGGAAACCGCCTACCAAGTCGGTCTGTCGGGGGTTGCCGACCTGGATCGGTGGCGTGGGGCAGGAATGCTCAAGAGCAATCTTGGGAAGCCCGCGCTCTACCCGCTAGGCATTGCGTCAAGAGGATGTCACTAAACTATCGGCGAAGATCCTGTCGGGAGTGTCGGGCACCAACATTCCCCTTACGGATCTTTGCCAAGTCTTGAGAAGACTTGGGTTTTCAGAGCGCATCAAAGGCCGCCATCATATTTACAGCCCTTCACGCCCAGGGCATGCTGGTACATTCGCCCATGGCGGTCCATAGAGCACCGCCAGTCACGTGTAACACACGTGTAACAACTGTGAACCTGCCTTGATCCAGAGCAAGGTCACGGAGGTACTGGCCCCTTTACAACCAAGGATCCTGAATTAACCCAGGTTCCTCCCATCCAAAGCACCATCTGCCTCTACCCCAGCAACCCAGACCAACGCAAATACTCCTCCACCAACCGGGGGCCTGCCAAAGCCGCCACCCCCCCACCCAAAGCCAAGTAGGGGCCAAAGGGGATCGGCTTTCCCAAACGGGCTTGCCCTAAGCCCATCGCCAAACCACTGCCCAACAAGCCAAACACACAGCCCAGAATCAGGGTCACCACCACTCCCGGCCAGCCCAACCACATGCCGATCAGGGCCATCAGCTTGCCGTCCCCTAGGCCCATCGCCTCTCGTTTCAAAGCCCAACGGGCCAAGAGGCCGATCCCCTCCAGTAGCCAAATGCCCAGCACGGCCCCCGCGATCCCCTCTACCAATGACAAACCCGCAGCTGCCAAAGAGCCGGATCCCTGCAGCCAGGGCAAAGCCAACCGAGCCAAAAGGCCTACCACCAATCCCGGGCGGGTCAGCTCTTCGGGTAACAAAAATGTATCCAGATCGATCAGTGCCAGAGCCAGCAGCCAGCTAAACAGAATACAGGTGAGGATCCCTTGGGCAGTAAACCCCCAAACTCCGATGCTGAGAGCAAAAAGCCCCATCGTCAAAGCTTCCACGGCAGGGTAACGCCAGCTGATTTTCACCCCACAATGGCGACAGCGGCCTCGCAGGAGGAACCAGCCCAAAATCGGAATATTCTCCGTTGGCCCCAGGGGGGTTTTGCAACTCGGACAATGGGATCCGGGATGAACCAAAGAAAGACCATTGGGTAGGCGATAGACCACCACATTCAAAAAGCTGCCCACACAGGCCCCCAATAGCAACAGCGCCACCCAACCCAGCAGGCGAAACTCCCAGGTGGTGAGGAGAAAGTTGAGCATCAGCAGCTATATGACGTAAGAAAGGACAGGTGTGCCTTGCCATCCTATCGGGCTCAGGAGTCTATCAAGATCCTCAGGCAAGATTCTCAGGCCACCTGTTCCAAATGCTGAATGGGGATGAAAGTTTCTTGAGGGAGCAGGATAGGAAAATCTGAAAAGATCAGGTCTCCTCGCAATGTACGGCGATGGATAACCACTCCACGCGGGGATTGTTCCAGCACATCCGGTCGATACTGCAGATGAAACTGGTAGATTTGGCGAGCCGCTTGAACCAAAGCGCTGTCCATGAGCTGTTTCCCTACCTTGCGAAGCTCACTATTACCCTAACAACATTCCAAGGATCCCTTTGGAACCATAACGTTCTGTCCGCTGCCCTTAGACTTTTTTAGAAACGCTTAAGGTTCCTTAAAATCTATGGATCCTTGACGGCGACACACGGTTTTCGTGTCCATCGCCGAGACAGAAGTTTTCAAACCCGCCCACCTGTCGGCAAGGCTGAACCCTAGAATATCGCCAATATCGACTGATGGGCCAACTTAACCGATTCTTAAACCCGTTTTGGAGCAGGCAGTCAGGCTATTCGGGGGTTCCCGTGGCAACGACGCCATCCACCTCCAAGGGTTGACTACCGGGGGGGTGGGGAACAAAGTCTGGGCCTATGCTGTAAGGGGAGCTGCGGTAGCTGGGTTTGGGGTTGAGCTTGTCTTGGAAGCGGCCGATGATCTGAATGGTGCGCTGCACATCGGCGGGGAAGATCACCACCAAGTCCCCTGTTTCGGCTTTTTCTAGGGCTGTCTCGATCGCTTTTGCCTCATCGAGAATGTCTTGTAGGCTGCCACCTGCTTTTTCCTGCTCCCAACCTTGCCGGATGAGGGCCGCCACCTCCCCTGGAGCCCGTCCGCGCCGGTCATCATCTTCTTTGACAATGGCCCGATCGAACATGCGGGCCGCCAACACCCCCAGCTCCCGCAGATCGCTGTTGCGCCGATCCCCCGGCCCACCGATGACACCTATTTTTTGCTGGCAATCCCAGCGCTCTAGGGTGGTTTGAATTGCCTCGTAGCCCGCCGGGTTGTGGGCATAATCCACCAATACCTGGTAACCGCCAACATCGAATAGGTTCAACCGACCGGGGGTTTGGGCCACGGAGCTGGTGAAGGTGCCCAAGGCCATGCGGATATCATCAATCGAGACCCCATGTAGGAAGGCTGCCAAGGTTGCGGCCAGAGCATTTTGGATCATGAAGCTGGCTTTGCCGGAGAGGGTGAGGGGAATGTTGGTAACGTCCTCAATCCGCAGTTTCCAGCCCCGTTTCAAAATCGAGATGTGCCCTTCTTCGTAAACGGCTGCTGTGCCCCCAGAGGAAACATGCTTCTGAATCAGGGAATTTTCTGGGTTCATGCTGAAGTAGGCCACCGTCGCCTTGACGTTTTCCGCCATGGCCGCCACTAAGCCATCGTCTGCGTTCAAGACGGCATAGCCCTGCTCGTGCACCGCCTCCACCAGGACCGACTTGACACGGGCCATTTCCTCCAGGGTGTCGATATCCCCAATGCCCAGGTGATCTGAGGTTACATTTAACACCACGCCGATATCGCATTCCGGGAAACCCAATCCCTCGCGCAAAATGCCTCCTCGCGCCGTTTCCAACACCGCCACCTCCACGGTGGGATCCCGCAACACCAGGCGGGCACTGTAGGGGCCGGTCATATCCCCCTTGGCAATTTGATGGTTCTGGATGTAAACCCCATCGGTGGTGGTAAAGCCCACCCGTTTGCCGATGCCTTTGAGGATGTGGGCAATCAGGCGGGTGGTGGTGGTTTTGCCGTTGGTGCCGGTCACCGCCAGGATCGGAATGCGGGTATGGCTGCCGGGGGGAAAGAGCATATTGATGATGGGCTCCGCCACATTGCGCGGGATCCCTTCGCTGGGGGCCAGGTGCATCCGCAGGCCCGGGGAGGCATTCACCTCGACAATGCCGCCGCCGGTTTCGTTAACAGGCTGGGTGATGTCGGGGCAGATCAGGTCGATCCCGGCCACATCTAGGCCGATAATTTGGGCGGCTCGCTCGGCGATAAATACGTTGTAGGGGTGGATGATATCGGTGCAATCCACAGCTATACCGCCGGTGCTCAGGTTGGCGGTGGATTTGAGGGTGCAATGTTCGCCACGGGGCAGCACAGTGTCGAGGGTGTAGCCTTTGCCCTCTAGCACGCGCCGGGTCATGTCATCGACGCTGATCAGGGTCAAGACATTTTCATGGCCAAACCCTCGCCGCGGATCTTTATTCACCTCATCGATCAGCTCTTGAATGGTGGAGCGGCCATCCCCTACCACATAGGCCGGGATCCGTTTGGCCACCGCCACCAATTTGTTGTTGATCACCAGCAGCCGGTAATCTTCTCCCACCAGGTGCTTTTCCACCAGCACCACATCCGAGTGCTGGCTGGCGGCATCGTAGGCGGTCTCGGCGGCCTCTAGGCTGGTGATGTTGACGGTGATGCCTTTGCCGTGGTTGGCATTCAGGGGCTTGATCACCACCGGGTAGCCCCCCACATCTTCGATGGTGGCCTCCAGCTCGCTGCGGCGACGCACCGTATAGCCCTTGGGCACGGGGATCCCCATATCCTGCAGCAGTTCTTTGGTGGCGCGTTTGTCTGAAGCCAGATCGGTGGCGATGATGCTGGTTTTTTCGGTGGTGGTGGCCTCAATGCGTTTTTGATGCACCCCATACCCCAGTTGCACCAGGGATCCTTTGCTGAGGCGCAGATGGGGGATCCCCCGCAGGGTGGCTTCGTCCAACAAAGATTGGGTACTGGGGCCAAAGCGGACGTTTTCGCGAATTTCCCGCAACTCTTGAATGTCCAGCTCCAAATCGCGGCGATAGTCTTCTCCATCCACCAGGGCTTGACAGAGATACACCGCAGCCTTGGCGGCAAACCGGCCTGCTTCCGCCTCCTGGTACTCAAACACCACGTTGTAGGTGCCGGGGGTAGTGGTTTCACGGGTACGGCCAAAATCCACGGTCATCCCCGCCATGGTCTGCAGTTCTAGGGCCACATGCTCAACCACGTGCCCCATCCAGGTGCCCTCCTCCACCCGCTGCAGAAAGCCCCCGTAGCAGCCCCGGGAGCAGTGGTGTTCCCACAACCCCGGCAACAACGCTTCCAATCTTTCCTTAAAACCGGGGATCTCGTTGGTGGGCCGCTCCTGCAGGTCTTCCAGGTCAAGCCGCATTTGAATCAGCTTTTGACGACGGATGCTCCAGTAGTTGGGGCCACTGAGAACGCGGATGGATTTGATGCGCATAAAGTCGGAGGAAACAGGGTGGGAAAGGCTGAGGATGAACCGAGGATGGGATCCCTTCAGCACACACTCTGCCCTAATCTACACTCCCTTTGAGCAAGCCAAGAAAGAGTATTGTTCAATACGGTTTCTCCCTACGGCTGCGGGCTGTTTCAAGGGGGTTGGTGGCGGGGCAGATCCAGATCCCAAGAATTGAACCCAGACCGGAACGGGCCTCGGGCCCTCAAGGTTAAGACAGCTGGATGGATCCCTCTTGACTGCGACGATACAGTGGGGGGCAAATGTGCCGTCAGGGACATGGAAAGTACCTACCTGCTGGGGTTGGGCTGGATTTTGGGCTTGTTGATGCGGGCTTGGCCCCAGGCTGCGGGCTGGGGCTGGGGAGTGCCCTTGGCGGTGGGCTTGCTGGGATCCCTGCTCTGGCGGCGACGACCGCGCTTGGCGCGCACCTGGCTGGTGATGGGGGTGGTGGGCTGGGTGGCTTGGGGTTACCTGGGCTGGCGACAACCTTTTCCCGGCCCGACGGACATCAGTCTGTTGGCCCCGCAGCAGGGGATCAGTGTTGTTGGCCAAGTCACTTCAGAGCCGCGCCTCACCCGCAGCGAACGGCTGCAATTTTGGCTGCAAGCCGAACAGGTGTTGAACGCGGATCAAACGGCGCGCCTGGTATCGGGCAAGCTCTATATCACCACCGATCCCAATGCCCTAGCAGGGCAAGATCTGCACCCCAACCAACGGGTACGCCTGACGGGATCCCTGTATTTGCCCAGTCCGGCCTTAAATCCTGGGGCTTTTGATTTTCAAGCCTATTTGCAGCGTCAGGGATCCTTTGCGGGGTTGAGCGCTCAGGAAATGGCCCTCCAGAATGGCGGAGGGGGCTGGGGCGGGTGGGCCTTGCGGCGTCGGGTGCGCGGTGCTTTCGTGAAGGGGCTGGGGGAGCGACAGGGGAATTTGTTGGCTTCGCTGGTGTTGGGATCCCGTGCGGCTCAGTTGGACCATGACCTGCAGGATGCCTTTCGAGAAATTGGCATGGCCCATGCGCTGGCGGCTTCTGGATTCCATGTGTCGCTGTTGGTGGGGGTGGTCTTTGTCTTGACGCGCAAACTGGCGGTGCGCGGACAGCAGCTGCTCATCGTGGCGGCGCTGGGCCTCTACATCACCTTGACGGGGTTTAGCCCTTCGGTGTTGCGGGCGGGCCTGATGGGGTTGGCGGCCATGGCGGTGCTGACGGAGCCCCGGCTACACGGGAAAGTCAAGCTCAACCCGCCGGGCACGTTGCTGTTGGCGGCAGTGGTGCTTTTGGTGTATCAGCCCACATGGATCACCGATCTGGGGTTTCAACTGAGTTTTGCTGCCACCTTGGGATTGCTGGTGGGTACGGCACCGATTGTCTCGAGGCTGAGTTTTTTGCCCCCGACGCTGGCGGCGGCTTTGGCGATTCCCCTGGCGGCGTTAATCTGGACGTTGCCACTACAAATTGTCGTGTTCGGGCGGATCCCCACCTACTCTCTATTGGCCAATCCACTCCTGATGGTGTTGCTGTTGCCGCTGTTGGTGGCGGGGTTTGGTGTTGCCTTTGTGGCTTTGCTCCTGCCCAGTTTGGGATCCCTGCTGGCGCAGCCCCTTAGCCTGTTGCTCACCCCCTTGATCAATTGGGTGGGGTGGATCGCCAGTTGGCCCTTCAGCTCTTATTACACAGGGGCCATCTCTGGGATCCAATCGGTACTGCTCTATGGGGCGTTGGTGGCGGTCACCTTTTGGCCCCGGTGGCGACGCGCTTTGCGTTGGCAGGGTACAGCTTTGGTTATGGTCGGGATCCTGATTGGGCCGGGGTTGTGGCCGGGGCCGCCGGTACAGATGACGGCCTTGGCCAGTGGTCGTACGCCGGTTTTGGCCATCCAAGCAGAAGGGCGCAACCTCTTGATCAACAGCGGGGATCCGCGCTTGGCGGAGTTAACGGTGCTGCCTTTTTTGCGGCAACGGGGTATCCGCAGCTTGCAGGGGGCCGTTTCTGCCACCTCCGTCGGATCCGCCAATGGGGGTTGGGTCAGCTTGTTGCCCGCCGTTTCGATTCACCAATTTTGGGATGGGGGGGGAGCCCATGTCGCGTCCGAGAGCTACCTGCGGGCTTTGAGTGCAGTGCAGTCGGCAGGGATCCCCTATCAAGTGTTGCGGCCCGGCGATCAGATCCCGTTGTCTGAGCGCTTGAGTCTGCAGGCGATCCACACCAACCCCCTGGTCTTGACCCTAAAGACGGAGGGCTCCCGTTGGTTGCTGTTGGGTTCTGCTGGGACGAATGTGCAAGCGGAACTGACCGGATCCCCCTTGATGCCAACACAAGTCGACTGGCTGTGGTGGGATGGCGGATCCCTGGTGTTGGACTTGCTGGAACGCTTTCAGGTCCAAGCAGGGATTAGCTCTGGCCCCAGCCCAGACGCTGTGACTCGTTGGTTTCGGCAACGACAGAGACCTCTGTACGTGACCGATCAGGCTGGAGCGGTCAGCTGGTCACGACGTGGGGTTCAGACTCTGCGGGCTCAGCTGGAGTGATGCGCCGCTCAAGCTCAACCCTCTTCCCTTGCATCTATCCCGCTTCGGCTCGAGATTTGAGGGCCTGATTCATGGCTTCAAACCCCTGGCGAACATTGTCATCCAAACTCTTAGCCAGCAACGGCAAAAGCAATCCCGAAAAACGCTCACTGTGGGTTAGCCGCACCTGATTTTCTCCCAAGGCTTCCAGTTGAAAGCGATGTTCTCCATCAAACAATCCCGGCAAAATGAAGTGCCCCAGCCAGCAAAGCTCACGCTCCGGCTGAGCCGACAAAACCTTGGGTTTGAAGACCATACCCTGCCCCCCCGGCGGTTGAATGTGTACCTGCAACCGGGATCCCTCGATGGCCTGACCCCCAATTGAGCGGATAAGTGGGTTCCACTGCTCGTAGGCCGAAAAGTCCATCAAAATGTCCCACACCTTCCGGGCGGAGGCATGGATGTCAATGCAAGTTGAGATCTCTTTCATGGTACCCGGTTGAACGCAAATGGCGCTGCGCATGCTGCGCATATTTAGTCTGGCAACTGCTTGCCTGCCAGAGACGGTGCTTCTCTACCTTTCCTGCTGGGTCAAACAGAACCCCTGTCATAGGCGTCATGAAGAATCTGTTGTGCCAAGAGGAGGGATCCGCTATAACCCAGTCAGGGATCCCTAACCCATGGAACGGATGGATCAAAGTCGTTGTTCGAGGCGGATACACCTTCTCACTGGGCTGGGGCTGCTGATGGGATCCCTTGCCGCTTGTCGCACCATGCCCGCCCCGATTCCGCCAGAAATCACCCAGCCGGATCCGATTCGTCGGCACATCAGCAAAGATGGCACTCATTTTGAGGCATCCTTGGGCGATATGCGTGCCCTTCCCTCGGAGTTTCCCAGCCAGTTGCAGTTACCCAACGCCTCCATTGTCTCTTCCGGCCAAATTCGAGATCGCAGCGGCGGCATCGCCTCCCTGATTTTGCAAACCTCCCAACCCCTCCCCGAAATCACCACCTACTATCGTCGTACCCTCTGGGGCCGAGGCTGGGAAATCCTCTCGGATGTTGAGCAACCCGACGGGATCCGCACCCTGGTGTTCGAGTCTCCTTACCGCCCGCACAAACTCCCCCAACAGGCTGTGATACAGGTGGGATCCCCGCGGCAAGGGCCGGATCAGTCTGAGCATCGCGATATTTTAATTTTGCTGAGCACTGTGCCTGAAGAAACCCCGAGAGCCCATGAGGATTTACCCCCAAGCAAACCCTCAACCAAGCTCTCCCCCTCCTCCATGCCCTAACCATGCCCCTTTACACCCAATCCATTCAGATTGCGGCGGCCATTCCCCAAGTGGATCGCTGCATTACCGATCTGGACTTGATGAAACGCTGGCTCAACCCGCTGTTGCACTGCGAGGCCGTCGGATCCCCGGAGGCCAAATTGGGCAGCCGCTACCGGTTTTCGATTCGGATCCCTTTTGGCGCGCCGGTCCTAGATTGTGTGATCACAGAGCGGGCAGAAGGCTTGGTGCAGTGGCAGTTTGAGGGATTTTTTCAGGGAACCGATCGCTGGGAATGTCGGGCGCAGGCAGAAGGCACTCTTTTGGTGAATCACTTTGACTTTCGCATCCCCAACCCGTGGGTGGCGGCGGGGTTTTACCTGTTGGCAGCGGGCCTGACCCAGCGGGATATGCGGGCCCAACTGCGAAGGCTGAAGGCGGTGGCGGAGTCTTTGGGTTAGGCTGGAGCCGAGTAGTAAAGAAATGTGAAACGCTGCGATGACCAGCAACACCGGACTGTTTAACCATCGTTTTGCCGACAACTTTATCCCCAAACCGGCCACCAACACCCTAGAAATTGGCCAACTCACCCCCGATTTTGAGCTGCCACGCGTGCAAGGGGATCCGATTCGCCTGTCGGAGTACCGCGGTCGGAAGCCTGTGGTATTGGCCTTTACCCGCATCTTTACCGAAAAGCTCTTTTGCCCCTTCTGCTACCCCCACATTCAAGACTTGAAAGCCCGCTATGGCGAAATCCAAGCCTTGGGGGCGGAACTGCTGATGATCACCAGCACCGATCCACTACAGAGCGAACAAATCCAACGGGATCTGCAATTGCCCTACCCGCTTCTGGTGGATCCCGACTGTAGAACCTTTCGCCTTTATGGCGTTGGGCAGGCGCTGGGAGCACCGCTACCAGGGCAGTTCATTCTCGACCAAGAGGGTAAGCTGCGCTTCAAGCATGTTTTCTCGTTTGGGGATCCCAATGCCGATACCGACGAGGTGCTGAGGGTCTTGCGGGAAGGGCTACAAACCGGCTGGGATGGAACCCGTAGGGCTGCCCCGATTCCCTTCTTTTAGGTCTTTTAGGTCTTCTGGGGGCTTATCCGTCCACTGCTGCATGGGGGAGAGAGACTGTGGTGTTCGCTCGTCTGGCCCAAAGTGGGGCGCGTCAGGCCGAGATCCTGGAGGTGGTCTTGCGCCATGGCTGGGACTACATGCGGCGCTTGCTCTCTTTTGGCAAAGCCGGAGAACCGCAACTGCCTCCCCCAATGGTGCTGCGCAACATTTTGGTGGATCTGGGGCCGGTTTACGTCAAGCTGGGTCAGCTCTTGAGCACCCGCCCAGATCTGTTGCCACGGGAGTATATTGAAGCCCTCAGCACCCTACAGGCGAATGTGCCCCCCGTTCCCTGGAGTGGGGTGGAAATGGTGCTACGCCAGCAGTTGCGGCAGCCCTTAGAGCAGGTTTTTAGCAGCATCGAAACGGAAGCTGTGGCGGCGGGATCCATCGCCCAGACCCATCGGGCCTGCCTCACGAGTGGTGAGTGGGTTGCTCTGAAAATCCAACGGCCTGGGCTAGAGGCAGTAGTAGAACGAGATACCCGCCTGATTCGCGGTATTGCCGAGTTGGTGGCCCAAACGGATTTTGGCAAGCTGGCGGATGTGGTGTCGTTGGCGGAGGAGTTTTGTCGTGCCCTTCAGGTGGAGCTGGACTTTACCCAGGAGGCCCACCATACGGATCAATTGCGTCAACATTTGCAGGGCAGCCGTTGGTTCGACTCTACGCAGCTGGTGGTACCGCAGATCCATTGGCCCCTCACCACCCCGAAAGTGTTGGCCATGGAGTGGATCGAAGGCCAACCCCTGCTGGAGGCGGATCGCAGTGACGGGGATCCGAAAAAGATTGCCCGGATGCTAACCCGTGCCTTTTTTCAGCAGATCTGCATCGATGGCTATTTTCACGCCGATCCCCACCCTGGCAATTTGTTTTATCTGGGCTCCGGGCGGGTCGCCCTTCTAGATTGCGGCATGATTGGGCGCTTGGATCCCCGCACACAGCAAATTCTGCTGGAAATGATCCTCTCGATTGTCAGCCTAGATGCCCAACGCTGCGCGGAACTGACTCTGGAGCTGGCCCCCCCGGATCAACCCATCAACCTGGCTCAGTTGCAAAACGACTACGAGCGCCTCTTGCGGCAGTACTACACCCTTAGCGTCTCGGAAGTCGATTTTAGCCAGCTCTTTTACGAGGTATTGCAGGCGGCTCGGCGTAACCACATTCGCATTCCAGGGAATCTGGGCCTCTGCGCCAAGGCACTGGCCAACCTTGAGGGGATCGCACGGCAGCTCACCCCTGACTACAACCTGCCTGAGCAGATTCGCCCCCTGATGGCGGATGTGTTTCGGGCCCAGTTGGTGGGAGAAGCCCCTCTGCCCTCTCTGTTGCGCACCGCCTTGGATTTGAAAAATCTCTCTTTGCAGTCACCACGCCAGTTGGAATTGCTTCTCAGCCGCATCACCTCGGAGACCCAGCGCTGGAACCTGAGCCTGCGAGAACTAGAGGGGATCCGCAGCAGCCTGGACAACTCAGCCAACCGTCTTTCCTACAGCATTGTGGTCGGCTCTTTGATCATCGGAGCCGCCATCATTTCCGCCCAAACCCAACGGTTTCAGGTCTTTTGGCTGAGCGAGCTGCTGTTTGGGGCAGCCAGCCTGTTGGGGCTGTGGCTGATCATCAGCATTTTGCGTTCCGGACGCCTTCGGGGATAGGGTAATCTGCTCAGGGGGGATCCCGGTTAATCCTCCACCCCAGAGACGAGAAGCGGCTGCTTCAACGGCCGCCAATCACACCGATGTAATTGGTCACCCACTCGTAGTAGGGCACACAGTCCATGCGGCCATCGCCACAGTCGGCCACGGGGGTTTTCCAGAAGGAGATGCGCTCAAAATTGTCGATGCCGTTGGTCTGGCAACCCTCCGGCCCCAGGAGCTCGCTGGCCTGACAAGCGGCAGGCACCACCGGTACCGATCCAAACCAAGCCGCCAGATCCCCTTGTACCTTCGGGTTCAAGGAATGCTCCATCCACAGGTAGGCACAGTTGGGGTGCTTGGCCGTGGCACTGAGCATGGTGGTATCCGACCAGCCGGTGGCTCCTTCCTCCGGCACAACACTGGCAATGGGTTGTCCTTCCGACTGCAACAGGTTCACCTGGAAGGGCCAGGAGCCAGAGGCCACCACCCCCTCATTGACAAAATCATCCACCTGCACCGCCGCATCGTGCCAGTAGCGCCCGATCAGCTGCCGTTGTTGCCGCAACAAATCCAAAGCCGCATCAAATTGTTCGCGGGTAAGCTCGTAGGGATCCGTAATGCCCAATTCCGGGCGGTGGGCCTTCAGGTACAGGGCGGCATCGGCAATGTAAATGGGGCCATCGTAGGCTTGGATGCGACCCTTGTTGGATTTGCCATCCGCCAGGATTTTTTCCTCAAACACCACATCCCAGCTGGTGGGGGGCTCCCGGAAGGCCTGGGTGTTGTACATCAAGACATTGGATCCCCATTGGTAGGGCACGCCGTAGTGTTTGCCCTCCACGGTGTGCCAGGGGGCATCCTGCAGGCGGGGGTCGATGGTGTCCCAACTGGGAATCAGACGGGGGTTGATTTGCTGTACCCGTTCCCCCTTGATCAGGCGCAGCGTGGCATCCCCAGAAGCGGTCACCAGATCGAAGCCACCTTCGTTCATCAGGGCCACCATCTCATCGGAGGTTGCCGCCACCTTGACGCTGACTTTGCAACCGGTTTCTTTCTCAAAGCCGGTGACCCAGTCGTAGGCGGGATCCGTCTCCCCCCGTTCGATATAGCCTGCCCAAGCCACGATCGAGACCGCCCCCTCCGGGCGGCCCAAGCGATACAGAGGGCCACGGGCAGCGTGAGCAGAATGAGGGGTGAGCAGCAACGTCAGCAGGGCCAAGCCCAGCGAGAGCAACAGGGTCAGCCCCAGCCGCAACCACAGGCGAGGAGGCACCGAGAAGATACTGCGTAGACGAGTGAAGGGTTTGAGGTTGGCGATCACAAGCTTCTCCCAGGCAACGACCGTGCTGGTTTAAGGGTAAATCATTCCACCGGGGGGGTATCGCCACATTGAAAACAATATTCAACTTCCCGCCCTGGGAGTCCCCGAAGGCTTAGCGCCGCTTGAGCACCAGCAGGGTGAGGTCATCGTAAAGGGTTTGGGATCCGATAAATTGCCGCACCTCTTTGATGATCGACTGGCGGATCTGGCTGGCGCTCTGGTGCCAGTGGCGGCCAATGGCTTCACAGAGCCGGTCTAGGCCAAATTGCTCTTTGGCTTCGTTTTCGGCTTCGGTAATGCCGTCGGTATAAAGCACTACCCCGTCTCCTGGCTCTAGGAAAAGTTCGTGCTGATCCACAAAGGCGCTGATGTCGGCCTCCAGCCCGATGGGAAAACCCAAGTCGATCGTATCGATCCGCTGGATCTCACCATTGGCCCGCACCAGGATCAATTCTTCGTGTTGGCCGCTTAACTTGAGCTTGCCCGAGTGGTAATCCAACAGCGATAGGCTGAGGTTCTTATCGGTGCGCATGCGCTGCAGATTCTCGTAGATAACCTGGTTCAGGGTGGATAAAAAGCGTTTGCTGTCGGTTTCCCCATTGGCCAGTAGCGTGCGTATGGCCATCTGCACCATGATCATCAACACGCCACTTTCTAGACCATGCCCGGTGACATCGCCGATGCCAATTTTGACGTGACCATTTTGATGCAAAACATCGTAGTAATCTCCCCCCACCTCTGCTGCCGGTTCCATAAAGCCTGCTATATCCAGCCCTGGGATCCCTTGCAATTCTTCATCCTTGGGTAGGATCATCTGCTGTAGGCGACGGGTGATCTCCACTTCGGCACTGAGGCGAAAGTTCTCCACTTGCAGAGCTTGGTTCAGTTGCGAGATCTCGTGGTTGGCCTCCGCTAGGGCTTTTTGGGAGCGTTTCAACTCTTCGGTTTTTTGGTTGAGCAGCCACTGATCATGAATAGCCTGTGGCACCGCTTGGAGCAAATCCACCACCACGGCGGCGGTGGCAAAACCTGCCTGCTCCACCCCTAGCCAGGGCAAGGGATCCACCGGCCCAGGGCTGCTGGCCAGAATGTCAAATTGCAAATCTGGGCGGATTTGGCCGATGTGATAGTCGCGGCGCACATGATGGTTGGGGGCAATTTGCCAAAGGCCACCGGGCGACTCCAACGTTTGGCCGATGGCAGCCTGTCGCACCGCTTCTACGTCTGGCGATTGGGCTGCTTGGGCGGATTGCCACCACAGATACACCTGCGCGTAGGCAGCAGCGACCGGATCGTTGATGACGCGATGACGACCATAACGCCGCCGGAACCGGCTTAAAAAGGCTTGGTTGGCGGGGGTTTGCAGATTCTGAAAATGCCCCCAACAGGCGTAGTGTCCCACTGCTGCCGAGCCAATGTGCAACAGCTCCACCTCGGAAATGCTCACCGCCATCACCGGCATTTGGGCCGCTAAGATCCCTGCCTCCGACAAGGCGGTGTAAAAGCCGAGGTTGCTGTCGCCATTGAGGGTGCTGAAGATGGCATCCGGGGCGGTCTGACGGAGGGCTTGCAACACGCTCCCAAAGTGCCGGGATCCCAGTGGGACATAGCATTCCCCCGCCAACTGTCCGCCCCAATGGTGTAACTGCCCCTTCAGGTAGGTATGGGCCACCCGCGGAAAGACATAGTCGGATCCCACCAAAAAGATGCGGCGATGCCCCTGCTGCAACAACCAATGCAAGGCCGGCTCCACCTGCTGGTTGAGACAGGCCCCGGTGTAAAACACCTGCCGCGACTGCTCCATGCCCTCGTACTGTACCGGGTACCACAACAGGGCATCCGCTGCTTCAAAGATGGGCAACACCGCTTTGCGACTAAGTGAAGTCCAGCAGCCAAACACCGTCGCCACCTGTGGAATCAACCACTCGGCAGCCGATAAGAATCGCTCCGGGTTGGAAGCCCCATCTTCGATGATGGGTTCGATCTCTGAGCCGAACAGGCCCCCCTGTTGGTTGATCTCATCGATGGCCAACAGGGCTGCATCCACCAGGGGGGCTTCACTGATGGCCATGGTGCCGCTGAGGGAATGCAGGATCCCAACTTGGATGGTAGACATATCCCTCTCTCTATAAAGATGAGGCAAAGATGAGGCCCAAGGCTCGCACGACAGCCCTGTAGTCTAATGTACCTAACCCCACCGCCGGGGATTAGATGCCTTCTAAGTTGACATTCAGAAAGCGGGCCATCTCCGCCGCTTGATTTTCGATCTCGGCCAGAGGGGGTGGCTGCCCAACGCCCGTGAGGGGAATATCGCCACGCCCCTTCACCCGCAAATAAATGGCTCGGCGGGGGTTTAGCCCTTCTCTTAGCTCTACCCTTAGGCTTTGCACATCGGCAAAGTCATACTCGAGGCGTACTTCGCGGTTTTTGCCCGGAAAACCCTGCCGTACTAAGGTTACCTTTTGGGTTTGGCGGTCAAATTCGTTGTAGCCGCCCCCCAAGTTCCAGTACAAACTCAGCCATTGGTACAGCCCCGCCAGGGATCCGAGCACGCCGTAGAAGAGCATGGCAATGCCTTGAGGGATGAACACCAGCGCCGCTGGCTGAGAAAAGGGCAACAGATTTCGGTGGAAATAGCTCGAGAGGCCTGCCAAAGTAAAGCCCAGGCCGCCTGCCGTCAGCGCCACCGCCCAAAAGTAGACGCTGGCCCGCCGCGATCCAATCACGGTGTAGCGCAACCTATCGGCAGAGCGGATTTCTGGCACAGTTGTGGACACAAGCGGGATCCCTACAGGCTCTCCGATTTTCATCTTAAGCCGCAGTGTCCCCCCCTGCAGAAATTGCGCCAAGTTGCAGCCCAACCTGCGTCAGGCCGACAGCTCAGACGGCTTCATGAGGCTCCTAAAGGGGTAATTTATTTGCCAAGCTGGAAAAAAAGTCTTTGCCCACTCTTTCATCCGTGTGACCATGAGCATGAGCGTTCTCTCCCGCCCCGGTTCTCCTCGGTTGTCCCGCTGGTGTTCGGTGGGCTTGCTCACCCTTGGCCTGCTAGGGCTGCAGGTCCATGCCAACCCGGCTGAAGTCCTGCCCACCCAATTCAACCGCGAAGAACAAACCAGCATCGATGTTTACCAGGCGGCTAGCCCGGCGGTGGTGACCATTGGCAACGGTCGCAGCACCGGCTCAGGCACCTTTGTCCGTCCTGAGGGGTTGATCCTCACCAATGAACACGTGGTCAGGGGAGCCCGCCATGGGCTGGTGCAGGTACGCACCGCGGCGGGTAGAACCTACACGGGCGAGGTGATCGCGGTGGATCGGCCCAACGACCTGGCTTTGGTGCGCTTGAGGGATACGGGCGGCGCGACCTTCCCGACGGTGCCCTTGGCTTCTGAGTCGGGCATTCGCGTCGGCCAGCAAGTTTTTGCCATCGGCAGCCCCTTTGGCCTTTCCGGCACTCTCACCACCGGTATTCTCAGCCGCATTGCCCCCAATGGGGATCTGCAAACCGATGCCGCCATCAACCCCGGCAACTCCGGCGGCCCTTTGCTCAACTCGCGGGGGGAATTGATCGGTGTTAACAAAGCCATCCTCTCCTCGGGGCGGGGGAACTTAGGCATTGGCTTTGCCACCAACGCCATTGTTGCCCGCTCCTTCATCGACCAAAACCTGAACAACCCGCCTCTGGTGGCCGGCGCTCCGACCGGCCCACGCTTGGGGGTGGCTGTGGATCCCCAGACGTTGGTGATCCGGGAAGTTCAGGTGGGATCCCTGGCAAGCCGCATCGGCCTGCAACCGGGGGATCGTCTGGTGGGGCTGAATGGGCGTCGTTTGACCAGCTTGGAACAACTGCTGGATTACCTGGATTCCCGTCCGCAATCGGCGCGGCTGACGATCGGGCGTGGGCGACAACTGGCGGAGATCCCGGTGCAGTTTTGAGGGGGGTGGCGTGGCTTTCAGCTCTGCCTGAAATCCCCTAGAAATCTTCTAGGGCTGCGGTTCAGTAGGGGTGACGAACTCCCCAGGGGCTGCATCAGGAGGATTGGGGGAAGTCGGCTCAGGAGACTCTGAAGATGAAGAGGGTTCAGAGGTTTCGCTTTTGGGCGTGGGTTCCGGGCTAGTTGCCGGTTCTGGAGTTGCCGTCGGTTGGGGTTCTGCGGCTGGGGAGGGGGCTTCTGGTTCCGAATCGGACACAGGGGCAGCGGGCAGTTGCAGAGCCTCTTGGGCGGTGCGCTCCCCAAAGGCGGAAAGGGCAATGGCGGCTTCCCCGCGGCTGACGGGCTCGAAGGGGTTGAAGGTGCGAATCGGGCCAAAGGTGCGCAACACGGTCGAGGCATTGTTCAGGCGGCGATCCGCAACCAAGGGGGCAATTGCCTCCGGGGGCACCTGTGCCGCATCCGTAAAGCCCCACCCCTCCTCCAATTCCTGCAGGGATCCCTTCACTTGGCCGGGGGGCAGATCCAGCGGTACTTTCATGCGGATCAGCTCGGCCCGAGACAGTAGGCTGTTGGGGCGAAACTCCTGATTGGCATCACCATCAATTAACCCGGCTGCTCCCAGGGCTTGAATGTAGCGAAAGTGGGGATCCTCCTCCGGCACATCCAAGAAGATCGGGCGCTCTGTGGCGGAGCCGAGACGGATCTGGCGGCTGGGCTCATCGGCATGAATGGCATTGTTGGCCAGCACCAGCCAGCGGGCAAATTCACCCCGACGGATGCTGCGTTGCGGCTGAAATTCGTTGCCCGTCAGATCCTCAAACACCCCCAGCCGATCCAACTGATTCACCGAGCGGGCCACCAGGGATCCCGCCTCCACATCCGCAAAACGACCGTTGCCTTCGGGGGGAATTGGGCGGGATGGGGCCGCGGTGGCCGGAGGGCTGGATAGACCCGGAGAAGGGATGGGGTCGGGGCTGGAGTCCGGTAGAGATTGGAATCTGGGGAGGGCGGGAGCTTCTGCAGGCGGGAGGGGCCGAACCACCTGTTCCAGGCGATCCCCCCACTCGGTGCCCTGACAGGCAGCCAACAACCACGCCAGCAAGACGATCCCACTCGGCTTGAGCCGGTGGCCGGGCTTGCACCGTAACGAATCGGGCTGATGATGTAGCACCCTATCTTCCCCCTTTAGGCCCATTTGCGGCTGAACTCCTCCAAAACATCCAGCAGGTTGAGCAGGCTCTGCATCGGCAACAGATCCGCTAGGGGCAACTCTTTGCGTCCCCCCCCTAGCTTCACCGGGATCTCCCGCAACACTTGGGTCACCGCTGCTTCATCCACCTTGCCGGCCATCACTTGTGGGGCCAGCCGCTCCGCCAAAAGCGTATGCAGATGGGCATCCCGCAGGTAAAGGTGCCAGCGGGCCACATCCATGTACACTTCCTCGCCAATAGCGGCGGCCAGTTGCTCGAGTTCAGGGTTGCTGGGCACTGTGGCCATCGCTCAACTCCGTTGGTGTTCGAGTTTGCCCTCAGTCACAGCATAACCTGGGGCAAAGGGATCCTCAGGGGGAGCCGGCAGCGGAGCGGCTGGGCAGGGGAAGGGCAAAGTTGTCTTGGAGCTGCCGCAGCATCAGCAGGTGTTCTAGGGCCAGGCGATCCCGTTCGGTGCGCAATTCGCTCAGCTGGGCTTGAATTTGGCGAATATCGGTTTCGGCGGAGTCCCAGTCTTGCAACAGGCGATAGAGACGCTCCTGTTTGTCGGCAATTTGTGCGTTCAAACGGGCCAGCTGTTGGCTGAATTCCACATTCATCTCCTCTGCCAGATCTGCATCCGGCAGCAGGGCCAAGCGCTCCAAATGAATGCCCAGCTCCGCCAGGGTCGGGGGGGGTGGATCCAATTTTTTCAGGAGGGGAAACCGGGAAAAGGGAAACAACTCCGCCTCTGCACCGGGCAAAACGGGCCGCCAACGTTCGGGGGCAGGGGTTTGGGGGCGGGCCATCGGGGTGGTAAGACGGGGCAGTCGCCCTGGCAACGGCAGGTTCGTCGGGTCGGGGTCGGGTTCCAAGGCAGCAGGTGAGGAAGAGGGCCGCCCCGGATCCCTCTCATTCAACCCATTCAGCTCCGGGGAGCGGATCCCATTTGGGGCTGCGCCAAGTCCGGGGGTACTCTGGGCCTGTACCTCCAGGGATCCGAAACCCCACAGCCAAAGGCAAGCTCCTAGCCCCCAGACCCAGCGAAAAGCTTTTCCCACACCCCACTCCACAGACATTCCTAGGGCACCTCAGCTCCGCCGTAGGGCGGTACCTCAAACAAAATCGAGTAGGCGTCCTGCTTTTGGACCGGCTCGAACAGGTAGCGCTGGGCAACGCGAGCAGAGGCCGGCACGATGGCCACGCGCACCGGCGGATGATCCAGGGACACCAACGGCTGCGGGTTATACCAGTGCCAGCCCGCCCAGCCTGCTCCCGCCAAAACCACTACAGCAGCGGCCACCCGCCCCCAGGGATTGCGACTGCGCCGCCGCCGGGATCCCCAGCCCAGATCGACCACCGGTGCTTGATCCAACTCATCGAACACGCGGCTGATCAGCAGCTCCGTCTGGGCGCCGTCCAAAGTCGGGGTCTCTAGGTTGGCCAAACCCGCCTGCAAAGCCGCCAGTCGGCTGTACAGTTGCCGCCCCTGGGCATCGGCTGCCAGCCAGTCCTCCACTTGCCGCGCCTCTTGGGGCGATAATTCCCCATCTAGGTAGGCGCTCAACTGTTCAAAGCGCTCCTCAACCTTCGGTAACTCTTGCGGCGGGTGATTGCGGGGATCCCCGCAGTTGGGGTTAGAGTTGCCGCGAAACATGCTCATTCACCATCGAGATAGGGTTTCAGGGTGGATTGCAACCGGGCGCGGGCCCGAGCAATACGGGATTTCACAGTGCCCAAAGACACCCCTGTAATTTCGGCAATTTCTTCATAGGCCATACCCTGAATTTCGCGCAGCAGAATGGTTTGGCGAAAGGCCGGTGGTAGATCTCGGACGGCCTGATGCAATTGCTCGTAAAACTCGCAGGTGGTGAGGTGATCGTGGGGGCTAGGGCTATCACTGGGTAGTTCCCACTCCATTTCGCTGTCGCGCATTGAAATGGGGGCATCCAGAGATAGGGGCTGCTGCTGACGCTTGCGCTTGCGCAGCTCGTCGTAAAAAAGGTTGGTGGCAATTCGACCCAACCAGCTGCGAAACTTGACCGGCTCCTGTAACCGCTTTAGGTGGCGGTAGGCACGGATCCACACTTCTTGGGCCAGATCGTGCCGGTCATGCCAGTCGGGGGCAAGGTGATAGAGTACCTTATCCACATGAGCTTGATAACGACGCATCAGCTCAGCAAAGGCTTCGCGGTGGGGCTGGGATCCCTGCTGACAGAGCAGCACCAGGTCCAGATCGGCGAGCTTTTCAGGCCGCACAGCCACACTCGTCGCCGAGATCGACCAGGGCTGACAAGGGATATCGCTGAGGGCAGCATTCATAAGCATCCATGGAGTGAAAAGCAAAAATGGAGGGATCCCCTCCCGAGCAGAACCTTTATTCCTAGGACGAATTGGCAGAAGTAGGGTTCCCCTGCTCCCCCCATCCAATCGGCAGGAGGCCGGCGGACGAAGGGACAAGACCGTTCGCGCTTTCCCTGATTGTGACGCAAACTCCAGGGGACAAGTTACCCCAACCACCACACCACTTTTGCAGGATAGCCCGTGGCTCCGCCACTGGGCTACAGTGGGCTTGCCGAGTGCCCGGACAGCCTGACAGCGCATGACTTCTGATTCCCCTGCTGCCGATTCTCTATCTGCTGTTCTTGCCGAGCTCAAGGCTGTGCCGATGCTGACGGAGATCTCGGCGGCCTCTTTGCAATGGCTGGGATCCCAAGTGAAGCTGCGGGAGGTCCCGGCAGAACGGGCACTCTTCATGCAAGATGCCTGGGGCAGTGTTGTTTATTTGCTGCTCTCCGGCTGGGCCAAGGTACGGCGGGCTTTGCGGGTACCCACTGATGAGTCGGTGCAGGATAGCTCCAGAACCCTCGCAATTTTGGGGCCGGGCTCTTGGGTGGGGGAAATGGCCGTGCTGGACGAGTCCCCCCGTTCGCGGGATGTGCTGACGCTAACCCCGGTGCGGGTGGCCGGGATCCCGGCGGCAGTGTTCAGCGAACTGATGCTACAGGAGCCACAGCTGTGTTACCAGCTGGCCTGTAGCCTTTCCCGCCGCCTGCGCCTGACCAACCTGCAAGCAGATCTCAGCCATCAAAGCCCGCCGGTACGACTGGTGCACACGCTGGTGCAGCTGGCAGAAGCCTTTGGCGAGAAAACCTCCCAAGGGGTGCGCATCTTTCACCCACCCCTGCAGGATTTGGCCGATATCAGCCAGATCAGCTTGCAGGCGGCGACGACTGTGTTGGATCGCTTTGTACAACAAGGGGTTGTGAAGTTGCTGCCGGAGCAACCATCGCTGCTGTTGGTGCAGTACGCCAAACTGGTAGAGGCCACCCGTTTGACCTAGGTACTGCAGGGACTGCCCCATGCGCCCACAACCCATTCCCCCACAGCCGGGACAAGAATCCGTCTGGGACTATCCGCGCCCACCCCGCCTGGAGCCTACCTCAGCACTCGTGGAGGTGCAGTTCAACGGCCAGATCATTGCCAAAAGCCGGGGTTGCTACCGGGTTTTGGAAACCAGTCACCCGCCGGTGTACTACATTCCACCCGCCGACATCCAGATGCAATACCTGCGCCCCAGTTCACGCACCTCCTTCTGTGAGTTCAAGGGATCCGCCCATTACTGGACCCTCAAGGTCGGTTCCCAAACTGCTGAGGATGCCGCCTGGAGTTACCCGGATCCCAGCCCGGACTTTTTGCCCATCCGCGATTATCTCGCCTTCTATCCCGGGCGGATGGAAGCCTGTCGGGTGGATGGAGAAGAGGTGCAACCCCAACCTGGGGGCTTTTATGGCGGTTGGATCACCCACAAGGTGGTGGGACCTTTCAAGGGTGGGCCGGGCAGTTGGAGTTGGTAATCCTTTTCAAGAGCACTCAAAACCCGCAGTCGGGTCTGGATCCCAACGCAGGGGATCCCTTTTGCAGGCGAAAAAGACTAAAGTAAATCTGATTAATTGTTCTCGACGGCCGGTGATCACGCTAGGTGTAGGTTTATGATTTTGACCCTACCTCGTAGATCCTGCACATTTCGTCCACAGTTGGTTGCCAATCCTGCTTCTCTGACAGGGGGCCGCAGGCAGAGGGTGTTCCAGATTCTGGGGCACGAGCGTAGGGAGGACGAGCTTTCGGTGATTCGACAGGAGAGCAGACAGGAACCATGACGGTGCGGGTGGCCCTCGACTACTATCGGGTTTTGATGCTGTCGGCACGGGCAGATGAGCATCAAATTGAGCAAGCGTACCAGGAACGCATCGACTTCAAACCAGGGGAACGCTCTTGGTTGCTGGGGTTTTCACCACAGGCCGTAGAGGGTCGAACCCAGCTGATCCAGGAGGCGGCCTCTGTCTTGCTCAACCCTGAGGCACGCCAAAACTACGATGAACATCTGACTCCCGCAGATCCTACCCTGGCAGTGGAGGAACCGCTCCTGGCGGGGGTGCTCTGTCTGTATTGTGAGTCCGGGGAATATCAAGCCGCGCTGGATTTGGCTCAAGCCATGTTGGATCAGGGGCACCCTGCTCGTGCGGATGCCATTTTGTCACGGGCCATCGGTCGTCTGGAGTTGGGTCGAGAAGCTTGGCAACAGGGATCCTACGAAGAGGCGGCGCGTTCTTTACAGGCGGGGCTGGCAGAGCTGGAGGAGTACCAGGCTTTTCCGCAGATGCAGGCGGAGATCCGCGTCGATTTGGGTAAGCTGCGCCCCTACCGCATTTTGCAGCTCCTCAGCCCTCCTGCCCCCGCCGAAACCGGCACGGAGACTTTGGGGGATCCCGCCCTGATGCGACAGCAGGGGCTCACCCTGCTCAAGGCGATGCTGGATGAACGACGCGGCATTGAGGGAACCGGCCAAGATGGCTCTGGCCTCAGCACCGAGGATTTTCTGCGCTTTATCCAACGGGTTCGCCGCCAACTGACCTTGAAGGAGCAACAGGAGCTGTTCGAGCGGGAGGCAGAGCGGCCCTCGATGGTGGCGGCTTACCTGGCGGTGCAGGTGTTGCTGGCGGGAGGGTACCTAGAAAATCGTCCGGCACTGGTGCGGCGTGCCCGTGGCTATCTGGCGCGGCTGGCACAGCGGCAGGACGTGCATTTGGAACAGGCCATCTGCAGTCTGTTGCTGGGGCGCACCGAAGAGGCTCTTGAGCATCTGCACTCCGCCCAAGAGGAGGAGGCGTTGCAATTCATTGCCGAACACTCCGCCGGATCCCCCGACTATCTACCTGGCCTTTGCCGCTTCACCGAAAAGTGGTTTGAGGTGGAGGTGTTCCCCGAATTCCATGGGCTGGAACCGGCTCAAGCCACCCTGCAAGCCTATTTTGATAACCCGCAGGTGCAGGCTTATCTGGATGAGATGCCCAGCCGCGAAGACCCGCTGGAGGGGATCCCTGGCTTGCTGCCTCCTCAAGCCCCAAGCCCGCCCCCCCATTTGCCCGCCATGGTGGGGGGCTCGCGGGCCTCTGAGCAAACGCAAGAGCTGCCTCGCCCGACTGCTCCTGTGCAACGGGGAGGGCCCCTGCCCCCCCCAGCCACGTCGCTAGACCCCCCGCGCATGTCGGATTTGCCCTCCTACCGGGGCACCGCTAGGCCAGAGGGCTCCTCCTTAGGGGATGAGATCCCTTACGCCCATGATCGTGGTTTGCCAGGTGTGGAGCGTCTCCGTCGCAGTCGCTCCGGGCCCAGGCGCAGTCGTGGGGAGCGTCCTGCTATTCCCGCCGCAGTTCGTCTGGCCGGGGTGGTGAGCATTGGCATCCTTTCTCTGCTGGTGATCTGGCAAATGCTGCGGGGTCTGTTCACCCCACCGCCTGCGCCGCCAATTGAGCAGCCTCAGGTACAGATTGATCAGCCGCCGGTTGCCATCGCCGATCCCGGCCAAACCGAACCTCCGCCCCTGCCTGAGCCCGAGCTCACCGGCCCCTTAGCCGAGTGGCAAGGGGTACAACAGGTGCGGGTGATCTCGAACGATGGGATCAATATTCGCCAGCAGCCCAGCCTAACGGGAGCAATCGTCGGGGCAGCCCCCCGCCAAGCCCTGCTGCGGGTGGTGGAGGTACAGGCTGGGGAGGGACAGGTGCCCGTCTGGTTGCGCATCGAGCGGGACGGTGCCCCGGGGGGGTGGGTTGCCGCCCAGTCGGGCTCTACCCGTTTGGTGGAACGGCCCTAAGGGTCTCTCGTAAACTACCCGACGCAATGCCTAACGGTAGGCTCACGCCAACACGCTACCGGGTAGAGTGCGGGGCTCCTGCTGCAATATGCTGAAGCTCTTCGCTACCTGAGTTCTGCTCCTTTATTGGGGATGGTTTGCTCCCCTCCCGCTGGTTGTGGATATTCTGCGCAATGCCCCGCTAGGGGTTTACCTGGAAGAACCCCATACTTGGCTGCATCGTCTGGATCCACGGGTCAAGCTGATCTGGCTGCTGAGTGTGCTGCTCAGCCCGATTTTGGCCAGCAATGTTTGGCGCCTGGCGGTGCTGGTGGCACTGTTGTTGTTAACGGTTGGGGCCCACCTACCCCGCCGGGTCTGGTCGCGCCAGCTCTCTTGGGTTTTGGCCTTGAGCCTGCTCACCTTCGGAATCACCAGCTTGGCCCCGGATGGCCTGGGAGTCTTCCCCCAGCCGCAACGGCAGGATGTACAGGTGGTGGGCTACGGGTTGATCCCGAGCCCGGACTCTGAATTGGAGCAGGCAAAGGACTCCGTCCCGCTGACGCGAGCGGCCAGCCGTGCCTGGCAAGAACAAGCTCGTCGGTGGCCAGCCTCCTATCGCTACCGTCTGGCTCACTTTTCCCTGCTGGGGCGAACCTTTCAGATCACCCGCCGTTCTTTGTCGGTGGCCCTGCGGCTGGGCACCCTGATTTTCACGCTGCTCTATGCCACCAATTTGTTCCTGCTCACCACGGCCTCGGAGGAGATTACCGAAGGGATTGGGCGACTCCTACAGCCTCTGAAACGCTGGGGATTGCCGGTTGCAGAGGTCATTCTCACCCTCACCCTGGCGCTGCGCTTTCTGCCCCTGGTCATGGAGGAGGTGCAGAATTTGGTGCGGGCAGTGCGGACTCGGGATGTGCGCTGGGGATCCCTGAGCTTTCGGGGGGGCATTCAAACCCTGCTGGCGCTGGTGGAGCGCTTTTTTGAAAACTTGCTCCTGCGGGCAGAACAAACAGCAGCAGCCATGCAAGCCCGTGGGTTAACCGGCCCCGATCACCCCCTGCGCTGGCACCCTTTACGGTTGCGACGGCTGGATCGCTGGCTGCTGGCTCTACTCCCCTTGTTTTGGTTGGTACGAATAGTGGGCTTTAGTCAGGTTTAGATCCGGGTTGGGAGTGTTGCGATCACGTCGTGAGCATTGAGAATCATTGAGATAGATGGGGTAAAGACTTGGACCAAAAGGATAAGGGCTTCATGGGGAGACTCAGGTTACCGAACCAACCTCCTCGCTGCCCACCGGTAAAAGTAGGCGAGAGACGTAGCGCCCATCGGAAGACTGATAAAAGGAGAGCTGCCCCCCCATTCGCTGCACCATCCGTTGGCACAGACTCAGCTCTAAGCCGGGGCTAACCGTGAGGGGAGACTTGAGCAGGGGATCCGCGTAGATCACCATCTCCGGATCCAGCTGCAGCGCCGCCATCAAGTTGGGATCAAAGCTGCCCTGATCCACCACCAACAGCTCCACATAGCCATCACTTGCCTGACTCCACAAATCCAGCCGCCCCCCCTCGGGGCTGCGCAGGGCCGCCGCCATCAACATCTCCCAGAGAATCATCTCCAATCGTCCTGGATCCCCCTGGACGGCGATGCCCATATCCCCGTGGGCCCGTGGCCACAGTTTGCGTTTTTGGGTAAGGCTCTCCAGTCGGCGCAGCCCCTTGCGCACCAAAGCCGCCAGGGGTACGCTCGTCGATTCCGGCTGTACTTGCCAAGCCTCCGACTGCAACAACGGCCCGGTGTGGATGGTCAAATCCCGCAGGCCTCTGCCGATCTCCACCACCTTCTGCCAGCGGGTGGCCTCGTCCCCCGGGGTTTCCGGCACCTGACCGAGGCGGCGCAGGTTCTCCAGAAGGGTATTTTGCATATCCAGCAGACGACGATGCTTGTACCAGTTCAGCTCGCTGAGCACCTCCTGTCGCTCTTGCAGGGTTTGGATCCAGAGCAAGCGCCGCAATGTCCAGCAGCAGGTTTGGGCAACCACCATCACCGCTGCCCGTTCGTAGGGATCCCAGATTTTGCCCGCTTCAGCCCCCAAGATCAAAACCCCCAGAGGAGCCAGCAGATCGGCACCGGATCCCAGGGGCATGAGCAGCCAGGATCCCAAGCCGACGGAATTTAACCAGCTGCGGCTGGCAGGGGGGATCTGTTCGTGGGTGAGGGACAGAGGCTCTACCGATTGCAGCGCGTAAGCCAGTAGGGGATCCTGCAGATCGATCTCGGTGGGGCCGGTAGGACGAACCTCGGAAGTCGTGGCAAAGGGCGGTTGCAGTTGGCCGTGACCGGCCCCCGGACGCCAACTGACCACCAGAGCCAAGGGGATCCCGAGCAGTTGGGCCGTTTGTTGAACGGTGGTGTTGTAGATCTCCGGCAGGGTGGTCAGGTTTTGCAGGGTGATGCAGGTGGTGCTCAGCCCGCTCAGCAGTTGCCCTTGCCGCTGGCGAGCTTCCTCCAATTGGCTTTGGCGCAAGACTACCCCCAGTTGTTGGGCGATCCCCCGCAGCAGTTGCCGTTCTTCTCGGCTCCAGGCCCGCAGTTGTTGGTGCATGACCAGGATCAGCCCTTCAATGGGGGTGGCGTTGCCGTCCCCCCCATGGCCGGTGTAGGTGAGCATCAGGGATCGCGTGCCCAAGGTTGCGAATTCTTGCCGCCAGGAGAGCAGGCGCAGATCTTGGTCGTAGTTTTCTGCCACCAGCACCTCGCTGCGCAGCAGATCCCCCCAATCTTGTTCGCTCAAGGGGCTGAATTGCTTGGGCAGGGGCTGCTTGCCCTCGCTGCGGTACTCGTAAAAAAGGCGGGGGGTTTGGCTGCCGGGATCCAACATCAGCACGACCACAGCACTGGCTTTCAGGCGCTGCCCCAAACCGATAATGGCTTGCTGTAGAGCCTGCTGCAGATCCGCCTGGCTGTAGACGGAGCGGGCCACCTGTTGCACAAACTCTTGGTCACCGGCCAACTGTCGCACCATGCGATCCAGAGTTTCCAGGGGGGTGGCCAGGGCCAACCAGTTCCCGGCGGCTGCCACCAACTGCCGCTCGATGTCCTGCCAGGTGCGGGGCACATCCGATTCAACACTGATAAATCCGAGCAGGTCCTTTTGCAACAAAATCGGGGCTGCCAAAACTGCCTGGGCCCGCAACTGCTGCATCAGTTTGGGGGTGATCTCAGAGCGCGTGGTGCCCGTGGCATCACTGGCCACCACCACCTGTCCATCGGCGAGGGTGTAGTACATATCCCCCAGTTCCCGTAGCAGTAGGTTGCCATCCCGGGTGGGTGTCGGGGCGGCTCCGGGTTTGGCCCCTTTGGGGGGAGGGGGGTTGGCCTTGGAGGGGCTGATCTGGGGGATAAACTGCCCCTGGCCGCGCTCATGCCAATACACCTGAACGCGCACTGCGCCGATGAAGGACTGCAACTCTTGTGTGACCAAACTCACCCGCTCCTGCAGGGATCCGGCTTGGCGCATGGCGATCCCGAGGGCCAGGAGGGGATCCTCAAGGCGCCTTTCGGTCTGCTGTTTCCAGGCATTTTCCAACTGCTGCAACGAAGCCGCCAACTGTCCCAGCAGAATGCCCAAGAGGGCTTTTTCTTCTTCGCTGGTGGTAATGCCCCACACCTGGGATCCCAGCATCAGCACTCCTAAGCACCGCCGCTGGCTGCGAATCGGATGGATCAAACAGCCCTGGATCCCGCCCAATCGCTTCGCCTCCCGCTGCCAGATACCCATGCGTGGCTCCTGGGACATATCCGGCAGGCTGATCGGCCGCTGTTCGATCACCACCTGCTCCATGATCTCCCCCGGCTGCAGGGGGTGTACCGCTCGCAACAGGGTTTGATCTTCGGTGAGGGTGACCCCCCCCTGGCCCACCAACTGATGATTTTGGTAGTCGTAAAGAGCCAACCAGATCAGCGGCGCCACAAACACGGCCCCGATGTAGTCGAGGGTGAGCTGAATCAGCACCTTAGCATCCGTCTGCTCCCGCATCTGCTGCAACGTGGCTTGGAGGGCCACTAGGGGCGTCGTCGCCTCAGAGCCACCCGAGTAGTGGGGAACAGACTGAACCATATGCAAGCTCTCCCAGCAACAAAAGAGCAACAAAAAGCTGCATCAGCCAGAGTCTGGCTCACCTTGAGCTTAGCCCCCAAATCGGAGGCTGGGTAGCGCTTGCGGCTGGGAGAAGCCTCAGGGAGAGGGGTAACGTTTGTTTAGTGTCCTTGAACCGGGATGCCGCGCAATTTGTGAGTGTTGGTTACCAAGCTCTGAACAAAGCGCTGAAAGCGTTGTTGTAAGCTCTCATCCTTGAGATTGCCCTGCTCATCAAAAGCGTTCCAAGCCCGACCGATAGCGATTTGATCGGGGATTACCCAGCCGCGCACCCAGCGCACGATCAAACGCATTTGGTTGAGGGTGTTGCTGTTGGTTTCACCCCCCAAAACGCTGATCAAGCCGAAGACCTTGCCCTCCAGTTGGTCAAAGCTCAAGAGGTCTAGGGCGTTTTTCAAGCTGCCGCTGATGCTGCCGTGGTACTCGGGGCTGGCCAGAATGATCCCATCCGCCTGCTTCAGGGTTTCTTGCAAAACCACCACATCGGGATACTCCGCATACGATTCTGAGCCATCCACAAAGGGCAGGTTCATCTGCCGCAGATCAAGAATACGCAGTTGGATCCCCAGTTTTTCAAACTCGCGCCGCGCCACCTCCAACGCCCGATAGGTGGAGGAATTGGGCCGCATGCTGCCCCCAATCGCCACAAAACGCGCCGGAGAAGCTGTCGTTACAGTGGTTTGCGGATCGACAGTAAGGGGCTGAAGGGTTGAGGTAGACATAGGCCGAGTTCCCAAACAAACATTACTCTGGTTACGAACAATCTTAACTCATACTAAATCCGGCTTGTAAAGATCCCTTTAGCTTTTTCATCCCTTTAGCTTTTTCGGCGGGTAGACCGCAGGTCGTTCCTAGCCCCGCACCCTATAGGATGGGGGATAGGATGGGGGTCGGGATGAAAGCCGAGTGAGGTTCTCGGGTCTAGGTCACCCCCAACGAAGGGATCCCTGGCCAACGGATCACCTGCAATGGGTTGGAGAAATCATCGCGCCAGATCGGGTCACCGGGTTGGGGCACAAGGGGTTGCCAGGGATCCTGCTTCTCAAACTTCACCTGCTCCCTGGCCATGAGCACCCAATGGGAGGGGGCCAGCCCTGCCTGTCGTTCGGCCTCGGAAAGATCCCGCTGGGCCTGCTGCCAAGCCTGCAGGTGCAACTGCCCCGCCAACCCCGCCAACAGGGGGGTCAAATCCAGATGGCGATTGGTGATATTGAACAGCAGCCAACCCTGGGGCTTCAGCTTGGCCAAGTAGAGGGCCAGAGCTTCTTGGGTAAGCAAATGCACCGGCACCGCGTCAGAACTGAAGGCATCCATCACCATCAAGTCATAACGAGCATCGGGGATCCCCCCCAAGGACAGCCTGGCATCCCCCAAGATCACCGTTGGCTCAATCCTGCTGAGGTAGGAGAAGTAGGTTCGGGCCAAGCGCTCAACCGCCGGATCCAGCTCGAAAAAGGTCCAGCGATCTCCCGCCTGGGCATAGGCGGCCAAGGTGCCGATCCCCAACCCCAACACCGCGATTTCGGGAGTGGGATCCGCCATCTGAGCTCTAAAGGCAGTAAACACCTGCCCAACCGGCCCCGAGCGGGCGAAATAGGTGAGGGGTTCTGCTGCGGATTCTCCGTCCAACCGTTCGGTGCCGTGGAGGGTAGTGCCGTGCAAAAGGCTGCGAAAGGATCCCACCTCACTTTGAGACTCCACAATGCGGTTGAGGCCCAAGGCATTGCGCTCGGCGTGAATCACCTGTAACCCCGGCTTGAGCCACGGTTGTCCCAGCAGCAACACCAACCCCGCCGTCATTCCCACCCCCATGGCTCTGGTGCGCCAACGGGATCCCTTATCGCCCCCTGACACCATCACGGCCAGCCAACCCAACCCCAAGGCCACCAGGGATCCCACTTGAAGTACGTTCTGTAGCTGAAAGCGAAGCCCCAACAGGGGCAGGATCAACCCCAACCCAAGCCATAGGGCCCCCCCCCCCCCCTGAGTCGCCAACACCCCAGCCGACAACCCCAACAGCAGGGGATATTCCAGCACCGTCTCAAACACCTGCGGCGCCAAGAGGGCGCTGAACATGCCGCCCAACCCTCCCCCCAAGGCCAGCCACAGGTAAAACTGCGTCAACTGCTGCGCCTGCGGGCGACGACGGGCCAACTCACTATGGCAAGCCCAAGCAACCCCACCAAAAGCCGCCAAATGCAACGGCAGCAACAGGAGCAGCGGCTTCACCAGGCCCAAGGCCTGCACCCCCACCGCCAAACAGGCCAAGAGCGCCGTTAGCCCCAAGCCCAGCCCATTGGGGAAGATACCCCCAAAAGCCAGCATCAAGGTGATCAAATAAATCCCCAGAGGGATGGCCCACAGCAAAGGCACCGCCGCCACATCGGTGGTTAACAGGGTGGTGACCGCCACCAACAGACCCGAGGGCAAAAAGGCCAGCCCCGCCCAGCGCCAGGGATCCCGTCCATGGACCGTCACAGCCAAGGGAACAGATTCCTGATTGTGCAGACCAGCATCGGATTCCTGAGACTGCTCCAGCTCTGGCAGACCAGCACCCCTATACCCAGATTCGCCCCGAGCCAACAGCAGCCAGCCCCCACACAGCAGCACCAGCCCTGCCACCAGCGCGTAGGATCCCATCCACAGGCGAGTTTGCCAGGCCAAGGGCAGCCAAGGCTCCAACAGCAGCGGATAACCCAGTAGCCCCCCCAAACTGCCAGCATTACTGGCCACATACAGAAAGTAGGGATCCTTGGCCCAGCGACTCCTGCTCCCCGGCGCCGCAAACCCCTGTTGCAACAAAGGCGTAGTGCCAGAGAGCAGCAGCAGCGGCATCCCGACCGCCAGCGTCAGTTGCACCCACAAAGCCAACAGCGGCGACTGCCCCCCCAACTCCGTGGGGATCCCAGCCGTGGGCCCCAGGCGAAAGGGCAGCCACCACAACCCCGCCAGCAGCAACGCCCCATGCAGCAGCACGCCAGACCTGGGGTTAACCCACCGCTGCACCCGATCCGCCCACAGGTAGCCCAGCAACAACACCACCTGAAAAAAGGCCAAACAGGTATTCCACACCAACGGGGATCCCCCCCAGAGGGGCAACAGCAACTTGCCCACCAACAGCTGCCCCCAGAAGAGGCAAAAGGCGCTGCCAAACAAGCTGAGGGAAAACAGCAGAATCAAAGCCGAGCCACCCCAAACCTTTGTCTGACAGTATGGCCTAGCCCCGGAGAGTGGCCTGTGGGCAGCCGGATTTAACCCCCATGCACAGGTTCAATCCCGATTAGCGGGTCATCACCTGCAAGGGAAAGCGCTCCCCCAACTCCCCTTCCACCTTGGGCAGCCATTCTTCTTGAAACACCCAAACTTGCCCCTGTTGCACACTCCCATCAGGATTTTGCGTCAGTTCCAGCCAGTACACCAGTTGATTGCCCCGCAGCACCACCCCCTGAATAGCCAAAGACAAGCTAAACGTTTGATTGGCCGCCAAGGCTTCGGGGGCAGGGTAGCGAATTACCTCCACCGCTTGGTCCAAATCGGCAGCGATCTCCGGCCCGTACACATCTCGAATCGCTTGGAAGAGATCCTCAGGGGTCAGTCCCTGCGGACGAAAGAAGGTCATGCGTTCCGAGCGAATCGTCTCCCGATCAAGGGGGTTAATGATCCGCCCTGGCGGGGCCACCGAGGCCAAAAACGTAAACCGGGATCCATCCGGCTCGACACGGTTGATGTTGAGGGTTTCACCCGGACGAGGCCGCAAAAAGGGGTTGTCTCGCACCCAGGCCGCTGCTTGATCCGGAGACTGCCCGGGGATCCCCCAAGCCGCCGGCTGAAGGCCCAACACCGCCAAAGAGGCCATGCCCAAACCGATGCAGCTCGACTGCCAAGTTCGGTTCACTCCCCGATTGAAGACCGGCCACCTGTTGCAAAACACTTTCCCCATTCCTCCCAGCAAACAATACAAAGTACAAAAATGAATTTCGTGAGGGCAGACCGGGCCATTCTCAATCTTGAGCGCCCACCTGTCTCACCCTTACCTACTGTATCTGGAGATGTCGGCGGGCCTGTTGCGTCTGAGCGTGAGGGTTGCGGCCACTTGCTGCAAGGATCCCTCGGCCAGATCCCCAGGCGGCTTATCCCGAAAACGTGAAAAGTATCTTAAGATCAACGGTAAGCAAATCTCACATGCATTAGGTCAGCACCTCAGGAGGTAACCGATGGCTCTCGTTGCAATGCGGACGCTGCTGGATCATGCCGCTGAAAACGGCTACGGCATTCCTGCCTTCAATGTCAACAATATGGAGCAGATCCAGTCAATCATGCAGGCAGCCCACGAAACCAACAGCCCCGTCATTCTGCAAGCCTCTCGGGGGGCACGCAAATATGCGGGCGAGAACTTCCTGCGGCACCTGATCTTGGCGGCAGCGGAAACCTACCCCCACATTCCCATTGCCATGCACCAAGACCATGGCAACAGCCCCGCCACCTGCTACTCCGCCATCCGCAACGGCTTCACCAGCGTCATGATGGATGGCTCCCTCAAGGCCGATGCCAAAACCCCCGCCAGCTACGAGTACAACGTGGAAGTGACCTCTGAAGTGGTGAAGGTGGCCCACTCGATTGGGGTGAGTGTAGAAGGGGAACTGGGCTGCCTGGGATCCCTGGAAACCGGCATGGGGGACAAAGAGGACGGCCACGGGGCTGAGGGCGTACTCAGCCACGATCAACTGCTGACGGATCCTGACCAAGCGGTGGATTTTGTGGAGCAAACTCAGGTGGATGCCTTGGCGGTTGCCATCGGTACCAGCCATGGGGCCTACAAGTTCTCCCGTAAGCCCACCGGCGACATCCTCGATATGGAGCGTATCGCTGAAATTCACCGTCGTCTGCCCAACACCCACTTGGTGATGCACGGATCCTCTTCGGTGCCCAAGGAGCTGATCGACATCATCAACGAGTTTGGGGGCTCCATCCCGGAAACCTACGGGGTGCCTGTGGAAGAGATCCAGCGGGGCATTAAAAACGGGGTGCGTAAGGTCAACATTGATACGGACAACCGGC
Organism: Thermostichus sp. DRC_bins_24; assembly: GCA_039794845.1. GTDB lineage: Bacteria > Cyanobacteriota > Cyanobacteriia > Thermostichales > Thermostichaceae > Thermostichus. Next base: position 32,962 of record JAUQVK010000025.1, read on the forward strand.
TGGCAATTACGGCAGCGGTACGGCGTGCCTTGGCGGAAAAACCGGAGGAGTTTGATCCCCGTCATTTCCTTAAGCCCTCCATCAAGGAGATGCAGAAGGTGTGTGCCGACCGTTATCAGCAGTTCGGCTGTGCCGGTCAGGGAACCAAGGTGCCGGTGGTTACTCTGGATGAGATGGCTGCTAAGTATGCCTCGGGCGCTTTGGCGGCCCAGGTGAAAAAGACCGTTGTGGTTTAAGGTAAAGGATCCGATCAGCCTGGGCAACATCCGGGGCTTGATCGAGAGAGTCTGATGAGCGAAGGGATCCCATGCGGATCCCTTTTTTTGTTGCCTGTTGGGAGAAGATGGATACCCCTTGGGGTGCTCCTAACGCCTGACGGATTTCCTGTTGCGCTGAGGCAGAAATGGTGAGGCCGATTTTGCGGCGGAGCTTCTCAATGTTGCGGGCGGGGGTGCTGTACTCGGTTAGCTCATCCTCCGCCATCATGATCAGCCGTTTGAGCTGGGACATACATGGGCTCTCCTGGCTTTGACCTTGGTCTGGAGCCCAGTATGGGGCAAGCAGGAGAAGCATGAGGCGAAAGTGTCAACGGGATCCCTGATTCGCCCACCTCAACACACCCTTTTCAGGAATCCCGCCAACGCTAGAGGGGGAAATTAAGCCGTTCGTGCTGGGGGAACGGAACCTTTTCCGCCACAATATCGTGGTTGAGCAGTGCCAAAATAAGGCGATCCAGCATTTCCAGCTCGGCCTCGGAATAACGGCGCCCGAAGAGCAAATCGTTGATCATGTTCTCTTGACTCAAGCTCAGGAACCCGCTGCGAAACACTTGCTCCACAATTTCTTGAATGCTGGAGGTGGAGAGAGAAACTGTGTTAGGAGGATAAATCAAGGTATTCATGGTTACTTTTGACGGGGTGTAAGATAGCGTTGTTCAATTTGCTGCCATGAAAGACGGGGTAAGGATACCCCAGATTCAGCAGGCGCAGGAGAGGCAGAGGCTTGCCACATCAGGGAAATGCCCCGCAGCTCCCCCAATTCCAAGTGCTCGTTCAGCAGGGTGGCCAAACGATAGGCACGGTAGTCTAATGTTGGATCTACGGCAGTTGCCATCCGTATTTCCTCGCTGTTTCCAAAACTCATGGCCCTATCGTAGCCATTAACCGGGGAAAAACCGGGGAAATACCGAAAATACACGTAGGTAGTTTATACGTATTCCCTACGCGATTTAGCGGAGAGCAGACAGGTTCCCTGAGGATCTTTGGTTTTGCTTTAGATTCGTTGGGGAACACCGTTGTTTTGGGAACGAGCTAGGGATCCCAGCCCGCGAAAGCAGAGATTTCAGCAGCCAAGGTAGCCGCATTAAAGGGTTTGCTGATAATGCCATCAACCCCCAAGTGATCGAAGGAGCCATCGCGGGCATCCTTCACTTTGGCCGTCAGGAGAATGACAGGGATCCCCTGGGTTTCGGGACGTGCTCGCAATTGGGCTAAGGTTGCCGGGCCGTCCATCCCCGGCATCATCACATCCAGCAAAATCGCCTCCGGTTGTTCTTGGGCGGCTTTTTGGATCCCTTCCGGGCCGGATCCCGCCGTTAACACCTCCCAACCCGCCAAGTTTTCCAGGATGAGCTGAGTCATTTCCCAGATATCGGGCTCATCGTCGATGATCAACAGGCGATGGGTCATGAGGTTTGGGCTAGCAGTTGGTGTACCCGTTCTTGAAATTCTGCCGGGCTAATGCGCCCCTTGGTAAAAACCTGAGTGAGCTGAGATTCTAGGCGGAGGCGCTCCTGATACTCCACATCGCGGGCGGTATAAATCAGAATCGGGATCGGTTTGGCAGGAGGATGCTGCTCCAACCAATCCAGCAGGGCAAAGCCTTCGTCTCCCGCCAGTTCCAAGTCCAGGATGATCAGATCGGGGGTTGAGGTTTGACAATGGCTGATGGCCCTGCGAGCCGAAGCAACCGTGACAAATTCCGTGCCCTGCCGCTCCAGCAATAAGCTCAGAATATAGGCGAGATTGGGATCATCCTCGACAATTAACACCTGCTGAGACATTGTGGGCCCCTAATGGAAATCGTGGAGCTTAAAAGGGAGAACCCTATTCAATTTAGCCATCAAGTGGGGTAAAACCAGAGAAAGATCAATCAATCGCCGGCTTCGTTGCTGACAAAGGCCAGGGCGTTTGGTTCCTTCGATTCCAGTGCATATTTCAGGGTGTGCCAGGCCAAATTGGCACATTTGATCCGTACCGGAAACTGGGCCACCCCTTTCATGGCGTTGAGGGCCCGTTGCTCCCGTGGAAACTCTTCACCCCCGCGCATCATGCCCTGAAACCGCTCGACCAACTGCAGCGCCTCCGGCACCGTTAGCCCCCGCAAGGCATCCGCCATCAAATCTGCCGAGGCCAAGGCAATTGCGCAGCCTTCCCCCTCAAATTTCACATCTGTGATTCGCTCTTGAGCGGGATCCAGTTGCAGGGTGAGGTCGATGGTATCGCCACAGGAGGGATTGTGGCCCCGCTGGTGACGATGCACGGGATCCACTCTGCCGCGGTTGTGGGGCTTTTTGTATCGCTCCAGAATGACTTGCTGATAAAGTCCGCGCAGGTTATCTAAAGGCATTCTTGCTCCTGATGTGCCGCCGCTTTTGCTGAAGAAAGTCCGGCTGGTCGATGAAAGAAAGGGATCTGAATCTATGTCTGATCTTAACCCCGTTCTTGGGGGGCTTGGATTAGTAGAAAAACTCTTGCCAGCGCACAGGTTTGAGCTGGCGCATGTAGAGCCAATCGAACAGGTTTTTCAAAGCTGTGGCCCAATATCCCCGCCAAATTAGCCACCCCTTCTTGGCCACAGCGATGCGGTTACCCACCGTTACACAGACAAAAGCCGTGGCTTGCGGGCGGTAAGGGATCAGAGGTTGAGCGCGGATCAGCCGCAGCAGGTTTTGGGCTGCAATCGGCCCCTGTCGCACCGCATACACGCCGATCTTGGGTAGCAGCCGGCCTTTGGAGGCAAAATCGGCACAGTCCCCCATGGCCAAGATGCGTTCGGTTCCTTGCACCCGCAGGCATTCATCCACAATCAGGGATCCCTCTGGCCCCACCGGCAAGCCACATTCCGAGAGCCACGCCGGCACTTGTAACCCACCGGCCCATAGGCGCGTCTGGGCCACCAACTCGCTGCCATCGGTCAGCCAAACTTGCTCCGGCCCAAAGGCTTTAACCTGGCGCTCGGCCCAAATTTCTACCCCCAATCGGCGGATCCCGGCTTCGACGGAGCGGCTGAAGCGGTTGTCTTCCCCTGCGGCAACGCCGGCGGCCAGGTGTCGATTGCGGCTGATCAACACGAATCGGGCTTGGGTTATGGGGATCCCGGTTTTTGCGCTCATCTCTTGGCACAGGTCGTAGAGTTCTCCCATCAGCTCGGTGCCTGTGCAGCCGCCCCCTGCCACCACAAAGGTGAGTAAGCCTGGGGTCGGATCCTTCTGGGCAGCCCGTTGCCAGCAGTGGCGGATCCAGGCTTGGGCAGCCAGCAATTGCTGGGCAGGGCGAATTGTAAAGGCGTGTTGGATCCCCTCGATGGTGCGTAGCTCACGGCCCACATTCACCAGCAAATAGTCGTAGGCAAGGGTCTGTACCCCGGTTTCGCTCTGTACTGTCAGGGTTTGGGCTGCGGGTTGGATATGGGTAACTCGTCCTGGCAAAAACTGTGCTCCATTGGCCTGAATATGCTCTAGTAGCGGGATCCGTACCAGCTCTAAGGAAAACCGACCGCTGAGAAGCCGCGTCGACATCCCGGAATTAACAATGTAGGGATAGGGATTAATGGCGATAACCCGTGCCTGCCCTTTGAGCGCCCGCAAAGCATCGATGGCGCCATAGCCGCATCCGGCCAAGATCACCGTGGGCAGGGATCCCGTCATCTTTCCAGAGGATAGTCTTGGGGGTCACTAGCCGCCCATTCGTAAATGGATCCAGAATAGTTCTTCGCCCTCAAGCCCAAGTGGGTCAAGACGGTGGTTAACCAAGCTGAACGGATCCCGGCTGTGCAATAGGAAACGATCTCAGCATTGAGATCCACTCCTGCTTTTTGTAACCGCGAGCGAATTTCCTCAGGTGGCAACAGGGATCCCTTCGCATCCATCAGTTCTTTGTAGTGGAGATGCACAGCACCGGGGATATGGCCACCGCGCACCTCGCCATAGGGGGTAGCCCCCTCGTATTCTTTGGCTTCGCGGCTATCGATGATCACCACGCTGTCGGATCCAAGGCTGGCCTGCAGGGTCTCGCGGTCAATCTCCCACCGGTCGGTGCGTTGCACCACAAAGTCACCTCGTTGCGGTTCGATCAGTTGAGTCGTCGTGGGCACCCCCAGCTCCACCAAAGCCGGATAGCCCCCATCCACCATGACCGCCTGCTGATGACCCAGACTGCGCAACATCCAAACAATGCGGCCATCTTCTCCCCAGCCCTGCAGGGGATCCGCCACCACCACAACCGGGCGCTCCTGAAACACTCCGATTGCCTGGAGCTTCTCGGTAAGGAGGGCATCATCTGCCAAGAGCTTGCCGTTGTTGGGGGCCTCTGACTGGGAAAACTCTCCCCATGTCACAGGAATTGAGCCCGTTAGGATCCCGGCGGCTTGCAACTTTGCGCTGCGTGTATCCAGAAGGGTTGCCCCTTGTTCGATCAACTGACGGGCGGTTTCGGGGCCGACCACCCACTCTTGCAGTTGGGTCATGGGTTGAGCTTGGGCCGAGAGGAACCTGACCGAAGAACTCGCCGGAAAGAGGGCAACCAGGGGATCCCCGATTGCGATGAAACCGAGGATCCCTGCAGTCAGCGTCAATCTGGAAAAGGTACGGAACATCCTCAGTCTCTCAACAGGCCCTGAAGATTCTATCTCACCTTTGCCTGAGGCCCTCTCTTGTGTTCATGAGGGATCCCAGCCCTCCAACTCTTGGCATTAGCTTCGGTTCTGCTTCTGGAAGCCTGTGAGTTTTCTTCAGGACAGCTCAAGCCTCGAGTTCCTCATTTTTGACAACATCAACTGGCAGCCAATGGGCCTGAGAAAGCCAGTTGAGAGCAACGAAAGTCACCCCAAGCGAGAGCACCCCCATCAGTCCGGCCAGCGGGTTTTCCCCGATCCCCGTCACCCATTCCGGCGCCCTGCCGGTGTAGTCGAACCAACCCACATTATTGACCCAAGCAATGCCCCATACCCAGCCAGCATGAAGCCCCAAGCTCAAGCCCAGTCTTCTTTGGGTCCACAGGCGAGCCTGCACCAGCAACAACCCCATCAGCCACAACCCCGGAAACTGGGGCCAAGTGGCGAGGATCTCTTCCAGGGGCTTGAGAAAATGGGCCACCGCAAAAAGGAGGCTAGAACCCCAGCCGGCAGCAGCTAGGCCGTAGTCTAGGGCCATTTCTTCCAGCATCCAACCGCGAAAAAACAACTCCTCCACCAAGGCTACCGCCAAACCCAAGAGCAAACCCAGCAACCCGTAGCCCAACAGGGATCCCCAGCCAACCGACCTCCAGGCCAGCCAACCGAACCACCCTTCCACAACAAAAAGCAGCAACAGTCCCCCGCACCCCGTCACCAGGCCCTGTAGAATCCCGCCCCGGCAGGCCCAACTGCGATCCAGGCCATAGGTGGCAAACCCCTGGGATCCGCGCCATTCCCCCCACAGCCACAGCCAACCCAGCAGCAGGCCGTACAAGGGCAACCACAGGTAGTCTCGTCCCTGCGGAAACAGCCACCAACCCAGCCCGACGAAGGGCAGCCAGGCCAAAGCCAGGATCCCCAGAAACACGAGCAACCGCAATGGGAACGGATAGGCCCTCCAGCCAGTGGGCATCGGCCTCAACATTCCGGCTCAATCGAGCTGGTCAGGCCATGTTGGCGCAGCTGTTCACAGTAAAACTCGGCGTGTTCTCGAGGAACCACGATCACCACGGCCATGCCATTGTTGTGGGCCTCTAGCATGATCTCCGTGGCTTGGGGGGGCATCATCGCCGGGATCACCTGCACCAAAACCCCTACCACATACTCCATCGTGTTGAAATCGTCGTTGTGCAGCAGCACCCGGTACATGGGCATGTGCTTTGGGGTGACAGAGGGCTTAACCAGAGTCTCCGTAGGCACGACGATCACTCCTTAGAAGGTAAAAACAGAGGATAGAAAGCAAGTGGATGACGAACTGTAGTGAAATTTTAGCCTTCTCAGCAGAGCCTGTGGAGTAAAAAAGGTAACCACAACAGGATCCCAAGATTTAGCCCGTAGGAAAACTGCCCATAGGAGCGGTCAATCTTGGATTTATTAAACAGATTTATTAAACAAGTGCTAACCCAGCCTTCACCTGCTCACAACCTCACCCTAGGCGCAAAAATGCTTGACTAAGGGCGACTGGTTTTGATTGCGGATCCCTTTACATTCGCCGGCGTCGCTGAGGTTGGTTTCATGAGTTCCCTGCATTCCCGTCGCTTTTTCTTGCAGCTGATGATGTTTGGGGGTGGGGCAGCTGCCCTTGCCGCCTGTGGGGGTAGTTCCAGTTCTTCGGTTGCCCCATTGGGGGAACCGGGTTTTCCGCAGGGGGTGTTCGCCGGGGATCCCACGGCTCAGGGGGCGGTGCTCTCGACGCGGGTGATCCCTGCCGCTGCAGCGGATACGGTATCTGTCACCCTGCAAATTGCCGAGAATCCTGATTTTGCGCCGCTCCTACAAGAGATTCCCCTCAGCGCCCGTCGTACCGCTGGCAGTAATTATCGCAACGAGCCCGGAGACTACATTGCCCGCGCCGTGGTGCAGGGGTTGGGTGCTGCTCAAACCTATTACTACCGCTTTGTCAGTGCCGATGGCTTTACCAGCCCGGTGGGTCAGTTCCGCACGCTGCCGGATGCCGGGGATGGACGCACCATTCGCTTCATGCACATCAGTTGTGCCAATGAGCCGCCTTTTCCCATTGGGGCTGCCATGCTCGCGGAGGTGAGCCGGGGGGATATCGACTTCATTTCTTTTAACGGCGATACCGTTTATGCCGACCGCTTCTGGCTGGGTCTGGATCCAACGGGGAACTTGGATTTTTACCGCAGCCTTTACCGCGACCAACGGGATCCCAACTACGCGGGGCCGGAGTTTCCGCAACTGTTTGGCCGCACCTCTTTTGTGATCAACTGGGATGACCATGAGGTAATCGACAACTACAGCGGTCAGAAGGATCGCGGTGGCCCTGCGACTCAATTGGATGACACGACGGGGCAAACCCGCGATGTCGAGGATCTCAAGGTTCTCGGCTATCAAGCCTTTTTCGAGTACAACCCCATTACCCCCAACCTGACGGATGTGGGGGGTGTCGATGCTCGGGATCGGGTGTTTCGCAGCTTCCGCTATGGGGCCAATGCGGAGGTGTTCATTCCCGATTTGCGCCAGTACCGCGATCTGGCAGTGGTGACTCCGATTCTGCCCATCTTGCCCCCGGGTTTGACTCGCGATCAATTTTTGGCCCTCTCCGGCATTAGCCTCACCCCCGAACAGGAGGCCCTTTTCTTCGGCCCCCCCGGATCGGAAGAGGCCCTGTTTAACCTGCTGCGTCGCACCCCGCGTACCCTGTTGGGCGGCCCCCAAAAGCAGTGGTTGCTGAATGGCCTGCGCAACTCCACCGCCACCTATAAGTTCATCGTCAGCCAGTTCCCGATCACCGTTACCTATTTCCGCTCCAACGATGTTTGGGAAGGCTACTGGTTGGAACGACAAGAAGTGATCGACTTTATCGAGGCCAACAACATCCGCAATGTGGTGTTCTTGACGGGGAATAACCATGCGGGCTTTATCGGCCAAGTTAACCCCGGCAGCAACAATCCGATCTGGGAGGTCTGGGCCGGCCCCACCGGGCGCAGTGTCACCGCCCTCAGCATTGATGAGCTGGGCAATCAATTGGGGATCCCCAACGCCAGCCGCATCTACTACGGCATTGTCAATGGCTTTTTGGCCCCGGTGAATCCTGGCAACCCGCAGATCAGCGGCATCCCAGGAGTGACCACCAGTAACCTGCGCTTTTTGGAGCTGGCGGTGCCCAACTACCACACCATTGAGGTTTCCGGCAGCCGGTGCACCATCCAGATTAAAGGGCCGACGGGCAGCGTCTTGACGGATCCCTTCGGGCGGCGGGGGGAGTTGATCTTGCCGCAATAAATCTACAAAAGTAATCCTGTAAACAATCATGCTAAAGATGTGATTTGGATCATCCACCAGATGAAAGGGATGGATGCTAGAGTAGGGGCAAGACAAGTGTTAGGAATAGCCAGGCATCGGTTGCTTAAACTTGGGTTGTTAGATTAGAGCAACAGAAATGACTGGTTTGTGTTGAGGTTTTTCAGACAGATTCCTATTCTGTAGGTGTTTGATAGTAAACTTAGCTGGTATTCCTAATCTATCTTGTTTTGCCAAATATCTTTTTATAGTTTATAGGGATGGTGAAAGATGGGTTCTCTTTGGAGGGGCGGAGCCTCTGCTTTCCTGGTGGCAGCTTTGGGATTGTGCATGAGTGGGGAAGGTTGGGCTCAAAGTCGAACTTTCCTGTTGCGTCGTGGGCAGTCCACGCTTACCACCGGCTACTTTGTCAGGAATGAAGCCATTTGGGCCGAATGCGATAGAGATTGTTTGGATGTAGATCTTAAACTTTTTGATCGCAATAATCGGTTGGTTGATGCTGATGAATTGAGGGATGACTTTCCGGTGGTGCGGGCACCCTTCGATGGGGAGTTTACCCTTGAGGTAATTATGTTTGACTGTCGCAGTTCCGCTGGATGTTATGTAGTGGTTGATTCTGAATTGGGCTTTTGAAGCGATTGGGTAGACTGCGGAGGGATGGTGCTCTGCACATGGCCTAGCGAGAGCAGGAGTAGGAAGCATAAGCCAGCCCTGTGTAGAAAACCTGCGCAAGGGCTGTAACCTGAAGGGGTGCTTCTGGGGCGACAATGAGAGGGATCCCTCATTTTTTCGCTTGCCGATCCCATGCTGCAGAATCTTTCTCTCGAGTCGATTCCTTTGTTCTCCATTGCGGCAGCCATGTTTTTGGTTTATTTGCCAATGGGGGTCGTGGGCTATGCTCGCGCCCGTGTGGGTTACGACATCAGTGCGCCTCGCGCCATGTTTGATAAGCTCCCTCCTTACGGGCAACGGGCGACTTGGGCCCACCAGAATGGCTTTGAGACCTTCGGTATGTTTTCGGCAGCGGCGTTGGTCGCCTACGTGACCCGGCCCCATGGGGATCCCTGGTATTTGGGCCTGAGCGGTGAGGAAGGGGTGGCCCTGCTGTGTGGGGTTTTTCTGGTGGCACGGCTATTTTACAACCTCTGCTACATTGCCGATATTCCCATCGGGCGGTCGCTGTCGTTTCTGGCGGGATCCCTGGCCACGTTGGGGCTGTTGTTGATCAGTTTGTTGCCGTTGCTCCAGCCGGGATTGGCCTAGTTCAGGAAAGTGCAGATCTTGAGGGATCCGATTTGACTTCGCCTTGGGAATCCCGGGTTGGGTTCTGGGCTTTGAGGGCGCGCAGCACCTCGTAGCACGCTCCCATGGTGTGGTAGTCGGTTTTGCCGGCGGGGCTTTTCAGGTCGTCGTATCTCTGGTTGGTGCGGTTCAGAATGCGGTACCAAGCCCCCCACCGATGATCCACCAAATGCTGCCAACTGTAGGCCCAGAGGCGGTCGTACCACTGCCAATAGCCGGGATCCCCTGTCCGTAGAGCCAACAGGGCTGCTGCCGCCAACGACTCCGCCTGTACCCAGAAGTATTTGTCGCCGTCGCAAACCTTGCCCTCCAGATCCAACCCGTAGCAGAGCCCGCCATACTCGGGATCCCAGGCCAATTGCACAGCGCGGTCAAACAAAAATTGGGCACGGGAAAGCCCATTCATCTGCGGAGCATAGCGTTCCAGAATCAACAGCAGCTTGGCCCATTCCGTTTGGTGGCCAGGTTGATATCCCCAGGGGCGAAACAGGTGGCGGGGATCCGAGCGGTTGTAATTCCAATCGGGATCCCAGTTGGGGTCATAGTGCTCCCAGATCAGCCCCAGCGGGGAAAGAGCCGCCTGCCGCTCACAAAGGTTATGGGCTAGGGTGAGGGCCCGCTCCAGGTAACGCCCGTCTTGGGTGGCCTCATAGGCGGCGATCAGAGCCTCGCAGGTGTGCATGTTGGCGTTTTGGCCGCGGTAGGGGGAAAGGGATCCCCAGTCGGCAGTAAATTCATCGGCGTACAGGCCGTCGGCTTCTGACCAAAAGTGCTCCTCCATCAGGGTGAAGGTTTCTGCCAGATAGTCCCCACAGTGGGGGATTCCGGCTTTAAGGCCACAGGCATAGGCCAAGAGCACAAAGGCATGGCCGTAGCAATGTAGGGTGGGATCCACCACCTCTGGGCCCCGTAACATCCAGGCATACCCACCTGAGGCCTGGCGATGCCTCTCCCGCAAAAACCGGATCCCATGCTCCGCCCAGTGGCGGTACTCCGAGTTTTGGAAATACACCGCCGCCATGGCGTAGTTGAAGACAAAACGGGTGCTGCTCACCAAGTGGCGGGTTTCGCGGTCGTAAAGGCTGCCATCCTCCCGAAAGTGCTGGAAAAAGCCCCCTTGCTCGTCAATGCAGCGGGGATGATAAAACGCCAGGGTTTGGCGAATGTGGTCTTCGAGAAAACGGGGATCCCAGTCGCGGTAGCGTTGCGGAGCAACAACGTTGGGGAGAGGAGGCATCGGGTCTTTAGAGCAGGTGAATCTCTTGTGATGGTCTCATGATGATCTCACGGGATGACTTAGCTTGCGGGCCAAACCGAGGCCAAAGCCACCCCGGCCCTGTGGGCGACGACCGCCCCGACAGCCTCTAGGTAGGATCCCACCTGCACATGAGGGATCCCCAATTGGCGCGGATGCACCTGCATCAGTGTGGTATTTTCCGCAACCGCGATGAAGAGGGGTGGGCGGGAGCGGCTGGCCAAATGCAACAGGCCCGGCCCCCCAAAAGCGGTTGCTGGAGCAATGACGCTATCCACCTGCTCGGCCTGAAGATCTCCCGGCTGGGGGGAATCGGAACGGCTTACGAACCGGGGGGCGTAACTGAGCCCTGCCAAAACCGAAGGCAAAAAGGTAAACCCCACCTCTTCTGCAGCGGCGCGGGGATGAACAGGCTTGGGTTGGGTCTCTGCGTAAAAGGCCGGGGCATGGGCACAGGGGATCCGCAACTCCCGTACCACCAGATGGCTGATGATCGCCTCGACCCCCGCCAAGGGATCCACCCCCACCCCCTGCTCGTATTGGCTGAAATCCAGATCATCCGGGAAGCGTGCCACCACCGCAATCGCCTCTGCCCCTGCATTCAACAGGTCTTTGGCGGCTGCCAAGAGCACCTCAGGATGGGCCAAGGAGCCCTGGCTGGCTCCAGAAGGGGAATGGCCGAGGGATAGGCCCAAGGGCCGGCTTGTCACACGCCAAGGGCCGATGTCCAACCCCAGCGTGGCTTGAGCGGCTTGCATCACCTGGATCTGTCGTTGCTGCAGATCGGCAGGGATCCCGGCATCCAGCACTACCCCAACACAGTTTTGCCGCACGGGCCGCAGGTTCCAGCTCCCGGCACAGAACTGGTCAAGGCCATACCCTTCCACGTAGAGTACATTCCTCAGCGGCCAAAACAAGCTGGCTCCGTTCAACACATTCGGATGGGTGAGCACCCGTTCAGCCGCCGCTGCCAACATGCGGGCAATGGGCAACGCGTCTCCGGCGAAGCCCCCAATACGGGCTCCGATACCGGTAGGAATGAGCAGTAGGGTGGTGTAGGGGTTCAAAGTACCAAATGCGCCCAAAGACAGGGGTGAAACCTCTCTTGGTCGCCCCTTCGGCGGGCTCAGTGTTCATCGATCATCGTTTATCGATCATCTTCCGGGAGCTTTGGCGACGTTTCTCCAACCAGCCCCAAACCCCACTCAACAGCGCCCCAACCATCAGGATCCCCAAGGCGGGTTGAAACAAAGGCAACCACAACCGCATCCAAAGTTTATAGCCCAACGGGATTCCGATGAATGCTCCCGTCACCGAAAAGACAAACCAAACAAACCCGACAAACACCAGAAAGACAACGGCAACCAGGAGGTTATCCAGCCAGCGCTTGAGCTCAGAGGAAGTCATAGGAGTTACAGGAGATCGGGGGAGAAAGAGGTGGATCCAGGCAGCGCTCCTCAAATCTTATCCTTTACAGGAGACAGACCCTTTCGGGATCCCCCCAGATCTTGTCGTTGGGCAACCGGTTGAATGCGATTTTGGGCGAAAATCCGCTCTACCTTGCGGCCTTCCTGCCAAAGCTGTAAGGAGAGAGGTTCTTGATGGGTTCGAGTCGGGCTGACGGTCGGCACCACCCGCAAAGAGCAAGATCCTCGCGCTTCTCTCCGAAGCCGAGGGGCGGGCTGAGGAGAAACGGCCTGTGCCACAGGTGCATCCCCTCGCAAAAAGCGCAGGTAACGTTGCAGCCAACTCTCCCGCCGCAAGGGCAACATAGGTGGATGACCCGATTCCGATTGCATAGCCTCTCCTCAACAGAACAAATCGGCAGGACTCACCAAAAACAACCAGCCTCAACAGAGAAATTCACTAAATCTAGCAAGTCCCGGAATCAGGGTATCCACAAATTGTCGGTCAGTCAAGATATAGTGGTAAAGACCTCTGCTTACCACAACCTATAGCGTTGAACCCAATGCACTCCCCTTCCAGCTCCACCTTTGCAGCCCGCCTGCGGCAGGTGATCGGCCATGAGGCCATTTATGCGTTTGGACGCCGCGCCGGCATCAGCGACACCGCTCTGCGCAGCTACCTGAAGGGATCCGTTCCCAGCATTGATAAGGCTCTGCAAATTGCCCAAGCGGGCCAGGTGAATCTCAGCTGGTTGATTACGGGCGAGGGATCCCCGCAGTTGAATCCTGCTAAGGCCGAGACCGAGTATGTGTACGTGCCCTTTGTCGATGTGGCGGCCTCCGCCGGAACAGGGGTGCTGGTGCGGGAAGAATCGATCGAATCGGTGATTGGTTTCGAGCGCAACTGGTTGCGGACGTACTTGAAGGGAAGTCCTGCCGAACTCAGCCTGATTCGGGTGCAGGGGGATAGCATGTCCCCCACCTTGGAGGACGGGGATCTGATCTTTGTGGAACGACAAGCGGGAGAAGACAACAGCCGCGAGGGTATCTACGTCTTTCAAATGGATGGAGATTTGTTGGTCAAACGCCTACAGCGCTTGCCCGGATCCCAGATCAAGGTCATCAGCGATAACCCGCGCTTTCCCCCTTTCGTGGTGGATTTGGCGGATCCCGCCAACGGGTTGAACCTGATCGGGCGCTACCGAGGCCGTATCAGTTTTGATTAGCTCAAAAGATGGGTGACAGGAGGTAAGCTTTTCCGTTAGCATTAAAGACTGCTGTAAACGCTCGGATCAGGTTCCAAGATCCACAGGTAGGTGGGCACCTGTACGGCGAGGAGAAACCATGACTTATGCGATTGTTGAAACCGGTGGCAAGCAGCTTTGGGTGGAACCAGGGCGCTTTTACGATGTAGAGCGTCTACCTGAGGCCGACGAAGATAGCCCTCTGGATCTGTCTCAAGTGTTGTTGGTGAACCATGAGGGACAAGTAACCCTAGGGCATCCCTACATTTCGGAGGCGGTTGTTAAGGCCCGAGTTTTACACCATCGACGCGGCAGCAAGGTCATCGTTTACAAAATGAAGCCGAAGAAAAAGACCCGCAGGAAAAAAGGCCATCGGCAAGAATTGACCCGGGTGTTGATCGAGTCTATCGAGCTAAATGGGGTTTCCCTGGGAGCTGCAGAATCCACGGCTGAATCAACAGCCTCTGCGGAAGTGGAAACGGCAGGGATCCCTGCTGATGGGGAATAAAACCTCAAAGCAGCACTCATTTTTTTCAGTGAAGACATAAGGACAAAGTTGCTCAGGAGGCGTTATGGCTCACAAGAAAGGGACAGGCAGTACCCGCAACGGGCGTGACTCCAATGCCAAACGGCTTGGGGTGAAGCGCTACGGCGGCGAACTGGTTCATCCTGGTCACATCCTGGTGAGACAGCGAGGAACCAAGTTTCACCCAGGAGTCAATGTGCGCATCGGCGGAGACGATACCCTCTTCTCGGTGGTGAGTGGCATTGTTACTTTCGAGCACTACGGCAAGCGTCGGCAGAAAGTCAGTGTCTATCCGGTTGAGGCCGCTACTGAAGTAATGGAGAAGTAATGGAGTAATGGCGGATCCCTGAAGTGTCTTGATTACCCCTTGGGAGCCTTTTATACCCGCCTCCTTGACGATTCTCATCACAATCTGGGCATGATCAAGGAGAGACAGGTACGGGCCCTCTGACCTGCAGGTTGTTTCCTGAGAAAGCTTGTGTGGGAGATGAAGCCGATGCGGCTGCATCTGTTTCGCTGGGTGGGGTTGCTTCACCTGATCATGGGGGTGATGTACCTTTACTGGCGGTTGACGGCGGGCTTGACCGGTTTTGGTTCCTTTCTGTTCTGGATGGCGGAACTGTTCGTCTGGGTGGCAGCGGTCGGTTTTTCTTTGAGTCGTTTCCCTCGAGAATTTGTATTTGTTCCGGAGCCGGAGGCAGTACAGCAGGCCTTCTTTCAGATGCCGCGGGTGGATGTCTTGGTGATGCGTTGCTGGGACTCGCCAGAGGCCACGCGACAGACAGTCCTGGCGGCTCTGCGCCTCAACTATCCCTGGGATCGGCTGTTCGTTCATGTTGTCGATCTGGCCGAAGATGAGGAGATGGCCAAGGTGGCTCGGGCCGTTCCCTGCGAGTACTGGGCTTGCCCGGACCCAACTGTGGATCCCTTGGCCTACGTTCTGCAATTGGAGCAGGTCAAAGGAGACTATTTTCTACTCTTGGATCCCGGTCAGTTTCCTGAGCCCAATTTGCTGTTTCAGACACTGCCCCTCTTTTTCGACTCCCCAGAACGCGCCCCCATTGCCAACCGCACGGGCTTTGTGCAGGTGATGTTGCGAACCCTTGGCCGGCCAAGAGCCGTTCACCCGCTGCAGCAGGTTTTGGCGGTGGGATCCCGAGGTTATCACGCGGCACCGCTGTTGGGATCCGGCTGCGTTGTGCGGCGGCAAGCTCTCGACGGAATCCCCAACCTAGACTCTCGTAAACCGGTGCGCTTGGGGTGCCAGATCCATCGGCAGGGGTGGGTATCCCATCTGGTGAGGGAAACCCAGGTGACGGGGGCCCTGTTGCCTTTGCGCAATCGGCGCATTGCTTTGCTGGCTTTGTTTTCTGCCCTCAAGGAAAATCCGTTTTGGGGTGGGCAAACCAGCCAACAGCAGCGGTTTCAATACCTGTGGTTGGCCCTTTGGGGGGCGGGCGGGGTGGCAGAGCTGGCCTACCTGGCGGTGCCGATTGCCTATCTGTGGACGGGGTGGATGCCGGTACCGGCTTTTGATGGGCAGTTCTTTGCGTGGTTCTTGCCCTATGCGCTGTTGGGTCGCCTCAGTGGGTTGCTGGCCTTTCCCCCCCATCTGTGGAGGGCCGCTTGGCGGTCGGAACGGCAGACGGGCAGCCAGTTTTTTCAGTCGATTCAGGCCCTGGTTCAGTTGTTTCAGGGGGTGATCCCCGACCGAGAACAGCCGTCGCAGTTGTCGTTGGGGCCTCAGGCCCTGGCCATTTTGCTCACCCTCTCGGGGATCGGGGTGGGATCCGTTCGCTTTGTGGGATCTTGGGATCCCGGTTGGCCTGGATTTGCCTTTGGCTTGCTTTGGGCTGTTTACAATTTGCTGATCCTGACGGTGCGCCCTGACGATCACGATGTTGGCGGGTTTCAATTCCCCAGAAAAAGACTGGCCAATCCTCCTGCAGATCCGGTTGCGAGCCTGAAAGAGGATTGACATCCTCTCTACACAAATCAAACAAAAACAAAAAAGATTATGCGTGGAGATTCCCTGGGTCGCCCCAAAGATTTCCTGTCTCACAGCCAGCCGGCTAGACTGTTCGCACCGGCGTGCCCGAGGCACTGTGACCCCGGCCCCCGCCGCCCCAACTCCACAGGCATTTTCAGTTCCCCGTTGCCCACGGGTACAGACTACTTGAGCCGCTGCCATATCACAAGGTTCGATCGACCCGCACTCAGGACAGTGGTGAACACGAGTCGAGAGATTCTTGCGAACCTCCGCCCCGCAGTCAGGATACTCCTGAGACGTA
This sequence comes from Thermostichus sp. DRC_bins_24, assembly GCA_039794845.1. Taxonomy (GTDB): domain Bacteria; phylum Cyanobacteriota; class Cyanobacteriia; order Thermostichales; family Thermostichaceae; genus Thermostichus. The sequence continues at coordinate 49,203 of JAUQVK010000025.1, forward strand.
CCCCTTGCATCCACCTTTACACATCCCGCTTGAAGCACACCCACGGCAAAATCCGGTTCACAAATTGCCCCAGCTCCGCATCGAGGGTGTGCTTGCCCAGCATCCCCTTGGCCATGAGGCGAAAGTCCAAGTCCTAGCATCCCTGCACTGTCACAGAGACGATGAAAAAGATTTCATCACATCCAGCACCTCCCGCACCATTTCCGGATCCAAGGCGGAGGTGGGCTCATCGAATAGCATGACCTGGGGCTCCATGGCCAGAGAGCGGGCGATCGCCACCCGTTGCTTTTGCCCACCCGAGAGCCGCGACGGATACACATCGGCTTCGGTGCCCGTGGAACCAGTTTGGATACAAAAGCTATGCTGAAGTGTAGATCGACTCTTTGGGGCGACACATCTGTCTGTTGGTACCGAAGGGGATCCCTGGCCGGTGTGCTTTAGCCTGGCATTGCTTGCATTGCTTAAGTATGGCCTAGTGAATTCGGAACAAATCTGTGGAGCCAGCAAGACCGCCCCTTCGACTGATCCCCCTGGGTACGGATCCCCACCAGCAGGGTTGTGCACATTGGTTGGAGATGGGATCCCATTGCTTGCTCTTGGATTGCGGGTTGCCCGCCGCCACCCTTCTCAAGGTGTTGCCCGGGATCCCGGATGCGGTGATCTGTAGCCATGCCCACTTTGACCATTTGCAGGGGCTGCCCATCTTTCACCGTCGTTACCCGCAGGTCCCCCTTTACGCCACTCCGGTGACCGCCCATTTGGCCGGTGGCCTGTGGGAGCGCGGCATCTGGCCGGGGTATGACCGGGATCTTCGCTTTCCCCCCTTTCGGGCACTGCCCTTGGGACAAGCACGAGAAATTTTGCCCCATCTGATGCTTACCTTCTTTGCGGCTGGGCACCTGCCAGGGGCGGCGGTGACGCTGCTGCAAAACACCCAAATCTCTCCTGCCCAGACCTGTGTTTACAGTGGCGACTGTTCGTTGGCCTCCACCCGTTTTGCCCCCGGCTTTGATTTGACGGCCTTGCGGCATTGGCAGCCGGATTTGCTGCTGATGGAAGCCTCGCTGGGATCCACCCGATATCCTGCCCGTCGCCACCTGGAAAACCGGCTGGTGGAGCGGCTGCTGGCAGCCCTGGAGGCGGGCCAAACGGTGCTGCTTCCCTTGCCGGTTTTGGGGTTGGGACAGGAGTTGATCTTTTTGCTGAAGGCCCATCACCGCTTTACTCAATCTCTCAGGGAACTGAGGGTGTGGGTGGCCCCAGGGCTGGCGGCAGGCTGTGATCTGTACGAACGCTTGCTTGCCCAGATGCCGGAGCCGGTGCAAAATTTCGCCACCTATCAGCCTTTGTTTTGGGAAACGCGCCTACAGCCGCAGGTGCAACCCCTGACCGAGATGGATCCCTTACCCCAGGGCCTGTTACTGTGCGATGCCGATGCCGGGCCAGAGTCTTGGGATCCCATCTGGTCGAGGGTGTTGGCCCAACCGCAGCGCTCCTGTTTGCTGGTGCACCTACCGGAGGTGAAACTGGCAACTCCCTTTGACCGTTGGCCGGCGCTGCTGCGCTCCCGCATTCAAGTGGAATCCATGACCTGGCACAGCCACAACGATGTCGGGCACCTGACTCAAATCATTCACACCTTCCGACCGCAACACTTGGTTTTGATCCATGGCAGCCCCAAACAAGCTCAGGATTTGGCGGATCTGCCGGAGCTGTGCAATCGCTACCATGTCCACTGCCCCCAGCCCGGCCATTGGCTGGAGTTCCCCGATGGGCGCTTACAAACCCAAGTTAAGGCCCCAGAGCTGAATGGCACATCTGCTGCTGAGGTGGCGGATCCCGCTTTGCGCTATGAGGGAGAAGTGGAAGAAGTCTGGCAAGAGCAGGGATCCCCTCGGGTTCTGGCCGGGGTACAGGTACGCCTACCGGCTCAATTGACCGAAGATCCGCGCTGGTTAGCCTGGGCCGATACGGGTTTGGTGGAAGCCCGTTGGCAGGGATCCGAACTGGTACTGCGGGGTCTTTCGCCACGGGAGCTGATCCGTCCGGCAGCGGCCCCATCTGGAGGAGCATCAGGGCCACGCCCAACCCGCTCTTCTGCCCGTCTTGGCTCTGGGGGCGTTGGGGGTGCTGAGGGGGGGATGAAGTGCCAGAGTTGCCGTTTTGCCCGCCAGATCTTGACCTCCCGAACCCAATCCTTTCGCTGCGATCAGGAGCGCTCCCCCCTCTATCGCCTGACGGTGGATGCCCAGGGCACCTGCCCCTACTATCTTGCTACGCAAGGTGCGGAGCACCATCAAGCCCCGGAGATCTGCTCCTCTGGCTAAGATCCTGGGTTGGAAAGCGCAGGTGGCCCCCCACCCCCCAACGTTAGAATGGGCCAAAGATACAGCCTTTTCCGACTTTATGCGCGACATGAGGCAAAGAAGAAATCCTTGTCCGACAAAGGATTGGTCTGCATCTGCTGCAGTAGGTAAAGGACTCCGTCCCGCTGAGCGAACGCTGAAAAAAAGGCTGTAACCATGCTTGAGCAAGAACACCGGCTAGCCCGCCGCAATGGGTCGAATGGGTCGGTCGGATCCCTAGAACGTCTGGCCGAAACTTCCACTCCGGCTCCCCCGCCCGTGGTACAGATGGCTGGGGTGAGTAAGGTGTATCTGCTGCCAGAGGGCAGTTTTCAAGCCCTTTACGATATCAACCTGGTGATCGAGCCCGGAGAGTATTGCGCAATCATGGGGCCCTCGGGTTCGGGCAAATCCACCCTGATGAACATCATCGGTTGTTTGGATCGGCCCAGTTCCGGGCACTACTGGCTGGATGGGGTGGAGGTGTCTACCCTGTCGGATCGGGAGCTGGCCCACATTCGCAATCAAAAAATTGGCTTTGTCTTTCAGCAATTTCATCTGCTCCCCGTGTTGACGGCGTTGGAAAATGTCATGCTACCCCTGGCTTACAGCGGGATCCCGGAACCGGAGCAACGCCGGCGGGCTAAGCAGGCTCTGGAACAAGTGGGGTTGGGGAGCAAATTGCAGCAGCGCCCGGCCCAGCTGTCTGGGGGCCAGCAGCAGCGGGTTGCCATTGCCCGTGCCATTGTCAACCGACCCCGACTCTTGCTGGCGGATGAACCAACGGGGGCCTTGGATAGCCACACCAGCCAGGAAGTGCTGAACATTTTCGCCGATCTGCACCGGCAGGGCATGACAATCGCCATGGTTACCCACGGCATTGAGGTGGCCCAAGCCGCTGAGCGCATTATCCGGGTTGGGGATGGACGTTTGTTGGGTTGAGGAGAACAGGGATCCCCACCAGTCTGTTCGGATCGGGATAGATCTATCTAATCCCTAATCCATCTGGTGCGCTTCTCCTGTTCTTGCTCCGTGAGGTGCGGAGCGCTATTCCTCCGGATGCTAAGTCTCAGCCTCCACAGTTGTTGTAGCTGTACATGACCAGCGAAAAGGCTGTAGGCTACTCTGGACGCAACTGAGGGCTTGGGCCAAGGGATCCGCCAATGGGACTCATCGACGATCTGATCCGGTTTTTGGAAACCCGCCTGGAGGAGTTTCTTAAGGCCCACCCGGAGATCGAGCTGCAAGCCCTCGATGAGCAGTTGCGCCAGCAAGAATCCGATACCCTGCGCCTGCTGCAGGAGAGCCGTACCCAAGAACAAGCTTTACAAAAGAGCATTCTCAGCTTGGGAGAAGAGATCAAAACCTGGCACTTTCGCATTGAAAAGGCTCGGCGTGCCAACCGCCCCGATTTGGCTCAGGGTGCCCAACGGCGTGAGGCAGATCTGTTGCAAAAAGGCAGTCAGTTGTGGAGCCAAATGAAAGGCTTAAAAGAGAAAATCCAGCAAATGGAGGGGCTGTTGCCGCAAATTCGGCAGCGTCGCCAAGAGGTAAAAGCCAAGCTGCAGGAGGTGAAAGCTGCGCAAGCCAAAAGTGCCAGCCGCAACGACTTCGGATTTGGCGGTTGGGCCAAACCGTCCGATGCCTGGGATGACTTGGAAAAGCAATTTCATCAGCTGGAAGTGGAGGAGGAGTTGCGGAAGCTGCGACAGCAGCGGCGCTAACGTTGCCCCCGCAAATAAGGGATCCCCAGAGCTGCCGGGGCCTCCACCTGTTTGCCCTTACGCCACAACACCGCCAAGGTGAGCAAATAGGGCAGCATCAACAAAAACTCATAGGGAAATTGCTGGGATCCCAGGGCTTGAATGCGAAACTGCAGTGCATCCGCCACCCCGAACAACAAAGAACCCAGCAGGGCATGCCAGGGGTGCCAACGGGCAAAAAACACCAGCGCCACTGCGATCCACCCTCGTCCGGCAGTGATCCCTTCCGCAAACAGACGCAACTGCACCACCGTCAGCACAGCCCCCCCCAGCCCTGCCAGTGCCGAGCCGATCAAAATGGCAATCCAACGGGTTCTCTCAACGTCAATGCCAGATGTCTCCGCTGCCGCCGGATTTTCCCCCACCGCCCGCAACGAACGACCAAAGCGTGTGCGAAACAGCAAAAACCAACAGCCCACCACCAACAGGCCACTTAGGTATACCATCGGGTCGTGGTTAAACAACACCGTGCCCACCCCTGGGATCTCTGACAAGCCTGGAATCGGCCAAGGGGAAAGCCCCGTCACCCGTACATTGCTGTTGGGCAACAGTTGCCGAAACAGATAGGTGCTCAACCCTTGCCCCAGCAACACCAGCGTTACCCCCGCCACCACCTGATCCGCCTTGAGCCGCACCGCCAAAATCGCCATCACGGATCCCATTGCCATGCCCGCCAGGATCCCCGCCGCCAATCCTGCCCACGCTGCCCCCGGCACTCCCGCCTGTTCCAGATGATAGGTGGTGGCAAAGCCCGCCAGAGACCCCATCAGCAGGATCCCCTCCAGGCCCAAGTTGAGAATGCCCGACCGCTGGGTGATCACCTCCCCCAACACCGCCAGCAAGACCGGCACCGCCAAACGAATACCAGATACCAACAACGAGATCAAAAAGCTCCAGGTGAAGATGCGCTCCAGCAGGGTTTGGCCCAGCAGCCCATCTGGTGGGGGAAAAGGCAGGTTCATATTTTTTAAGGATCAAATTTAAGAATCAAACCCCAAAAGCCGGAAGAGGTCTCTTTTAAGTAAGATGCCCCAGTTTGAGCATGGGATCGGTTAGTGGCGAACTTCACAGCCCAACTTGTAGTCACCCCAAGCAAGAACGATACACTTTTTGACTCCCCTCTCCCGCTCTGGGAGGAGGGCTACGGCCGGTGCCACGCTGCGCGAAGAGGGTGAGGGCAAGTGTTGCCAACTCGATTCATAAGGACTATGGTCTATCCTCCGGGTTTTTATTGCGGTGGAGGCCCAAGACAAACTCCCCACTTCCTGTCTATGATCGGGGCCATTCTCTGGAGTTGGGGTGCCGAGGTGTTGGCTTGGTGGAAGACATCAGGGATCCGCTGGATGATTGGGATCCTCAGTGGTCTGGTGTTGTTATGCACCTGGAGTATGGGGATGGAAGCCCAGATTTTCTGGCCAAGGACGGGATCCCCTGCTCTGCCGGACGCCAGTGAGCCGCAACGCACCCTCTCCTTAAACAGCTTTTGTCAGCAATCGCCTGCCGAAATCGCCCGTAAAACCGAACTACGCCAGCAAGCCAACCAGTCAGACTCCGCCTGGGCCGACTACACGCAAATCCTGGCAGACCATCGCGCTGCCCTAATCGCCTGCCGCAGCCAACGCTGGCCCCAGATCCAAGCCATTTGGGTCCGTCTTCATCCTTGTGATGCCCATCCAGGGGTGTTGGATCAAGTGTTCGACCAAGTGGTGAACTTGGGCTACAACCGCGTGTTTATCGAGACCTTTTACGATGGCCGCTCCATTTTGCCGGAGGGTGGGGCTTGGCCCAGCATTCAGCCCAATGCCGATCTGTTGGATCTGGCCCTGAAAGCCGCACGACAACGGGGATTATCCGCCTACGCTTGGGTGTTTTCCCTCAACTTTGGCTACAGCTACGGGCAACGCCCCGATCGACAGGTGGCCTTAGCCCGCAACGGTCGAGGGATTACCACCGTCTTGGATCCCGCCACGGCCCATTTGGAGGACTTGGGTAGCCCGGATGAGGTGTTTGTGGATCCCTTTCATCCTCTGGCCCGACAGGATTTTGCCGAGTTAATGGGGCGTCTACTGCAGCGACGACCCGACGGGATCCTCTTCGACTACATTCGCTATCCGCGCGGTTCGGGAGGCTCCAGCGTGGCGGCCACTGTCAAAGATCTCTGGATTCATGGAGAGGCAGCTCGGCAAGCCTATCTGGATAGGGCAGAAAACCCAGCCGGTCGTGCCCTGTTGGAGCGCTATTTGGCCCAGGGCTATGTGACGGTGGGCGATGTGTTGCAATTGGATGAACGCTATGGAGAGGAGCCCAAGTGGCATTGGCCGGGGGAACCGGAGCCCAACCCTGCAGGGATCCCTGAGCTGGAATTAGCCCTTTCTCCCGAGCTGTGGGATGAGGAGGCCCCGTTGATGGGTTTGGACTCTGAAATCCAGATGGATTTTCCTCCCCCAAAGGACGTGGATCCCACCCCCACGCCCACCCCCAATGCGGCTATCCGACAGGAGCGCTGGCAGAACGAGCTTTGGGCCTTCAGCACAGACTTCGCCCGCTACGGAATCTTGGACTACTTGAATCAGGCAGCCCAACCGGCCCAGGCCCTCGGGATCCCTACCGGGGCGGTCTTTTTCCCAGATGGCAACCAAGCGGTGAGGGGAAAAGGATTTGATGCCCGCCTCCAGCCGTGGGATCGCTTCGACCCGACCATGGAATGGCACCCAATGGCCTATGCCAAGTGTGAGGATGCCTCCTGTGTGGCGCAGCAGGTGGAGCAAGTCTTGACGATGGCCTCTCCCCAAACCTTTGTCTGCCCGGCCATCGCCGGATTGTGGGGGCAACCGCAACGCCAGCGTCCTGCCCTAGAGGTGCAAATGGGAGAATTGGCCCGTCGGTTTCCGCAGCTGCCTTGCGTAAGCCATTTTGCCCTTTCTTGGATTGAACCCGAACTGGAGCGCAGCCGCCGAGCCTGCCAATTGTAGGATTATTCTCAAAAACGGGATCCCCGAGGGTGAACCACTTTAAACCTTTGTTTCATCGTGATCCCTGCTACCGGCGCCAATCCACCCACCCTGCAAGATCAGCCTTGGGATCCGACCGGATGAACTCGGCTGGGCGCAAGAGCAAATGGCATGGCAGAAAAACGGGTTGCGGATGGTTTCGCGGCGTATCGGCTTATGAACCCCTTGATCATTGTGTGTGGCCTCGGTCGCACCGGCTTAAACATTTTCCGGCTTTTGCAGCAGCAGGGGGCTCAGGGATCCCTGGTGCGCGGCATCAGTGATGTACCGATAGAGGGCGAGAATGGCGAGACGATTGTGATCGGGGATCCCCGACGGGCAGAAACCTTGATTGCTGCCGGTATTCAGCGGGCCCACACGCTGGTCTTGGCGGGGGCAGACCATACGCTCAATTTGGCCATTCTCACCCAGGCACGGGTGCTCAACCCTCACATCCGCATCATCAACCGCATTTTGGATCCCCACTTGGGCGAACACCTGGATCGGATCTTGCCGGATCATTTCACCCTCAGCGTCGCCGCGTTGGCCGCCCCCATTTTTACCTTTGCGGCCTTGGGCAGTCGGGCGATTGGGCAACTGCAACTGTTCGACCAAACCTGGCCGATTCACGAAGAGGTGATCACCCCAGACCACCCCTGGTGTGGACGGCGCATGAACGAGTTTTGGGACAACAAAAACCGCATGTTGATCTACTATCTTTCGGCGCGGGATCCCATGGATTTGGTGTCAGCCGTGATCCAAGAGCGGGTGCTGCAACCGGGGGATCGCCTGTTGATCGGCAACAAACCCACCCAAGCGCGACGGCAACAGCCTTGGCAAGAGCGCTTGCGCAAGCTTTGGAAAGGGATCCAACGTCTGCAACACCACGATCAGCCGATTCTGGCGGTGACCCTCACCCTGTTGCTGACGATCTTTCTGGCCACCTGTACTTATCTGGCTGTGGATCTGGATACTCCGTTTGTGGATGCCCTGTATTTTTCGGTGGGCATGATCACCGGGGCCGGTGGCCAAGAAGAAGTAGCAGAAACAGCCCCGGCAGGGATCAAACTCTTTACTGCAGTGATGATGTTGGTGGGGGCAGGCATCATCGGCATTTGCTACGCCCTGCTCAACGATTTCATTTTGGGATCCCGATTGCGACAGGTCTGGGATATGGCGCGCGCTCCCCAAAGGGGCCACTACATCATCTGCGGGTTGGGGGGAATCGGGATCAACATTGCCAGCCAGTTGCAGGCTGGTGGCCACGAAGTGGTGGTGATCGAGCGGGATGGGGAATGTCGCTTTTTAAGCAGTGCGCGGGAGCAGCGGATCCCGGTGTTGATCGCCGATGCCAGCCTTTCGGATACCCTGACGGCGGCCCACGTTCAACAGGCAGAAGCCCTGATCGCCGTCACCAGCAACGATACGGTCAATCTGCAGGTGGCCTTGGCAGCCAAAGGCTTGGCCCCGCGCCTGCCGGTGGTGGTGCGCAACCACGATCCCGACTTTGCCCGGCAAGTGCAGCAGGTGTTCGAGTTTGAAGCGGTGCTCAGCCCGGCAGAATTGGTGGCACCGACCTTTGCAGCGGCGGCTTTGGGGGGCAAAATTCTCGGCAATGGCCTGGTGGGCAACCGGCTTTGGGTGGCCCTGGGCACGCTGATCACCCGCAACCACAGCTTTTTTGGCCGACAAATCAAAGAAATTGCCGCCGCAGTGGATCTAGTACCCCTTTACCTGGAGCGCCCCACCGGTCGAATCCACGGCTGGGAGTTGCTGGTTGCGGTTCTGCAAGAGGGGGATGTGCTCTACCTAACGATCCCGGCGGCCCAGTTGGATCATCTATGGCGCTCCACCTCCAACCCGGACAGCCCAAAACGGGATCCCTACTTTTTCTCTCAGGTGGAGGGTTTGGCGGATGCTTGACACAGCTCCCTACATCGACTCTGGTGCGCTCAGCCCCAGAATGCCCGTGAGCAGATTAAACAACACCTGGCGCGTGGCCTGTACCAGCTGAATTCGCGCTTGCGCCAACTCGGGATCCTCCTGTAGGAGGGGCAGGATCCGGCAGTTGTCGTAAAACTTGTTGAAATCAGCAGCAACCGCTTCGGTGTAGCGGATGATTTTGTGGGGAGCCCGTTCTTCCGCAGCGGCGATCAACTCATCTGGCAAGGCCACTAGGCGCAGCAACAGGTGCCGTTCTTCCGGCTCTTTGTAAGGGAGTTCCCCCTTGTCCGAGAGTGACACTGTCGGGGTTAGTTCTACTTGTTCTTCTTCTTGCAGCCGCCGCAATAGGGTGCAACAGCGGGCATGGCTGTAGTGCACATACACCACGGGGTTATCGAAGGTTTGCTTAACGGCCAAATCCAGATCGAAATGGATCGGGCTATCCATACTGTTGCTGAGCAAAAACCAGCGGGCAGCATCGGCTCCCACCCCAATGTCGGGATCCTCGATCAGATCGTTTAAGGAGACAAAATTGCCGGTGCGTTTGGACATGCGTACTTCGGTTTTTTCGCCCGTTTCCGGATCCGTTTTGAACAATTTGACAAACTGACCGATTAAAATCTCCAGCTTGACCTCCAAGCTAAAAGCCCCCACCGCCGCATTCAGCCGACCGATGTAACCGTGGTGATCCGAGCCAAGAATGTTGATCAGCCGCTGGTAGCCACGCCGCACTTTATCTCGGTGATAGGCAATATCGGCCGCCAGATAGGTTACGGAGCCATCGGCTTTTTGTACCACCCGATCTTTGTCGTCGCCAAATTCTCGGGTTTTGAAATAGATGGCTTCTTCGGCATTGGGCTTGGGATCCTCACCGCGCGGAGCCTTGGCCCTGTAGAGAAAGCCTCGCTCCTGCAGTTCCTGTAGAGACTGTTGGATGGCGCTCAGGCCCGTCTGGGGATCGGGGGCGTGTAAACGGCGCTCGCTGAACCATTGCTCAAACTCCGTTTGCAGCTGCCGGAGGGTGTTTTTTTGCCAAGCGAGCATTTCCCCATAGGCAAAATCGGTGTACTCCTCCAGGGTGGCGGGCAGGGTACGGATCCCGGCTTTGACTTGATCCAACAGCCGTTGCGCCACATCGATCAAGTAAGTACCGCGATAGGCATCATCCGGCAGGGGAATGTCTTCTCCTTGCAGCTGCTTCACCCGCACCGCCAAGGACTTGCCCAAAATCTGCATTTGGTTGCCGGCATCGTTGATGTAAAACTCCCGATCCACCTGATGCCCTGTCCAGCGCAACAGATTGGCCACCGTAGAGCCGACGGCTGCCCAACGCCCATGCCCCACATGCAACGGCCCGGTTGGGTTGGCAGAGACAAACTCCAGCAGAATCCGCTCGGGGTGGGGGTTAGCTGTTTTGCCAAACTCCGACCCTAGGCTGAGTAATTCCTGTAAACGTTCCGCCAAAAAGGGATCCCCCAACCGAAAATTGATAAACCCGGCCCCTGCCACACGGGTTTCTACATTGGATAAATCCAGGTGTGCGAGGATCGCTTGGGCAATTTGCGCTGGGGCCATACCACAGAGCTTCTTCATCCCCAGGGCGGTCGGGCAGGCGTAGTCGCCATAGCGGGTATCGTTGGGGATTTGAATGACAGGGACCACCTGGGAGGTTTGGTCGGGGGCCAGGGATCCCAGATGGCCTGCTTCTGCCGCCCGTTGAATGGCCTCAGATACCGCAGCAGTGAGAAACCGAATCAAGGATGTGGACTGGGGTTGGAGTGCCATGAGGAAACCGGGGGCATGAGCAACAGAACTTAAGTATGACAAAAGACACCCGACAACAGGGGATCCAAGCGGGAGCAGGTAGCCAAGAGTGGGGGGATCCCGATCAAGCGGAATCGAGCCGCTGGTTCGGACCCGGGGCCAGATGAAGGCGTCCCCCCGTCTTTGAATGTCGGGAGAATGTCAGAATGAGGACGATATGCTTCCTGGCGTCAACGATGAAACTAGCCTACTTTGACTGTGCGGCGGGTATTGCAGGCGATATGTGTTTGGGGGCGTTACTGGATTGTGGGGTGCCCCTGGAATACCTGAACCGGCAGCTGCAGGCGTTGGGGCTAGAAGGGGAATTTCACCTACAGGTGAACCGGGTGAAGCGCTGTGGCCAACCGGCTCTGCACGTGGTGGTGGAGGTGTTGGGATCCGAGGTACACCGCGCCCGTCATTGGCCAGAAATCCAGGCCATTATCGAGGGATCCCAGTTGGCCCCCGCCATCAAGGCCCGCAGCCTCGCGGTGTTCCACAAGCTGGCCCAGGCGGAAGCAAAGGTGCACCAAATGCCCTTGGATAAAGTTCATTTTCACGAGGTGGGGGCGGTGGATGCCTTGGTGGATATCATCGGCACTTGCATCGGCCTCGACTGGCTGCAGGTGGAGCAGGTGTTGTCTTCTCCTCATCCGATTGGAGGGGGCTGGGTGAATACAGAGCATGGCAAGCTTTCTGTACCGGTGCCGGCAGTGATCGAGCTGTGGGAAATGGCCCGTGTGCCGGTCTTCAGCAACGGTGTCGAAGCGGAGCTGGTCACTCCTACGGGGGCAGCTTTGGCGGTGGCTTTGGCCCAGGAGTTTGTTCCCTGCCCGCCGATGCGGGTGGAGAAAGTTGGGCGCGGGGCCGGTACCCGTGATCTGCCGATCCCGAATGTGTTCCGCCTTTGGCTCGGGGAAACCGCCGGGGCAGAGCAGACAGAAACCGTGTCGGTCTTGCAAACCCAAATCGACGATCTCAACCCTCAGGTCATCGCCTACGCCTGCGAGCAGCTGTTGGCCCTCGGCGTTTGGGATGTGTTTACCCAGCCCATCACCATGAAGCAAGGGCGACCAGGGGTGCTGCTGACGGTGATCTGTCCGCCGGATCGGGTGCCTGAGTGTCAAAATCTGCTCTTCCGAGAGACCACTACCCTAGGCATTCGACATTCCCAGGAGCAACGCACCCTGCTGGAGCGGGTGATCGAGCGAGTGGAAACCCCCTATGGCCTGGTGGATGTCAAGGTGGCCCGCCATCACGGCCACATCGTCAACGCCCAACCGGAGTTTCGAGATTGTGCTGCCCGCGCCCAAGAATTTCGGGTACCGGTACAGACGGTATGGTTGGCGGCCCAGTCGGTTTGGCAAAAACGCCTACAAGTGAATCCCTGAAGACAAAGAAAAGCGCCATGCCCGGCTCAGAGCAACTCGTCGATCAGCAACAACACCGGCTGTAACTCAGCCCTGAGGGATCCCGCTTGCTCCAGGTTGACCTCCACCAACTGCTTCAGGGCAAGCACCTTGATATTGGCCTCCACAGCGGCAGTGGCCATCGCCGGTGCCCCCGGCAAATAACCACTGGCCCCCAAATCCAAGAGGGCAGCCCGCCGCAAGTGAACATTCTCGTGAGCCAGCACCGGCAACAGGCGCTGGGCGAAGGCGGGATCCCCGCTGATGCGGTAGCAAGCCCGCGCAGCTGCACATTGCAGGCGAATCGAGTCGTGTTCCAGATAGGGACGAATCTGCTCGAAAGCGGTGGCCGAGCGCAGCTGGCCGAGGGCTTCGATAATCGCCTCAAGGGCAGCTAGAGCCTCTGTTTCCACCCCGACCCCGACAAAGTTCAGCCCCTCGAGCAAAACAGCCCCCAACTCCTCGATCTCGTGCCGGAGGGCAATTTCCGCCAGGGCCTGGGCCGCTGCCGCCACCACCTGGCCATCCGAGCAGCGCAGTGCCGTTTTCAGGGCTGGGATCCCGGCGGGGGATCCCAACTTGCCCAGGGCACGGGCAGCATTGCGACGCAGCGGATACCCCCCTTGGGCGGTGCGATCCCGCTCGTCTGCCAGCGCCTCGATCAAAGCCGGGATCCCTTCCGAGATGCGCATCCGCCCCAACCACCAGGCCGCATAGTAGCGTTCCCCCGGATCCCCGTGGCGCAGCTTGGCGATCTGTCCGGCGGGGGTCAGATCCGCCGGTGGATGGGGATCCAGGGGAACAGCAGTGGTCATGGAAGCAATGGCAAAGGGAACAGCAAGGAGAGATCAAGCGCTACGAACGCTGACGATCTTGGCACCCGATTTGAGTACCCGCTGCATCGTCGCCGACAGTTGATCGGCGGAAACAAAAATCTGCTGGTTGGATTTGCGCACTCGGCTGGAGGTGGCCAAGGCAGAGGCCGGGTTGAGCAGGCGGGTCACCTCCACACAGAACATGCGGTCGGATTCGCCCGTTGGGGGTCCCAAGTGCTTAGAAATGGGGCTAGGCGGCAACAGACCCCGTACCCCGATGCGCCGAATCGCCGGGGTAAACCCGGTTCCTAGGGCGGTCATCAAACGCGGCCTTGCCCCTTGGGAACGATCGTTGTTGGCATAGCCGCCGTAGAGGGCAAACAGATTGGTAAAATCGCGGGTGGAATGGGCCCGACGGTATTCAAAACCGCGCGGATAGGGGACGATGTTGTCGCCGAAGGATTCCAGATATTCTGGGCTGTCAATGTAGGAATCGATCTCCGCTCCATGGCCACCGGACTGGTAGATATCCAAATGGCGGGCAATATCCTTGCCATCCGTGGGGGCGCGGCCCAACAGATGCTTGAAATTAAGTTCGATGGCACGGGTTTGGGAGTTGGGGTAGAAAAACCGCTTCTTATAGGCTTCGGATTTAGCGATCAGGCGCACAAATTCCCGCACCGTCAGACTGCCCTGGCGCAGTAGCGATTCGGCACTGGCCAGCTCGTCCACATCGGCCCCGAACAGATGGTCGTTGCCCAGAATCTGGCGATAGATGGCCCGCAGCACCGCATTGAACTGATCCTGGCTGGCCTTGGGGCGCAACTCCAGTGGAGTGGTATCCGTGATGCCCCGGATCCCCATCTGGCTCGCCGCTGTGATTGCACTCATGCTGATTCCCCTGATGAACTGGATGGACAAAAGGCTTGCGTCGCCGGATTTCGGCTAGATCAAATCGGCTAGATCAAAGTAGATCGAACTGGAGCAACAGCAGTGCCCCTCTCCGGGAGATCGAACCCCAGCCCAAACGGGGATCCATCCACCCGGCGACAGACTTACCACCATTGCCCCAAGTGACCTTCCCTCGGCATGAACCTGGGATCCCAGGCCATACCCCCTAGCTGATTAGCTGAGGGCGTTGATGGCGTAGTCGATGTAGGTGTTGGCTTCGGTGGCCGCTTGTCCACTCAGGCCGTGGTTGGCCTTGATGTAGCGCAGGGCTTCGATGAACCAACTGGGGGAGAGTTCAAAGGCGGTGTTGATCTCACGGATCCCGGCCAACTGATACTCATCCATGGGGCCGGTGCCACCCGCCACCAAGCAGTAGGTGACGTAGCGCAGGTAGTGGCGCACATCGCGGGCACACTTGTCTTTGCCGGCTTGGTTGTTGCACTGCCCACCGGGTTGGGTGGTGTAGGGGAACTTGGCGTAAACCGCTTCGGTAGCACCGCGCACAAGCTCATCCGCACGGCTGGTCAGGGCTTGAGCGGCTTCCATGCTGGCGGCAGCACGCTGAAGGCGGCCATTGATGGCTTGCAGCTCGCTGTTGCTCAAATAGCGCCCTTGGCTATCGGCAGTGGCGATGGCATCGACAATCGGGGTTTGCATGATTCAAAACGCTCCTTTACTTAAGCTCAACGCAAAAAAACAAAGCAAAAACGGCAAGATTGCAACTGCGAAAAAATGAAAAGAGTTCTCTTCTGGGATCCCAAGACCATCACGGTCGCTCTGAACCCCATGGCAGCCCCAAACAGGAACTCAAGGCCAAGAATGACGCCCCTTTGGGTTCTGCGGAGCCATCAAACCACCGCGGCCGCGGCACGATCGAAATAGGACTCAATTTCGGCCACCAAAGCACTGCAGTCGCCCCGGGTAATGCCGTTGGGATCGTTCACCACTGCCACAGCAGCTCTCTTCATTTTTTGGATGCCATTGGCAACGGAGTTGCCGGGGGTGCCTAGGGCTTGGTAGGTTTCCCGCAGACCGTTCAAGCAGCGCTCGTTCAGCACGCTGGCATCTCCCGCCGCCACCGAGTAGGTGATGTAGCGAAGGATGATATCCATGTCCCGCATACAGGCCGCCACGTTGCGGCTGGGGTAGGCAGGGCCACCGGGAGCATTCAGGTTGGGCTCTTCGGCGAACAGCTCGCGGATGGCATCAGTGACAATCTTGGAGGCATTGCTGGTGAGGCGGTTCACGGCATCCAGGCGCTTGTTGCCTTCGGCGATCACCTGCTGTAGGGCGGAAAACTCGTTGGCTCCCAGAAAGGCACCTTTGGAGTCGGCCTGTGCAACAACTTTGCCAAATACATCATTCATGGTTTTGGATCTCCCTAGCGAAAGCAAAAGAAGTTATGAATCAACACTCCCCTCTACGGAACTGAGAGCACCCGCCGGACGGGAATGCAGCAACGCTCGGATCCCTGCTGCCGAGGGGCGCTGTTTCCCTGAACAGACCCGCCGACGGGATCAAAGCCAGTAGAACCAAGACGGGCAAGCAAACCCTCGTAGGCCTCAGCCGCAACAAACCAACCCCCGAGGGAAAACCACTCGGCGGCGTAACCTGCCGGATCAAGCTCGGATGGAGATCCCCAGTGGCGCTCACCCCGGAGCGGGATCACGGATGGCAACTTCAACTGGGCAGACGAGGAGAAGCTGGCTCGCTTTGTTTCCAGTCCTGTTCTACCGCGAAGGCGGGAAGCGATTAAGTCAAAAAATGTAAAGGGACTTTACCCGGCGCAAGAAAGCTCGGATCAGTTCCCACTGCGGGATCCCGATTTGCCTACTCTACCTTTCACAGCCGTAGTTTTTACAAAAGAAGATATTCATTTGTATAAGTTTATATTGTAAGGAAAAATGTCAATCCCGATCTTGGCTTCGGGGCTTGGATTGAGGTCGTTTTCTGTGCTAGAGCGAACATTCTCAGAAAGAATACATAATTTAACATTAGTCGGAATCCTTTGGTGGAGCTGAGATTGGAGAGAAAATCTGAGAGGCCTTCCCTCGACGACCGGAAAATTTCGGTATACATCTTTACAGAACTTCTGGACACCTGCTTATGCCTGTCTGGCCCGCTCCCACCCCCTCCCCAGAGCTTTTGCAGATGGCGCGCTGGCTGGCGGGAGACTTTAGCAACCAAGAGCAAGCCTGGGAGAACCCGCCGTTTTTCGCCCAGATCCGGGTAGCCTATCGCCCCTTGCCCCTCCGGGTGCTGGGTGGGATTGGCTTTTACGTGGAGCAAGCCTACGGGGGTCATTTGGAGGATCCCTATCGACAGGCGGTGGTGGAGTTGGTGCAGGCAGGATCCGAGATTGTCATTCGCAACTATCGACCCCTAGAGCCGGAACGGTGGCGGGGCTGCGCACGGGAGCAGGCGGATTTGTTAGGCCAGTTGACGGCGGACGACATCACCTATTTGCCGGGGTGCGATGTCCGGGTCAAGCAGCAGGGGCAGATCTTTGTCGGAACCACCGAACCGGGGCAGCAGTGTTGTGTGGTGCGCAAAGGGCAGACCACCTACTTGCAGACCACCCTACACCTGAGCGAAACCGAGTTCTGCAGCCACGATCAGGGGATGGATCCCGTCACCCATCAACAGGTGTGGGGGGCTTTGGCGGGGGCGTTTCGCTTCCAAAAGGTCGTCGATTGGCAAGCGGAGCTGCCGTTGTTCCCAGCAGATCCAGCCCTTTGACCCCCAACTTGACTGCACTCTTGCGCGACTGTGGCTGGTAAGCCCTGGGTACACTGACCTTGGGGACTTTGGGTTGGAAAGATGGGGATCCCATCGGTCGGGATCGCTCCCTGCCTAGGTTCCCGATGGAGTGTGAGCGGGATCCGATGCGTCCACAGCTTGAGAAGGGAAATGTCTTGCGGTGGGGATCCCTGGCCGCCGGAGTCTGGCGCACCCTGTGGGGGATGTTGGCCTTGGTGTTGATGCTAGTCAGTGGCGGGTGTTCTGGCCCAGGTGAGTCTTCTGCATCCACGCTGGTGCCCCCACCCCCCCAGTTGGGGACCGAATCGATTCCGATGCCGGTACGCACCCTGGGCATGAGCCGCTTTAAGTTGCTGGGGTTAAACGTGGGGGTGGCTGGAGGCAGTGCCGAGTTGCTCTTGGATACGGGCTCGGCAGGGGTACGGATCGTGTCTAGTGCCGCCGGGAGTTTCGGCCTGGAGCGTACTTCGATTCCTTCTACCATCACCTTCGGGGATGGCACCCAATTCATCGGAGTGTTGGCCCGTGCTCCCTTTAGCCTCGGGGGGGTACAAAGTCGGGAACCCGTCACATTACAGTTGATTGACCGGGTAACCTGCGTGGATGCACTGGTCGCCGGCTGTTCAGAAACCTTGTTTGGGGAAGGGCGACCCTTTGCCGGGATCCTTGGCACCTCCTTGGATGAGCGCAGCGCCGACCGAGAGGTCTTTAGCCCACTGACTCGCTTTCCCGGAAATTTCCGCTCCGGTTATATCATTCAAACGGGTGGCTTTGATTCCAGCCAGGGCCTTTTTACCATTGGCCTCACGGAAGCCAATACGGCAGGATTTAATTTCCGGCAGTTTCCACAGGTGGGCTCTTTTCCTGACGGTACTCCGATTTGGCGGGATGAAGCGCTCCAGGTGGCCTATAGCATTAGCAACACCTCCATTCAAAATGTCCCCAGCCCCACCAACTTTGACAGCGGTTCCTCCGACATTTTCTTGAATGTCAGTTTGCTGGGGGCGGCACCCTTTTCCACCAGCACATTGCCGGCGGGGGCGGAATGGCGAGCGGTTTTGGATGGGGCTTTCGATTACCGCATTCGGGTAGGATTTCCGGTTACCCCCAGTCGGGATCGGATTTTTGTGAATGGGCTTTTGAATAAGCAGCTGTTGGGCATGCCACTGTTTTTTAATGCCGATGTTGCTTTTGATATCGAGCGGGGCCGCATCGGCTTTCGCCTGCGTTAAACAGGTACGGAAAGTTTGACGACAGGTTGGGTTCTAAGTGGGTTTCTTGAGGGGGCAGAATGCTGAGGAAATACGGGATCCCAAGCAAAGTATTCAACAGTAGGAGCTGGCTTTGGGGCCTCTGGCTGCTGCTGGCTTGTTGGTGGGGGTGGACTCTGCCGGGGTGGGCGGTTAGCTTAGGGGATCCCTTGCCGGAATGGGCAGAGTCGATGCGCGTGGGGCGGCAGCAGGTGCGTGGAATCGAGCAGCACCAGGGGCAAGAGCAGATCCGCGCCTATGGGAACGAAGCAGGGCGGGTGTTTTGGATCCAGATCGACAGCCGATCGGATCTTCCGCCGGATTATCGAGCGTATCTGGGAGAATACCAGCAGTTTCCGCCACAGGTGGTTGAGGTGGTGCCGTTGCGGGCACAGATCTTGCGCTTTAGCCAGGGAAATCGTAGCGCCGAGTGGCGGGTGGTGGGCATGAGTGGCCACTTTCAGGCGGAGGCCATCAGCCAGGATCTGGCGCCAGCCGCACTGAGGTGATTCGCAAGGGATTCGAGGGCTGATCTTGAGCCCTATCTCAACCGCTAGTTCATCTGGTTCATCAGGGCGGGTTGCTTGGGTACGGCGGCCAACTCTGCCAACAGTTGCTTGCGTAGAGGCACGATCTCGTCCAAAACCGCTTGGGCTGTGGGGTAGCGTTCGTCTGCATCCGCGGCAATCATGCGCTCCAAAATGGCCAACAGGCGCGGATCCCCGAATCCGAAGGGGATGGCTTCCTGCAGAGACTCGCCGATCTCCGGCAGGGTTCCTGTGGACATTTCCACTGCCACCCGACCTAAGGCAAAAAGATCGCTGTTGAAACGGGGCCGACCTGAGTATTGCTCGTAGGGGGCATAGCCCGTTGTGCCAATGAAGCTGGTGACGTGCTCGCTGGGCTGAGCTTCGATGCGTTTGATGGCGCCAAAGTCGATCAGGGTGAAGGAGGTACGCTTATCCCTTCGAGTCTGGATGATATTGGAGGGTTTGATATCCCCGTGGATGACGCCGTGCTGGTGGACAAAGGTAAGGATCTTGAGGAGCTCGCAGAGGAAGTAGGCGGTTTGGGCAGGAGACCAAATCACTCCTCGATTGGACTGCTGCCGTAGGGAGGAGCCCTGGATAAACTCTTGCACCGTGTAAAATTGCCCGTCTTCTTCAAAATGGGCCAACAACTTGGGGATGTGGGGATGGCTGCCCAGCTTTTCCAGAATGTCGGCCTCCTGCTCAAAGGCGGCCTTGGCGATTTCCATCACCATTTTGTGCTCATCCGTCCAGTCTTTGCCTTCTCCTTCTTTGTCATCTAAGCGTTGGAGGCGCTTGACCACGCAGCGGGGATGTCCGGGGCGATGGGTGTCGCGGGCTAGGTAGGTTTGGCTAAAGCCACCGATACCGACCAGGCGCTCGATCTGGTAGCGCCCATTGCCAACACTGTTTTGCTGCTTCGGAGCCCCAGCTCGCTTGGTTGCAGCCAGGGTAATCTGAGACCGAATGCGGGCCAGCACCACTTCTGGGTCGAAGGGTTTGGTGATGTAGTCGTCCGCCCCCAGGTCGAAGGCCGCCACCATTGTGTTGGAATCCGCGCGTTCGGAGAGGATCAGCACCGGCAACTCCAGACGGGAACGGGCCGAGCGGATCATTTGGAGCAGCTCCAGGCCATTCAACCCCGGCAAGGCCAACTCCATCAGGAGCAAATCCAGTGGTTGATGAACAATGGCTTCCAGGACTTTGGCACCGCTTTCCACCACGATGACGCTGTAGCCAGCTTGTTCGATGTAGAGCTTTAGCTGCGGGTTGACTGCAGGATCCGCGTCCAGCAACAGAACCTTGCCAAGCCGTTCTCCGGACAACATCGCGAATGCCCACGTAGTGCTGAGTTGAGTATATCTAATAACAGTGAATCGGCGGGGGGGTAGGGTGCCCGGAGGAGGGGGTAGCCGGGATCCCCGCCCAAGTCGCCCTGCTAGGATTGGGGGGTGATTGGTGTTGTGGCTATGGAAATGAATGAGGTTTGGAAAGAATTTCTGAGCAATCCCGTTCCTTTCTGTGGTGGTTTGCTGAGCGGTTTGCTGCGTCTGGATGTGAAGCAGGATCCCTTACGCAGTTGGCTAGAATCTCAGGGGCTGGTGGTGGAAGATGGCCCCTCCTCGGGTAACTCGGCTGGGCCCAAGTCTATTTCTATTGAGTAGACGTACTGAGAGTAGGGAGGGATCCCTACTGAGGGGGCCATTCTCAGGTGTGGGAAGCGCTCAGCACAAAAAGCAACCAGAGCAGGGGTACGAGGTGAACCGGATGCTCCCCAGACGCACTCGATGCAGACAGTGGTTACAGCAAGGCGGGCCCGTCGCGCTGGCGGGACGAGGTTCTCACTTGGGTCTGTGGAAATCCCTCTGTGGGGTTTTGCTCCTGCTGGGGGGGCTCTGCCCCATCCCGTCGGGGGTTTCCGCCTTTGCCCAATCGGGCCAGCCTGTTACCAACACCCAAAGCTCTGAACCCGATTCCCAAGCCTGGCTGGAGCGCTACAACGCCGCCCTGAGCCAACTTCCCCCCCTGCCCAATTTGCAATATCGCCAGCAGGTGCGGGTGCAGGGATCCCAAACCTTTACGGCCACTTTGGATGTGCTCTATCGCCGCGATGGCAGTTGGCAAGCTTGGGTGGCGGAAGGGGATCGCATTCGGCTGCTGGATTCCCGCCGGCTGGAGGTGGTGAACCAATCGGATTTGCTCGGGCTGTACTCGGTCTATGTGAACCGGCCAGAGGCGCTGTTGCCCTCGGTGGGCTTTAATCTGGAGGCATTGCCCAGCCGCTATCGGGTGCTCTCTTCAGAAACGGTGGATTTGGCAGGATCCCCCGCTCAACATCTGCGCCTAGAACCTCTGCAGGAGGGCCAGTTGCGGGAGCTGTGGTTGGATCCCGAGTCGGGGTTGCCTCGGCAGGTGTTGTTGTTTCTGTCGGGGGTATGGGGCCAGGCTTACGCACTGATTGGCTTTACGGAGGTACCCGCCGAAGGGGGAGAACGCTACTGGTTGCCGGATAGCACCCGCATCAATTTGGGCTACGGGTTTTGGACCCTAGAGGGCCTGACGCGCCGGGTGTTCCGGGGATCCCTTTCCATTCAGCACGATTACCAGGACTATCGCATTTTGCCCGCAGGGTCACAACTGCGCTTTGTTCCCTCGCAACCGCCCGTGGACAACCTGCCGGTTGTGGCCGGCGTGGACGACCGTGCCCCACGCATCGAGTTGGGAGATGTGCAGGCTTTGGGAGTGGACGAGCAGGGCAACCAACAGTTCAGCATCGGCATTGGCGGGCGCACTTCCCCCGAGACCCGCCTAGAAGACCGCATCACCGCCTTTAACCTAACCCGACCGGCCAGCCGCAACGTGTTAACCCAGATCGATACCCTGGCCTTTTTGCCTCTCGGCTCCGACCGGCTGCCCATCTACCTGTTTCAATTCGACACCGGCCGTCCCCTCTCACCCTTGCA
This sequence comes from Thermostichus sp. DRC_bins_24, assembly GCA_039794845.1. GTDB lineage: Bacteria > Cyanobacteriota > Cyanobacteriia > Thermostichales > Thermostichaceae > Thermostichus. The sequence continues at coordinate 70,726 of JAUQVK010000025.1, forward strand.
AGGGGTGGAAAGCCCGCGGGTGGATCCCAACGAGGTGTTTGGCCCCAGACCGCCCGCCCTCAAACTGTTCGGAGATTGAACAATTGAACACCCCCACGCTGACGGACGCTGCCTACGGCCTGATCCCCGTCATTCCCCCCACCCAGGGATCCCCGCGCCTGTACTTGCTCATTCAGCATCAAAAGGGGCATTGGGCTTTCCCTAAAGGGCACAAAGATGGCTCAGAGACCGACCTAGAAGCCGCCCAACGGGAGCTCCGGGAAGAAACCGGCTTAACCGACTATCGGGTGCTCACCCTCCCCCACCCGCCCACCCCCTTGACCCTGCAGGAGGTCTACCAGTTTACCGACAAACAGGGCAACGTAATCGCCAAAACCGTCACCTACTATGTCGCCCTGTTGCCGCCCCAATCACCCCCCCCTGCTGTAGAACTGCAACCGGAAGAAGTAGCTGCCTATCGTTGGTGCTCCTACAGCGAGGCCCTAGAGCAGATTAGCTTTGAGGAAAGCCGCCAACTGTTGCACCGTTGCCAGGCCCATCTCGATCAAATGTGCGATCAAATGTAGAAGAGTAGAAGAATTTTGCCATTGTTGCAAAGCCATCCGTATTTTCACGGGGAAAAAGATTGACGGCTTCGCACCTGCGTGTTAGAAGATTTGTCTAGTTTGTGTTGAGCTTGCTAGGGATCGCCCGTTGTCTTGCGCCACAGCCCTGAAGCCCCGATCTGCTGCGCGAACTTTTCATACCTGGAGTGTCCAGGGTAAAGTTTTACTCTCAGCGCTGAAGTATTCCTTCTTGGTTATTCAGTAGATTCACAGTATTGGTCGAAGGTGTTTTTCAGGATACAGCTAAGGAGAACGACTTCAACATGACTCCATTGATGGATTGCTCATCCGCCTTCATGAAGGTATCCGCCCATTTGTTGAAAGTCGAGCCGGTTTTCACGGGGATCGTGCAGTACCAGGATCTTTCCCTAACCCCAGCGGTGCTGAGCACCTGGTCAATTGTGCGGAGTCAGGGTCGCTTTGTGTTTGCCAGCCATAGTTTCGACCCCTTGGAGCGATTGGATCGACATCTGCGTCGTCTCCGCCATCAGGTGCCTTCCCTCACCCGCGAGGTTTGTCTGCGCGTTCGTCGGCAAGCCGAGTCGATTCTGGCCCAAGAGGCTGGGCCTTTGCCGGCAGACTTTCTCACCTTAATCTGGATGGTGGAAGAACATCTGGTGCCCCGCGAAGCGGCCCGAAAATTAAGCGCCTGGATGAGCGAGGAAGTGCTACAAAATTTGCTCCTTTCTCCGGCTCAGAACCTGGAGCAACGGCTGATCCGCCTCGATGGGTTGCCTACCCTGGGCCAATGGGAAGTGGGATCCCTGCTCAGCCATATCCAAAAGCGGCTAGAAGCCTGGCAAAGTCTGGGGCCGCAAATTACCTCCCCTTACCAGCGGCCCTATTTCACCAGCCGTGCCCAAGCGGAGCGCCTACCCCCCGATCAGCAGGAGCACCTGAGCCAATTGCTGCGCGGGTTTAGCTTCCGTCAGTTGAGCGCCCTGATCGACCAAGATGAATTGCTGATCGCCCGTCGCCTTTACCCCCTGATCAACGCCGGCATCATCATGCTGCGGGATCCCCAAGCCCCTTTCGACAAATTGCCCAAAACCCACCTGGCCGGCGCCACGGCCGTGCCCATGTTGACCCCCCCGCCTCAAAAGACTGCCCAACTGGCGGAAGGCCTTCGGGATCTGTGCCCTGCCACCCAGGTCACCCAAACCTGGACAGTCGCCTGCATCGACGATAGCCAAGCCATGTTGAACGAAATCTGTCGGTTGCTGGAGGGGCAAAACCTGGTCATTCACACCATTAACGACTCTTTAAAAGCGCTGATGAAATTGACCAGTCTCAAGCCAGATTTAATCCTGCTGGATGTGGGCATGCCCAATGTCGATGGCTACCAGTTGTGTGGGTTGATTCGCAAATATTCGGTGTTGAAGGAGGTGCCCGTGGTGATGGTGACCGGCCACAAAAGCCTCATCGATCGGGTGAAGGCGCGCATGGCCGGAGCCACCGATTATCTCACCAAACCCTTTCAGCAGGAAGAATTGCTGCAGATCGTGTTTCGCTATCTCAGCTAGGGATCCCGTCGGTTTTCGTGTTCAGACCCCTGATTTTGGAGAAGGAGTTGTCCATTATGGTAACGGTGCTTGTGGTGGAAGATGTGGCTTCAGAGCGGCAGCTGATCAGCGACTATCTCAGGGCAGAGGGCTATCAAGTGGTGCCTGTGGCCAATGCACAAGAGGCGCTGCAACAGATCCGCAGCGACAAGCCGGATGTGGTTCTAACGGATTTGGTCATGGAAGGGATGAGCGGCTTGGAACTGTGTCGCATGATCAAGAAAAATCCGGAGACCGGAAAGCTGCCGGTGGTGGCTTGCACCTCCAAAAACCAGGAATTGGATAAGTTGTGGGGAATGAAGCAGGGGGTAGATGTTTACCTCACCAAACCCTTCACCCGCGAAGAGATTTTACGCGCTATCAAATCGGTGGTGCTTAGCTAAGATTTGTACTTAAATTAAGCAAAAGAGTGAGAATTGCTAGGGTGGCCAGTTTTCCATCACAGGCAACGGCTTCCATCGGTAAGGGCGAACTGTACTTACGGCTACAGGTGCAGGCTGGTTTATCTGTGGTTCTGCCGATGCAGTTTGCTCAGGAGGCTTTGATCGTCAGCCCGCAGCAATTTACCCTTCTCCCCAATCAACCGGCGTGGGCGCTGGGCCTCTTTAACTATCGCAGCCGAGTGATTGGGAGTCTGGATCTGCCCCAGTTTCTTGGCAGGGATCCCTTGGATTTTGGGCTACCCGACTATCACCTTGTGGTCGTGCGCCAAGGGGCTGTGGGGCTGGGTCTGGCCGTCCCCCTGGTGAGGGGGGTTACCCGTATTTCTACGGATCCGATTCAATCCCTATCGGAGCTGGTGCTGGATTGGCCTGCATCCAGCCATGTCTTTTTCAGCGGCTACCTGTGGGATGGTGCGGAGCGGCTGTGGATCCTGGATGTAAGCACCCTCATCCTCCGGATTGTGGAGAGCATGATTCCCCAACGGCTTAGCTCCGTTTCCCGTGCCCATGCCAGCGGTTGATCCCCTCTATTTCTATTCAGGCAAAAAAGCTAAAGCTATGGTTTACTCCCGTCGCCTTTCTCTCTCTTCCAAACTGCAGCCGCAACGCAAAGTGGCGGGTTCCCGCTTGGCCCCGGCCATTAGTCTTTCGCTGGGGTTAAGCTCACTGTTGTTTGCCATTTCTGCCGGTATGGTGGCCCGCACCTACTTCAACTTCAACCCCACCATTTCTCGGCAATTTACCCTGCAAAATCTGAGCGATCAGGTGATCTATTTGGACGAAGTTCTGACCATGTCTGCCCGCATGGGATCCGCCACCGGGAACTTGGCCTGGGAAGAACGCTACAACATCCACGTGCCGAAACTGGACGAAGTCTTGGCGGAAATTGAGCGTTTGGATCCCGTCTCTTACGAAGCTTACGCCGCACAAACCACAGCAGCCAACATCAAGCTGGTGGACTGGGAAGTGGAGGCCTTCGACCTGATCCGGGCTGGAGAGCGGGAGCAAGCCTTTGAGATCTTGCACAGCCCCGACTACGAAGAACAAAAACGCATCTACGCCGAAGGGATCAACCAAACCATCGAGGAAATTCGCGGCAACATTCAGGCCAGTCTTATTCTTTACGAGCAGGGGCTGTTGCGCTCTTTGATCCTTTCCGGCATCAGCTTCCCGATTTTGCTGGTGAGCTGGGCCACTATTTTGATCCTGGTGCGCAATTTTGTACGGGAACGGAACGAAACCTATGAACGACAGGCCTCCGATACCCGCTTGGCGCAGCGGTTCGCCGATATTGCCCGTATCCGCCAGGATCAAGAGCTGATCGAGCCCCTCACCGACCTCCTGAGCGAAATCCGCCAGCGCTACGCAGCCGAACGGGTAGCCGTCTATCGGCTCACCCACCCCGAAGAAGCCCAGGTGATCGCAGAAGCCCGTGGCAGCCGCCAAAGCAGCACCCTTGGGGCCGTTGTTCACGGGATCCCAGCGCCGCTCCAGCAAACCTTGGACAACGGACAAGTTTATGCCTTCAGCCAAGTGCCCGTGGCGGAGCTGAGCGCCGACTACCTCCAAGTGCTGGCCACGGCCCAACTGAAGGCGGAGATGGTAGCCCCGGTGATGCGCGGCGATGAGCCCTACGGCTTCTTGGGGATCGGCCGTGCCCAAAGCTACAGCTGGTCTCAAGAAGAGCAAGAAAACCTGGCGGAGTTGGCCAGCCGCCTCGGACAAGCCCTGAGCAACCTGGGAGCGCTGGAACAAAAAGCTGTGGCCGCTCAAGAACGCGAGCGGTCAGAAGCCCTGCAGCAGGAACTGTTGCAGCTGATCAACGACGTCATGGAAGCTTCTCGGGGCGACCTGACGGTACGGGCACAGCTAACGGCGGGACAGATTGGTATTGTCGCCGACTTTTTCAACGCCATCATCGAAAGCCTGCGGGACATCGTCATCCAGGTTCAGCAGGCTGCCGGCCAGGTGAACAACTCCGTCGGCAACAACGAGGCGGCCATTCGAGAACTGGCGGATGCGGCCCTCAAGCAAGCCACCCAGATTGGCGAGACCTTGCGCTCCGTCGAACAAATGACCCTCTCCATTCAGGAGGTTGCCGACAAAGCCCAGCAGGCGGCTGCCGTCTCCGAATCCGCCGCTGCCACCGCCACCGCCAGCAGCTTGACCATGGATCGCACGGTGCAAAACATCCTGCAACTGCGAGAAACGGTCGCGGAAACCGCCAAGAAAGTCAAGCGTTTAGGCGAATCCTCCCAGCAGATTTCTAAAGTGGTGTCTTTGATCAACCAGATTGCCCTGAAAACCAACCTATTGGCGGTGAATGCCAGCATTGAGGCGGCCCGTGCAGGGGAAGAAGGTCGCGGCTTTGCGGTGGTTGCCGAAGAGGTGGGGGCACTGGCGGCTCAGTCGGCGGAGGCAACGCGAGAGATCGAGCGCATCGTCGAAGGGATCCAACGGGAAACCGGCGAAGTGGTGCAGGCGATGGAAACCGGCACCAGTCAAGTGGTGGAGGGAACCCGCCTGGTGGAGGATGCCAAACAAAGCCTGGGACAAATCGTGGAGGTATCGCGACAGGTGAACCAACTGTTCCAGGCTATCGCCCAATCCACCGACTCCCAGGCGGATGCCTCGCAAATGGTGCGGCAACTGATGGAGCAGATCGCCAGCATTGCCACCCACACTTCGGAAGCCTCGCAACGGGTGGCCAACTCTCTACAGGACACCGTGGCCATTGCCCGCCAGCTGCAAACCTCGGTATCCACCTTCAAGGTGGGGGAGGCCATCTGAAATGTCACCCAATCTCACGCCACCCCAAGTTCGTGACGGTGAATGGGAGGTGAGGCTTCAGTTTCTCGGCGAGGCTCAAACCTATTTCGACAGCATCGAAGCGGGGGTGCTGGGGCTGGCCGACCAGGGGTTGGAGCGAGGCCGTATCGATCGCATTCTGCGGGCAGCTCACTCGGTCAAAGGCGGCTCAGCCATGATGGGCTTCCCGGTACTCAGCGACTTGGCCCACCGGCTGGAGGACTGCTTCAAGATCCTACAGGTGGAGCCCCAAAAGGCCAGCCCCACCGTGGAACGCGCCATCCTGGCAGCCTTGGATTGCATGCGCCAGATCGCCCAGCGACACCGGCAGCGGCAACCCCTGGAGGAAGCCTGGCTGGCGGAACAGGTGCAGCCGATTTTCGACCGCCTGAAGCAGCAGTTGGGAGAGTGGCAATCCAAAGATACGGCCCATCTGCTTGCGGCAGAAGCCGGCGGGGATATTCGGGTGCTGATGTTTGAAACCGAGGTCGATGCCTGCCTGCAGCGGCTGGAGGGGGTTTTGGCCCACCCGGAACAGCCCTGTCTGCGGGAGGAATTTCTCATCGCCAGCCAGGAGTTGGGGGCCTTGGGGGAGATGCTGGATCTGCCCGCCTTCGCCACCCTCTGCGGATCTCTGTCCCGAGAGTTGGAAGCCACCCCCGTAGAAGCCAAAGCGCAAGTTCTGCAGTTGGCCCAAGCGGCGCTCGAGGTGTGGCGACGGTCTCAGGCTTTGGTGGTGATCGGACGGTTGGATCTGCTGCCCACCACCTGGGATCCCGCTCCTCAAGCGTCTATTCAACCTGCCCCATCTGCGCAACTGACCGCCCCGACCCCAGCCACAACAGAGCCTCCCCCCACCTCCCCAGAGGGCATGATGCGGGTACCCGCTCGCCCACTAGAACAGCTGGGGGAACTGTTTGGGGAGTTGACCACCGAGCGCAACGGTCTGAATGGCCACCTGCAACGGCTGAGAGACCTGGTGAGTTTGCTCAAACGGCGGGTGCGCACTCTAGAGGAGACCAACAGTCGCCTGCGCAGCAGCTACGACCGCGTCGCCACCGGCTCCGCCAAGGTTTGCCGCCCTGCCGGACTAGATGAGACCACAGAGGGCAGGGATCCCTTGCAAGCCAGCCTGTTTCCCAGGGAATTTGATCTGCTGGAGATGGATCGCTACGGGGAAATGCACCTACTGGCCCAAGAGGTGATGGAAACCGTCGTCCAGATCGATGAGGTGACCGGCGATATTGACACCGCCCTACAGGAGACGGAAGGCACAGCCCGACAGCTCACCCGCACCTCCCGGCAAATGCAAACCCGCCTCACCCAAGTGCGAATGCAGCCCCTGTCGGATCTGACGGATCGCTTTCCTCGCGCCTTGCGGGAGATGAGCTTGACCCATGGCAAAGGGGTGGAGTTGCGGGTCATCGGCGGATCTACCCTAATCGAGCGCTCCATCCTGGAGATTTTGGCGGATCCCTTGTTGCATTTGATTCGGAATGCCTTCGACCACGGCATTGAGGACCCCAAAACCCGTCTAGCCCAGGGCAAACCCGCCAAAGGCCTGATCGAAATTACCGCTGCCCACCGAGGCAACCGCACCTTTCTCACAGTGCGGGACGATGGCGCTGGGATCCGCTTGGACAAAATTCGTGCCCGTGCTTTACAAATGGGCTTCCCGGAATCGGACCTAGCCGCCGCCACTTCCCAGGAACTGCTGGAGCTGATCTTCGAACCGGGGTTTAGTACCGCCCCTCAAGTGACCGATCTGTCTGGGCGGGGTGTGGGGATGGACGTGGTGCGCACCAACCTGGAACAGGTGGGCGGTCGTGTGCAGGTGGAGTCCTGGCCGGGGGAGGGAACCCGCTTCACCCTGACGCTGCCTCTTTCTCTAACGGTGACTCGGGTTCTGCTGACGGAATGTCATGGCTTGATGCTGGCTTTTCCGGCCAATGCGGTGGAAGAGCTGCTCATCCCCCCCGAGCTGTCCACCTCTGAACTGCCTTCCTCTTTTGTTTGGGAAGATCACCAGGTTCCTCTCATACCGCTGGGGCAATGGTTTCACTTTGCCCGACCCCAACAACATCCCGAGATCGAAGACACTCCGACCCTTGATCAGCCCACCGTGCTGCTGGTGGTGGAGGGTAACCAACCCTTTGGCCTGCTGGTGGATCGCTACTGGCGAGAGCAGGAAGTCACTCTGCGCCCTGTGGAAGAGGGGCTGCCCCTACCGCCTGGGTTTTCCAGCTGTACGATCTTGGCGGATGGACGGATCGTCCCTCTGGTGGATATCCCGGAGCTGCTCCGCTGGGTCCAAGCCAATCCGCCACGGTCGCACCCCTCACCGGATGAGCCCTTATCTCGGTCTGCTCATCACCCCACAACCCTCTTGGTGGTGGAAGACTCGGTAAATGTGCGGCGATTCCTGGCCATGACGTTGGAAAAAGCAGGGTTCCGCGTCGAACAAGCCCGCGACGGACAAGAGGCCCTCGAACACCTCCAGAGCGGGATCCCAATCCAAGCGGTGATCAGCGACATCGAAATGCCCCGCCTAGATGGCTTCGGCCTGTTGGCCCAGATTCGCTCCCACCCCCTGCACAATCGCCTGCCGGTGATTATGCTCACTTCCCGCAGCGGCGACAAACACCGGCAACTGGCCCAGAGGCTGGGGGCAACGGGCTATTTCTCCAAGCCCTTTCAGGAACAGGAGCTAATTCAGTCGCTGCGGCAACTGCTCCAACCGGATCCCCCTGCTGTGCTGGCAGCGAGGTGACCCATGCCTCTACTTTCTCCCCTGCGCTCCCGACGTCTGGCTCAGCAGGAGCATCTGAAAAATCAACAGACCTTGATCACCTTCCAACTGGGATCCCATCGTGTTGGCAGGGCGGAGCCCTTTAACTTCGGGTTGCCAATCCTGTGGGCAAAGCGGGTTTTGGCTTGGCAAGACCTTCAAGCGGGTCATGGCAACTCATCCATTCGCCTGGGGCCTTCCCACCGTTCTGAAACTTCAGAGCGTTCCATCCCACTTCTGGATACGGGTCGTCTCTTGCTGGGCAAACCCCTCCTCTTTCAGCCCCAAGCCCTGATCCTCCTACAGCCGCCGGGCCAAGAGGAGGTTGGCCTGCCCATCCCTACCCAACCGATGTTGCGTCGTCTGTCCTTGGCTCAGATTCAGGCTGTTCCCAGCAGCCATGCCGCTCAAGCTCGCCAGCGGGGCATTGTGCAGTGGGTACCTGCCGCTGGGGGGGTTCCCCATCTGTTTTTGCTCGACCCAGACTTGTGGTTTGCCCAAAACAAGCCTTAAACGGTGAACGGGGCAAGCCCGCTCAGATCTGTCGTCAGGGACGAAGCTCAGGGATCTCCAAGTCAGGGTTCTCAATGCGCATCAACTCCCAGCGGTAGGGGTTGCCGCCGGGGCGCTGCCAATAAAACTGAAACGGTTGCTCCAACGCATTTACCTGATCCCGAGTTAGGTTGGCCAGGGGGCCGCCGGATCCCTCGATCACAAACCAAACGGTAGCCCGACCACTGTTGTCTGGGCTGATCTGCACCTGTAGCTCCTGCGGCTGGATGCGGAGGCGAAAAAATTGGCCAAAAATCTGCTGACCATAGGAAAGCGCCGTCTGCTTATCAAACCCCCAGTCATCGGCGTAAGCCTCTGAAAACAAAGACTCCACCCGTTCCCAATGGCGTCCCTCTACCGCCCGCAACAAGGTTTCGGTGTGAGCGCGTACCTGGCGTTCCGGCTGCCCATATTGCCAGAAAGCGCCCAGCCCAATCGCCACGACAACGGATCCCACCAGGCCCCAGCGGATCCAGGGGGAAAGCGGAGGGCTCTGGCGAGCAGAGCTTGACGAGGCACCAGAAGAGGGCGGCAAGGGATCCCTTTCCTCAAAAGACGAACCTACTCTCCACCTTAAACGCAGCGGGCCATCGCTTGGCAGAACCCTGCAGGAGTAGAGAGCATCGATTCTTGATTTTTCAGCTTTCGGGGAACTGGATGTGAGAAGATCAACATCCAGCCCTGCGCACTCCAACGCACAACCTTGATCGGTCATGACCACCAAATCTACCGACCGTATGCTGCTGGATTTTGAGCAGCCTGTCGCCGCCCTAGAGCAACGCATTGAGGAGATTCGCTCTTTGGCCGAAGATAACGAAATTGAAGCCTCCGAGCAAATTCGCCAGCTGGAGGCCAAAGCCGAAGAACTGCGCCGTGAGATCTTCCGTCATCTCACCCCCGTAGAGCGCCTACAGGTGGCCCGTCACCCCCGTCGGCCCAGTACCCTCGACTACGTGCAAACCATTTGCGACGATTGGTTTGAGCTGCATGGGGATCGACATGGCCAGGATGATCCGGCCATTGTCGGCGGTCTGGCCAAGCTGGAGGATCAGCCGGTTATGATCCTGGGACATCAAAAGGGTCGGGACACCAAAGACAACATTCATCGCAACTTTGGAATGCCCAACCCCGCCGGCTACCGCAAAGCCCTGCGGCTGATGGAACATGCCCACCGTTTTGGTCTGCCCCTGCTCACTTTTATCGATACGCCAGGGGCCTACCCCGGCCTCAAGGCCGAAGCAGAAGGACAAGGAGAAGCAATTGCCACCAATTTACAAGCTCTCTTCCGCTTCGAGATCCCGATCATCTGCACCATCATCGGCGAGGGTGGCTCCGGGGGAGCATTGGCCATTGGCATTGGCGACCGGGTGTTGATGTTTGAACACGCCGTTTATTCGGTGATCTCACCGGAGGGGTGTGCGGCTATTCTCTGGAAAGATGCCAAAAAAGCCCCACAAGCAGCGGCTGCCCTGCGCATTACCGCCCAGGATCTGCTGCAACTGGAGGTGATCGACGAAATCTTGCCAGAGCCGGCGGGGGGCGCCCATCGTGCCCCGGTAGAAGCAGCCCAAACCCTGAAACAAGCCCTTCTCCGCCATCTGGAGGATCTTTCAACCTTGAGTGGACGACAATTGCGGGAAGAACGCTACCAAAAGTTTCGCCGCATGGGATCCTTTCTGGAACTACCTCAGTAGATAGTAGATATAGGTAGGAAGCTTGTCGGTGCTGAAGCAGAACGATACCCCTTCTGGATCCCCTCTCCCGCTCTGGGAGAGGGGCTAGGGCTAGCGCCATGCTGCGCGAAGGGGGTGAGGTCAGGTGTTGCAAACTCAATTCAAAAACTCAATTCAAAAGACTGTATTTTCGTAGCGTCTTCCCGACGCTGACGGCTTACGCAGCACGGCGCGGGCTTTCCAAAAGCCCTTCAGTAGCCCTCCGGCTACCTCGTTCAAGATAACCAGGAGCCTCCAGGCTGTATTACCGACAGCCCAATCGATGTAGGTAACAAAGCCCGCCTTGACCGCTTTGACCGGGCGATGCTTTTGTTTGGCCACCTTCGGAGGACCGGCGACTCGCCTGCAAACCTGTTGGGCCAAGTTGCTCGACAGGCCAAAGCGAGCGCAAATCTCGTGGTAGCAAAAGGATTGCAGCTTGAGGGCATTGACCATCTTCTCGGGTGTGTTCTGGTTAACCCAGTTCAATGCCTGCCCAAACGCCTCCGGAGTCGGATTGGTTTTGTGGTCTGTGATTCGGATACCTTGAGCTTGCAAGAGATGGTCAGGAGTTGGTTCATCGCCCTCATGTTATTTCATCCCGTTGCCGGCGGCGCATTCCTCCCGCCCCCCCTCGAAAGGGTAGGATGCGGGGCTCCTGCTGCCCTAGCTGACCAAGGCACCAAACGCCAACTGAGCCAATGGGAGAGACTATTCAAGGCTGAGGCCAGCCAGTAAAGAAACCAATCAGATCGACTAACGAAATGCTTGCCTGGAATCATCAGGGATCCCCCAACTGGGCCAATGCCAGCAGATCTTCCCCCGTTACCCGGTTCAAAATCCACTCTGCATGTTGTTTGGCCCCCATCCGTCGATAAAACTCAATCGCCGGTTGATTCCAATCCAATACCATCCACTCCAGCCGTCCGTATCCCTTAGCCACAGCCTCTTGCGCCAATCGAACCAACAGCGCTTTGCCAATGCCTCTACCACGAAACTCCGGCAACACAAACAGGTCTTCTAAGTAAAAGCCTGGGCGGGCGAGGAACGTAGAAAAATTACGAAAATAGAGGGCAAATCCTACAGGGGAGCGGGGGCGTTCTTCCACTTCAGCCAGCAACACTGCCGCTACGGCCTCAGGGCCAAACAAATACTGCTGCAAATCTGCTGCCGTTCCGCTTACCAAGTGGCTCAGCTTTTCATACTCAGCCAACGCACAAATGAGCTCAAAAATGATCGGTACATCAGCTGGGGTAGCGGGTCGAACTTGCATGGCCAAGATACACCGGAAAGAAATAAACTCATGAGCGCCGACTGGATCGTAGAGCCTTGTGGCGGTTGTTCACTTGCTTCAAAAACAAGGGCAAAAGGTGTGCCTGAATATGGGCAAAGGCAGCCTGTAATCCTTCCGTTTCGTAAACCAGGCCAATTTCTGCTTCTACCCCAGTGGGATCCCCAAGGGCGGACAAAAACTGATTGGAAGTGAGCCAAGTAAACAGCTCTGTGCGCCCCAAATCCGAGTGGGGAGGAGGATCCATTTGCCACTCCTGCGGCGAGCCAAGTAACCACTGCCGAGCAAACAAACCCAACACCGCATCCCCTAGCCAGGCTTTATCTCGACGGGATCCCTCGTCCAATTGGGCCACTTGCTGTTTGTAGGTCAAGGGGGAATTCGATTCTGTAGGCATGGTGAATCGAGAGTGGTAGAGCTCTTTAGAAGGGATCCCCAACCGAGCTATGTAGGGGGTCAGGAGTTGGTAGGGATGTGGGATTGGTACTCCGGCAGGACAAAGTAAAACGTCGTCCCCGAATCCACTGCTGAATCAAAACCAATTTTGCCGCCGTGCTGTTCGATGATTGCCTTACAAATGCTCAAGCCCAAGCCTGTGCCGCCCCGCATACGGGTGGTGGAGCTATCGGCCTGGGCAAACTTTTGGAAGATGCGCTCCTTGAATTCCTCAGGGATCCCTGTGCCTTGATCGATCACAGCAACCCGCACCTGCCTCTGCTGCTGGCTCACCTGAATCTGCACGACGGATCCCGGCGGAGAAAACTTGCAGGCATTGGAGAGCAAGTTGGTGAGAACCTGCAGCAAGCGATGGCTGTCTCCCATCACCCAACATTCTGTTGAGCCCGGATCCAGCTGCAGCTCTACCTCATACTGTGTGGCATAGGTGCGATTGTCCTCCATGGCCTGATGCACCAGCTCCAACATCTGCTGGGGCTGCATCCGGAACTCCATCCGACCCGCCTCGATCTTCTCGATATCGAGAATGTCATTCACCAAGGCCACTAACCGTTCCACACTACGGTAAGCAATCTCTGCCAAAGACTTCACTTGGCTTGGCAACTCTCCTACCGCCCCGCCAATGATCAGACCCAAAGCCCCCCGGATGGCCGTCAAAGGAGTACGCAACTCATGGTTCACCGTCGAGACAAATTCTTTTTTCATCTGATCCATATGCTTGCGTTCGGTGATGTCCTCAATGGTGCTTTCGAAATAGAGCAGTTCTCCCTCGCGGTCATACACCGGCTGTACACTTTGGGAAATCCAGGCCAAGCGACCATCTAACCGTTGTACCTGCGCTTCAAACTGAGTAATGTGCCCTTCTGCCTGCAGTTGTTTAAGAAAGTCTGTGTAACGGGTTGGATCCGTATGAAAACGCTCCATGCCCTGCTGTAAATCTGCGAGTAACTCCTCCGGGGATCCATAGCCAAAAATGCGGGCCAGAGCTTGATTGGCGGATAGGTAGCACCCTTGGGGCGAAATCTGGCACATCCCCTCCGGTGCATTCTCAAAAATGCTGCGAAAGCGAGCTTCTGAGGCGCGTAGATCCGCTTCTACGGTGTCTCCATGCTCGGTGGTGGTTTGCAGTATTAACTCCAAATCTGATTTGGCCAACACCAATTCTTCCGTTTTCTGGATTAAAACGGCCTCGATAGTATCGGCATGTTCGGTGGTGGTTTCCAATAAAATTTCCAGATCCCGTTTTTCTTGGGTCAGTTGTTGAATCTGTTGCCAATACTCCTCCACCTGAGTGAGCAGTTGCATGCGTTCCTTGCGCTCCAGAGCAAGCTGCTGTTGCAAAAACTCCACTTGCTTCTGCAAATCGGTTTCTATGCTATTCGGCATTGCGTCAGAAGGTTTTGGAGATGGCACGGGCGCAGGAGCCTCAACCTCTTCATGTTAGCGATTCAAGACTCGACTGAGCTATCCGAAAAAAAAGTGGACTGTACGGCCTCTGCACGGATTCTCTACACAGGGATCGGGCTTCCTATTCCCGCTATGCTGCAAGGCGCGGAGCACCATCCCTACAAGAGGTAGGTCTTAACCTCCACAGTTGTTGTAGGGGGCTAGCGAAGGAGCTGTAACGGGTAGTCCGTGAACTCAGCGGCAAAGCACTTCTACCTCATCTTAAGATAGGGGCTGGCCCACCCCCGTCAGGGTTGCGGATTGATTTTGGCATTGCGAGGATCCTAAGAACATGTTGTTGGAGCTAACCCCAGAAGAGTGTGAAGCGGTGATTCCGGTGGTGCCGACGCGCCTCCAGTATGCAGCTTACTGGAGCGATGCTCTCAAGAGTACGGGGCGCATCATCACGGCCATTTTGGTGGGGGTAGCGCTGCTGGTGCTTTCTCGTGCTTTCGGGGAGGGATCTTTCCTGGGGGCCATTTGCTTTCTGGCCGGGATCCTCTCGTTGCTCTATCCCTTTTTGTGGGGGCCGCTCTATGTCATCTCCCGTCGTCAAATCGCCTTTCGAGAGATCCCCTACGGAGGGTTGTTCTTTGGGCAGGTGTTGCGCACGCGCCGCATCAACGTGGTGGTGGAGGAACGAGAAAAGCTAGACGAGAACGGCGACCTGTACATCGAGGAGGTGCGGGAACGGCAGTTCGAGATGGAAATGGGGGATGAAACCGGGGTGACCTACCGGCTGCGGGCCAAGGATGACCCCCGTTACGGGCGAATTGTAAAAAAGCAATCGGTGATCGGGCTGGTGAAAGCCTATTCCCGCGATTTGCAGCGCCGCCCTACCCTGAGCGAGGTATACGTGGTCAAGTTGGGGGAATGGGTGGGAGATGTCTCCTATCTGGATCGGGAGGCGTTTTTGGACATGGCGGATGAGCTGTTGGAGCTGCATGCCCAGGGGTTGGCTTAAGCATAGGCATTGGACTGGTTTTTGAGGATGTCTCGAAACGGCGAACCCGGATCCCTTTCAAATCTTGGAGAACTTGGTTCGGCGGCGGATCTGAGGTTAGGCTATTCCCAGCTTGGGGAACCAAGACACATCGATGCCCTGCCCCAGAACCTATGAGCTGTGTGTGAGGGAAAGCTGAGGTGAATTGGAGACTGATCCGCCATTTCTCCGTGTTGCTGTCGGCCTTGACCTTTTGGGGATCCCCGACCTGGGCTGGGGAGTATTTCACCGAGGAAGTGACCAGCCCGAGCCTGGAGATCATTCACGGTTGGCGACAGGAGGTCTACGGCATCACGATTACCATCACCAATACCAGCCTGGGATCCTTTCAGGTGCCGCTGGAGATTGACCTGGATGATCGTGACAGTTGTGAGCGTGCCGATTTGGTGCTGACCAACAACCGCACCATGCCGATGGGATCCTTCCAGGAGTGCATTCTCAACATCTTTCCCTTCCTGGATAAGTTCATTAACCAAGAAGTCGCCAGCATTCAGGTCACCCTCAGGGGGGCAGCCCCCCTCCTAGAGATTCCGGTAGAAGAATCGGATCGGCTGATTTTGGCGCAGGTAGCCAACCAATCGCGGGAAGCGTTTGTTTTCTTTCAGCAGGAGCTAGCTCGAGTTTTGGAGTTGTTGAAGCAGTCGGATCCCGGCGAGAGTGAGATCGCTCAACAGCCCCCCACCCCAGCACCGACGGCCATGCCAGCTGAGTCTGGGGCGAACCCTGGTGACTTTGTCATTGTCGGGCAAATTCGGGAAGAACGGGTTGGGGCAGGCAGTCGCCTCAGCGTTGAGGCCATCAACCGCAGCACTCGCACCGTGTTAAATGCCCAAGCCCGCTTTAGCTTTTATCAAGGAGAAGAGGTGGTGGATACGCGGGTGGCGGGGTTTGAACCCAGCGATGTGCCGGCTGGAGAACGGGCCTTTGCCAGCGTGTTAAAAACAGAAGCCAATTGGGATCGCGTCACCGTCACCTTTCAGTGGCAGTAGTGGCCAATGCACGGGAGCCAAGGGATCCCGATCCGCGAATGGGTGGGATCCCCCTGCCTGTTTTTGTGAAGGGGTGGAATTGGGCTTAGGGGGCCAAGGCGTTGCCGCGAATCAGGCTACCCAGGGTTTTGGCAGTCACTTTCAGCTGTACCCAAGGGTTCATGGGCACCACCGTCTTGTAGAGATAACTGTCAAAGGTCATCTTCTGCACATCCGGGTCGGCGCACATTTCCACAAAGGCTTCACGGGTGGCGTTGGAACGATAGAAGATCCGTTGCAAAATATCCAGCACTTTGTAGGTCATGCCGTACTGGCGATCCCAGCGCTTGAGGTAGAGCTTCAGCTCATTTTCCGTAGGGATCCGTGCCCCATTGTTGGATACCTCCACAATCGTTTCGGCACACATGCGGCCCGATTTGGCGGCAAAATAGATGCCTTCCCCGCTGGATTTGGTCACATACCCTGCAGCATCCCCCACCAAAGCCGCCCGACCCACAACACGACGCGGACGCGGATGCTCGGGAATCGGATGGGCTTCCACCTTGATCACCTGCCCCCCGCGAATGCGCTCGGCGGCCCGCGCCCGGATCCCTGCTTGCAACTTTTGAATATTGGCTTGGTTCACCTTCATGGTGCCGGTGCCCACAGCCACATGGTTGGACTTGGGAAACACCCAGGCATAAAAATCGGTGGAAACATCATCCCCCACGTACATTTCCGCCCGGTCTTCGTAGTAGGCCATTTTGTCGTCGGGGATTTTGATGCGCTCCTGAAAGGCAAGGGCATAGTTGTAGTCGCCGGCATCGATCGCTTCGGCCACCTTGGAGTGAAAGCCATCGGCCCCAATCACCAAATCCACCGCCAAAGAACGGGGTGACCCCTGCTTGGAACCCTCAGAAAAATCGTTGTAGTGCAAAAGATAGGGATCCCGTCCATTCTTGGGGATCTCCAAATGCATCACCTTGCCGTTGATCAGCTCCGCCCCTTTTTCGTGGGCACGGTTGCGCAAGAAGCCATCGAGGATCTCGCGGCGGCACATGCCGATGTATTCGTCTTCTTTTTCGAGGTAGATATCCACTTCGTAATTGGAAGGGGAGATCATCTTCATCTTGCGCACTTTGCGGTCGATGATCTCGGGGGGGAGGTCAAATTCCGACACCATGCAGAGAGGAATGGCACCCCCGCAGGGCTTGGCATTATCCAGCTTACGTTCGAACAAGAAGGTTTCAATTCCGGCTCGGGCTAGAACTTCAGCAGCAGAAGCTCCGGCTGGCCCGCCTCCCACGACAGCAACTCTCAGGCTCAAAGCTCTCTCCTCGATGCAAATGCGATCTGTCCAATTGACAGCAGGCATCCTACCACAGCTCCCCAGAAGCCTTGCGAACCTTGACGAAGTGTTGCAGTTTGGCGGCGAGAGGGTGAAGTGTTGTGGAAAAACAAGGGGGGATCCCTAAAATATGGGTTTTGCTGCGGGTGCGTTGATTGCGGAGGTTAGGGAACCACGCTTAGGGAGGTGCTGGCGCTTTGTCCGTAGCGGCTGGGATCGTACATTTCCTCGGCTACAGCCGGAGAAACTTGGAATTGCCCCGGAATTTCAGGGCGGAAGAGGTAGACCAATTCGTGGCGGCCTTTGCTCAACTCAGTGCTAAAGAAGGCCACCCGATCATCCCGATTTTCTTGGTGGGTCCAAAACCAATCCCACCAATAGTCGGGTAAGGACTCCGTCCCGCTAACGCGAACAGAGCCGGTGAGCAGGCGGGGATCCTGAGAGGCGATCTCCACACCGCTGGGCAAGGGATCCTCGATCAGCACGTAATGGCTATCCCGCTCTGCCTCTACGATCAGCCGACCCAACACCATTTCCCCGGCCTGTACGGAGTCTTGGGGCTGTAGAGGCTGTTCGCGGTAGAGAATTTGCCCATGGGCTTGGGGCTGGGGTTGCAGACGGAAGTAACGGCGGCTAACGGTGAAGCCCTGGCTTTGGGGCCCTGCAGGGGTGGGGGTAAAGGCGGATCCCGTCAGGCTGTAGTAGAGAGGGCCCGGCCCCGTTTTTTCCAGGCGCAGGCTGCGCAGATTCTCCACATCGGCATCCGCCAAGGCGATCACCTGGCGGGGATCCGGGGTGCTGGGCTGCCAACGACCCACCAGGGATCTGCTTTCGCCGTTGAACACGAAGACTTCTCCAGGGCTGGGGTTTTGCCGGAACTGGGCCTGGTAGTAGGGAATGAGGCCGAGCAGGGCATCGGCGGTGGCTTTGGTGGTGGACCAGCGGTTGTTTTGCTGTTGGTTAAGGATGGCTGCCGCGATCTCTGCAGCGCGGGGATCCTGCAACTGGGTGGCCAACTGCAGCAAAGGCCCGGCCACTTCCATGTCATGGTAGCTGGAGCGCTCCTGAGCGGTACGGACATGGGCTTGGGGAATGAACCAGCGACCTTGGGGATCCGTCTGATGCCGTTGCAGGGCTTGATCCAGGGCAGCCTGGGCCAGAGGGGTTTGCCCCAGTTGGAGGGCAGTTAGGCCCCGATAGGCGAGCCCAAAGGTGGAGAGCTGCTCCGGTGGAGGGGTTGTCAACAGGGAGGGGCTACTGGGATCCCAGAGGACAAGGCCATGAGCGACGAAGGCTTGCATATCCGGGGATAGGGCCTGTGGCTGGGCCAGTTGTTCCGTCAGGTAGGTAAGGCCCCGTTGCACCTGCCAGTCTTTGAGGGTATATCCCGCAGCTTGGGCAAGGTGATACCCCTGCAGGATGTAGCTGGTGAGGTAAGGGTTGCTCGTGTCGTAGGCCCACCAGCCCCAGCCCCCATCGAAGTTTTGGGATCCCTCGAGGCGTTGGAGCCCCGCCTGTAAAACTCTGGGCAGACGCTCCAGGGTTTGAGACCGCAAGCTGAGGCCCAGTTGCTCGCTGGCTAGGTTAACCGCAAGGGCGGGCAAAAAGCGGCTCAGGGTTTGCTCGGTGCAGCCGTAGGGAAACTCCACCAGGTAGTCAAGGGGGCCCAGCAGGGCGGCCAGCGGGCTAGAGGCCAGTTCCAGACGGGCATTGCGGGATCCCGCTACCCAGGTGGAGGGCCAATCCAAGGGCAAGTTCAGGGTGGCTGCATCTTGCAGTTGTCCCGATTGAGAGAAGCGGTGCACAGCCCCGAAGGGCTGGCTGGGGATCTGCAGTTGCAGGGCATCTTGTAGAGTGCTCCCCTCTGCCCAAACCCGCACGGTGGTGTCTCCGGCCCCTAAGACCTGGACGGGCCATTCCACCCGCTCTGCCCCCTGGGCTGCCACGGTCAGGCGTTGACGCAGTGGGGCCTGCAGTTGCAGGTTACCCGGCACGTCCAGCCGCACCTCCACCCCTTGAGCTTGGTCGGTACGGTTTTGCACGATGGCCGCCAAGGTGAGGCGATCGCCCACTTGGAAAAAGCGGGGGGTGGCGAGACGAACCAACAGATCTTTGCTGACCAAGACGCTGCTGAGGGCGGATCCCACTTGGGTGTCGGCGGTGGCGGCGCGGGCGGTGAGGCGCCAGGTGGTGAGGTTGTCGGGCCAGCGCACCTGCACTTGGGCCAAGCCGTTGGCATCTGTGAGCACGTTCGGGAACCAAGCGGCTGTATCTTGAAAATCTTCCCGGATTTGGTTGGCCAGTTTATCGGCCCCGCCAGGGTACTGCTGCGGAAATGAAGTGGTGGTGGTGACTTGGTTGTAGATGCGTCCGTAAAAAAAGCGGCGAATATCCGGGGTGCGATCCGGCCTAAGGAGGTAAATGGCGCTGTCGACAATGCCCAAACCGACTTCAGCGCTGACGGGTTGGCCTTGGGCATCGCGGGTGCGGATTTGAATTTGGGCGGTTTCTCCGGGTTGATAGTTGGGTTTGTCCGTTTGCAGCTCCACCTGCAAGAAGCGATCCAACGGTGAAACTCGCAGCAGGGTTTCGTTTTGGTACAGTCGCCGCTCGGGGCCGATGACGGTGGCGGTGGCGTAGATGTTGGGGCGATAGTCGCCTGTGATCGGCAGGGTGAGGGTGGCGGTATGCCCCTGCAAGGGCAGCACCTGCACCTGATGCAGCCGGGATCCCTCAATGCCCACCAACACCGACACATCCGGCACCGGCGAGATGATCAACAGTTGGGCCTCTTCCCCCACTTGATACACTTGCCGATCCGGGATTACCTCCAGGCTTTGGGTGGATCCCCAACTCTGTAAAGGGCTGCCCGGTTGCACCACCCAGAGATAGGCGATATCCTGCACTCGCCGCCGTTGGGGATCCCGGGCGGTCAGTCGTACCCGATAGTCTCCCGGCTCCAAGTCGGCGGGCAAGTTAACCGTGACGCTACCCTCTCCGTCGGCAATGCGAAAAGATTGTCTCAACAGGGTGCTCTGCTGTTGGTAGGTATTGCTGCGGGGATCCCAGCGCCAGCGCTCCAGGCTCAATTCCCCCTCGGTGCTGACAGGCTTGCCATCGTAATCGCGGGCTTGTAAACGATAGGTGACCGACTCTCCCGGGGCAGGCAGGTGGCGATCTGCCTCCGAAAAGAGGGCAAAATCGGCGGCGGTCACCCAGGCGCGAGCGGATCCCGTCACCAGCCGTCGGCTGATATCGGTGACTTCCACTTCGATGCGCAGTTGTTGCACCTCCTGGCTACCCCAGTAGCCTTCTTCCTCCCAGTTCAGATCCTGCAAAAGGCGGTTAAGGCGAAAATCCGCTCTGCCATTGGCATCGGTCAGGCCATCCCCTTCTGCCACCAGGCGACCATAGCCACCGTAGTACCCCTCCTCCTCGCCGATGTCGTTGGCGAAATAGTCTTCCGCCTCGGAACGGGGCAATAACCCGTAGCGCAGGCTCCAATCGGGGCTGCTGTAAACCCGGTAGTGAACCTGGGCATTGGCCACAGGCCCGCCAAACAGGTATTCCGCTTCGATCCCCACCGCCAGGGATCCCCCCCGCACCAGCCAAGGTTGGGAGGGCAACACCGTCACCTCAAATTCGGGCTTGCGATAGGCTTCCACCTGAAAGGAGGTGTATTCACTGCCGGATCCTGCTGGCCCCGACACTTGCCAATCGAGGCCATAGCTGCCCAGGGGGGCTTCTTCCGGCAGCCGGAATTCTCCGTGAACGCTGCCAAAAGTGCTGGTGGTCAAGGTTTGCTCCCTGAGCAGGTCTCCATTGGGGGCGGTGATCGACAGTTGGACAGCTTGTCCGGGTGGGGGTGGGGTAAGGGTGGTTTGATCCCGCACTAAGGCCCGGAAATACACCGTTTGGCCAGGACGATAGAGGGGGCGATCGGTGTAGGCGTAGATGCGCTCAGACGGGGTGAAGCCGTAGGCGTAGCTGGTGGACAAAGATTGCAAGCTCGGGTTGGATCCCTGGCCCAGGATCAACACCGAGGTTCTGTCAGCGGCGGGCAGCGTAAATCGGGCCAGCCCCTCCGCATCGGTGGTGCCCGTCAGGGGATCCCCTTCTCCCGTGAAAACCTGCAACTGGATCCCTGGTAGGGGGCGTAACTCGCGCAGGTGAACCGCCTGCACCACCAGTTGAGTTGCGCTCTGCTTTTGAATCAGGCCCAGGTCGCTCACCAAAAACCAATGGTCGGAACGGGGCAACGATTCGGAGTTACCCAGAGGTTCTCGTCCCTCCGCTTCCACCCAATAGGCGCCCGGCGGCAGGATCCCCAGATCCAAGGTTTGGGCCGTCCATCCTTGTTCTGGCTGCGGTTGTACGGGCTGCTGCCAACTGCGAAGGCGTTCTCGCCGCAGGGTGGGATCCAGGGCAGGATTGAGGGATCCATAGCCAGCATTGGCCAAATCCCGCAAAAGTGGGGATCCCTGCACCTCCGCCAGGGAAAAGCGATAAAGGCTGAACTGCACCGCCCGCAAGCTGGTGGCCCGCATATTGAGCTGCGCAGGTTCCCCGGCGGTAAACACCTGGCTGGTGCTGTAGAGATTCAGGCTGGGGGGCAAAAGCTGAGGCCGTAAGGTCGGGATCCGCGCTGTCGCCCCTTCTCGCACTTGGGCTGCCACCTCGCTGCGCAGCGTTTCCAGACCAGCCCCCCGTAAGGTTACTTGGTATTGGCCGAGGGGCAACCGATCCAGCCGATACTGGCCCTTGTCATCAAGGGTAGCGCTGCGACTGACCGGGCCAGACGCGATCACCTGTACCACCCCAGGGGGGGATCCCGCCGGTAACTCCACACTGCCCATCAGGGATCCCGTCGGTTGCTCCGAGAGCAAAACCGCCAGCCCCAACCCCAGGAACATCACCAGGGCCACCAACCATCGCCGCAGCATCGGATCCCTCCCCCCAGTTGATCCCATCCTGCCTTAGGGATCCCCTTACCCGAAGAACTTTCAGGTCAGGATCCAAAGTGGCGCTCTTGCCCGTTCCGATTACTTCACCAGATCAAACACCCCGAACATCGGCAGGTACATGGCCACGATAATGCAGCCCACCATGCCCCCCAACACCACGATCATCAAAGGCTCGATCAAACTGGTGAGGGCGCGCACCGCTTCTTCCACTTCCAATTCGTAGAAATCCGCCGTCTTCATCAACATGGCATCCAGTTCGCCAGTCTCTTCGCCGACGCTGATCATCTGCACCGCCATGATCGGGAAGACCTTCGCCTTGTCCAAGGCCGGGGCAATCTGTCCCCCTTCAGAAATCGCCTGCCGGGATCCATCGATGGCGTTGGCCACCACCTGGTTGCCCGAGGTATCCCGCACGATCTCCAACGAGGTAAGCACCGGCACACCGGAGCGGGTGAGGGCTCCAAAGGTGCGACAGAAACGAGCGACCGAAGACTTTTGAATCAGATCCCCAAAAATGGGGAGTTTCAGGGCCAACGCATCAATGGTTTCTTTGCCGGCGGGAGTGCGATAAAAGCGCTGGTAAGCAAAGAACAACGCCACCAAAAAGCCCACCAAACCCAAGCTGTACTGGGGGGTGCGCAGAAACTTGCTGATGTTGATAAAAAACTGGGTAAAGGCGGGCAATTCCCCCCCCAAATCATTGTAAATACTTTCAAAAGTCGGCAGAATAAACAGCACCATCCCCAAAAAGATGGCTGTGGCCAGAATGGTAACCACCACCGGATAGGTCATGGCAGACTTGATCTGCTTCTGCAAGCGATCCATGTCCTCCAGCAGCTTGGCCAGACGATTCAGCACTTCGTCCAGAACCCCCCCCACTTCACCCGCCTGCACCATACTGCAGTAGAGGCCATCGAAGGCATCGGGATAGGCACGGATGGAATCGGAAAGGTTTTTCCCCGCTTCTACGTCGGAGCGGACAGCCCTGAGGTACTTCTTCAGTTTGGGGTTGCCGGTCTGCTCCTCCATGATCGTTAGGGAGCGCACCATCGACACCCCAGAGTTGATCAGGGCGGCAAATTGTCGGGAGAACACGGCCTTGTCGCGGATATCGATGGATCCCAGCATCGACAGGTCAAAGGAGGATTTATCGAAAGAAAAGAGAGGTTTTTCCTCCTGAATGTCCTCGGGCTTGGCAAAAATGCCCTCTTGGCGCAGCCGAGAGCGAGCCTCTGTCAAGTTGTTGGCCACTACCGTTCGACGTACAGGTTGACCGGCTTGTAACCCCCGAACTTTGAAGCGCGGCATGGCTCTACCCTCATTAAGCTAGTTTGGATCGTTCGATGCTGTGGAATGGGATCCCTTGGCTCAGTCCGTAAAGAGGGACAACTCTCTTAGCTAGAGCTTAGCCACAAACTGGGTCTCTCGCTAGAGACTTGTGAGGAACTCTCGCCCAGGGATCCCCCGGGCTTTTAGCGACGCACGGCAACAGCAGCAGGCCGTTGCTGAGCGGCAGCCCCGGCGGAGGGGCCCCCGGCGGTGTTACCCAGAAGCCGCTGCAGTTCTTCGGGGCGGGAAGTTTTGGACATGGCCGTGTCGAAGTCGATCTTGCCCTCCAGGTAAAGATCCGCCAGATCCCGCTCCAGGGTCTTCATGCCCTGCTTACCCCCCGTTTGAATGGCAGAGTAGATCTGGGCGGTTTTCCCCTCCCGGATCAGGTTGGCGATGGCGGGAGTCACAACCATAATCTCTTGCACCAACACCCGTCCGGGCTCTCCCGGTTTGGGGTTGTGGCGGCGGGCCAGGGTTTGGCTGAAGACGGCCCGCAAGGAGTTGGACAGCTGCACCCGAATCTGCTGCTGTTGCTCCGGCGGAAACACATCCACCAAGCGATCCACAGTTTGGGCCGCCGAGCTGGTGTGAACGGTGGCAAAGCAGAGGTGGCCGGTTTCGGCGGCGGTAATGGCCAACTGAATGGTTTCCAGATCCCGCATCTCCCCGATTAGGATGACATCGGGATCTTCCCGCATCGCCGCCTTGAGGGCATTGGCAAAACTCTTGGTGTCTTCCCCCAGTTGCCGTTGGTGTACGATGCTGCGGATGGGGGTGTAGATGTACTCGATCGGATCTTCAATGGTGAGAATGTGCTCGGCCCGCTCACGGTTGATCATATCCAGCATCGAGGCCAGGGTGGTGGATTTGCCGGAGCCGGTGGGGCCAGTCACCAGCACCAGTCCCCGTGGCAAACGGGCCATCTCTTTACAAATGTCGGGCAATCCCAGCTTGTCGATGTGGGGGATCTCGGCGGCAAGGGCGCGCATGGCACAAGCATAGGTGCCGCGATCCCGGTAAACGTTCACCCGGAAACGGCCAATCCCCCGCACCCCGTAGGAACAGTCCAACTCCCAGGTTTGTTCCAGGTGCTTGCGCTGCGTATTGTTAAGCATGCTGAAGATCAGCCGCTGCACTTCCTCTGCCGAAAGGGGGTCATGCTCCGTTGGCTCCAGGCGACCGTTGATGCGGAAGTAGGGGGGCAGACCCACCGAAATGTGAATATCGGAGCCACCTTTTTGGACGATGGCTTCCATCAAGTCTTCGATCATCAGTTGCATAGGGTCGGGGTCTCCAAAGGTGAGTGGATCCGTTAATCAACAGGGGTCGGTGGCAGCAGCCGTGGCATAGGGGTAACCGTATAGGATCGTTATAGTCGACACCTCGGCATCGTCAAGCCTCTGGCAGATTTCCTAAAACTTCGGGGTCAAGCAATAGGGACAATCCATCCAGTCGATGTGCAGAGCAGCCCCACAGTTACGGCAGGTGCTGAGGGCTTTGGCACGGGCTTTCAGCTCGCTTTCTAGGCCTTTGTCGGTGAGGGTCACCCGGTCGACCTCCTCCAGGGTGGTGTGGCCCTGTTTCACCAACATCAAACTGTAGGCCAGCAGGGTTTTCATGCCAGACTCCACGGCCGCTTCCTTGATCACCTCGGTGGGGGCTTCTTTGTTGATCAACTCGGCAAGGCGGTCGTTCATACGCATAAACTCGTACACGCCGACCCGGCCTTTGTAGCCCACCCCGCCACATTTTTCGCAAATCGGCTTGCCGGTGGCCTTGTGCTGCTCCACCTCTTTTGGGGAGAGCTTGTTGGCCTTGTAAAAGGTGAGCTGTTCCCCATCGCCGGTCAGGGTGAGGCCGTAGCGGGCCAACTCTTCCGGGCTGGGGTGATAAGGGATCCGACAGGCGCTACAAACGCGGCGCATCAACCGCTGGGCCAGTACCCCCAACAACGAGCTGGAGATCATAAAGGGCTCGATCCCCATTTCCGTCAGGCGGGCGATGGCTCCGGGGGCATCGTTGGTGTGTAGGGTGGTCAACACCAGGTGGCCGGTCAGGGAGGCTTCGATGGCGGTTTTGGCGGTTTCGTGGTCGCGGGTTTCCCCCACCAGGATGACATCGGGGTCTTGCCGCAGAAAGGCCCTCAGGATCAAGGCGAAATCCATGCCTTTTTCACGAATCACCTGCACCTGGGTGATCCCCGGCAGGGAGTATTCAATTGGGTCTTCGGCGGTGCTGATGTTGATGCCCGGATCGTTCACTTCGGCAAGGGCGGAATACAGCGAGGTGGTTTTCCCGGATCCGGTTGGCCCGGTTACCAGGATCAGGCCAAAGGGCCGCCTCACGGTTTCCTTGAAGCTGGCGAGGGTCTCCGGGTCGGTGATCAACTTGTCAAGGCCCAGTTGGGTGGCGGAGTTGTCCAGGATCCGCATGACGATCTTTTCGCCGTAGCGGGAGGGCAGGGTGCTCACCCGGAAGTCCACCTTGCGCCCTTTGAACACGCGGCGGATCCGCCCATCCTGAGGCATACGCCGTTCGGCAATATTCAGGTTGGAGATGATTTTAAAGCGGGCGGTGAGGGCGGGAACGATTTTTTTGGGAAATTGTTCAAAGGCTTGGCGCAGCACCCCATCTTTGCGGAACCGAATGCGCAGGTACTCTTCTTGGGGCTCAATGTGGATGTCGGAAACCCCCTCTTGTAGAGCCTTGATCAGGATTTGGTTGGCCAGTTTGATAATCGGGGCATCGTCGGCAGATTTAACCTGTTGCTCCAGGGATCCCTCGCTGGCATCGTCGGCGGCAACATCCTCGATGCTATCCAGGTCGATTTCGGCGGTGTTGACCTCAACTTCTTCCTCTTCCTGGGCGGCAGCGGCGTCGTTGATCCCCTTGATGGCCAGCAAATCCGCCTGCACATCCATGTAGCGGTTGATCAAGGTGTCGAAGTCCCGCTGGGTGAAGACCCGCCGTTGTAGCTTCAACCCCTGAATGCGGAAGCGCCGCTGGATGTCGTCGAGAGCCTGGAGGTTGTCGGGCTTCACCATCGCTACCAGCACCTGGTTGCCTTCCTGACGAATGGGCAGGAACTTGTAGCGGTTGCAGATATCCAAAGGCAAGACCGAGTCAATCAAAGCCGTAATCTCGGGGATCTCCACCTGATCCAAGTCCACATCAAGGGAAGGGATCCCATAAATAACTTTTAGTTCAAACAGTTGCTGCCGTTTGTAAGCCCGTTCAAGGTCGGGGGGGATGTCCTTGCCGACAATGTCCTTGACGATCAGGGCAAGAGCCTTACCGTTGCCTTCTCGTTCTGCCTTAAAAGCATCTTGAATTTTTTGAATTTGGACATCGTTGGCCAAGCCCAATTCTTTTAATTTGCGACCAAAGGGGGTGATGCTGGCGTTGGCGATGGCTAGGGCTTTGCTGGCAGCGGTGCTGCGGCGGGTGCTGAAGGAAGGAGGAAGGTCATTCATGCTACTGGGCCACCAAGGATTTCTCTATTTCACTGCACTTGGCTACAAGGGTCAATGGTAGGGATACGCAGGCTCATGCCCCACAGATGCCACCGATCACGGGTTTACTATGCCCCAATTCCGCTTCAAATCTTGCAGCTCAGCGCTTGCGACTGTTGGGTGAAGCAAAGATTTTCGCCATAGTCGACGGGACAGTCGATGAGGCTGGGCACCGGCTGATCCAGGGCATGCTTGAGGATGGGGATCAGGTCGGTCGCGGCTTCCACTCGATAGCCTTTCAGACCCATGCTTTCCGCTAGCTTGACGAAGTCTGGATTGCCAAACTTGGTGAAGGCTGCCTCGCCGTATTGATTGTGTTGTTTCCATTCGATCAGCCCATAGCCGCCATCGTTAAAGATTAAGGTGACGAAGGGGGTACCCACTCTCAGGGCAGTTTCCAGTTCCTGGCAGTTCATCATGAAGCCCCCATCCCCTGTCACGGCCACAATGCGGCGCTCGGGATGCACCAGCTTGGCGGCCAAGGCCCCCGGAATGGCGATACCCATGGCGGCAAAGCCGTTGGAGATGAGACACGTATTGGGCTTGTCACAGTGATAAAGACGGGCCATCCACATTTTGTGGGCCCCGACATCGCTGATGACGATATCCTCTGGCCCCAACACTTGGCGCAGGTCGTAGATCAGCTTCTGGGGCTTAAGGGGGTAGCTCTGATCTTGGGCATAGCGGTTGTACTCGCGGAGGATATTCTCCCGCAGACTGATGCCATAGGGATCCGGCTTGCCGGTTCGGTCGGAGCGGCGCAGCAGTTCGAGCAGAGAGTCGGAGATATCGCCGATCACTTCCACTTGGGGAATGTAGCTGCTGTCGATTTCCGCCCGCAAAGCGGCAACGTGAATGATCGGGATGCTGCTGTCAGGGTTCCATTTTTTGGGGGAGTACTCGATCAGGTCGTAGCCGACGGCGATCACCAAATCGGTTTTGTCGAAGCCGCAGCTGATCAGATCCCGTTGTTGCAGGCCAACTGCCCACAGAGACAGGGGATGAGTATAGGGGATCACTCCCTTGCCCATAAAGGTGTTGGCCACCGGGATATTCAGGCGGGTGGCAAATTCCGTCAGGGCATCGCTGGCTTGGGCGCGAATGGCACCGTTCCCCACCAGGATTAGGGGGTTGCGGGCGCGGGAGATCAAGGAGGCGGCTTCGTTCAGGCTCTGAAAGGAGGCGTAGGTTTTCTCGAGGCGATCTTTGCCCAGGGGGATGCCGCTGGCTTCCATGGCGGCGATGTTTTCCGGCAGGTCGATGTGGACGGCCCCCGGTTTTTCGGTCTGGGCCAATTTGAAGGCTTTGCGCACAATCTCGGGGGTGATGCTGGGGCGGACGATCTGGGCATTCCACTTGGTGACGGGCTCGAACATGGCCACCAAATCCAGGTATTGGTGGGACTCGATGTGCATGCGATCCGTGCCCACCTGCCCGGTAATCGCCACTAGGGGGGCCCCATCCAAGTTGGCGTCGGCTACGCCGGTCATGAGGTTGGTTGCCCCCGGCCCCAAGGTGGATAAACACACGCCTGCTTTGCCCGTCAGCCGACCGTAGACATCCGCCATAAAGGCGGCCCCCTGCTCGTGGCGGGTGGTGATGAACTGAATGGAAGAGTGGCGCAGGGCTTGCAGCACCTCCAGGTTTTCTTCGCCAGGCAGGCCAAAGATGTACTGTACCCCCTCGTTTTCTAGGCAGCGGATTAGCAGTTCGGCGGTATTCATGCGGGGGCAGAAAGCGATGGGTTCGGATCCCACCATAAACGGCGGGGGGAGGTAGCAGGGCAACTGGTAATTTTTTTTCCTGGTTTAGGGCTGGGTGGGGTCTGGAGCTGGAGAACCAGGCTAAGCTCAGGAGGCCGGTGGGCTAGTCTGGCTGAGGATTGACCCCTATGCAGGTTTACTTTGAACCTTTTACCGTTCACAAGCGCTATGCCCTCACGATCAGCCGGGGTACCCACACCGAGACAACCCTGGTCTGGGTGAGGGTTGAGCAGGAGGGGGTGGAGGGGTGGGGAGAGGCGTGCCCTTTTTCTGTCAGTGAAGACTGTCAGCAGTCCTTGGAAGAGATTCTGACGGGCTTGGAGGTGGCCAAGGGGCTGTTGCGGCGTTATTCCCCTTGGGACCGCCAGCAGATCGAGGCGCGACTGATCCAGGAGGGGATCCCTTCGGCAGCACGGGCAGCTCTGGATATGGCTCTGCACGATTGGATGGGCAAACGGCTGGGGATCCCGTTGTGGCAGTTGTGGGGGCTGGATCGATCCCGCATTAAGCCCACCACGATGACGATCGGTATCTCTTCTCCTCAGGCAGCACAAGAGCGGGCCTTGGCCTGGATGAAGGAGACCCAAACCCGGTCTTTCAAAATTAAGCTGGGCAGCGAGTTGGGGCTGATGGCGGATCAAAACATGCTGATCGCTGTGCAGGAGGTGATCCCGCTCGGATCCCTGATTACTGTCGATGCCAACGGGGCGTGGACGGTGGAACAAAGCCTGAGCATGAGCAATTGGCTAGCAGGCCAGGGGGTGAGCTATCTGGAGCAGCCCTTGGACAAGGGACAAGAGGCGGGGCTGGTTACCCTCTGGCATGAGTCGAAGCTGCCGATTTTTGTGGATGAAAGCTGTTTTGACAATAGCGATATTCCGGCCCTGACGGATCGGGTGCATGGGATCAACATCAAGCTGATGAAATGTGGCGGCCTCAGCGAAGCCCTGCGCATGATCCACACGGCCAAATCCCATGGCTTGCAGGTGATGTTGGGCTGCTACAGCAACACGGCCTTGGGCAACACGGCGGCGGCCCACTTGGCCCCCTTGGTGGATTACCTGGATTTGGATAGCCACCTCAATCTTGTGGATGATCCCTTTTCTGGGGCGATCCTGCACAATGGCTGTTTGGTGCCTACCGATCAGCCGGGCTTGGGGGTATCGGGCATTTTGGGATAGTTGAGGGTGCTTGGGCCCAATCTGGAGAGGTTAGCGTTCATGTCAGAGTCAGGATCCCTTTCTCCCCAAAGCCGGGTGGCTGTGCTTTTGCACGGGGGCTTACTGCGGGATCAGGGTAAAACCGGTTTATCGCTGCTGCGCTACGGGCAGTTTCAGGTGGTGGCGGTGATCGACCGGGAGCAAGCAGGGGGATCCCTTACGGAACTGACGGGGATCCCCAAGGCCATTCCGATTGTGGCCTCGGTGGCAGAAGCACTGGCCTATCAACCGGAGATCCTGGCGATTGGCATTGCCCCTTCCGGTGGACAACTGCCCCAGGAGTGGCGGGAAGAATTGCTATCGGCCTTGCGGGGGGGCCTGTCTTTGGTGAATGGGTTGCACACTCCGATGGCACAGGATCAGCAATTCAAGGCGTGTCTCCGTCCGGGAGCCTGGATTTGGGATATTCGTCAGGAGCCACCGGGCCTGTCGGTCGGTCGGGCAATGGCGCGGACGCTCGCCTGCAAGCGGGTGCTGACGGTGGGCACCGATATGAGCGTGGGGAAAATGTCCACCAGCCTGGAACTGCACCAGGCCAGCCTGCGACAGGGTTTGCGCTCTCGGTTTCTGGCCACCGGACAAACCGGGATCATGCTCAGCGGCGATGGGATCCCGTTGGATGCGGTGCGGGTGGACTACGCCAGCGGAGCGGTGGAGCAACTGGTGATGCGCTATGGTCCTGATCACGACATATTGCACATTGAAGGCCAGGGATCCCTGCTCAACCCTTCTTCGACGGCGACACTTCCCCTGATTCGCGGCTCCCAACCCACCCATTTGATTTTGGTGCATCGGGCGGGACAAACCCACATTAAGGGCATGGACTACGTGCCGATCCCGCCGTTGCCCCAGGTGATCGACCTCTATACCCGCGTTGCCACTGCCGCCGGAGCCTTTGCCCCTGTGCCGGTTGCGGGCATTGCCCTCAATACCTTCGGTTGGGAGGAGTCTGCGGCCCGTGAACACCTCGCCCAAGTGGAGGCAGAGACGGGGCTGCCCTGTACGGATGTGGTGCGTTTTGGGGCGGATCCCTTGTTGCGGCAGATCTTGACCGAGGGATGAAGGCCGCTTTCACAGTCAATTCACAGTCAATGCAGTTGAGGGTGAGACCGCATTGAAGGCAGAACGGCTTGGCTAGGCTAGAAAGCAGGAAACCCCGGAAGATGGAATAATAGTGCAAGTGGCGCTTACATCCTGGGAAAGTCTCAAAAAGTCTCAACTTGAGATGACCTTTGAGGTTTTAAGCAGCATTGGATCATCTTGGATCATCGCAGCAGCAGCATAAAGCAGTATGGACGTCGGCGGCATTAACCAGTGGGCATGGGGTGGAGGGATCGCCCTGGCCTCCGTCCTTTGGGCGGAGATCGTACGGGATCTGCGCCATTGGCTGGCTCATGCTTGGCCCTGGCTAATGCCCAAGCACAACCTACACCACCGCCTATTTCGCCGCGATCTGAGTGTGGTAGATGCCGGTTTGTACCGAGAGGCCCAGTGGCACCACGATGTTCCGGAAGCCGTGACAATGATGATAGCTGGGATCCCCTGGGTGATTGTGTTGGGGTGGGGATCTCTTCTCAATGGCTTGGCGGCAACGGTGGGCGTTGTCTATTCCGCCGGCTTTTTGGCTGCAGGGGTGTTGCGAGGGTGGGGACTGGCTCTAGAAACCGATATCACCCACCGACCGGGGCCGTTTCAAGCGCCCCCCAGCCAATGGCATGTCAACCGCACCTATCACTGGCGACATCACTTTGACGATACCAACGCCTACTTTTGCGGCACGTTGACGTTCGTGGATCGGATTATGGGTACCAGTCTTTCACTGAAGGGCAAACGCGTCGCGGTCACGGGGGCCTCTGGCACCCTTGGCCGGGCATTGCTAAAACATTTCCATCGGCAAGGGGCCAAGGTGATTGCCCTCAGCTCTCAGCCGGATCCTGTCCAGATTGAGCTCTGCTCCGCTAACGCGACTGAGATTAACGGACAACCGCAAGCCGTAGAAACGATTCATTGGCAGCTGGGGCGGGAAGGATCCCTGAAGGATCTGTTTGAGCGCATCGATATTCTCGTTCTTAACCATGGCCTCAATGTCCATGCGGCCCGGGATGCCAGGGCCGTTCAGCAATCCTATGCTGTCAACACCTTCTCCAGCTGGCGGCTGATGGAGCTGTTTTTCCAAACGGTGCGCAGCAACCCAGATGTAGCCACCAAGGAGGTTTGGGTCAACACCTCAGAAGCAGAAGTCAGCCCCGCCTTCAGCCCCCTCTACGAGCTGTCCAAACGCGCTCTGGGCGACTTGGTTACACTGCGTCGGCTGGATGCACCCTGTGTGGTGCGCAAGCTGATCCTGGGGCCCTTCAAGAGCAACCTCAACCCGATTGGAGTCCTGTCTGGAGATTGGGTCGCCGCTCAAATCTTGGCCCAAGCCAAACGGGACTGCCGTAACATCATCGTCACCATTAACCCCTTAACCTATCTGTTTTTCCCCCTGAAAGAGCTGGCGGTAAGCATCTATTTTCGGCTGTTCAGTCGCTCTCTCCCTCCCTCAGAAGCCCCCGATCCTAACTCCGATGAGATCCCTGTGGTTTAAGGGGGAGCTCTCCCCTGTGACCGCTGACGATCTCGGTGGCATTTAGCGCAGAAGTAGAGTAAGACAAGAGCAGGTTCCAATGCGCGAGCTGGAGCTTTTCTTGACGTGAAAATGCCCCCAAGTAGCGCAATGGCGGGTTCCCTAGTGGACTGATTTCTGTGTGAGGAGTAGGAGTGAAGTATGAAGGTTGCGCGCAAATGGGTGGGCGCAGTTCTCTGGGTAGCAGGCGGGGCCCTGATGCCTGGGTTTTTGTCTGGCTGCGCCATTCCCATGCCCTCAGCATCGGCGGGGGTCTCTGAAGTTCAGGTGCGGTTGGTACATGTAGCCCCCAACACCCCTTGGATTGACCTAGAGGTGGGTGGGGTTAAGGTTGCTCAGTACGTGGCCTATGGCTCTGTGAGCGAGTACGTGCGGATGCCGGCAGGCGAATACGATATCGTCTTGTCTTCGACCCCTGAAAAAATTGACCCTAACCGCCCCCTGCCTTCGGATATTGCGGCCAGAACCGTGGCTAGCCTCAGGGGTGGGGGGGTATTTTCAGTGGTTGCCACCGATGAGCCGAATCGCATGACAGCTCTGGTGCTAGAGGACAACATCAATCCGCTGTTTGATCAGGCCTTGGTTCGGTTCGTCCACGCGGCTCCCGACGCACCAGCCTTGCAATGGAAAGGAGAGCAAGAGCAGGTGCTGTTGCCTCAGTTGGCGTTTGGGCAAGTGTCCACCTTTCAGACCATGCGCCCTGGCTTCACCCAAATTCAGGTGGCGGTCGCTCCTTCTACAACGGCGGGTGTGCAGTCCGTTTCCAGCAGCATCCCCTTGCAACGCTTTGACCTACACTTGGAGGCGGGTAAGGTGTACACCCTCTATGTGGCGGGGTTACTGCGCAGTAGGCCGGGGTTGGATCTGGTGCTTGCGGAGGAAACTCGTGCTCGCAAACTCCTGTAAGCGGGCTTCTGCCTCTCACTCCTCCATAACCTTTCCTCTTCTATAGTGAGTTCTGGGATCCCCCGAGTGCTCAGGGGTGGCCCATGTTGAGCAAACGGGGAAAGTGACTCGAGGTGAGGAAGCGGATGGACTCCTTGTTTCAGGTGGTGGTGCTCAACCAAACCCCGGATCCCGAACGGGTGATCTACCAGGCCATGCACCAGGATTACAGCCCTGGATTTGTCACCCCCGAGGGGCGGATCCCGGAACAGTATGGAGAGGCAGTTGTCAGGCATTTGCTTGAGGGGAATCGCGGGCATTATGGCCCTCTTGAGCATCCTCAGATCACTTTTGGGGTTGGCTATTTCCCCCATGCAGTAATGCAACAAGCCCGCACCCATCGGGTGGGGATCAGCTTCGATGTGCAATGCCTCGCAGGCAGCACGGAGGTCACGTTTGTCCGCGGTTCTGGAGAACTTAGGAAGATCAAAATTGCAGACCTCTATGATCTCTGGGTAAACGGTGAGAAGGCTGTGCGTGAGCGTAAACAACAAGGACGTAAGGGCGAACCACCGGGAACCTACCGTCGAGATTGCAAAACGCGCCTGAAAAAAATGCGTCTGCGGGTGCTCAACGAAAACACGGGCAACTTTGAAATCGGCCATATCCGCGAGGTTGTGTGTAGCGGCGATCAGCCCGTTTATCGACTGACACTATCAGATGGCAAAACCTTGGACTGCACCACCAATCACCGCCTTTATACCAGCCAAGGCTGGCAACGTATGGGGGATGCCGTTGGCCTCATGGTTGACGCCAATCATCAGGTGCTCGCCCTGACAAAAGACTGTGAGCTGATGACTAACGGAGTCGTAAGGCCGGATGCTCTCTACAGTCAAAGAAACTGGCTCAAAGCCCAGATCGATCAGGGGCTAACCGCCCGCCAAATTGCAGCGCGGTGCGGTTCTTCTGCCGAAGTCATTCGCCATTGGGCAAAGCACTTTCAGCTCCGGCTCCCCTCAGGACGGCGGCGCGGTCGCAAGACAATGGTGGGTAACGGCCTCTACCGCAATAAGGCTTGGCTTCAGGATCAACTTGCCCAAGGACGGCACGTCGATGAAATGGCTGCATTGGCAGGTTGCTCCATTGAGGCAGTAAAAAAGTGGGCCTATGCCCACGGACTCACCCTCAACAAGCGCTCGCCAGGTGGCGATTCTCCCTGGAACAAAGGTGTCAAGGGCTACAAGCTTGCCCTTTCGCCGGAAAGTCTAGAGCGGCGACGAGTTAATGCCAAAGCCTTTACAAAACGAGGAGCTGATTCTATTTTTTGGAAAGGCGGCACCGCCACAGAGCGCGAGGTGATCGGTGCCTGGACACGCCAGATTGCCCCCCAAGTACACGCCAAGTTCAACTATATTTGCCAATGCTGCGGTGAGTCGGGTGGCAATCTCCACGCTCACCATCTGGTGCCTGTCTATGCTGACCGGTCCTTGGCTTATGAGTTCGAGAACCTGGTTTCTCTCTGCCGGCCTTGCCACGCACACCTGCATCACAATCACCTAGAGGCCGAATTTGCCAAAGCCTTTCAGCCGATTCTGGAGCCTAAATTGTGTGCCGCCAAGCCTAAGTCCCCCGGACGGAAGTTGAAGGCCAAACCCGTTAAAGTGGTGGCGGTTGACTACTTGGGAGTACAGACAACCTACGATTTAGAGGTTGAAGGCCCCTGGCATAATTTTGTGGCCAACGGCGTTGTAGTGCATAATTCTTTTCGCTATACGGGTCAGCAAATCTCTGCGCTGGGAAAATCCCTCATCGAGGGATCCGAAGACCCCCATGCTTCTTTGACAAGGGTGCAACTGGAAGCCAAGTTAGAAACTCTGTTTTATCTGCCGGAAACGGTTAAGGAAGGTACAGCCAAAACCCGTCAAGGTATCAAGCCGATTGCACCAGAAGCACTGGATATTATTTTGGAGCAATACCGAAATCAGGCTATTGCCTACTACCGCTTGGTGGAAGAGTGTGGCTTGCCCTACGAAGATGCCCGCAACATCCTTGGATATGGGATCCGCCAACATTTTGTAGTTTCTTTTAATTGCCGTAGTCTTATGCATTTTTTGGACTTACGCGCCAAAGAGGATGCCCAGCGAGAAATTCAACATCTTTGTGAGTTGATCTGGCCGCATTTTGAAGCGTGGTGCCCCCATGTGGCGGCTTGGTACCGGAAAAACCGTTGGGGGAGGGCCAGACTGTCTCCTTAAAGAAGAAGGAAAATTGGGTTATGGATCCCAAAGCCTATGAGCAAATGGCCAACTTAGAAGAGGAACATTGGTGGTTCGTTGCCCGCCGTTACATTCTCAGTCGAGTAATTGAGACTCTACCTTTACCTTCTTCTCCACACATTTTGGAAGCTGGCTGTGGCAGCGGTGGTAACCTAAAGATGTTGTCTCAATTTGGCAAGGTCTGGGGAATGGAAAAAAGTGAACTAGCCCGTTCTCTCGCCCAAGCTCGTGACATCGGAATCATTGAAAGTGGTGAATTGCCGGCTCGAATCCCTTTTGAGGGTCGACAATTTGATCTGATAGTCCTGCTGGATGTGCTAGAACATTTGGAACAGGATAAAGAATCTCTACAAGCTCTTTCGTTAAGGTTGAAATCAACGGGATATTTGGTTGTAACTGTTCCGGCTTACCCCTGGTTATGGAGTTCTCATGATGAGCTTAACCATCACAAACGTCGTTACACTCGTGCTCAACTTTTGACTGTGCTCGAGGCTTCTGGGTTAAAGGTTTATACTCTTTGTTATTTCAACAGCTTCCTTTTTCCCTTGATCGCAGGGATCCGCTTAACGCAGAAAATCTTTCGCCTTCAGGAAAGTCGAGACCTTAAGATGCTATCCCTTTGGGTGAATCAGCTGTTGACTCGCATTTTTGCGGCGGAAGCCTATCTGATACCCAAGCACTCTCTACCTTTTGGCTTATCTTTACTGGCAGTCGCGAGCCCTGTGGGAAGTGCGGCGACAAAGGTGTTGACCAACTC
Source organism: Thermostichus sp. DRC_bins_24 (assembly GCA_039794845.1). GTDB lineage: Bacteria > Cyanobacteriota > Cyanobacteriia > Thermostichales > Thermostichaceae > Thermostichus. Next base: position 107,043 of record JAUQVK010000025.1, read on the forward strand.
TCCCTAGCCGGATCAGACAGGATCAATGTATGGACGACAAGACCGAACAAGATACCCTCGCGGTTGTCATGACCACGGTGGGATCCGAAGCCGAGGCCCATCGTTTGGCCCATACCCTTGTGGCCGAACGGTATGTGGCTTGTGCCCAGGTGTTACCCAAGATCACCTCCTACTATCACTGGCAGGGATCCCTGCAAACGGATTCTGAGTTTCTGATTCTGTTCAAACTGCCGGCAACCGTCTACCCAAGACTTGAACACCGGCTGCGAACACTTCACCCCTACGATGAACCTGAGATCCTGGCTTTATCGGCCACGCAAGTGAGCCAAACCTATTTGGCTTGGGCCCTAGACCAGGTAGGGTGAGGAATATCGGCACCCTCCATTGGTTATGATTGCCCTCTATCCCGGCAGCTTCGATCCGATCACTCTTGGGCATCTCGACATTATCGAGCGCGCCAGCCCTCTCTTTTCTCGGGTGATCGTCGCGGTTTTGAAAAACCCCAACAAAACCCCCCTATTCACCCCAGAGCAGCGACAGACCCAAATTAGTCTGTCCACTGCCCATCTTAAGAATGTTGAAGTCGATACTTTTGCCGGCCTTACGGTGACCTATGCCCGTCAACGGGGGGCAAGAGTGATCGTGCGCGGCTTGCGAGTCTTGTCAGACTTTGATGGGGAACTGCAAATGGCCCACACCAACAAGCTGTTGGCCCCCGAACTGGAAACCCTGTTTCTGGCCACCGCCAGCGAACACAGCTTTGTCAGCAGCAGCTTGGTGAAAGAAGTCGCCAAACTGGGGGGCCCGATCGATCATCTGGTGCCCGATCCGGTGATTCAAGATTTGCGGGAGTGTTTCCCCCTGAGGTGACCGACAAGGGATCCCTTTCACCCTTTATTCAAGCATCATTCAAACAGTTGCATCCCTGCCGCCACCGGATCAAACCCCAGCGAAAAGCAGGTGTTGTGGTTGTAATGGGATCCACTCAAATTGGCCCCTTCCAAACAAGCCCCCTCAAGGTCGGCATAGCGCAGATCGGCACAGCGCAGGTCGGCATTGGCAAGATTGCTGCCCCGCAGGTTGGCATAGCGCAGGTTGGCCCCATGCAAATCGGATCCCTGAAGATTGGCCCGTCGCAGATCGGCCCCCCGCAAAAAGGCGTACTCCAAACGGGATTGGGGAAACGTGCGCTCCCCCCGCTGGTAGCGGCTGAGCAATTCCGAAGCCCCCTGCAGAGCATACTGGGAAATCGCTTGGGTCATGGTGGGTTCTCCCGAATCAGAGCCTGATATGTCATCTCTATCGGATCGAATTTGTTTTGATCAAGCTTGCTTAACAAATGATTTCCGTTTTCGAGAAGATTGTTGCCCATCAGAGATTTTCCGAAAGCTTTACCCTGAGGAATGTGGAATGTTTCCCCGGTTCCACGCTGGCGCAGCAATATTTCTTAATTACCTTCGTGAAGAATTCTTGGCGGATAATCTCGGAGTTTTGGTGTCGATAATCAAAGGCCCCCCCGCTTGGAATGCAGTGGGGGTTGTGCTGATCTTGTAGATCATCTTAAAAATCCCCCATTTTGGCGCAGTCGGTTGGACACTCATCAGGTGTTCAGGGTGTTCACTTTCCCCGGCTAGACCCCATGCCCAAGCGGAAACGAATCGGGATCCTCACCAGCGGTGGCGACTGTGGTGGCCTCAATGCCGTGACCCGAGCAGTGGTACGGCGGGCCCGCGATTACGACATGGAGGTTTACGGCATCAAAGATGCAACAGCAGGGCTAATGGCTCGACCCGTGGAAGCCGAGCTGCTGGATGTGAAACGGGTTTCGGGCATTTTGCGCTACGGCGGCACCATTCTGGGCACCGTGAACAAAGGCAACCCTTTTGCCTACCCCATGCCCGATGGCAGTTTGGCCGATCGCTCCGCAGAGGTGATCACGGGCTACCACCGGCTCGGGTTGGATGCCTTGATCGGGGTGGGGGGAGATGGCAGCTTGGCGATTCTACGGCAATTGGCTTTGCAGGGAGATTGGAACTTTGTCGGGGTACCCAAAACCATCGACAACGATGTGGGCGCTACCGAGTATTCGGTGGGGTTCAACACCGCCCTAAGTGTGGCTGTGGAGGCTCTGGATCAACTCACCTATACCGCCATTAGTCATAGCCGGGTCATGGTCATGGAGGTGATGGGGCGAGATGCGGGCCACATTGCCATCAGTGCCGGAATTGCCGGCGGGGCCCATGTGATTTTGATCCCGGAAATTCCCTACACCCTGGAGAATGTCTGCAAGAAAATCCGCGACCGCAAAGAACGGGGCAATAACTTCAGCATTGTGGTAGTCGCAGAGGCCGTTCGCACTGAATCGGGAGAACGGGTGACCTACACCAACAGCCTGGGCCAGTCTCTCTACGGCGGCATCGGCCAGTACATCGGCAATGAAATTGCCCTGCGCACCGGCATCGAAACCCGTGTCATGATTTTGGGCCATTTGCAGCGGGGGGGCACCCCTTCGCCTTTGGATCGCCTGTTGGGGGCCGCCTTTGGGGTGGCAGCCGTGGACTTGATCGCCCAGGGGAAATTCGACCGTATGGTGGCTTGGCAAAATCGGCGGGTGGTGGATGTGCCTTTGGCAGAGGCCATATCTCAGTACCGAAGGGTGGAAGTCGATGGAGCCTTGGTCGCCACGGCCATTGGGTTGAATACTTATGTGGGCGAGTTGGATCCGCACCCCTCCCCCAGCATTTCTCCCTGATCAGGCCCCCTCCGGCAAGAAAGAAACATGGGCAGAGACGATCTTCCAGCCAACATCGGGGAACCTATACCACATCTGACTTTGGCGACCTAAGCGCGGGATCCCGTTCACCGGACGGCGAAATTCTAGGGTGACCGAGCCACAGTCCTCCCCAAAGGTGACCACCTCCAAACGCAGCATCTCACGAGCCAAATTCGTGGCCGGGCGCTGTTTGCGAAACGCCTCAATTTCTTCTGCCCCGTAGAGGTTTTCCCCAACCCCGAAGCGCACCACCTGTGGCCCATCCCAAAACAGGCGGGTCATGGTAGGCACATCGTTGTTGGTCAGGGCAACTTCGTACTGATGATAGAGTTCCGTCAACTCCGCCACCACCTCGGGGCGATTCACCACAGTCATGGGCCAAGCTCTTGAGCAGTCAAAATGGGCCCTGCCATCCTAACGGCGGAAGGGTCTTTGGAAGGTTCCAGAAGAACAGCAGGATCTCCCCATGTGGGTTAGCAAGGTCGAGGATAAGGGATCCCCCAAAATCCTATCCCTGAGCACTGAGAAAGGCCTGCAAAGCGGCAATATCGCAGTGGTACACCTGATGATGTTCGGCATATCCCTTCAGCTCCACCGCCTGTTGTGAAAAACATGGAGCTGACTGCCCCAGTTGCTTGACCAAGCAGGCATAGCTATCTTGGCTGATGGCCAAATCGGCGTTGAGGGCGCGGGTGGAACTCTCGATGCGAAAGGCCAAATTCACCGTATCTCCCAGGGCGGTATATTCCTGACGGGTATTGTTGCCCACCTGACGAACAATTGCCGATCCGGTATTGACTCCCGCCCCGAGACGAATCGGAGAAGGCAGTGGAAACTCGCGGTTCAGTTGCTCGGTCATCTGAAACAGCTTCCCCATGGCCCGCAAAACCGACTTCACATCGGGGTTGATCTCCGGTTCGGTTCCGAAGGGAGCGGTATTGGCCTGGGGGGCATGAAACCAGACCGCCATAATCGCATCGCCAATGTATTTGTCGACGGTGCCCCCATGCTGCTGGATGATATCGCCGCCGCGCCGGAACCAATCCCCCATCACTTGTGAAAGCAGGCGCTCGTCTAGCTGTTGGGTCAGTTGACCGTAACCCCGCACATCCACCACCGCCACCGAGATCAGCCAGCGGGTTTGCAAGACCAAGGTATCCGAGGGTTTGGCTGCTGCCAGACTGGCTTGTGGGCTGAACAGGGATCCGCCGGGAAACGCGATCTCCGATTGCCCTAGGGTAAGCTGATCCCCATCTTGGAGGAGGGTGGGAATGCTGACACGGCGATTGTTGACAAACGATCCGTTCCGGCTGCCCAGATCGATGAGATAGATGCTGTTGTCGTCTAGGTATTGCAGCAGGGCATGTTGGCGGGAGACGCTGGGATCCGTCAGGACAATAGCGTTGTCTTCATCGCGGCCCAAGGTCCAAGCGGTGGCTCCGGTGAGAATGTGTTTCCTCTGGCTGCCATCCGGCTCTTTTAGGAGCACATAGGGTAGGGCAGTGGTGGCAGATTGGCTCATGATCGAGATGTCTCGTGGGCACGACCACACCCTAATACGATACCCCGACCACCCTCCGTTGCACCTGTTGAAGGGCTCCCTCGACTGCGGAGATGCCCCGGTTTGGAGTTGGCGAGAAACTGGCCCGACCGGTATTATTTTGTGTAGATACGTTAAGGATGTACGGTGGCTCCCTCCCATCCCATTCCTGCGGAGCAGCAGCCGCTACAGCAGTACGAAGAGCTGCGGCAGGCCTTTCCCTTTTGCTGGCCCGTTTTGGAGTGGATCCCTTATCTGAAGCGGATCTTGAGCGTTTGGGGGGCTGTGCTGCTGGCGATCTCGCCGTTGGTTTGGGGCAGCTTTGCTGGGGACTGGGGCCACCTTGTCTCGGGGTCTCTGCTGGGGGCCAATGCCTTGCTCAGCCTGATGTTAGTCCATCTGTACCTGGGGTGGGCCTATGTTCGGCGGCGCTTGGTACAGACGCGGATCCCGTATGAAGAAAGTGGCTGGTACGACGGGGCGATGTATGCCAAATCCGAAGAGGAAGTGGCTCAGCATCGGTTGATCGTCAGCTATCAGATTGACCCTGTCTTGCAGCGTCTGCGGCGCAGCTTGTGGGGTGTAGTGGGGTTCAGCGGGTTTGTTGCCTTGCTTTGGCCCTTTTGGTAGAGGATGTTGGGTGCTGATGGCCTGATGGTTGTTTTGGTGTTTTTTCTTGGGATCCCAAACAGTGCATATCACTTCTGATCTGGCTCAAACTTTGCGACCCACCGCTGTCGCCATCGGAAACTTTGATGGGTTGCATCTTGGCCATCAGAGGGTGCTGCAGCCGATTCAAGATTCCCTTCAGGGGGTACGCACGGTTCTCACCTTTCATCCCCATCCTCAGGAAGTGTTGACGGGGAGACCCCAGCTGTTGCTCACGCCACCTGCCGAGAAACTGGCTCTGCTGGCGCAAATGGGCTTTGAACAGGTGGTGTTGCTCCCCTTCACCCCCGCCTTTGCCCGCCAGCCCCCGCAGGAGTTTATTCAAGCCATTCTGGAAGAGGGCCTACGCACTCGCCATCTCAGCGTAGGGTGGGATTTTTGCTTTGCCCATCGCCGCTCCGGCAGTGCCCAAACCCTGCAAGCCTGGGGATCCCAACGCTGTGTGCCGGTGGAGGTGATTCCAGAAACGCAATTTCACGGGGAACGGGTGAGCAGCTCTCGCATTCGAGCCGCCCTCGCCACCGGAGAGGTATCCACGGCAACGGATCTTTTGGGCCGCCCCTATCGGCTGATTGGTGAGGTGGTACAAGGGGATCGGCGGGGCCGACAACTGGGCTTTCCTACGGCCAACCTGAACCTACCCCCCGAGAAGTTTTTGCCCCGTGATGGGGTCTACAGTGTTTGGGTGTATTTGCCTGCGGCTGCTGGAGCCTTGCCTGGAGTCATGAACATTGGCAATCGCCCCACCTTTGCAGGGTTACAACACACCGTCGAGGTACATCTGCTGGATTGGGCAGGAGACTTGTACGGGCAAGAGTTACAGGTGGTGTTGGAGGGCTTTATCCGCACCGAGCGGCAATTCCCCAGTGTGGCGGATTTGATCGAACAAATTCAGCAGGATTGCCAAACAGCCCGTCAGCAATTGGGCTTGGCTCAACAGGTTCGGGTGAATTGACCGCCTCCAGTGTGTTCCACTCCTAACCTAAATCGATGAGAAAGTGATGAGAAAGAAGCAAGATCCCAAGACTGAGACCCTGTGAGGTTATCGTTAGTCGGATAAACTTTTGTGACCCATTGCTAGCTACCGTACAATCGGTGGCGGAGAGGTGGACCAATTCAATTCAAAGTCGATATCCGATACTGAAAGTCGTCTGAGGAGAGTTTCAGCAACTGCAGGAGGCCTTTCAAGGATAGATCCTGCAGTCTGGGATAAAGGAGCCCTTACCAGTCTATTGGGCGATTGTTGCAAAATGCTATTGGCCGGCAGTGGTTGTAAAACAGCAGGGTTGGGAGTTTGAATGTATCGAACAACAGGCTCTCTCAACACCTGTGAAGCAATCTGCGTAGAATGCAATCTACTCCTCTGTGCTGGGTTGGCTGCGCCCAGGGTAATCAATCCTGACCATTCAGACGGGTACCCAACTCCACCGTAGACGGCCCCCCTACCCAGACAGTTGGATTGACATCTGCAGTGACAGTCATATTCAACAGTCATATTCAAAAGAATTCCTGCAGGCAAGCCAACCAGAGTGTAGCGGCACTCATAGTGAGTCGCCGTCTCTGCAAAAACGGGCTGAGGCTCCAAACGTCCTATACTGCACTCTCTTCTCCAAAGATCCCCTGATTGAGAAGCAACATGTTGAGCAGAAGCTGTGATCGAAAGGAAGCGACAACTTTGCCCAGAAGGATAGCCTTGTGATTTGGGCCAAAAGACCCTACCTGTAATGAATCCTGACCCATTGAATGCTGTATCTGGAGGATTGAAGTGGGCACTCAGAAGAACTTGACTTTGATTGTGAACGCTGGCATGAATCCTAGTCGTGCCTTGACCGGAAAGCTGCTGTGCTTTCTGAGTTAGCCCAGCCAAATGCTGGTTAGTTGAATTGGCCAAGATTTGATTTGCAGAGCCCGTAAAACTCTCACGAAAGGCCTAAGTCTTAACAAATTGCATCTAACAAATGAAGTGTCTTAGGGATCACTCTGTCAGATTCTGTATGATCTTCACTCAGAATCGCTTTAATCCAGCTGGCAACCTTCCAAAGACTGTTCGCAAGCACCGATGCTCACCCACTCACTAGAACCATCTCGCCAGTGCTCTTTTTTCCAAATGGGGGCATTGTGTTTGAGGGTATCAATGGCAAATTGACAGGCGGCAAAAGCCTCGGCTCGATGGGGCATGCCCACGGCTACCAAAACGCTGATCTCACCAATGCGCAACTTGCCAATACGGTGGTGGATGATCACACTGTTGACTTCTGGCCAGCGCTCCTGAATCTGTCGGGCAATATCGGCAAAAACCTTCAGGGCCATCGGCTCGTAGGCTTGATACTCCAGGTAATCGACGGGGCGACCGGCGGTGTTGTCTCGTACGGTGCCACTCATGAGCACCACAGCCCCATTGCCAGAATGAGCGGCCTTCTCCTGCACGTGCTCGATGGAAAGAGGAGCCAGCGTGATCTGAAAGGATGTTTGCAGGGCAGTCAGGAGGTTCATGACGACCAAATCAGGGATCCCCACAGCAATGCTATCGCTTCCGACCATTCCACCGTGGCTCCGTAGGTATCGCCCGTATGCCCTCCCAACTGACGGTGGATCCAATAGCCAACCCCAAATGCCCCGAAAGCGGATCCCAGCGTCCAGATCAGCAGAGGCCGCCAAGCGAGGAGCCCGGCCCACCCCACCCCCAAACTCACACCCAGCAACAGAGCCGTGCCCGGCCAAAGGGATCCCGGAAAAGCGGTGGACTCTTTGAGAAAGCGACCGGATCCCTGCTCTCGCAAGTAGGGATAGAAGGCAATAGCCAGCAACTGCCCCCAACGCCCCCAGGCGGGCACCAGCAGCAGTAGCGGCCAAGCTTGAACGCTGCTCAGGGCGGCAAATTTCAGCAGCAACAGCAGCACCAAGGCCAGCACCCCGTAGGCTCCTGTGTGGCTATCGCTCATCACCTGCAGGCGACGGGATCCCGGCAAGCCTGGCCCATTCTTGGCCGATTGTTCTGGATCCCCGTTGTGGACATTGATGGCCAACCCATCGGCAGTATCCGCCACCCCATCCAAGTGCAACCCACCCGTTAAAACCACCCACAGGGTCAAGAGCAAAGCCGCCCGCACCAAATTCGGAAAGCCCCCCATGAGGATCCCACCCAGAGAGAGGATCCCACCCATGAGCAGGCCTACCCCCGGCAACCAGGCGGCAATGCCCTGAAACTGCAACTCTCCCACCCACCCCAAGGGTAGGGCGGTGTAAAAGGTCAGGGCTGCCCAGAAGCGCCGCAATCGCTCAATCCTTGGGTGTCTTCAAAATGCACAAAAAAATCCTAGAGGGCTAGGAATCATCCCGAATGGTGCGCTCTACCACAATTGTCAGCTTGGCCACCAACGCCCCAATTGCGCCGACAGCCGCCAACACCGGAAACAGGGTTGCACCCAACACCCCTGCGGCCACCCCTACTCCGAGGGGAATTTCAATAAGCGTATGGCCCTCGGCGTTTTTTATCAGAATGCGACGAACATTGGCCTCTTCGATGAGCTCCCGAATTTTGGCCAACAGGTCATCTCCGCTGATCTTGAACTCCTCCACGTCATACTCTGTCGGGGCCGGGGGCAGCTCTTTGGCTTCTTCTCCGGAGAGGCTGGGATCCGGGGTCTCGTTCGGGTTCATGCTGAAGATCCTCCATCGCGTCGGGTCAGCGGTACCAACTTAGTCCATCCTAAGGGGTATGGTGCTCGGCGAATGGGGGCCTCCGTGGGTAGAGCCAGATGCCCGTACATCCCGCCGCCTCGACAATCGGGGATCCGAATTCCGAAAAAAGCTGCGAGTGTTAGAAATGCTGGGAACGCGTAGAGCATATCGAGCTCAAGTTGAGCGGGAGCTAAGTCATGAAGCGGCGTCACCTCATCCAGCTAAGTCAAATGGTACTGGCCAGCACTGCGCTTGGGATTGGATCCCATCTCGGCAGTCTCAAAGGCCATGCTTCGTCCAAGCCTACCGTTCTCGTCATTGGGGCGGGTTTAGCAGGTCTGGCCGCCGCAAAAACCTTATTTCAACAGGGCTATTCTGTACAGATTTTAGAAGCCAGAGAACGCATTGGCGGTCGCACCTGGACAAGCCAAGCCTGGGCGGATGCACCCGTCGATATGGGAGCTTCTTGGATCCACGGCGAGGAAGGCAACCCCCTCACCGACTTGGCCAACTCCATCGAGGCCGAACTCGTCAACACCAGCTACGAGAATGCCGTTGTCTACGGCCCATCGGGAGAGGAGTTGGAAGCGGCAGAAGAAACCAAGCTGGAGCAGTGGACAGCGCGAGTAGAAGCGGCCCTACGAGCTGGCCAAAACCAAGAAAGAGATCAGCCCATTCAAACCACTGTGGAAACAGCCCTGAATTGGCCCTCGTTATCCCCAGAGGAGCGGCAGTGGCTGAACTTTATTCTGAGCACAACCATCGAACATCAATATGCCGGCAGCACAGCAGAGCTATCCACCCACTGGTACGACGATGCCGATGCCTACTCTGGAGAGGATGCCCTATTGGTAGAGGGATATCGTGTGCTGGTAGAGCATCTGGCCACAGGTTTGCCGATCGAATTGGGTCAGGTGGTCGAAGCCATTGATTGGTCGGGTTCTGAAGTGGTGGTGTCTACCACTCGGGCATCTTACAGAGCCGATAAACTTGTGGTTACCCTACCTCTGGGGGTTCTCAAGGCAGGGCAGGTGAAATTCACCCCCAACTTACCTCCAGCCAAACAACAAGCTATTCAGGCTCTTGGCATGGGAGTTCTGAACAAGTGCTACCTGCGGTTCCCAGAGGTATTTTGGCCAGAAACCGTGGATTGGATCGAGCAAATTCCGGCAAATCCGGGCGAGTGGACGGGATGGGTGAGTCTGGTGCCTTCCTTGGGTCTGCCGATTCTGTTGGGCTTTAATGCCGCTGATCAGGGGCGTGCCATCGAAGCCTGGACAGACCCAGACATTGTGGCCGGTGCCATGGCAACCTTAACGCGGCTCTTCGGGGAAGACGTCTTGGATCCTGTGGGTTACCAAATCACCCGTTGGCACAGGGATCCCTTTGCCCGTGGCTCCTATTCCTTCAATGCCTTTGGCAGCACACCTCAGATGCGAGAGGATCTGGCAGAAAGCCTAGAGGGCAGGGTTTTCTTTGCGGGTGAAGCCACCGAACGGCGACACTTTGCGACGGCCCATGGCGCTTACCTGTCGGGGATCCGAGCTGCCCAGGAGATCCTTGCTTCCGTCTGATGTGCGAGGGGCGCGAGAATGAGACAATAGAGCACCCGTCCACCCGATTTCACCATGAGCTTCGTTCCTCCTACCCAAGGTGCGCAGCACCATGTGACCCAGGCTCTGGGTCACCATTACGACCTAATCATTATTGGCGCTGGCGTTGGCGGACACGGCGCTGCCCTTCGTGCTGTTGAATCCGGCCTGAAAACCGCCATCGTCGAAGCCGCGGAGATGGGCGGCACCTGTATCAATCGCGGCTGCATTCCCTCCAAGGCCCTGTTGGCGGCCTCAGGGCGCTTGCGGGAGCTGCAACACAGTGCTGTGTTGGGCATTCAAGTAAACTCCATTCAGTTTGATCGGGGGGCGATCGCCGCCCATGCGGCAGGGGTGGTAGAGAAAATCCGCTCCGACATGACCCGTTCTCTGGAAAAGTTGGGGGTGACGATCCTGCGGGGTCGGGGCAGGCTGCTCTCGGGCCAAATGGTTGAAGTCCAGGGGGAAACCGGATCCCAAACCTACACCGCTCAAGATGTGATCATCGCCACTGGATCCCAGCCTTTTGTGCCCCCTGGCATTCAAACCGACGGCAAAACGGTGTTTACCAGCGATGAAGCGGTGCGCCTGGAGCGGATCCCGGCCAAGTTGGCGATCATCGGCAGCGGCTACATCGGCCAAGAGTTTGCCGATATCTACACCGCCTTGGGTGCTGAAGTGATCATGATCGAGGCGTTGGATAAGCTGATGCCCGCCTTCGACCCGGATATTGCTCGGTTGGCACAACGGGTGCTGATCAAGCCCCGCAACATTCAAACCTTGGTCGGGGTGCTGGCCAAGCAGGTGATCCCCGGGGATCCGGTAACCATTCATCTGTCCACCGGCGAGACCCTGAGTGTGGATGGCTGTTTGGTGGCTGCCGGGCGGGTTCCGGTAGCTCGGGAGCTGGGCTTGGCAGAGTTGGGCATTGATATTGGCAAGCGTGGTTTCATTCCTGTGGATAGTCGCATGGCTACCGATCTGCCCCACCTTTGGGCCATCGGGGATGTCACCGGCAAAATGATGTTGGCCCATGCGGCTGCCGCCCAGGGAATTGTAGCGGTAGAAAACATTTGTGGCCGCACCACCCACATGGATTACCTGAGCATTCCGGCGGCAGTCTTTACCCACCCCGAAATGGGCTTTGTCGGGCTAACGGAACCCCAAGCCAAGGAAGAGGGCTACAGCGTTGGTACGGTACGCACCTATTTTGGGGGCAACTCCAAGGCAATCGCCTCTGGGGAAACCGAGGGCATGGTGAAGTTGATTTTCGACAAAGCCACCGGCCAACTGCTGGGATCCCATATTTTCGGGGCCCATGCCGCAGATTTGATCCACGAAGCTGCTCAAGCCATTGCCCGCCGGGCCGGTGTCAAGGAGTTGGCCACCTTGGTTCATGTCCACCCCACTCTGGCAGAGACTCTGGACGAAGCCTACAAGCGGGCCGCCCACAGCTTGGTTGCATCCTAGGTTGTGCCTCAGCCAGATCTGCAAGGCTGAACAATCTAGCAGTAGGCTCCCGCTGCTCAGGAGGTACTCCAAGGAGAGACTTGATGGCTGCGATAGGGAGTCCGATCCGAATAGGCTGACCGCCCGGACGCAAAACAAGACCTGCTGGAGCCATTCCAGCAGGTTTCCTAAAGATCACCTTAGTGAAAGTCAAGATCGCCGACCAACCCCAAAAGTACCCTCAGGGGATCCCAACTTGGGTCGGGAACTCCACCTACAGGGGCTGACCCACTGAGATCCGCTCAGTTGTCGTAAACACGACATTCAACTGCATCCGGGTTTTCAGCGCAGTGCTGTTCCAGGCTATTGAGGGTGGTGGGTTGGTGGCTGCGAGCCGCCAAGACTTCCTCTACCGCATCCCAGGCAGCACGGCAGTGGGGATCCCCTTCGCCGTACTCGGAACAGACGCTGCGAGCGTTTTCCAGCTCTTTGGCAATGACGTCAGACAGTCCCATGTACTCAAGCTCCTCTAGATAGGTGGGGGCCTTCGGTTCGGCCCACTGATGGACTCGGTTGACGATGGCCCACATGGATCAACAACAGAATGAGTCCAGAATAATGACCCTGCGCCAACCGATCTCACAAATTGGATACAGTTCTATTCTAAACAATGGCAGTGGGTGGCTGTGGTTACCCTTTTGGGATCTCTTTGGGATCCCTAAGCTCCAAACAGTTGCCCAATCTGCTGCCGAACCATTTGCGCGGATCCCTGCTGGCGCACCTGACCTTCTGACAAGAAGATTGCTCCATCCGCCCATTCCAATTCCGGCAAACGATGGGTTACCCAGAGGGCGGTGATCCCTTCTTGATCCACCAGATGTCGGATGCATTGCACCAGATCCGCTTGGCTATCGGGATCCAACAGAGCCGTTGGTTCATCCAACAACAACACCTGACTGCGGCGGGCCAAAGCTCCGGCCACGGCAACCCGTTGTTTTTGTCCACCACTGAGGCCATGAATCGGGCGACGGATCATATGCAGCAAGCCCACTTGGCTGAGGGCTGTTTCCACCCGCTGTCGAATCTCCGCCAGTGTTAAGGGTTCTGCCCCCAGTCCGAAAGCGACATCAGCACCCACTGTGGGCATAAACAGCTGATGATCCGGGTTTTGGAAGACATAGCCCAACCTCCCGTTGATCTCCAGATGGCCTGCCAGGGGTTTGGGATAGGTCAGGGATCCCGATAGAAGCTGCAACAGGGTGGATTTGCCGCTGCCGTTGGGCCCCAACAACATCCACAGTTGCCCTGCCGGAATGACGAAGCTGCACTCCTGAAGAACGGGTGGACGCTCCGGCCAAGCAAAGGTGAGTCCTTCCACCCGAATCGCCACATCACGCATCCCTAGGGCAAAGATCATGCTCAGCTTTCTACCTGGGCCAAAAAGCCAGTGCGGGATCCCATCGGGCTGGCGCTGCTGGATTTGGGGGTCAATTGCACACCACATAATTCTGCGGTGAGGACGAATACCTTTTTGCCGGTGCGATCACAAGTCAGTTCTAGGCTCTCGGGGGATCCCTCTTTGAGGGCGTTGACTACACTTCGGTAAGCCTGCTGGGCCGCTTCCTCCTCCTTTTGATGGACAACGATGGCCGCCGGATTACCCTTCAACAACAATTCCAGGATGTGCATGATTGACCGTTTGCGTAGTGTGCTGTAGGCAGGACAGAGGGAATAATCTCATGATCTCAGTATTGCAGGTTCAACCGACCCATAGGCAGGGCTAATTCCACCACCCGGTCATGGGGTACCCTTGACGAGCAGTGCCCTCCAGAAGTAGCATTGGCAACAGACTTGGGTGTCTCTCCCTTACGAACAACAGCAAATACAGACAACGTTTGATCTGTGCTTGATCTGTGCAAGCGGCTGGATCCCTGAGCGATCGACTTGTTCATTCTCCGTTCATATCCAGTCGTATCCAGAAGGGCTTCTCTCCCATGAGCACAGCGCGCTCTGTCTCTCTGCTGCTGGTTTTTCCGTTCACCTTGGCGACTTCCGCAGCGTTGGCACAGGATTTGCAGTTTACCCTGCACAACGAAACCTCTGCCGATTTGGTGGAGTTCTACATTACCACCAGTGGGTCGGATAGTTGGGAGGAGAACCTGCTCTCGGGTCCCATTGGCACGGGCGAGAGCGCTACCGTTACCATTGCCGACGGAGAAGTTGTCTGTGAATACGATATCCTCGGCATTTTCGCGGATGGTTCACAGGCGGAAGACTACGAACTCGACCTCTGTGAGCTGGGCTCCTACACCTACTCTGAATAGGATCGGCACAGGGTTGATTCCCGTATGCCATGACTATTCCCCGGAGATTTCCCAGGAACAAGTGGGAGTCGGCACGGGCTCTTCTAAGCCACTGAACCAGCTGAGCAAAGTGGTAGGCACGCAGAGGCCGGGGTTATCCTGCACCCGCAGTCGCCTTAGGTGGGGAAGTTCCGCCAAAAAAGCGGGCAGTTCTCCGGTCAGTTGGTTGCGGTCTAGGCGTAGATCCCGCAGTCGTTTCAGGCCTCCCAGTTCTGGCGGCAGGGATCCACTTAAGTTGTTGCCGGAGAGATACAAATTCTCCAGGTTGTACAGTTGCCCCAGTTCCGCGGGGATCGGGCCAGAGAGTTGATTGTTATCCAAAAACAGTCCTTTGAGGAGGATCATCTGGCTCAACTGGCTGGGAATGCTGCCGGAGAGCTGGTTGTTTTGCAGGATCAGGTTTTCCAACTGGCGCAACTGGCCCAGTTCCGGTGGGATCGACCCAGACAATCGGTTGTGATCCAAAAAAAGGCCTTGTAAATTCTGCAGCTGACCCAACTCCGGCGGGATCGGCCCGGAAAACTGGTTGTAGTCCAAGAACAGGTGTTGCAGCTGGTTCAATTGCCCCAACTCAGGTGGAATTGGCCCCGAAAGTTGGTTGTGGCTGAGGGAGAGGGCACGTAACTGCCAGAATTGCCCCATCTGACTTGGCAGGGATCCGCTTAACCCTTGGCGATCCAAAACCAGCCCGATCAGACAGCGGCCCGGATCAAACTGGGCCACCTCTTCCAACAGGATATCCGGGCGACCCATCTGGTCTAGCACTTGCAACAACAGGCTCCGATCCCGATCCCCACAGTTGGGAGCAGGTGGGGTCGCCGCTGCCCACCCCACCGAAGCGAACCCCACCAACAGGCCCACCGTCCACAGGCCCTGCCGACCAACCCATCCAAGTTGCCTCATCAGGACGGCACTCTCCGTTCCAATGGATCCCTGCCAGACTAGCACCCAAGCTAAGAAAACCTCCTGCCACCCATCCCAAGTAGCTTGAGAACTGGGGCACCGTTCTCAAAATGACCCGGTATTAGACGTTCCCCCGGTTGTCCCATCTGCCAAAGGGAATCATTGCCGTAGAAAACCCGGCCGTAAGCACACTCCCAGAAACAGCCTTAGATTATGAACATTCGGAGCTCGGTCTTTGGGGAATCAAACGAAGCTCAACTTCTGGCAGGATAGACGGCAAGCTATCCAAATAACTCTGTGATAAACAATTGAAGCTCACATCTAAGATATCTCCAGGATCAAGTCCACTTCCGTACAGATTGAGAACGGGTTCAATATCTGTTAGGAAATTAGAGTTGACGTTGATGTTTTGTACGCTAGAAAGCTCAGTAGGTAAACCTTCCAAAGAACGAAGTTCATTCGGCCAAAGGCTCAGCAGCTCAAGGGCGGGCAAACTACTGGGCAAGCCCTCCAGAGAAGTCAATCCAGTTCCATTGATGGAAAGCACCTTCAGGTTCGGCAAAGCATCGGGTAGACCCTGTAGACTGCGTAGCGTGCCACCCCCAACCCCTAAAAATTCAAGCTTGGATAGATCACCAGGCAAGCCTCTCAGATCATCGAGTTGGTTCCCGCCAAGTGAAAGGGTACGCAGCTCAGGCAAGGCTGATGGCAACCCATCTAGATTCTGTAGTGCGTTGTCGGAAATATCCAGAGATTCCAGATTGGGAAGGGCCGGTAGACCCTGTAGAGTTCGGATCCCGCGGTTCTTAGCATTGAGCTCTCTTAAATCCTCCAGATCTGATGGGGAAAGAGGACCCGTAGGCTTGTTAATTGCATCCCGAATAGCGGCCTCAAGACCCGGATCCAACGCAGGAGGTTGATCTTGGGCGATCACCTCTAGGGTTCCGTTTTCGGTAACACTCTGGTTGGATTGATCCGACAACGTCAGGCTGTAACTATAGGTTCCCGGCAAGAGGTTGGAGGGGAAAGGATAAGTAAACTGACAAGTACGAGCACCCGTCGCACATCCTGTTATGGACTGAGGTAAAGCTTGGTTGAAAGTTACCCCGGGACCATTGATCACCAATCGAATGGATTGCAACCCACCAGGGATAGTGGCAGATAAGCCCAGTGTGACGGGATCCCCCAGAAAGACTTGTTCTGGCACAGTCAGGATAACTGTGGGTGAATCTGCCAGTTCCAGTGATTCTACAGGCGGGCTCACCTGGGTGAACACCTCCGCAAAAGCCTCCCCTCCAATGGCCACATCCACAATGCAGGCTTCTAGCAGAGCCGCCTCTGTAATCCCCTGATCCAGACAGAAGGTTTCTGCCGCCTGTCGAGCTGCTGGATCCAAGGTTTCCGAGGTTACAAACTCGGTAGGGGTGCCCGTAAAGGTGCTGGTACTCTGTCCAGGCTCGTAATCCAATAAGGACTCGCTTTGGGTAATCCGCCAGCTTTCTCCAAAGAGATTGTACAGGTCTGCCAAAGCTACTGGAGGCTCTAAGACTTGTCCAGCTCTTGTGGCAATGTCATTGGCACGATTTCGGTCAAAATTACCCAACAAACCCGACACGCGACCCAACCGAGCCGACGAGATAAAGACCTCAAGATCTACTGACTGAGAAGCAAACGAAGGCTCATTAAAAATGTTGATTCGGATAAATTCCCCGGTTGGCCACACCAAGCGATATCGAGAACCAGACTCTCGTAACAATACTCCGCCATTGTCAAACACAAATCGGCTTCCAGTATTAATCGAAATCGGCGATCCATCTACTCTGATCTGAGGGCCATAAAATCCCACTCGCTGGGATCCCATCTTGATGGCCACCGCAGCATTGAGGGTAACATTGGCTCCCGGCCTGACGGGGATTTGCCGGGTTTGCACCTGAATCTCATCATCATCAGACTTGATTAACCAGAACTCCCCTTGTCCATGGAAAGCGTAGTACAGACCATCCAGCGTTTTGAAATGGGGATCCCCGATGGTAAAGCCGTCACTGCAATCTTCGCACTCCGGCAAAGGGGTTGGGGTTGGACTTGGAGTCGGAGTTGGCCCGCCACCTCCACCGGGTGGCCCACCACTGCCGGGACGATTACCGCCACTACCAAAGCCTCCTATACCGATCGGGATCCCTCCGCTTGGGGGAGAATCGCAGTTGGGTTCGATATCACAGATATCCACCGCGGTGATTGTTCTGCGGTCTTCAAGCACAAGAGTCTCTCCGTCAAACTCTGTAGTGCGACGGACAATAACTCCCAGCACCAGTCTGCCGAGGTTTTGATTTAAGGTAGCAGTAGTTGTGAAAACGCCTTCAGCACTTGTTGTTCCGGTACTTTGCTCAACTGTTCCATTTTCGCTCAAAACAACAACTTCAACATCGAGGGGTTCACCAAAAATGATATCTCCCGATCGATTCCGCAAGCCAGCTTTAATCGTCAGGGGATAGGCTTGTCCATCTTCTATTTCACGGGGGAAATCGATCGACTCAATCGCGGGATCCAAATCCGGGCAACGAATCTCAGGAGGTGTAATAGCAATACTGACAGGTTGGCTCTCTGCCAGAGGATTCTCACCATTTTCATCAGTAGCGCTAAAGATGACTGCGGAAATTTGTCTCTGGCCTTCCTCACCTTCTTCATAGAAGCAGCTATTCAACCAAACTACCTGATCCAGTTCACTTTCTGTGATAAATCCAATCTGTGAATCCTTCCAGCCTAACCAAAAAGTTGTCTCACTTATGGCAGAGCGATTAAAAGGTAATGGTATGCTGAGCAAAGTCTCTTCTTTGATAGGAAATTCAAACCGACCTAAATCTAGCTTGAAAGGATCCACTTTTGCACTGAATGCAGTCATTTCTACTGCAAGTTTTCCATCAACATTCAAGGTAGGTGTAATCTCTGCTGTCGCCAAAAAAGGAATCTTATCAGAACGACTAAAGCTTTCGGCGGATAGAGGAAGCTCAGGGTTAATATCAAATCCCCTTGCTAAAGAGCTAACATTAGGAGTAAGAGAGGGAACAAAGCCTATTTTAGGGCCGCCGATACTGTAAAGTTTAAACTCAGCTTCGGTCTTGAGTTGATTCTTAAGTGCTCCCTCTAAGTGAAAGTTTCCCTCAAAAAACTCATTAAACTTTCCATC
>JAUQVK010000025.1:125329-141648 GCA_039794845.1 Thermostichus sp. DRC_bins_24
AGGTCATAGTCAAAACTCTGATTAAATCCAAGTTGCCCACCTCTAACTTTTACAGAAGCCGAAGGCTCAGTCGCTAACTTAGAGCCTATTTTGATCTGTACCCATGATGGCACTGGTCCGATCAAAAATGGTATTGTCTTTACTGGAATTTCGAATAACTGTATCTCAAAAGATATATCTAATTTCAGAATTCCATCGAAAGCAATCCCTAACAATGCATTCTGTTCACCTTTGAGTGTGAAATCGAAGTGATTGAGACCAAAGTTGGGACTGAATGGATCCATTCCAAAATCCAAGTCTCCAGATACCACTGGCGTAAAGTTAAAGCCTCCATAAACTTGAGCAAGAAGTTCCCGTTGAGTCCTTAATCCTGAACGCTTGAAGCGACCTTTATCACGCCTAAATAGGCCCAACTCAACTCGACTGGTTGGTGTCGCAATTAATGTCCTTACAAACTGAGTGTTTCCCGGTATGGCTTGAGAATATTTTGCCTTGAGAAGACTTTCGGAAACGGGATCAACTAGAAAATAAGATAATGGACTGAATGCCAGTTTTTGAGGATCCAATTGGAAGTCAAGTTGTGAACGATTCTGAGAAGTCAGATTGAGGCTGAGATCCACCTGCTGACTAAAGCTTGCTGATCCTTCCAGAATGAGATTTGAGAAAGGTGTTAGTTCAACCGTCATCCTCAAAGTGTTTCCCTCCCTCTGAAGGGTCTTGATCCTCATCGGAGGGACACGCATGTCGGCTCCCACGATCACGTCATTGGGCAGTAGCGTAGGCAGGTTCTCACTATCTACCAAAATCAGGGAAAACTCATTAAGGGTTCTTGTTTCATCCTCAGGATCAAAATCAAATGCTAAAATCTGAGTCCTCTGATCCGGTAAGACCTTGACATTGGGTGCAACACGTATATCTGGAGTGCTCAATGTGAAACTGACTCGATCAAAACTTGTGCGCCCATCCGAAAGCCGCACTCTAGCAGTGATCGTCTCCATCAAAGGAAGGGATCCACTGTTGTAAGTGAAGTTGGGGCCGGATCCCATGGGTCTTCCCTGATGATCTAGCCACTCAATCAAACTCGACCAATCTCTACCTTGCTCATCTACAGCTGTTGCCCGGAGTGCGACAGAAGCTCCTGTCGTTTGGGGCTGACCATCCACTTGATCTCGATCGATAATCGTTACTACTAAACCATTCGCTGGGGGCAATCCGCCTATGCCTTCGCCGCCGGTGGGTGTTGAAGTTGGAGTAGGGGGTGAGATGGGTTGTGTACCCCCGCCTTCTCCTGAAGTTGGTGGAGAGGGTGAAACGATAGGAGATGGGCTTTGTATTGGGAAAGAAGGTGCTGGAGAATCCAGCCGAGGCAGCTCAATTCCGGGAGATAAGTTACACGAGATTTGTAAAACCCCTAGGCAAACTTGTTCTATGCTTTCAGGAGCTTCTGAGCCGAAGAGTATTCCCAAGACAATCCCAAAATCTTCAAGAGTTCCAGATATTCCGTCTCCATTAAAGTCAAAAAGGGCAACAGGAACAGGTTGAGCTGTATTGATGTCTTCTTCAGAAAGTCTGATCCCGAAAATATCGAAGATGATTCTTTGGATTTCCAATGGCGTCGCATTTGGGTTAATGATTCGTGCCAACGCAACCATGAAGTCTCTGATATTAAAAGTAATGGATTCTCCGCCGAAGGATATGGTGGCCGTATTCGTGGTTGCACCAGGAACGGTTTCAGCACTTGGCTGACCGGGAGTAGGCTGAATGGTGGGAACCCCACTCGGTAGGGAGGGGTTTGATACCGTTGGCGCTTGCGTTGCAGAAGGAGTCGAAAGAGATAGTGTAGAAGGGGATCCTCCGCCGCACCCGATTGCCAGTCCCAAAACTGAGGTCAGCGTGGGAATCAGAATAAGCTTCTTAACAAAAAGAGCCTTGCTGCTCACGGTACACCTTGAATAATCGAAAAGTAATCAAACAGCTTGCTCGCGGTTAGGCTTTGCCGGTTAAAGGTCGAAGAGCGCCCGGCTTCACACTGTCACCGAGTGGAAGCAACCGGATATGTGCCCCGACCCATCCAGATAAGGCTGTTGCATAAGCAGGAGCGAGGCTTATATTGACATCACATTGTTAAGGCCATATGTGGCTAAGGGTTAAGCATGGGTTAACCCCTCAAATTGACTCAAATTGATCTTGGTGGTCTTACCTCACAAGGCCCTCCCCATCTCAGGGGTTCAGGGATCCTCTACCCGGTGAACCGCTTCGGAGTTGAGGACTTCCCCTTCAACGGCTGAGGGTTTTACCCCATTCAGGATTCAGTCCTCCCGCTTATGTATCCAGATCCTGTTCACCGCAGGCTTAGCAACAACAAGGATTCCTCTCCGGGATTCCGTCTATTGCCTTAGCCAATCGAGAAGGGTTGTTCCCCCCAGCCATAGCCCCACCAAAATCGAGGTCGTCAGCAGCCCCCCCGCCACACAGATCAGGGATCCCACACCGCACAGGATCCCATCTTCTTCCATGAGACCAAAGGCAGTGACGAAAACCCCAATTGCCGGCAGGGTGTTGGTGCCCGGAATCGGGAGGATCATCGACAGGCCCATCAAACCAATCAACGTGCCCAGCAAACCCTGTCCCAATCGAGTCGTACACAACTGCGTCCAACGGGGGCGAGAGATTTTTTCAATGCGCCGCAACCACGGGATCCCTGCCTGCACCAGTTTCTGAAATCGATTCAATTGAACCCTTTTCTGTAGGATTCCTTCGGGCAACCAGGGGGTGGTTCGCCCCGCCGCCAGTTGAACTGCCAACAGGAGGATGAAAAAGCCAAACGGGGTGGAATAGCCGGGGGCAGGCAACGGCAACGCCGAGGGCAGAGAAAGAACCACCAGAAACAAACCAAAGCTGCGCTCACCCACCAATTTCAGAATTTGTTCAATGCAGATTGTTTCCTGGGGATCCCGAGATCCGGTTGCTTCGGGATTGGATTCCGGTTGCTCCGGGCTGTTGTGAAGGTGAGAAAACTGCGCCAGCTCTTGGGACAGACGAGCCATAAAAGGATGCAGGGTGTTGAGAGGGAGAATACCAGCAGACGGGCTCCGCACGACCCGGAGGGCCAACGTTAGCCTACTGCAAATTCTGTTGGATATTCTGAACAAAGGGGTGGTTTTGGAGAGGTGACATGCGCAATAAGGTTGTGGCCATCAACGGGTCTGAGATATCGAACAATCCGTATCGGCCTTTCCGAAGAATGTGGGAGGTTGGCTGGGCCCTGCTGCTGGGATCCCTGCTGGTCTTCAGCGATCAGGGGGTGGTGGTTGCCGAGTTGGAGCTAGAGACGGGCACTTCCACCACCCTGCCCCCCGATGAAGCGCCACCGGTGTTGCCGCCGCCCCCCCTGGGAGTTCGACAAATTTCCGTGGATACCGACCCTGATCAAACGGCAGATATGCCCCTTTCCCTCATGGGGGAACATGTGCTGGAGGCAGTGTGTGAGGCGCAAATTGATGCCCAGCGGGCCTTGGCTCTGATGCCGGATTTGAGTGAATCCCATATCCGCGCTGCCTGCCCGAAGCGGCTGATCCCCAAAAGCTGAGACCCAGGAAAAGGTAGCAGAGAATACGTTTAGTCCTGAGGGTGGGTGGTACTCAATGTGTGTACCGATTTCTTCAGGGATCCCCTTACATGTCTAGGCTGCGTTTTTCTGAGCTGGGTTGGAGTCGGGAATGGCTTGCACGAGTAGCCTTCGCAATTGCCATGCTCAGCCTCTTGGTTTTGGGACGGACGACCCAAGCGCAGTCGGGCAGTGATATCAGCGGCATGAGGCTGGCCATCATTCTGGGAGGAACTGCCAACGACGGCTCTTGGAACCAAGCGGCTGCCGATGCAGGCAAAGCGCTACAGGCTAAGGGGGTAGAGGTGGCAATCGTGGAACAGATCCCGGATCCCGATGTGGAGCGGGTACTGCGCCAATATGCCGAACAAGAGTTTGACCTGATCATCGGCCACTCTTTTAATCATCAGGATGCCGTATTCGCGGTGGCGGAAGACTTTCCGGAGGTGAATTTTTCCTGGGGTGGGGCAATCGGCCGGGTTAGCGAAAATGTCTCGGATTACGACCAGCCTTTTCACGAGGGGGCCTACCTGGTCGGGATCCTGGCGGGGGAACTGAGCCGAACAGGCCGGCTGGGGGCGCTCTACGGATTTGAAATTCCGGTTTGTAAAGCGATGGGCAATGCCCTTCTGGCAGGGGCGCAGTTGGTGAACCCAGAGGCCACCCTCACGGATGTGGCGGTGGGGGATTGGTACGATGTCGGGCGGGCCAAAGAGGCAGCCTTGGCCCAGGCGGAAACCGGCGTGGATTTCTGGATTGGCTGCGGGCAAGGCCCCACCTGGGGATCCATCGAAGCGGCCAAGGAGGTGGAAGGCTTCAGCACAGGCTATGTGGGCAACATGACGGAACTGGGGCCCGAGGTGGTGGTCACCAACATCGTCTGGAACCTAGAGCCCACCTTCAAGCAAATGTTGATCGACACGAAAGCGGGCACCTACGCCGAGCAGTACTACTCCCTGGGGGTGGCAGAAGATGCGGTGCGGTTGGAGTTTAACCCCGCCTTTGAAGAACGCATTAGCCCTGAAACCCTGGCCCTCTACGAAGCCACCAAAGCCAAGATCCAGAGTGGCGAATTTGAGGTGCCCTTCCAGCCCAACTAAGCCAAATCCCAGGGGCCACTCTTATAAAGATCTCTTATCCTAAAAGATCAAAGATCCAGTGGCCAGGGATCCCCGAGCAACCCAAAGGTGCTGGCCATGAGCGAACGGTTTCAGGATTCCAACTCTGTCCTTTTAGGGCGCGAAGCAACACTGGATCCGCTAATCCGAGGGGATTGGCATGCGGTGGTGCGGCTACAGGATTTAGAAACCCATCCTCAGCCCTTCTCCGTACGGCTGCTGGAAGAAGATCTGGTCATCTGGAAAGCGCAAGGGGAGTGGCGCTGCTGGCAGGATCGCTGTGTGCACCGGGGTACGGCTCTGTCGTTGGGCACCGTCAAGGACTCCACCCTGATCTGCCCCTACCACGGCTGGGTATTCGATGCCGAAGGGCGCTGCATTCACATCCCGGCTCACCCGGAACAAACTCCCCCGAAGCGGGCTTGTATTCCCACCTACGCGGTGCAGGAGCGCTACGGGCTGCTTTGGGTGTGTTTAAGTAAGCCGCAACAGCCCATTCCCCCTTTTCCCGAGTGGGGGGATCCCAACTTTCGGCCTTTGTCTTCTCGGGGGTATCGCATTCGTGCCTGTGGCACCCGCGCCATCGAAAACTTTCTGGATGTCAGCCATTTTCCCTTTGTGCACAAAGCGATTCTGGGGGATCCCGCCCATCCGGTTATTCCCGACTACCGGGTGCAGATCACCCCGGATGGGGTGCTGGCGGAAAACGTGCGGGTGTATCAGCCGGATCCCTATGGTACAGGGGTAGGAGATACGGTTTCCTATACCTACCGCGCCCTACGCCCCCTGACAGCCTATTTGCGCAAAGACTCGACGGAGCGATGTGTGGCCATTTTGCTGACCGTCACCCCCCACTCGGAGCAGGAGAGCACCCTGTGGATGTTGATGGCCATGAACTACGGCTTCGAGATCCCCGCCCAGGATCTGTTGGACTGGCAGGAGGCGATCGTGTTGCAGGATATCCCAATTGTGGAATCGCAACGGCCCTACCTCTTGCCCCTGGATCCCCATACGGAGCTGCACTTGGCTTCCGATCAATCGGCGATCCTGTACCGGCGCTGGCTCAAGGACATGGGCCTACAATTTGGCGTTTTGCCCTGATTTGTTTTGTTGTTCACCCCTTCCCTACCGATGCAAGTTTCCCAACGCTCTTCTACCCACACCGGCATCTCAACAGATGCGCCCTTGGTGCAGATGCAAGGGATCCGCAAAAGTTTCGCGGGGGTACTGGCCAATGATGGGGTGGACTTTGAGCTGCAACCGGGGGAGATTCACGCCCTTTTGGGGGAAAATGGTGCCGGGAAGACCACCCTCATGAACATTCTGGCGGGCCTCTACCAACCGGATGGCGGAGAAATTTGCTTGCGTGGCCAGCGGGTACAAATCAAATCCCCGCGCCAGGCCATTCAGCTGGGCATTGGCATGGTGCATCAGCACTTTATGTTGGTGCAGAGCTTTACGGTTGCCGATAACATCGTTTTGGGGCAAGGCTCGTCAAGATCCGGCGAGGGAGGATCCGGCTGGCTCCGGGAGGATCCCGTACGTCTACACGAGCAGTTGCGGCAGCTGGCGGAACAGTACGGATTGCAGGTGGATCCGGCGGCTCAAGTGGCCCAGCTCTCGGTAGGGGAACAACAGCGGGTAGAGATCCTCAAGGCCATTTATCGCGGCTCGGATATTTTGATCCTGGATGAGCCAACAGCGGTACTGACGCCCCAGGAAGTGGAGGAACTGCTGCAAACGCTGCGGGCCTTGGCAGCTCAGGGCACAGGCATTGTTTTTATTTCCCACAAGCTGAAGGAGGTGCTGGCTCTGTGTCATCGGGTAACGGTGCTGCGGGATGGCCGGCGGGTGGGCACGATCGCGGTGGCAGAACACCTGCAAGCCCTGGGATCCGAGGGATGCGAACGGCTCCTGGCCCAGATGATGGTGGGTCGAGAGGTGAACTTTGAGCGGCAACCCGGACGGGAGGCCCCGCAAAGGCTGGGAGAGCCGCTCCTCACCCTCAAGCAGGTGGTGGCGCTGAGCGACCGTGACCGTCTTCCGGCTTTGCGGGGGATTGATTTGCAGGTGCACCCGGGGGAGATCGTCGGGGTTGCCGGGGTAGATGGCAACGGCCAGCGGGAGTTGGAGGAGGTGATCGCGGGGTTACGGCCCATCCAAAGTGGTTCGGTGCAGTTCGCCGGATCGGGAGCCGTGAACCTGGCCCATATTCCGTCGGATCGCTACAGTATGGGGTTGCTCTCGGAGTTCAGCGTCGCGGAAAATGCCGTGTTACGGGATGTGGATCGGGATCCCTACTGTCGGCGCGGCTGGTTGGACTTGCGGGCAATTGCCCGCTTTGCTCAACAGTTGGTGCTGCAATTTACGGTGAAAACTCCCTCGATTCAAACGCGGGCCGGAAAACTCTCGGGGGGCAATGCCCAAAAACTGGTCTTGGGACGGGAGCTGGCGCGACAACCCCGGCTGATCCTAGCGGCCCAACCGACGCGGGGGCTGGATATTAATGCCATTGAGTATGTGCATCATCAACTGTTGCAACAACGGCAGGCGGGGGCAGGGATCCTGCTCATTTCCACGGAACTGGAGGAAATCCTGCGGCTGAGCGACCGGATCGTGGTGCTCTACGAGGGACAAATTCGCGGCGAAACCTCGGCAGAGGCGGTGGATATTCATCAGTTGGGCCTGTGGATGGCGGGGAGAGACTAGCTAGGTGCAGAGTCGGCTTCTGGGTTGGGCTGGATTGGGCAAGAGTGGGCCGGGCTCCGGCTCATGGGGATCCCGAATGGCTATGCCGCTGCTGGGGGCGGGGGTGGCGCTGTTGTTGGGGGCGCTGTTGATCGCCCTGGCGGGGCATAACCCGTTTTTGGCCTATGGGGTGATGGTGCAGGGGGCGCTGGGTAGCCAACGATCCCTTACGGAAACGGCCCTGCGGGCCACTCCGCTGCTCATCATAGGGTTGGGTCTGACGATTGCCTTTCGCTGCAAGGTGTGGAATATCGGGGCGGAGGGGCAGTATCACCTTGGGGCCTTGGCGGGGGCGGTGGTGGCCCTGAATATGGGGGATCAACCCGCCGGGTTGGTGTTGCCACTGATGTTGCTGGCGGGGATGGCTGGGGGGTTGTTGTGGAGCGGTTTGGCGGGTTGGCTGCACCTGAAACGGGGCATGAATTTAATCATCGTCACCCTGATGCTGAACTACATCGGCATTTTGCTGGTGCGCTACATGGCCCGTAGCCCCTTGCGGGATCCGAAGGGGTTTTTGCCGGAATCGGCCCAGTTTGCGGCGGTGGCGCGCCTGCCGCGGCTGCTCAATACGCGGCTGCACCTGGGGGTGGTGTTGGCGGTGCTCTTGGTAGGGATCCTCTATGTACTGCTGTGGCGCACTCCTTTGGGGTTTCAGTTGCGGGCGGTGGGAGCCCGCGCCAGCGTGGCCCGGACGATGGGGATCCCGGTGGGAAGAACGATTGTGATCGCCCTGTTGATCAGCGGTGGACTGGCAGGCTTGGCGGGCATCATTGAAGTCAGTACCACCATTACCCGTTTAAGGGGCACCATCTCCGACAATTACGGTTTTAGTGCCATTTTGGTAGCCTTGTTGGGGCAGCTACAGCCACTGGGGGTGTTGGTGGCAGCCTTCTTGTTCTCAGCTTTGAGTATTGGGGCAGAGGCGTTGCAGGTGCGGATGCAGATCCCGGCGGCGGTGGCTCAGGTGATTCAGGCATTGGTGGTGCTGCTGGTGTTGGCGGGAGATGCCTTGGCAAGAAATCGGGGCAACGAGTGAGGCTCAGTCAAGGGATAACCTCAGACGCAGCCCTAGCCTCTGCCTGCTTGTGGGAGTAAAGGGGAACAAAAAGCCGAGGACGAGTCCCTCGGCCAGGCTTGCACAGCGCCCCAGAGGTTTACT
The DNA here is from genome assembly GCA_039794845.1 of Thermostichus sp. DRC_bins_24. Lineage (GTDB taxonomy): Bacteria > Cyanobacteriota > Cyanobacteriia > Thermostichales > Thermostichaceae > Thermostichus. The sequence continues at coordinate 133,962 of JAUQVK010000025.1, forward strand.
CAGCAGCAGCAGGCTCGGCCGCTTTTGCTTTTGCCGCTTTGGCGGCCCGCATTTCCGCCAAAATCTCCTCCGGTCGTTTTCCGGCCCGCTGGGATCCCGCAGGCAACTCGTGGGGATCAATCACCCCTTTGGGCAAATAGGCAAACTCGCGCAGGGGGGTCACCATCGGGTCTTCCGTCACCTTGGAGGGCAACCGCCCCATCGCCACTTGGTGGTAGTTAAGGTCGTGACGGTCGTAGGCCGCCAGCTCGTAATCTTCCGTCACCGATAGGCAGTTGGTGGGGCAAAACTCCACACAGTTGGCGCAGAAAATGCACACCCCGAAATCGATGCTGTAGCTGTAGAGCTCCTTCTTTTTCAACTCCGGGTTATAGGCCCAGTCGACGACAGGCAGATCGATCGGGCACACCCGCACACAAATCTCACAGGCGATGCACTTGTCAAACTCGAAGTGAATGCGCCCCCGGAAGCGCTCAGAGGGGATCAACTTTTCAAAAGGATACTGTACGGCCACCGGGCGCCGACCCATGTGGTCGAAAACCACCCCCATCCCCTGACCGATGTACTTGGCGGCACTCACCGCATCGCCCACGTATTCACTAACCCGCTTCAAAAAAGTCATAGTGCTTACCCTACTCTCTCTTGCCTTGTTCTGGTTCCTTCGGATCCCTCTCACCCTTCATTCAACCACCGAAAAAGGCCGGAAACGCCAGCTTCAATCCTGCCGTTAACAGCAGATTCACGAACGAAACGGGCAGCAAAAACTTCCAACCCAAATCCAGCAGCTGGTCAATGCGCACTCGTGGCAGGGTCCAGCGCACCAAGATGGCCAAGAACACGAAGACAAATGCCTTCACCATCGTCATGACAATGCCCAGCGCTGCCGCCCCAATTTGCAGGAAGGGGTTGTCCAAGGGGATGTCCAAAGCACCGGCAATGGTCTCCACCGGCACCACAAATGACCAGCCCCCCAAGTACAACACGGCCGCAATTAAAGATGCCAGCAGCAAATTGGCGTAGGATCCCAGATAAAACAGAGCGAATTTCATGCCGGAATATTCGGTCTGATAGCCTGCCACCAATTCCTCTTCGGCCTCCGGCAAATCAAAGGGGATCCGCTCGGTTTCCGCCAGGGCGGAGATCAGGAAAATCACAAAGCCGATGGGCTGCCGCCACACATTCCAGCTGAGAATACCCAGCCCACTCTGCTGCTCAACAATCCCTACCGTATCGAGGCCATTGCTCATCAGCACCACCGCCAGCACCGACAGGGCCAAGGGCAGCTCGTAGCTGATGGATTGCGCTGCCGCCCGCAGTCCCCCCAGCAAGGAGTACTTGTTGTTGGAGCCATAACCCGACATCAACAGGCCAATCGGCTGCACGCTGGAGGTGGCAATCAGGAAAAACACGCCGATGGCAATGTTGGAGATCAACAGATTCTGGCCGAAAGGAACGACCAGATAACACAAAAAGACTGGCAGGAACACCAACACCGGCCCTAGGGTGAACAAAATGGGATCCGCCAAAATCGGCAAAACATCCTCTTTGGTGAGCAGCTTCAGGCCGTCGGCAATCGGGATCAATACCCCTTGAGGACCCGCCATGTTCGGGCCAATGCGTTGCTGGGCTGCCGCCGAGATTTTTCGCTCCAGCCAGGTCATCACCATCACCCCCAACGTGGCGGCGATGATCAGCAGCAACATCGGCAAGGGCATCCAGAGGGCATGGGCCGCACCGGCTCCCAAGCCCAAGTTTCGGAGGGCGGTCTCAAAGCCAAGCTGTAGGTCGATGCCGGTGGTGATCATGGGGTTGAGTAGCTCCCTAGAAAATGACGGTTACGGAGGTTCGGGCTCCCTGCAGGCTAGGTCTTTCCATTGGGATCCGACTTAGGGGGACGATTTTGGCGGCGTAGCTCTTGCTGAATGATGGCCTTAAGGCGGGCATCGGAAAGCTGCTCGGCACGACGACGCTTCTCCTCTCGGTACTTAGCCCATTGCTTTGGGCCGAGAATTGCTGCTGCTGAAGCCACAATTAACAGCGGTAAAACCAAGATCGCCCAGGCCATTGCATTTATCCTTGCTGTCCTAGACCGATCTTAGCGATCCACCTCGCCCATAATGATGTCGATGCTGCCCAGAATCGCGATCATATCCGCCACCTTCATGCCGCGAATCAGCTGCGGCAACACCTGCAAATTGACAAAGCCGGGGGGGCGAATTTTCCAGCGCCAAGGACAAACATTGTCATCCCCCACTACATAAATGCCCAGTTCCCCTTTGGCACTCTCTACCCGCACATAGGCCTCTCCTTTGGGGATCTTGAAGTTGGCAGAGGGCTTTTTGCTGATGAATTGGTAGTCGCCCTTGTTCCACTCGGATTTAGGTCCCTCCATCATCCGTTTCGCCTCTAGGTTCTCAAACGGGCCACCCGGCAAAGACTGCACCGCCTGCTTCACGATCTTGCAAGACTCGCGCATCTCTTTCATGCGTACCCGGTAGCGGGAAAGGCAATCCCCTTCCGGCGAAACCGCCACCTCCCAGTCGAAGTCGTCGTAGCACTCGTAGTGATCCACCTTGCGCAGATCCCAGTTCACGCCGGATCCCCGCAGCATCGGGCCCGACAGCCCCCAGTTGATTGCATCTTGCTTCGAAATCACCCCCACCCCTTCCAAGCGCTTGCGGAAGATCGGGTTGTTGGTGACCAGCCGCTCATACTCATCCACCTTGGGCAGGAAATACTCGCAAAAATCCAGGCATTTTTCCGTCCAGCCGTAGGGCAGATCCACCGCCACGCCACCGACTCGGAAATAGTTGTTGTTGATCAGGCGCATGCCGGTGACGGCTTCAAACAGGTCGAGAATCCACTCCCGTTCCCGCATGGCGTAGAGAAAGGGCGTTTGTGCGCCCAAGTCGGCCAAAAAGGGACCAAACCAGAGCAGGTGGTTGGTGATGCGAGTCAGTTCCAACAGGATGACCCGCAGGTAGCTGGCCCGCTTCGGCACACTGATTCCGGCCAGTTTCTCGGTGGCATTGACGGTGATCGCTTCGTTGAACATGCCCGCGCCGTAATCCCAGCGGGACACATAGGGCAGATATTGCACCACCGTTCGGTTCTCGGCGATTTTCTCCATGCCGCGGTGCAGGTAGCCGATGACGGGTTCACAATCGACAATGTTTTCGCCATCCAGGGTGACCAGCAAGCGCAAGACCCCGTGCATGGAGGGATGATGAGGCCCAAAGTTGAGCAACATCCGGTCGGCACGAGTCTCGATCATGGGCATGGGCATAGCCACCGCCTCCGCAACTGAGAAAGTTCATGGTCTGCAACATTTGCAGTATAGCGGCTTTGGCTTCACTCCACTGATACTTGCAGGCATCAGGGATCCCAATCTTTGGCATCAGGGATCCACTGGGTGAGTTGGGCTAATGTGGTTGGGCAAATGGACGTTAGACCTATGGCCGCATCCGGTTCTGCTTCGGGAAATAGCAGCACATCCCCACGAGACCAGCAACACCCGCAATACGCCACCGACCGCGATCTACTCAATCAAGTGATGGCCCGAGTGCAAGAGCAGCCCCGTTCCGATTGGGTGCTGGCAGAGGTGGCCCGTCTGCGCATCCGTTACCAAGGCTTTCCGGGGGCACGGGATCTGCAACGGGATCTGGATGAGATTTTGCAGCAATGGGGCCTGAGCGAAGAGGAACTCTTTGCCCAAACTCGCAAAATTCATGAGCGGGGCCAGGTGTACGACCGCAGCTTTAGCAAGCGGGATGACTGGGCTTGAGATGGGGATCCCTGCCCTCAAGAACTCTGCAACTGCTGGGCGAAAACCGGATCTAAGGGGATATCCAGGGCGGCGATCACCTTCGTCCAAAAGTTCATGAACCCGATCAGCGCCGACAACTCCACCAGATCCGCCTCTGACCAAATGGCCTTGAGCTGGGCAAAGAAGCTGTCTGTGACGACCATGCTGGGCACGGTCATGCGCTCGGCGTATTCAATCGCCAGTTTTTCCGCCTCGCTGTAGAGGGTGCTGGTGCGGGACTGGGCAACCGCCGCAATTTTGGCAGGGGTGGCACCGTATTTTTGCGCCTGCAGCGTGTGGTAGGGCAGGCAGTAGTGGCGACAGCCGTTGATTTGGGAGATGCGAATGCTGACCAGCTCTTTGAGTTCTTCGGGTAGGTTCGGGTTTTCGGTATGGAGCGCTCCATACAGGGTCATGACCGCACGCATCAGTTGGGGCTTGTGGGCCATCACCTGCAGGGGGTTCAAGGCCGTGCCATAGGCTTTTTCCAGGCTTTCGTAAACCTTCTGGAGTTGCTTGTCAGCGTCTGCTGGGGTGACAGGAGGGATCCGCATGAGAGTTCAATACAGTGGATTCAGGCATCCTTGACTTTAGCGCGTTTGGGGGATCCACCCAAGCCTTTACCCCACGGCCCCGCTGGGTCAAAATCATTGCCCTACCCGTTTCCCGCACCTGCTTAACGAAAGCTGCCACACTGGTCCGAAACTCAGATAAGGGGCGAATATCTCGCTCAACTCGAATTTTCATGATGTCCTGGTGAACGTACGGTCTTATGCACACCTTAGGTGACAAACTCAGCTTTTCCCCAAAACCCCATATCGGATCCCAGCAATCACCAGCTTTTTCGATCTGACTATCCTGAGAGTGGAGCACCTTTCAGCATCCATGCCCCTCAAGCCATCTGCCCATCCCAGCCTGGACATTCAGCCATTACAGAATGGTGATCATCTGACACGAGAGGAATTTGAGCGCCGCTATCAGGCCATGCCCGATGTGAAAAAAGCAGAGTTGGTGGAAGGGGTCGTCTACATGCCCTCGCCCGTACGGCTAAATCGACATGCCTATCCCCACGGGTTGGTGGTGGCTTGGTTGGGCGCTTATGCCGCCGGCAGGGTGGGGGTTCAGTTCGGCGTTGAGCCGACGGTTCGCTTGGATCTGGAAAATGAACCGCAACCGGATGCTATTTTGCGCATTGAAGGGGGATCCTCCCGCATCAGTGAGGATGATTACATCGAAGGGCCACCGGAGTTGATCGTGGAGATCGCAGCCAGCAGTGTCTCGATGGATCTCCACAGCAAGCTGAAAGTGTATCGGCGCAACGGGGTGCAAGAGTATCTGGTCTGGCGAGTGGAAGAAACCCTATTGACTTGGTTCAGCCTACAGTTAGGGGAATACTTGCCCCTAGAGCCGGATTCTGACGGCATTCTCAAATCAAGGATCTTTCCAGGTTTGTGGTTGAACTCCTCGGCCTTGCTGCAAGGGCACTTAGGAGAAGTGCTGGCTACAGTCCAGTGGGGGCTGAGCCAAGAGGGATCCGAAGCTCGATAAAGGCTAGGGGTCAAGGATTGCCCAGAGATTGCTCGATTGCCTCCACCTGCTGCTGAGTGCCGGTAACACTTTGGTTTAGGTTTTGCTGCAGGTGTTCACGAGATTGGTAGATCTCCAGCGGCGTCCCCTGGGGGATCCCTTGCTGAGCCGCTTCCGGGCTGGTTTGCTCTGGCCTCGGCTCGGAACCCAGGGGATTGCGGTAGAGGCGATTCACCACCAAAAAACCCACCAATACCACTGCGGTTGCCACCAAAAGTCTGACCATACCGGGGATCCCTTGCGACCGTCTGGTTCTAGAATGCCCTGAAAGAGCTTCAGGTGTCAGATGTCGGGTGGAATTGTACAGTCCTCCCTCCAGCAGCCGGTGCGGGTGGGTATCGGAGGGCCGGTGGGATCCGGGAAAACCGCCCTGGTGGAAAAGCTCTGTGTGGCCCTGCGGGATCCCTTATCTTTGGCGGTGGTGACCAACGATATTTACACCCGCGAAGATGCCGAGTTTTTGGTGCGGGCCAAGGCCCTCGAGGCAGAGCGGATCATCGGTGTCGAGACCGGCGGCTGCCCCCATACCGCCATTCGCGAAGATGCCTCTTTGAACCTCGATGCCATTCAGGAGCTGGAGCGGCGGTTTTTCGGGCTGGATCTGATCCTGGTGGAATCGGGGGGAGACAACCTGGCAGCCACCTTTAGCCCAGAGTTGGTGGATGCCTGCATTTACGTCATCGATGTGGCAGAGGGGGACAAGATCCCCCGCAAGGGCGGGCCAGGAATTACCCGCTCGGATCTGCTGGTGATCAACAAAATTGATTTGGCCCCCTACGTGGGGGCGGATTTGGGGGTGATGGAACGGGATGCACGCCGCATGCGGGGAGAAAAGCCCTTTGTCTTCACCAATTTGCGCACCGGGGAGGGGTTGGATCAAATCTTGAATTGGCTGGAGCAAGAGGTGTTGTTTCGCTCCCTTGGATCCCCTTCTTTGAGCCTGCTGTGAACCGGGGCAGTGCTACCTTGAAAATCGCTCGGCAGGGCAAGTACATCCGAGTCTGGGAATATTCTCAGGCCCCGTTGCAGTGGCTGGGCGGATCAGTCGCGCCTACGGGACGGAGTCCTGCCTTGGGTTCGTGGAGCGCCCCCGGGGAAGCGCCAGTCTATTATCTGCGCAACCCCAATGGGGGACTGCTGGGAGGGGATCAACACCAGATTCACATCGAAGTCGGAACTGCCTCAGCCCTGGAAATTCGCACCCAAGGGGCAACACGCCTGCACCCCGGCTTGATTCAGCAGCAGGTAAGCGTAGACTTGGCCCCGGAAAGTGAGCTGATCTGGATCCCCCACCCGATCATCCCCGGTGCTGGGGCCGATTTTCGCCAGCAAGTCCAGATTCACCTAGCCCCAAGTGCCCGTTTGGCCTATGCCGAAATTTGGACCGCCGGACGACTGGCCATGGGCGAGTGCTGGCAATTCGAGCGGCTGCACAGCCATCTGCAAGTTTGGGTTACCTCCCTTTCTCCCCAACCAGACAAAGTGCTTTGGCTAGAGGAACAGATGGATTTGCGCTTTCCCCACGAGCAGATCACCTCCGGAGCCGTGCTCGGATCCCATACCTGCTGGGGATCCCTATATTTGCTGGGGGATTGGCCGGAGCCGGATTGGCCCACCGATGCAGAGCACTGGCGGGTGGCATCGCCGGATCCGATTTGTCAAGGATGGATTCTGCGCCAAGTTGGTCAGCGAGCAGAAGCCCTCTGGCGGAATTTTCAGCGGATGGGATCCACTCCTCGCTGAAGCAGCAGAGAAGCCAAAGGCCTGGGCGCTTCGCAGGGGGTGCTAGGGACTGTTCTCGACTCCGCCTCAAGGCTTCTTCCAATAGTTCCAAGCTTAGACCTGGCAAAACTTGAGAATCCTCCACTCTTGTCCCTGGGGGATGCGTTGAGCTCGATCGCCCAGGTAGGAGGAAACGTCCGGCTGGCATTCCCCAATCCCTGTTTTGCACAGAGTTGTGGTGTCTAGTCCAGTGGCCGGGCTCCCTCTTAGGGCCACAAACAGATTCACAGCAAAAATAATCACCCCATTACGACGCTCGGATTTTCTCGTTTTGGGAAAAAGACCGGACGGCTCGCCGGGCTCCGGCGAGCACAGTCTCACTCACCACCGTTGATGGGCGTGAGCGGTTTGGGTTGGCCATCGGCAATTACCAACGGGGAATGCTGAACAGTTGGGCGTTCCACCGGTTGAGGGGGTTCATTGAGTACAAGGCTTTGAGGGCGGGTGTGAAGGTTGTTGCGGTCAATCCGGCCTACACCGGTCAAACGTGCCACCGATGTCTGCCCATTCACC
>JAUQVK010000026.1:0-32569 GCA_039794845.1 Thermostichus sp. DRC_bins_24
GCCAAACTGGAGCGGAGACTGAAACCATGACCACTAAGACTCGCTACACACTGAGCCATTTACAGCGACACTTGCGGGAGTATCGTCCTCAATTAGAACGGGCATTAAAGGCTATTCAAGTCTTAGAGCAGGCAGATCCTGAGTCAGAAGCTTTCAGCGATGCCCTGGCAGAGCTACATGTTTGTGGCACGATTTTAGAGCCGTATTCCGAGGGGATGGTGGCAGCCATTGATGCGTACACCGAAGATAGTGAAGTGCAGAAAAACACCTAAAGACTCCAGCGAGTTTGAGATGTACGGAGATAGCGATGATGCAGAAGATTATTGAGCCGCCAGATGAGATGAGATGTCGGCTTTGTTGCAAGCAGTGGCAGCGGAACGTCAGCAGCCGGAATCTGTCGTTATCCAAGAGGCTATTGAAGACTATCTTCACAAGTATCGCCCCCGGTCAGTAGGTCTGGGATCCAGTGGCCGAGGGGATCTGCTGTCAGAACGGGTTGATGAGCTGCTGTGGTCAGAGTCGTGATTTTGGCCGATACCAGGGGGATTGTGGCTTTGTTGGATAGAGATGACCGCCACCACTTGGCCGTTAGCGATAGTGTCAAAACTACTCGCATTGGGATCCCAGTTACGATTTTGCCAGAAGTGGATTATATGGTGACGAAGTACTTGGGCGAAGCTGTGGCACGAGCTTTTGTGTAAGATTTGCTCCAAGGGGCATTTTCCCTACAGGATCCCATTTGTCACGAGCGAGCTGGAGTCAGTAGCTCTAGTGAGTCCGTCGGCTCCAATGACGTGGAATTCCTCACGACAGCTTGGATGGCACCCCGATGTGAGTCAGTGCCAACGCCAAAGACGTAGCCGCCACAATCGGATCCACCACCGGGATCCCCAAACGGCCCGAAAGGGTTTGGGCCAATCCTGTCATGCCCGCACAGCCCAGCACCAAGACATTTGGGCGTAGATTGTGCAAGGTTTGGATGGCCACTTGTTCCAATTTCTCGGTGGATCCCTGGGGATCCCGTTCAAACTCCAGTACCCCGATGCCGCTGGCCAGCACCCCAACACAGCGACTCCCCAGACCCCATTTTTGGATATTGTCCTCCAGCACCGGTACCGAAATCAGACGGGTGGTGACCACGGCAAAGCGACGACCCAAAAGGCTAGCCGCATGAAAACTGGCCTGACCGATGCCGATCACCGGAACGGAGCAAACTTCCTGAGCGGCCTCTAGAGCAGTGTCATCGAAGCAGCCGATGATCGCTGCGTCATATTGTTCTTCGGCGAGAATATGCAGTACCCCTGGCCCCGCCAGTACCCCATCCCGGGATCCCTCAATGGCGGCTGGCCCCGTCCGGTTGGTGCGCAGGAGAATCTCTGCTTGCTCCCCGACCACAGCCCGGGCAGTGCGCCCCATCCGCTCGGTCATGGCAACGGTGCTGTTCGGATTGAGGAGTAACAAGTGGAGCATGATTTGAGGGGTTCAATGTTCAACATGCGGCCCCACGGCCCTAGCCCCAGCCTAACGTCCTTTCACAACTTGGGAAGGAAGAACCGTAGCCTCCGTGCCCGGCCCTGCAGGTGAAATTCGACACACGGCTAACCGCCGCCGAGAGTTTGGAGTTGCGGAGCAAAAGCTTAGCTTTCCGATATTCTCCCTCCTGTGTCGCTAAGCTTGGCCGGTGCCGTTCTTGCCGTCCGGGGAATGGGCGGCCTCTGCAAGAGCCGCTTGGATGGAATCGGCATCCGGTAGGGCGTGGGATCCACCATTTTTGCTGGGGGGAACGAATCCTTCCAGGCTGCGGATATAAACATCTTGCTGAGGGAAGGGGATGCGGATCCCACGCCGCCGAAACTCCGCCTCGATCAAAAAGTTCAACTCGCTAATGAGGACAAATTGATCTTGGGGGCGGTTGATCCACACCAACAGCTCGAAATTAAGGGCAGATGGGCCAAAGGACTTGAGCCATACCTGGGGGGCCGGGCTACTGAGCACCCGCGAATTTTCTTTGGCCACGCTGAGCAGGGCTTCCGTGACCAGGGCGGTATCCGAGCCGTAGGCCACGCCCACAGGGATGTGAATACGGCAACGGGGATCCCGGTAGCTCCAGTTCACCACCTTCGACTCGGTAAAGCGGGAGTTAGGCACCACCACAAAAATGCGATCGAGGGTACGCAGTACCGTCGCCCTTGGACCAATGCGCTCCACGGTACCCAACAGGTCATCCACTTGCACCAGATCCCCAATTTGAATTGGGCGCTCCAGCAGGATGGCCACATAGCTGATGTAGTTGTTGGAAAGGTTCTGTAAGCCAAAGCCAATGCCCAAACCCACGGCCCCGGCGATGACCGTGAGGGAGCTGAGGTTAAGGCCACTGAAGGGCAAAACCAGCAGGATCCCGAGCAGGGTCAGGAGGTATTTGAAAATGGCGGCTGAGGACTCCTGGGTGCCCAGATCCAGCCCCAGGCGGCTGAGAAACCGCTGCTTAAGGCCAACGCTGAGGTAATGGGCGCCCGTGAAGACCAGGATCGAGAGGGCAATGAATACCAGCAAACTGGCGATGGAAAGACTGGAATTGGGCAGCGGCTGGGTCAAAACTCCGAGGGCGGTGCCAATCAGCCGGCTCAACCCCAGGTAAAACGAGCGTTGAAAAGGACGCAGGGCAGGCACCAGGCTGATACCCCGATCCAAGGAGATGCCGACGATTAAAATCGCCCCCACCCCTCGCAACAGCACCCCACCGATATCGATCCAGGTATGCCAAGCTTCTCCCGCCTTGGTTTCCAACAAACTCTGCAAACGTCCCAAACTGCGGTTGAACAGCCGCCAAAGGAAAAAGCCCACCACCAGGGTGGCAATCCCTGCCAAGATGGTCAGAACCAGCACGCGCGGATCTTGAGCCCGTTGCAAAGCCAGCAGATCTTCGCGGTAATCGACGATGGCTTGTTCCAGTCGCCGTGCCCAGCTGTTGGCCACCAGACGCACTTCATTCAGGCCCACCTGACCCAAAGCAGCCCGTCGCTCTGCAGCTGCATCGGCGTAGGTGACGGTGAACAGATACCGTTGGGTGCGTTCAAAGCGGCCCCTTTCCCCCAGGCGCAAAATATATTGCCCGTTCGGGTCTTGGGCCACCCGTACTTCCGGCTCCGGCAACTGACCCTCTTCCAAAAAGCGTTCAATCACCGCGCGAACGTTATCAGCCCGCACATCACTGGGGTACTCTGCCGTCTGCAAGCGAAACACGGGGATGTTCCCCACCAATAGCTCTGTGCCCTCTTGTCCGGTAAACGGGATCCCGGTTGGGCTAGGGCTGGGAGGCGGGGAAGGGGATCCCTCGGGGGTGGGTGCTTCAGCCGGCGTGGGGCTGGGGTTGGTGAGGAAGAAGTTGGGATCCCGGAAATCCAGGGCCTGGGCCAAGGGGATCCCGGCAGGCGGAAGAGGGCTGGCATGGGACGGCAAGAGCCAAAAACACAGCGCAAGTCCGACCACAAGCGCTAAGAGGGTGGGCCGGGTTTTGGCCCACAAGGTTTGTCTGACGCGAACGCCCGTCATGGCTAGGATCCCTGGGATGCTACCCTGCAAGCTCATGGTGGCATACTCCACCCCGTCATTTGGGCTAGATTGGGTGGTGCACGGAAGTCTGATCGAAGTGCTAGTTCACGTGCATTCAAGTGCCCTGATGGTTACCCAAAAGCCTTTGCCGCAGTTTTTTGATCTTGTCTCGCAGCTCGGCAGCTTCTTCAAACTCCAGGTTTTTGGCTGCTGTTTTCATTTTTAGTTCCAGTTGGCTGATCAATTCTGGGATTTCCGAAAGGGGGATCTCTTCGGAGGCTTGAAAAGCTCTTTCCAGATCTTGATCGTTGAGTTTACGAGAAATAGCCAAAAAAGAAAGGATGGCGTTGCTAGATTTTTTGACGATAGGCTTGGGGGTAATGTTGTTTTGTCGGTTATATTCCAACTGAATTTGCCGTCGCCGTTCCGTTTCAGCAATCGCTCGGGCCATGCTTCCGGTCATGTTATCGGCATACATCACCACCGTTCCCCGGACATTGCGGGCGGCCCGCCCGATCATCTGGATCAGGGATCGTTCTGCTCGCAAAAAGCCCTCTTTATCTGCATCCAAAATTGCCACCAAAGACACTTCCGGTAGATCCAAACCCTCCCGCAGTAGGTTTACCCCCACCAACACATCAAAGGCTCCCTCCCGAAAGTCTTGTAGGATTTCAATCCGCTCAATCGAGGTGATCTCAGAATGCAAATAACGGACGCGGATCCCACGCTCTTGTAGATATTCCGTCAGATCTTCCGCCATGCGCTTGGTCAGGGTGGTCACGATCACCCGCTCCGCTAGGCCTTTTTGGGAGCGTTCTAGGCGTTCGTAAATTTCCCCCATCAAATCATCCACCTGGCCGGCGGTGGGGCGCACATGCACTTCCGGGTCCACCACGCCCGTAGGCCGAATCACCTGTTCGACCACTCGTCCACTCCCCGGTAGATAAAGAGTGAGTTCTTTGCCATTTTCGACGAGGGTTTCAAACTGAGCCCCAGATTGTTCCAACTCCCAGTTGCCGGGTGTGGCGGAAACAAACACACATTGGTGTACTTTTGCCCAAAATTCTTCTGCTTTGAGGGGGCGATTATCAAGGGCACTGGGCAGACGAAAGCCATGATCTACCAACACCTGCTTTCGGGCGCGGTCACCGTTGTACATACCGCGAATTTGGGGCACAGTTACGTGGGATTCATCGAGCACCAGCAGCCAATCATTGGCCTTGAAATAATCCACCAAGCAAGAGGGAGGCTCCCCTTCCTTTCGGCCTGTCAAGTGTCTGGAGTAGTTTTCTACCCCGTTGCAATAGCCCACTTCCCGCAGCATTTCTAAGTCGTAGCGGGTGCGCTGTTCTAAACGTTGGGCTTCTAAGAGTTTGCCTTCTTTTTGAAACCGAGCCAGTTGATCTTCCAGTTCTTGCTCAATGTTGATCAGGGCTTGCTCTAGCTGTTCTTCCGGGGTGACAAAGTGGCGGGCGGGGTAAACCCTGAGGGCGCTAAGGCTATTCAAAATTTCCCCGGTCACCGGATCAATCAAGCGAATGGCATCGATCTCATCCCCAAAAAATTCGATGCGAATCACGCGATCTTCGTAAGCCGGGACAATCTCGAGCACATCTCCCTTAAGGCGGAAGCGCCCCCGAATCAGATCCAAATCATTGCGCTCGTACTGGATACCGGCCAGATCCCGCAACAGATCCCGTTGGTTGACTTCCTGCCCCACCTTGAAGGGAATTGAAGCCTTGAGATATTCCTCCGGCATTCCCAAGCCGTAAATGCAACTGACGGAAGCCACCACAATCACATCTCTTCGCTCAAATAAGGAGCGTGTGGCGGAGTGCCGCAGCATATCAATTTCATCGTTAATGGAAGAGGACTTAGCAATATAGGTATCTGTGCTGGGGACGTAGGCTTCGGGTTGGTAGTAGTCATAATAGCTGATGAAATATTCGACAGCGTTGTGGGGGAAAAGTTCTCGTAATTCATTGCACAGTTGTGCGGCCAGGGTTTTATTGTGGGCCATCACCAAGGTTGGTTTTCCCACCTGTTGAATGGTATGGGCTATGGTAAAGGTTTTGCCGGTACCCGTTGCCCCCAAAAGGGTTTGAAAGCGGTGACCTGCAGCGATGGACTCGACCAAACCAGCAATGGCTTTGGGCTGATCGCCAGTGGGCTGATAGGGAGAAACCAGTTGAAATTCTGACATGGCGAGTTGGGGATCCCAGAGCGAAGGTTCAAAGGAGAAGGGTGAACTTAGTGAATACTCTTTTCTAGATCTGTGGATTGCAAGGATGCTATGCAGATAGACAAAATTTGATCCGCTTCATCGGGGTAGGGGTAGGTGCGGGGATCCAAGTAAATGCCTTGGGTGGATCGATCCAACAAGGCAAATTGCCACAGTTCCCCGGAAGTGATGGCTCCAACAAGAACATTTTGATCGCGGCTAAGCCACTGATCGAGGGCGATCATCTCTACAGACAGTTGTGTTAATCCTTGGGTAAGATCTGCTTTTTTAGCCTCGACAATCAGCAAAGATTGGTCTGTGTAAAGGTAATAATCTAAAGTGCCTTTTAGTTTGTCGTTGACTTGGATGGCATACTCAATCCGCATTTGGGCTTGTGTATGTTGCACCACCTTGAATAGGAGGGGGGCGATGAGGATTTCTCGGCGAGCTGTTTCACTTTTCAAGCTAACGTAGGGCAGCAGTTGCTCCACATTGGTTTTTAGATCTTGGCTGTCTGGGATCCGTTCCGCCTTCGGCCAATCTATTTTTCGTCGCTGAAAGGTGTAGCCAAACTCTGGTAAAACATCTTCTGGCTCGAAGGGAAGTTCAAAGTAGCTACTGAAGGTATAAGCCTGATCCGGCTTCAGCAAAGGAACTCTCGGCATAGGGATCCAGGCAAACCCCATCTCTCAACTGGGCTTACTCTAGCATCGGGCCTATGAAGTGGTGCTGGGTGAGTGGGTTTGGATCCCCCAGGGGATCCCGTTACGCTGGAGGCATGTTCACCTCCCCAAGCGATGCAGGTACAAGGCCAGACCCTTTCCCTGTCCACCGCCATAAGTTATGCTATTTCGGCCCGGAGGGCGAGTTGATCTCCACACCCGCTGAAGCAGCCCTACAGGAGCGACAAAAGGCCGAACGGCTAGCTGCTCATCTGTATTCTTTGCGGGCCGATCCCGATTAACTCTTGTCATGAGTCGAAAGCAACCCCTTTGGGATCCGGGATCCCTGACGGAAAGCCCGAATCCTGCCACTGCCGAGCTAGATGACCTCAGCACGCTGGAGTTGGTTCTGCGGATCAATGCTGAAGATCACCGCGTACCGGAAGCGGTTGCTCACCAAGCCGAGCGGATTGCCGCAGCCATTGATGCCATTGCCGAACGGATGCAACGGGGAGGACGTCTGATCTACCTCGGAGCCGGAACTTCGGGCCGTTTGGGGGTTTTGGATGCGGCTGAGTGTCCTCCCACCTTTGGTACCGCTCCCGGACAGGTGCTGGGTTTGATCGCAGGGGGGGAAAAAGCCCTGACTCAGGCGGTGGAAGGCGCAGAGGATGATGGGGTGGCTGGCGGAGTTGCCCTAAAACAGGTGCAGCTTCAGCCTCAAGATAGTGTGGTGGGTATTGCCGCCAGTGGCCGCACCCCCTTCGTGTTGGGTGGGATCCAGATGGCCAGAGCGGTCGGTGCCCTCACGATTGGCCTGGCCTGCAATCATCCCTCTCCGTTAACCGAGCAGGTGGAAATTGCCATCACGCCTTTGGTGGGGCCGGAGGTGATCCTGGGATCCACACGCCTGAAGGCAGGAACCGCCCAGAAGTTGGTCCTGAACACGATCTCGACGGGTGTGATGGTGCGCCTGGGCAAGACCTACGGCAACTTGATGGTGGATCTGCAGGCCAGCAATGCCAAGCTCAAACGGCGGGCCGAACGGATGGTGGCTTTGGCCTGTGATTTGGAGGCAGCCGCTGCCGCCCAACTGCTACAAGCGTGTGGGGGCGAGGTGAAAACCGCGATCCTCGTCGCCCTCCTGGGGTGTTCCGCCCAAGAGGCTCGTCAACACCTGCAACAGGCAAACGGCAGGATTCGACAGGTGCTACATTCAGCTTTATCCAATTCCTTGAAGCCATGATTCATCCTTCGGTTATTGGTTTATGAGTGTTTGTGGCTACCTCTACACTCCCTCTCATGCGGCTTTAGATAGCCAGGAGTTGGCATGGCTCAAAGCTCAAGGGGCCGATCCGGTTCTGCAGGATTGGGGATCCCGAGCCTATTTGGAAGACCTGTTTCAGCGCATTACGGCTGGGTCGGTGCAGGAGGTGCTGCTCTTGCGTCTGTCGGATCTGGGGGATCGGGTGGATGAAATTCACGAGCGGCTGCTGCAAATTCAACAGGCTGGGATCCGACTCAGCTTGGTCAATGCATCCGGGGTACAAACACCCGCCAACCCTGAAGCCTGGATCCCACTTCTGGCAGAAATTCCCCATCAGTTGCAAAGCCGTCGCCTCTCTCGCCGCCAGGCCCAGAACCGTCTGGCCGGCAAGCCTCCCCCCGGCCCCGCTCCCTTTGGGTACCGCCGCGAAGGGGATCGCTATGTGCCGGATCGCAAGCAGGCCAGCATCGTTGAGGCTTTTTTCCAGCACTTTTTGCTGTACGGATCCCTGCGACAGGCGGTGCGCTTCATCGAGGAAAAACACCACAAACACATTTCGGTTGCCACCGGACGCAACTGGCTGCTCAACCCCGTCTACCGAGGTGATTTGGCTTACACCGACGGCACCACCCTGCGAGATACCCACCCGGCCCTGCTCAGCCGCACCGAAGCTGCCCAGATTGATCGCTGGCTCAAACGCAACCAAGGGATCCCCCGCCGTAGCGCCAGTGCCCCCCGTTCTTTGGCGGGCTTAGGGCGATGCCGTTCTTGTGGGAGCCCCCTGCGCATTGTGCAAACCACCCCCCGTCGGGGCAGCAAGAAAAGCACCCCATCCTATCTGTATCTGCGCTGCCAAACCTGTCGCTACAGCCTTAACTACTCCGAGGTTTTGGAGGAGGTGATCCGCCAAGTTTGTGAGCAACTGCCCCAACGCGCCCAACAACTGGATGAAGATCCGCTCGCTCAGGCCCGCCAAGGGATCCAAGCGCAAATTCAGGCCAACACAGGCATCCTCCATCAGCTCGAAGCCCTGGAGGAATCCGGGTTGATGGACGAGCCCTCGCTGGCCCAGCGCCGCTACCAACTGCGAGCCGAAAATGCCTTCTTGGCCCAAAAGCTGGAGCAACTGCCCCCCACCAATTTGTCCCAGATCGCCCAAACCCTTTCCATTCAGCCCTTCTGGCAGGATCTCACCGAAACCGAACGGCGCGCCTACCTGCGAGAATTTCTGCGCAGCATCGAGGTGGATGCCAACGGCCAGGTACGGGTGGTTTTTGTATTTGATCCCTAGGGGTAGAGGGTGCGGCCTTTGAATCCTTCCCAGTTGCGCTGTCGAGCAGTACAGCCCTTACGCGGGTCTTCCAGGACAAGGCTTGTGCTTCCTGCTCCCGCTTTCGCGGGGCCCGGAGGGCTAGCCCTCCAGAGGTTAGAACTCAACTTCCATAGTTGTTACACATGACTAGCGGTCACGCCGGTGTGCCCTGGGCGTAAAGGGCTGTATTGGTTTTGTGTAGCAGCTTTGATGCAGATGTGCCCTGAGGCTACACTCAAACCATCTCCCCTAAAAACTGCGGCAGATGTCGGATCTTAATCAAGAGCTCAAGGATTTAATCCTAGCTTTGGACAAGAAGCTGGATGGTTTCGATCGCAAATTCGAGGCTCAAATTACCGAACTCAAAAACGAAGTTCGATTGGTGAGAACTGAGCTAGAAGCCAAGATTGACCTCAGCCGGAGTGAGCTAGAAGCCAAGATTGACCTCAGCCGGAGTGAGCTAGAAGCCAAGATTGACCTCGGCCGGAGTGAACTGGAGGTCAAGATCGCGGAACTCAGTGGCAAAATGGACGGCTATAGCAAACGCTTAGACCAACAAGAGTTTGTCAGTCGGGGGGCCATTCTTGCCCTAGTTGTCGGAGTCGCCTCAGGATTTATCAAGTACCTCTTTTTCACCGGCTAATCCGGAAGCTGGATAGCTTCGCTACAGCCCTCTGTCATGTACGCCTTGAGGATACTCCTAAGGCATCCCGAACAGAAGAGAGGTTTTCCGCCTTTTGGCCCAACTGAGATAATTCTTGATAATGCCCTCTCCATCGGTTTGATGGTGGGGATCTCCAGGGTGTCCCGTGGGCTGTCTGCCTCAACAACGCGGTCTGGATCCCTTTTCCGTCAAGGAAAGCTTCGAGAAAATTTAGTTTTCTTTTGATCAGAGTATTTATAAATATAATTTATAAAAATTAGATTTTTTAGTTAAATAAGGCTTTAAGTCGCTTGAGACCCATTCTGTAAACCTCAATTAACCCAAGAAACTCTTTTTCTCTTTGAGTCGCCTCCCTTTGTACTCCGTAACAGTTCTCAAGCAAGGGATCCCCTGCTGATAATGGCCGTTGGAAGCCCCCATTGAGGAACGCGCTGTGAAACTGGCAGTTTATGGAAAAGGTGGTATCGGCAAATCCACCACGAGTTGCAATATTTCGGTGGCCTTGGCCAAGCGGGGCAAAAAGGTCTTGCAGATCGGCTGCGATCCCAAGCACGACAGCACCTTTACCCTGACGGGCTTTCTCATTCCCACCATCATCGACACCCTAGAGTCCAAGGGTTACCACTACGAGGATGTTTACGCGGAGGATGTGATCTATCCCGGCTACGGCGGTGTGGACTGTGTGGAAGCGGGTGGCCCGCCGGCGGGTGCAGGTTGTGGTGGCTATGTGGTCGGGGAAACCGTCAAGCTGCTCAAGGAACTGAACGCTTTCGATGAATACGATGTCATCCTCTTCGATGTGCTGGGGGATGTGGTGTGCGGTGGCTTTGCCGCCCCCCTCAACTACGCCGATTACTGCCTGATCGTCACCGACAATGGCTTTGATGCCCTGTTTGCCGCCAATCGCATTGCTGCCTCGGTGCGAGAAAAAGCCAAAACCCGCAAATTACGGCTGGCCGGATTGATCGGCAATCGCACCAGCAAGCGGGATCTAATCGACAAGTATGTTTCGGCAGTACCCATGCCCGTGATCGAGGTGCTGCCCCTCATCGAAGATATTCGCGTTTCACGGGTGAAGGGTAAAACCATCTTCGAGATGGCCGAAACCGATCCCGATTTGGAACCCGTCTGTCAGTACTACCTGAATATTGCCGATGAGCTGCTGGCGCGCCCGGAAGGGATTGTGCCCAAAGATGCCCAAGATCGAGACTTGTTTACCTTGCTCTCGGACTTTTACAACCTTCCCACTCAAAGCCCCGCCGTTCCTGCAGCGCCTGCACGGGAACCGACTCTGGTGTAAGGGATCCCGATATTTCCAAAATTTAAGAAACCCTGCGGAAAAGCATCTCAAACCTTATCAATTCGTAGCCACGTCTGATTTAGGTTCCAAGATGGATTTTGCATGGATCCCTGTTCTGGGGCCTGGATCCCCTCGGAGCAGGATCACTATTTGGAAATGGCTTGGAAATGGCAAGAGAGTTTGGTATGGAAAGACAAGAGCAACCCACGGTCGTGATTACCGGAGCCTCCTCCGGTGTTGGTCTGTATTCGGCATTGGCGTTGGCCAAGCGCGGCTGGCATGTGGTGATGGCCTGCCGAGATCTGGATAAGGCCTACCGAGTGGCGCAACAAGTCGGGATCCCGCAGGGCCACTACACCCTGATGAAGATCGACTTGGGCAACCTAACCAGCGTGCGACAGTTTGTCCAGCAATTCCGCAACTGGGGTCGTTCGTTGGATGCTTTGGTCTGTAATGCCGCCATCTACATGCCCTTGCTCAAGCAGCCCCTGCGCAGCCCGGAGGGGTATGAGCTGACCATGGCCACCAATCATCTGGGGCATTTTCTCCTCTGTCACTTGATGTTGGAGGATATGAAACGCTCCCCCTATCCGGATCGGCGGTTGGTGATCTTGGGTACGGTCACCCACAACCCGAAGGAACTGGGGGGTAAAATTCCACCCCAACCTCACCTGGGGGATTTGCGGGGCTTTGCTCAGGGCTTTAAGGATCCCATCAGCATGGCGGATGGGGGCAAATTTGAACCCGTTAAGGCTTACAAAGACAGCAAAGTCTGCAACATTCTCACCATGCGGGAACTGCACCGCCGCTTCCACGAGAGCACCGGCATCACCTTCTTGTCCCTCTATCCCGGATGTGTTGCCACAACAGCCCTGTTTCGCAACCACTATCCCCTGTTTCAGAGCCTCTTCCCCTGGTTCCAAAAGAACATTACGGGGGGCTTTGTTTCCGAGGAACTTTCCGGCGAACGGGTGGCCCAGGTGGTGGCGGATCCGGAGTTTCGGCAGTCAGGGTTCTACTGGAGTTGGGGCAATCGCCAAAAGAAAAATGGTAAGCCTTTCAACCAAGAAGTCTCTGATGAAGCCGGGGATGATGAAAAAGCCAAATTGCTGTGGGATCTTAGCGAAAAGTTGGTGGGTGTGGCCCAATTGGTAGCTCGTTAGCAGCTAGTTAGATCTGAGGGAGGAGAGAAAAAGCCGAAAAGCCCCTTTCCTCCCGAATAGATCAGCCGGATAAAGCAGGATGTTGCCAGACTCAATTTATCCATGCAAATCGTATAACCGATGTACTGTAAAATTGTTGTTCAATAGTTTCGTTGATTCCGCTTGAGATTCGATAAGACTTGCTTGCTTTAGAAACCCTTCCAGGAGCCACTCATGACCACTGCCTTAGATACTCCCAGCGCCCTCAATTTCCAATGCGAAACCGGCAATTATCACACCTTCTGCCCGATTAGCTGTGTGGCCTGGCTCTATCAAAAAATTGAAGATAGCTTCTTTTTGGTGATCGGCACAAAAACCTGTGGGTACTTTCTGCAAAATGCCATGGGGGTGATGATCTTTGCGGAGCCCCGTTATGCCATGGCGGAACTGGAAGAAGGGGATATCAGCGCCAAACTCAATGATTACGAGGAACTGAAGCGGCTGTGCCTACAAATTAAACGGGATCGCAACCCCAGCGTCATTGTCTGGATCGGCACCTGCACCACCGAAATCATCAAGATGGATCTGGAGGGTCTAGCCCCGAAATTGGAAGCCGAGATCGGCATCCCGATTGTGGTGGCACGGGCCAACGGCCTCGACTACGCCTTTACCCAAGGAGAAGATACGGTTTTGGCCTCGATGGCGCAACGGTGCCCGGAGCAGATCAAGGAAGAAGAGCGAGAAAGCCGGGGTGGGTTACAGGCCATCTTTAATTTCAGCAAGAAGAAAGAGGGTGCCCCCGAAGAGGAAGGCTTCCAGAAACACCCACCTCTAGTGATTTTTGGCTCCGTGCCGGATCCGGTGGCGACGCAACTCACCCTAGAGCTGAAAAAACAAGGGATCCGTGTCTCCGGATGGTTGCCCGCCAAACGGTATGGGGAACTGCCGGTGGTGGAGCCAGGCACCTATGTGGTGGGGGTAAACCCTTTCTTGAGCCGAACCGCGACTGCCCTCGTCCGCCGCAAAAAAGCCAAGTTGATCCATGCTCCCTTTCCGATTGGGCCGGATGGCACCCGCGCCTGGATTGAGGCCATTGGTCGGGAGTTGGGGATCCAGACCCAAGGGTTGGCGGAACGGGAGGCGGAAGTGTGGAATCACCCGCAAATTCAGGAGTATGTGGGCCTCTTGCGGGGCAAGAGCGTCTTTCTGATGGGGGACAACCTGCTGGAGATCTCCTTGGCGCGGCTGTTGGTGCGCTGCGGCATGACGGTGCAGGAAATCGGGATCCCTTACATGGACAAACGCTATCAGGCGGCTGAGTTGGCCCTCTTGGAGCGCACCTGTGAGGAGATGGGGGTGCCCAAACCGACGATTGTGGAAAAGCCCGACAACTACAACCAAATTCAACGCATCAAAGCCCTGCGGCCGGATCTGGTGATTACCGGCATGGCCCATGCCAACCCCCTAGAGGCGCGCGGGGTAACTACCAAATGGTCGGTGGAGTTCACTTTTGCCCAGATCCACGGCTTCGGCAACACCCAAGATGTTTTGGAATTGGCCACCCGACCGCTGCGTCGGAATGCTGCCCTCAAGGGCTTGGGTTGGGACAAGTTGGTGCGGGAAGAGGCCCAGGTCTAGCGCTCGGGTTCCTCGTTGTCGAACAGGATCCCGTCCATGTGATCCGGCAGATGGTGCTGGTCGATCCAAACCATGCCCGCCAGGATCGCCTCCGCCTCGCTCTGGAAGTAACCGTAGGCTTTGGTGGTGGCTTCCGGCTTTTGGCAGCGAAAAATAAATCCCTTGTCGGTGGCTTGGGTGCTGATGCTCCAGTCGCGGTGGGTATGTTCTGCCATGGCAACGGATCCCGTGGGAAAGGGCCACTAAAGGCTGTTGCTGCTGGAAACAGGATATCAGGTCGTCTCCCAGCTGCGCAGAAGGCTGGCTGGAGTTCATTTTCTGCTGAAAATTAGGTGGAAATTAGGATTTACAATGGGGGTTCTTGTATCCTCAATAACCAGTCACTCTCGGTACACGATGACGGATCCCACCGATACCCTCTGGGTTTTGGTCTGTGCTGCCTTGGTGTTCATCATGCAGCCCGGCTTCATGTGTTTGGAGTCGGGGTTAACCCGCAGTAAGAACAGCATCAACGTTGCCGCCAAGAACTTTGCCGATTTTGCCCTGTCCTCCGGGCTGTTTTGGCTGGTGGGATTTGGCCTCATGTTTGGCCCCAGTTGGCTGGGGATCTTCGGGTACGGGGGGTTTGCCCTTGATCTGAATGGGGTGGGATCCCTCGCCGCTTTTTTTCTGTTTCAGGCCATGTTCTGCGGTACGGCCACCACGATTGTCTCTGGGGCGGTGGCGGAGCGGGTGCGCTTCGGGGCTTATGGCCTGATCAGCTGTTTGATCTCCGGGTTGATCTACCCCATCTACGGCCATTGGGTTTGGCATGGGCTGGATCAGGGGCAGGCCACCGGTTGGTTGGGGCAGCTGGGGTTTGTTGATTTTGCCGGTTCCACCGTGGTCCACAGCGTGGGGGGCTGGGTGGCCTTGGCGGGGCTGATGGTGATTGGGCCGCGGGCCGGTCGTTTCGATGCCCAGGGTCGCCCGAAAAAGCTGCTCGGTTCCAGTTTGCCCCTGTCGGTCTTGGGGGGGATGTTGCTCTGGTTTGGCTGGTTTGGCTTTAACGGCGGCAGTGCCTTGGGGCTGGGGCCGGAGGTGCCGCGCATTCTCACCAACACCCTCATGGGTGGAGTCAGCGGGTTGATCGGCGGACTGGGGATTGCTTTGCTCTACTTGCGGCGAGCGGAAGTGGACTGGATGATCAATGGCTGTTTGGCCGGGTTGGTGGCGATTACGGCGGGCTGTCATTTGGTGTCGACGGCTGAGGCAGTCTGGATTGGGGCAATCGGCGCTTCGGTGGCCATTTGGGTCAGCCTGGGCATGGAGCGTTGGCGGCTGGATGATGCGGTGGGGGCGGTGCCGGTGCATCTGGGGGCAGGGGCCTGGGGGACTCTGGCGGTGGCCTTCTTTGGGGATCCCGACCAATTGCCCTTGCCGGTGTTGCCGCAGTTGGGGATCCAGCTGTTGGGGGTAGCGGCGGCGGGGATCTGGGCCTTTGGGCTGGCCTACGCGGTTTTGCGGGGGACGGATCCCTTTTGGCCGTTGCGGGTTACCTCGGAGGCAGAAGAGCTGGGCCTGAACATTGTCGAACATGGGGCGAAAACGGAAGCCTACGACCTGATCCAGGTGATGACGGCCCATTCCCATCGGCGGGATTTGCACCGGCGGGTGCCGGTGGAGCCCTTCTCAGAGCTGGGGTATGTGGGATCCCGTTACAACCAGGTGATGGATGCCCTGGCCTCGGCCCAAGAAGAAATTCAACAACTCAACCTCAAGCTCGAGGCGGAAAACCAGCGCATGGGATCCGAACTGGAACTGACCCGACGGCTGCAACAGTTGATCCTGCCCAAGGATCGGGAATTGCAACAGATCCCGGGGTTGGATATTGCGGGCTTTATGGAACCGGCCACGGAAGTGGGGGGCGACTACTACGATGTGTTGGAGCACAACGGCCTGGTGCGCATTGGTATCGGCGATGTGACGGGGCATGGCCTGGAGAGCGGCATGTTGATGCTCATGGCCCAAACGGCGGTGCGCACCCTAGCCATCCAGCAAGAACGGGATCCGGGGCGGGTGCTGGAGATCCTCAACCAGGTGATCTACGAAAATGCCCAGCGCATGAACTCTGACCGAAACATGACCCTGATGTTGCTCGATTACCACGATGGCATTCTGCGCTTCAGCGGCCAGCATGAGCAGATCATCGTCGTGCGCAAAGAGGGATCCATCGAACGGGTGGATACCCTCGACCTGGGTTTTCCCATTGGGTTGGAGGCGGATATCCGCCAATTTATCGCCCAGGCGGAAGTTCACCTTTCCCCGGGGGATGTGGTGGTGCTCTACACCGATGGCATTACCGAAGCCGAGAACGAATCCCGAGAGCTGTTCGGGTTGGAGCGGTTGTGTCAAGTGGTGCAACACTATTGCCAAGCTTCTGCACGCCAGATCTGCAAAGCGATCATCACGGAAGTACGGCAGTTTATTCAGGGGAACCCGATTTTTGATGATCTCACCCTCGTGGTGATCAAGAAAACCTAAGAAAACCTAGAGCCTGCTCAAAGGGCACCCAGCACCTGTCGCGCCGCCGCCAAGGTTTGCTCCACGTCGGCCTCGGTGTGGGCCAAGGAGGTAAAGCCCGCCTCGAATTGGGAGGGCGCCAGATACACCCCCTGCTCTAACATGCCACGATGGAAACGGGCAAACTTCTGCAGATCAGATGCCTTGGCGTCTTCGTAGTTGTGGACGGGCCCGGCGGTGAAAAAGAAGCCGAACATACCCGGCAGATAACCTCCGCAGGCGGCATGGCCGGTTTCTTGGGCCACCCGTAGCATGCCTGTGGCGAGCTTTTCCGTGATCCGCTCCAGATACTCGTAGGTGCCGGGGCGACGCAAAATGTCCAGCGTGTGGATCCCTGCGGTCATGGCCAAGGGGTTTCCAGAAAGAGTGCCTGCCTGATACATCGGCCCCGCCGGAGCCACCATTTCCATAATCTCCCGCCGACCGCCATAGGCCCCCACGGGCAAGCCGCCCCCGATCACCTTGCCTAGGGTGGTTAAATCGGGGATGACACCGAACTTGGCCTGCACACCGCCGTAGCTGATGCGAAAGCCCGTCATCACTTCGTCGAACACCAGCAGGGCACCGTATTGTTGGGTCAGATCCCGCAGCCCCTGCAAAAAGCCCGGCTGTGGGGGAATAAACCCGGCATTGCCCACCACCGGCTCCAGAATCACCCCGGCGATGGAGTCGGGATGTTGCTCAAACAGGGCCTTGACCGCCTCCAGATCGTTGTAGGGTGCGGTGAGGGTGGCGCTGGTGGCCGCCTTGGGAACTCCGGGGGAATCCGGCAACCCCAGAGTGGCCACCCCGGATCCCGCTTTCACCAAAAACATATCCGCATGGCCGTGGTAGCAGCCCTCGAATTTGATCACCTTTTCCCGCCCGGTGTAGGCCCGCATCAGGCGCAGCACCGCCATACAGGCTTCGGTGCCGGAATTGACGAAGCGCACCATCTCCACGCTGGGCACCGCCTCGATCACCCGTTCCGCCAGTTGATTTTCTAGGGCACAGGGGGCGCCAAAACTGGTGCCTTTGCTCAGGGCCTTTTGCAGCGCTTCGATCACCTCGGGGTGGGCATGACCGACGATCGCGGGCCCCCAACTGCCGATGTAGTCGATGTATTGGTTGCCATCCACATCCCAGGCGTAGGCTCCGGAGACACGGTCGAACACAACGGGATCCCCGCCCACCGACTTAAAGGCCCGCACGGGAGAACTAACCCCTCCCGGCATCAGCCCTTGTGCCTGGGCAAAAATCTGTTTGGAGCGGGTGGTGTTAAAAGAGGTGGAGTGGAGAGTGCCGGTCATAACGAGAGCGATTCAGCTATTCAACGCATTACTCAGGCTAGCAGGCAACAGAACCTGCTAGTGGGTTGCCTCCGCCCCAGGGGAAACCTTTAATAATCCGCAACTTTTGGACCTTTAGCGGCCGGGCAGCAACGCTTCCACCTGGGCGAGCAGTTCATACTCTAGGCAGGGCTTGGTGAGGTAAGCCTCTGCCCCCAGTCGCATGGCCAGATGGCGGTGCTTTTGGCTGCCACGAGAGGTGAGCATCACCACAGGGATCCCGGCCAAATGGGGGGCTTTACGCCGCTGGTTCAAAAACTCAAAGCCGTTCATGCGGGGCATTTCCACATCACAGAGGATCAGGTTAACAGGCTGTTGATGTTCCAGATGGGTGAGGGCCTCCTGTCCATCGCGGGCTTGAGCGACTTCGTAGCCGGCGCGTTCCAACTGGCGGGCCAAGGTTTGCCGCATCATGGCCGAATCGTCGATCACCAACAGGCGCAGCTTTTGATGGGGGATAACCGGGCAACGGAGTGTACCTTCTGCGGGCATGGCATTCCCCAGCTGCCCCAAGGCCCAGCCATCCAAAATCGGGATCAACATTCCCGTTGCCCCTACTGTGCAGCCAAAAAAGTAAGCCGGAGCCACCAGCTCGGATCCCAGCGGCTTAACGGCCAGCTCCTGCTGTGCCACCAACCGATCCACAGCAATGGCGACGGCGGTTCCATCCCGTTCGCAGATCAGCACCGTCTGGATGTCTTCTGGTGTGAGGGTTCCCTGATGCAGTTGCCCCGCCGCCACTCCGTAGCGCAACAGGTGTAGCAACGGTTGGATGCGTAAGGATTGCCCCTGCCACTCCAGACTGGGGGTGTTGAGCGGCACCTGCAGAATCTCGGCGACGGTATCCACCGGAAGGGCATAGGTGAATCGCCCGGCTTCACAAAGGATCAGTTGTGTGAGGCCCAGCGTCAACGGGATCCGCAGCGTGAAGGTGGTGCCGACTCCGGGGGTGGACTGTACCGAAACCGTGCCGCGAACCGCTGCCAATTCTGCCCGGACACTATCCAGGCCAACCCCGCGCCCCGACACCTCGCTCACTTGCCGAGCGGTGGAAAACCCTGGCGCAAAAATAAAATTGAGAAGGGCCGTATCTTCGAGGGTGTTGAGATCGCCTGGTTTGCACAGCCCTTGCTCCACTGCCCGCTTGCCGACTGCCGCTCGGTCAATGCCGCGCCCATCATCCCGCACCTGGATCACCACCTGACCCCCCTGGCGAAAGGCAGAAATCAGCAGAACTCCCGTTCTGGCTTTGCCTCGCAACTGACGTTCTTGGGGAGGTTCTAGGCCATGATCCACCGCATTGCGCACCAGATGCACCAGCGGCGTGTAGAGCTGATCCAGCACCGGCTTGTCCACCAGCACCTCGGATCCCTCCAGTTGCACCTGAACCTGTTTGCGCTGGGCCAAGGCCAGATCCCGCACCACCCTCGGCAGCCGCTCCAACACCCGACTGATGGGTAACATGCGGGCGGAAACCAGCTCTTCGTTCAGTTCTGTCAGCCCTTTGGCATGCAGGCGTAGGGTTTGTTCGGATTGGCCCAGATAGAGGTTGAGGTCTTCTAGGGTTTCTTCAATTTGGGCGCTTTCTTCCAGCACCTCTTGAATGATGAGATTCAGACTGCTGTAGCGATCCAGCTCCAGGGCATCAAAGTTGGTATGCCACTCAGGGGTGCTCTCGAGCACGGGATCCTTTGCCGTCGGGGTTAGGGGAGTGGCGACCCCAGACACAATCAATTGGTCGGCAATGCGCTCCAGTTGGGCACTGTGGTTGCGCAGGGTTTTCAGTCGCCGCTTCAGGCTGGCTGCTGTCTGCCGCACCAGATCCTGCTGCATTTGCAACTGGTTGCGGGAAATGGAGAGTTCCCCCACTTGAGCGCTGATTTTATCCAGCCGCTGCAGCTCCACCCGTACGGTCACATCTGGGGTGGGGGCGGTGGGGGGAAGCCTTGCTTCGATGGGATCCCTAGCCGCCACTGCGACGGGCTCCAGGATCGTTGTCGGGGTAGGCTCCGGTTCTGGGCTGAGATCGAGCTCTTCTAGGCTGCTGACCAGGGTGGTAAAGAGGTCCGGGTCTGGGGAGAGATCTGGGCCGGTGGCGCTAGAGGGGGATCCCCATTCAAAGTCGGGCTCTAGGGGTTCGACTTCAAGGGTGGGTGGGGTTGGGGTGGCTGGGGGTGCGCCTATCCAGGCGGCCAGGTCTGGGAACGCCTCTGGGGGTGGGGGATCCCCTCCTGACACAATCGTCTCTTGGGCTTGGCGCCAGGCAGAGAGAGCCCATTCTCCCAGAGAGATAACCGCTTCGGGTTGTGCCTCCAGAGCCTGCAAAACCCCATTGGAAAGGGCCGTAAAGTTGGGTAACTCCAACATCTGGCCCAAATCCGCGAAAGCTTGTGCCTGGGTTTTCAGGTGTTGGGTGAGAGCGGAGGGATCCCCTTGTGCCAGGATGTTGGCCAGCTCTTCTAGGCTGCGGGCCACATCAATCTCGAACAGGGATTGCCGCAGGTCGATGCCGAAATCGGAGGTGCTGGGCAACACAAAGTCATCCACCTCCACATGGGCCAGTTGGGCTTCCAGATGGGCGTAGATCGCTTCGGTTTGAGCAGGGGTGGCGAAGATGCCGCTTCGGATCCCGGCCTGGATCGTATCCCGCAGACAATCGCTGGCCGCCAGAAAACTGGACTCCAATTCCGGCGTGATCTGCAGACTGTCCGAGTGGAGCGCCTTGACCGCACTTTCCAGGCGATGGGCCAACTCCTTAACCGAATCCAACCCCAGGCTGGCGGCATTTCCCTTGAGGGAGTGGGTGGTGCGCATCAAGGTGTGAATATCGGAGGGGTTACGCTCCTGGGAAAGGGTCAGCAGAATCGACTCGATGGTTTGCAGCAGTTCTGGGGCTTCCTGCACAAACAGCTGGTAAGCGTAATCCCGAATGTCGGCATCGATCAGAGACATTGCAGATCACTCAACCTTGAATTGTTCGACACTCTGGAGCAGCGATTGGGCGATGGTTTGCAACTCTTTGATGGCTTGCAGCACTTTGTTGGCCTCTGTAGAGGTGCGGTTCGACACCAGCGTCACCTCTGCCATCGCCCTAGTCATGGCCGAAGACTCCTGTGCTTGTCGCTCAGCTGCCTCCGCAATTTGATTCACCAACCGGTTGACTTCTGCACCGGCAGCGGCGATTTTTTCCAAACTGAGGCGAGTGGCTTCCACCAAGTTGGTGCCCTCTACCACCTGCTCAGTACCGGCTTCCATGGCGGTGATCGCTTCATGGGTACCGGACTGGATCTCCGCCACCAACAGTTCGATCTCACTGGTGGCTTCTGCCGACTGTTTCGCCAACGATCGCACCTCTTCTGCCACCACCGCAAACCCTCGTCCTGCTTCTCCAGCTCGAGAAGCCTCGATGGAAGCATTGAAAGCCAGTAGGTTGGTTTGGTTGGCAAAGCCGCTGATCAACTGCACCACCCGGGCGATCTTTTGGGAGGATTCCCCCAAGCGCTTGACCTTTTTGGCGGTTTCGGAAACCGATTCGCGGATCGTGGCAAAGCCCTCCACCGTGCGGTTCATCGCCATTTGGCCGGAACCGATGGCCATTTCCGTTTGCGCCACAATGCGGGTGGCCTCTTGGGCGTTTTTGGCCACTCCCTGAACGGAGGTTTCGATTTCCTTTAACCGTTCCAAAGCCCCCTGAATCATCTTGGCTTCCGCAACCGCCCCCTGGGCCAGTCGCTTCACCGATATATTGCTCATCTCAGTGGCCTGACCCACCTTTTGTGCGGCCTCCAGCACTTGGATAACCAGCTTGCGCAGGTTGAAGATGGTGGCGTTGTAGGAGTCGGCGATGGTGCCCACCTGGTCTTCGGTGACGGCGGCCCGTACCGTCAAATCTCCACGGCTCACCGGCTGCACCTGCATCAGCAACTCCATTACCCGCCGCTCCAGAAACTCCTTGGCTTGACGAGCTTCTTCGTTGCTCATCTCCATTTGAGTTGCCAGCCGCCGATCCACAAAGGAGGTCATCAACACAAAGCCCAAGATCACCAAGGTCGCCACCCCAATGGCGATCGCCATCCCCGCCAAAAAGCCATCTCCGGTGGGATCCGCTTCCGCAAGGGCTGGGTTCAGTACCAAAAATTGGGCCGCAGCCATACCTGTGTAGTGCATCCCAGCAATGGCAATTCCCATGACGATGGCACTGCCGATTTTCAGAAAAAAGCCTCTTTGGGAAAATTGACCCCGCAGTTGAAAGGCGATCCACAAAGCGGCCAGCGAGGCACCGGTGGCAATCACTATCGAGAGGAAAAACAGCAGCGGATCGTATCGGAGTTGGGCCTCCATTTCCATGGCGGCCATGCCCGTGTAGTGCATCACCGCGATCCCCAAGCCCATGAGGATGGCGCCCCCCAACAACTGCATAAAACCGACGGTTTGCCGGCTCACCAGCACCAGAGCAATCGCGGAGGACAAAATGGCAAAGACCATCGACAGGCCAACAATGAAGACGTTGTAGTTCACGTCGATGGGTAGGCTAAAGGCCAACATGCCCACAAAGTGCATGGACCAAATGCCCAGGCCCATGGCGATGGCCCCACCCAATAGCCAAAAGGACTTAAGGCGGCCCACCGTAGCTGCCACCCGACCGGCCAAATCCAAAGCGGTGTAGGAGGCGATCATCGCCACAAAGACGGAGAGTGAAACCAGCCAGCCATCGTAGGTGCTGTTGAGGAGGTACAGGGATCCGGATCCCGAAACAAAGAAATCGCCCATCGCTGATTCTGTCCTTGCTGAACGTGGAATGCATCAAGTAAGTGGGATTGACTCGTGAAAGAGGGGAAGCAGTTCAAACAATTGACAAACTGGATCGAGGTGGCCTACGAGGAAGCTGGAGGCTTCAGAGCACGTAAAATCGACAGACCATCCAAGATCCACAAGGATCCGCCTGCAGCTGATCTGGGCCAAAGGGAACGAATGTAGGGCTTGAGAACATCGGGTATGGGTTCGCCGGAGGCTGGAGCAATTTCCGTGGAGCTGACCTCCAGGATGTCTTCTAGGTGCTCAATCACCAGCCCTAACCCTCGGGGTTGCCCCTCAAAGATCAGCTCCAGAGTGACGACCGTAGCGTGGGTTTTGGTTTCCCAAGCTCCTCCTGGGTTGATTTTGAAAAGGGTGGCCAAATCCACCAGCCACAACAACTTTCCTTGGAACCGACAAACCCCCAAAACCGCATCGGGCATATCGGGAATGGGCAGAATGGTCTCTTTGGGGATCTGCAAGACCTGGCGGGTTTGTCGAACAGGGATCCCGAGAGAGAGCGCCTCCCCAACCCGCACGCCCAGCAGTTCGATCCCCTGTTGGGGGGCCGCAGAGGGGGCTACTGTCGCTCGCAGGTGGGGAGATGCCACGATTATTTCCCTCGGCTGACGGGTTGTTTTCTGAGCAGATCCTCCACCGTTTGGGTGAGCTCCGCTTGGTTGACGGGCTTAGCCAGGTAAGCATCTGCCCCTTGGGCACGCCCCCAGAACTTATCGGTATCGCTACCTTTGGTGGAGCAAATCACAATCGGAACGTCTCGGGTGGCTTTTTCTGCTTTCAGTTCCCGGCACAGTTCAAACCCACTCAGGCCGGGCAACACGACATCAATGACCATCAAATCGGGCAATTTTTGACGGATGACTTCTAGGGCTTCTTCGGCACTCTTGGTTTTCAGGACGAAGTGCCCTGCCCGTTGCAAACATTCACTGATGATGGCAGATTCTACAGGAGAGTCTTCGACGATGAGAATGGTGTACATGGTTGCCTAGGTTGAAATGATCATGAAAGGACAGATTTTGTTCGGTTTTGAGCCAAAAACCTTCTCATTTTAAGCAGAATGCTTGACCGATAGGTATGTCTGAATCGTTTGCAGAAGCTCCTCCTTTTGTATGGGTTTGTTCATGAAATGGGTGGATCCCACCAGTTTGGCCCGCATTCGGTCGATAATGCCATCGTTACCGGTGAGGATGATGATCGGGGTTTCTCGGAAGCGCGGTACTTTGCGCAGTTGGGTGCAAATTTCGTAGCCATTGCTGGAGGGCATCACCAAATCCAAAAAGATCAGATCCGGTGGTTGGCTCAACACTTGAGCGATGGCTCGCAAGGGATCCTGAATACCCAGAAAACGGTACCCTTCGGGGATGAGGATGCGCTTGATCGTTTCACAGACAATTTCGCTGTCGTCAATACAGGCGATAAGGGGTTTCGTGGCCAAGTCCTCGCCGGGGGGATCCTCAACCCATGGGGATTGCACCTCGGGTACCGGTTGCATGGAGACAATGCCCTGACGCAACAATGGCATCAACAACCGTCCGATTTCAGCGGGCTTTTTGCCGAGTGTGACAGCCAGTTCGCGCAAGGTTTGTTGGCTCTGGAAAATCTTTTGCCATTGGACAAAGATGGGCTTCGACACCTGCCTTTCCAAGACTTCCGGCAAATCTAGGTGTGGCCTTTGATCCAAATAGGCCGGTTTTAAGCTGAGGGTTTGCCAAAGAGCCAATTCGCTGTGGATGCCATCCAACAACTCCGAGATACTGAGAATGGTTAGACGTGGAGTCAGGGATCCCGTTTGGTTTAGGTGAAACTGCAGATGGTTGGCACGGGCAATATCAAACAAGACTTCTGTGCAAAGGTTACGGATGACCGTTTGGGTTTGTTCTCGATTGAGGATCCCTCGCTTAGCCAGCAAACAGATGAATTGATAATGAGGGCAAGAGGCACCTTCTGGGAATAACTCCCTTAGCATTTCAATCGAAACACTTTCCAGTTCTTGCTCTAGGGAAGGACAAAACCGCTTCAGATGGTGTTGCCAGCGACGAACGGAGTGATGCCCTCCAGCCGCGTACAGGATGCGACCAAGATACAGGTAGAGTGTCCAAACTTGGTCGGGAGACTCAATAGTGAGGATGCCAGAGAGTTGTTCCTGCTTGATTTTCAGCAGCTCTTTCACCATATCGTCGCCACTTAGCCCTTCCTTGGTCGGTTGCTCTGGGGAAGTCAGAAGGGGTCGATGCTCGTCTGCCATGACTAAGGTTTTCATAAATAAGCGATAAGGTTGTGAAATGGGCTGTAGCTGTAGAGCGCAAACCTTACATCGGTGCCCATTCGCAGATGTGCAGTAGGCACCCTCAAACCGTCGGTTTCCGTGTCGAGTCGCCGACGCTTCAGTTGTGATTTATACTGTTGCCTCAACGCTTCAATTCTAGAGAAAACCTGGGAAAATGAAAGACTAATTGTGATGAATTCTTGACAATTCTCTTGCTTGGTATTGTTTCTTCAACGAGGTTCAGTGTATTTTCGTAGATGCTAACCCCTATTTCTGAAAGTTTCTGCCCTGCTCTGGATTTTCTCGCAACCGCTGCTGGACAAGGGACAGAGGTTTGTGGGACGCCTCGCACAACAACCTGCCGGAGCAACGGCTCCGTCCTGCGGGGTGTAACGCTGGACTAGTTTGTACTGGGAATTCCCAGATATAGTCATTGCAATTGAGGCTGAAGCAGATCCCTCACCCCCTTCGCGCAGCGTGGCACCGGCCGTAGCCCCTCTTCTAGAGCGGGAAAGGGGAGCCAAAAAGTGTATCGTTTTTATTTGGAGTGACCACAGTTGAAGTGGTTTCTATCTCAAACCTAAGGCAAACTTGGAGCTTTGGGAGTGAATAACCTAGGCTTAGCCGTACCAGATTGACCGCACAAACAAAGGCTTTTCCCCGGACAAAGGTTGGAAAAGACCGTATCGGTGTTATTCAACTATTCAACCAAAGTGTATTCCCCTCAGTTCCCCGCCCGCACTAACCAATGATCGGGTTTAGAAATCAATATTCGGATCCACAGATCTCGGCGAGCAGATTGTGCAGCAAAGTCCTTACCGCCCTTGCTGCTGTGTGCATCCTTGCCAGTTGGCGCCAGGACGTGTTTGTGTCTCTTTTGCCAGCCCAGATCATCTCCTAAGTGACCACTTACCGTAGTCTGGGATTTAGGACCGGTCAGCCATTGAGTCTGAGGCAGGGTGAGCGAACGGTACCGTCTAACCTTGATGCTCTAACCTTGATGCGTGTCATCAACCACTGCCACGAAGCTAACCTGCAAAGTTTGGATCCAGCCCTCTTGCTCCTATCTCCTGAAGATTCTCGGTCTAGGCCACTTGAGTCTTCGCTAACATTTGGCTCAGGATCCGCTGGACAATTTGGAAGCCAGTTATCGCTTGCCAACCCAAAATTCCTAAAATCACCACATTCAGAGTAACGTGCAAATTACGTGCCCATAACTTGTCAGCATCCTTCATCAAGGGTACCAAAGCCGCTGAACAAGCGACCAAAGCCACTATCCCTAATCCCGCCAGCAAATGAGGGCCAACAAACAATTTGCCATTGTTCAAGTAGGTTACGGCCATGCCACCGATTGCACCGAAAACCATCAATAGCATGAACAAGGATCCCATCAAAAAGTGACGTTGCCCAAATTTACCTTTAACTAACTGTTTGCGGACTTCCGGTTCAGCACTGCGAATCCGGCGGGCTTGGATCCCTAGGTACAAGGCGTAAAGAGCTAGACCGAAAGCAAGAATCATCAACACGGGATGGAAAAAAGGCAGGGACAATTCCAGCCAATGGGGTAATGGGTAAGCCATAGGACGTGTGCAATGGAGGGTTGGCTTTAACGTAACATAAATTCAAACTTACTGGTCAGACTTGCTGGGCCTATCACCCCGAGCAAACCTGAGGAAGCCGGGGATCCCTGCCAAGAGTGTGGGTTTTGGGTGGATGAGATTTTGTAAAATCGCGGTCACCGACGACGACGAGCCAAATGAGGCCGAATGATGAGCATGGCGCCTGGAAGACCGGCTCGGATCCCAACGCCGGCAAGTATTTTCAAGGCAGTCCTGCACAGGACGGGTAGACAGCTCTGGGATAGTCGGTTGGATCCCCTGGACAGTACACCCTATGGTTATTCCAGATTAGTAAAGAGATGTTTAAACCCCTCTCCCGCTCTGGGAGAGGGGAGTCGGAACGTGTATCGTTCTTATTTGGACTTAGACTTATTTGGAGTGACTGTGGTTCTGATGGCTGTTGATAACTAGGGAATGGCTACCGAGATGCGGCGGTTTTGCAGAAAGGATCCCCGCAGTTGTCCACAGGCGGCATTGCCATCCAAGCCCCGGGTTTGGCGCACACTGGCCTGCACATGGTGCTGTTCGAGCTGTTTGACAAACTCCTCAACTCGTGTTGGGCGAGGGCGTTGGTAGTCGGCCTCAGAGATAGGGTTGTAAGGGATCAGGTTCACGTGCAGTTGCACTCCTGACCGGCTGGCCGAACGCAACAATTCCGCCAATTGCCGGGCATGAATGGGCAAATCGTTTACCCCCCCCAGCAGCGTGTATTCAAAGCTAACGCGCCTGCCGCTCTTGAGCATGTAGTCTCGGCAATCCTGAATTAAAGACTCCAGTGGATAGTGGGTGGCAGACGGGATCAACTGTTGCCGCAGATCTTGATTGGGAGCATGCAGGCTAACGGCCAAGGTGATTTGTAGATCCTGCTGCGCCAACCAGGGAATTTGCCGGGGCACTCCCACCGTGGAAAGGGTGATATGCCGCTGGCTGATGCCGATATCTGTGTTCATGCTGCGAATGGCGGCCACCACCGTATCGCGGTTGAGCAGCGGTTCTCCCATGCCCATGAACACAATGTGACTGACGCGGCGGCCAAAATCCTCCTGAACAGTCAACACTTGGTCGAGAATTTCGTGCAGTTCCAGGTTACGACGGTAGCCCATTTTGCCGGTGGCACAGAAATCACAGGCCATGGGGCAGCCCACCTGAGAAGACACACAGACCGTCAGGCGTTTGCTAGTCGGGATCCCAACTGTTTCGATCAACTGACCATCCGCCAGCCCCAGCAGAAACTTGACCGTGCCATCTCTGGCCTCAGTCCGCTGCACAATCTGTGAGCGCCCCACCGGGTAGTCCTGCAGTTCTTGTCGCCAAGCTTTGGGAAACACCGTTACCTGTTCTAGGGAGCGGATCCCTTTTTGGTAGATCCAATTGTGCAGTTGTTGCCCGCGGTAGGTTGGTTGCCCCTGAGCTACAGCCCACTCTTTGAGAGCCGATAAGGATTGCCCGAGTAGGGGAATAGACGGGGCCAACATTGATTCAGAAACGATGGGCTTAGCTTCTCTACTCTAGCTCGGCTCTCTTGTGGTGGAGTCAGTTTATTCAATACAGTTCATTCAATACAGCCCTTGCGCGGGTGTTCTACAGCAGGGATTGTGATTCCTGTTCTTGCTCCGCGAGGTGCGGAGCACTAGCCCTGGGGAGTGGATCTCAACTTCCACGGTTGTTACAGGTGACTAGCGGTCACGCCGGTGGGCCCTGGGCGTAAAGGGCTGTACTCTTAAGGGCCTTACCCTGTCAGGGGTTGATATCAAGGTCCTCGTAATGGTGCCACTATACAAAACAAATACCCGATAAATACCCGAGGTGACCCAGGCTCTAGGTCGCAAGGCCCTTCGTAAAGTCGGAAAAGGCTGTATGACAAATCAGCATTCAAGCTAAAAAGCTCGGGGATTTGACGGAGGCCAAGGTAGCTTGGCAGTGGCAACGCTCTTCCCGGATTCCTATGAAGCCGTTACGCACGTTTAAGGTCACCCCCTACCTGCCCGCTGCCCTGGAAAGTCTGCGTTTTTTGGCCTACAACCTCCATTTCAGCTGGAATGTCGAAACCCGCAATTTGTTTCGTCGCATGGATCCCGATCTTTGGGATGCCTGTGCCCACAACCCGATTGCCCTTCTAGGCCAAATCCGGCAGGAACGGCTGGATGAATTGGCGGAGGATCCCGGCTTTTTGGCCCAACTGGAACGAGCTCATCAACAGCTCCACACCTATCTCAAAGGAGACACCTGGTACCGCAAACATCGCTCCACCCAAGCCGTAGAAGGGGAGTGCTACGCCTATTTCTCCGCCGAGTTTGGTTTGGCGGATTGCCTGCCCATCTACTCCGGAGGTCTAGGGGTTTTGGCGGGGGATCACCTGAAAGCCGCCAGCGACCTGGGCTTGCCCTTGGTAGGGGTGGGTCTACTCTACCAGAAGGGGTATTTTCGCCAGTACTTAAACCCCGATGGTTGGCAGCAGGAGTGCTACCCGATCAACGAGTTTTTCAACATGCCCTTGGAGTTGCAAAAAGATGCCGAGGGTCGGGAGATCCGTATTGAAGTGGATTATCCCAACCGCAAGGTGTTCGCCCGCATCTGGAAAGTGAACGTGGGACGGGTGCCCCTTTACCTTTTGGATACCAACATCGAGCCCAACAACCAGTACGACCAAGACATTACTGATGAACTGTACGGCGGCGATCAGGATCTGCGCATTCACCAGGAAATCATGCTGGGGGTGGGCGGGGTGCGAGCGCTGCGGGCCCTCGGGATCCGGCCCACCGTTTACCACATGAACGAAGGGCACTCGGCCTTCCTGGCGGTGGAACGAATTCGTCTTTTCATGGCTGAGCAGGGGCTGAGCTTTGAAGAAGCCTGGCAGGTGGCCAAATCTAGCCAAATGTTCACTACCCACACGCCGGTACCCGCCGGGATCGACCTGTTTCCCCCGGACAAAATTGACTACTACCTCGGCGCCTACTACAGCCAACTCGGCCTGACTCGGGAGCGATTTCTGGCCTTGGGCCGTGAAAACACCGGCGATTTTCAGTCGCCGTTCAGCATGGCGGTACTGGCCATCAACATGGCTTCTTTCGTCAACGGGGTGAGCAAGCTCCACGGGGCGGTCTCCCGTAAGATGTTCAGTCAGTTGTGGATGGGGATCCCTTTGGAGGAAGTGCCAATCACCTCTATCACCAATGGGGTGCATGCCCGCACCTGGGTGGGAGAAGAGAACCAAGCCCTCTACGATCGCTACCTAGGGCCCGATTGGCCGGAAGCCCCTCCCTCTGACCGGCTCTGGCAGAAGGTGGATCGGATCCCGGATAGCGAACTGTGGCGTACCCACGAGCGGAGCCGCTCCCGCCTGGTCAGCTTTACCCGCGAGCGTCTGATGGCGCAGCTACACAAACGGGCGGCCTCGACCATCGAAATTCAGCGAGCCTCCGAAGCCCTCAATCCCGAGGTGCTCACGGTTGGGTTTGCCCGACGCTTTGCCACCTACAAACGCGCCACCCTTCTGTTCCGGGATCCCGAACGCTTCAAAGCCCTGGTGACCAACTCAAAGTACCCGATGCAGTTCATCTTCGCGGGTAAGGCCCACCCCCGCGATACTCCGGGCAAGGAGCTGATTCGGCAGATTGTGCAGTTGTCCCGCCAGCCGGAGCTCCGCCCTCACCTGGTTTTTATCGAAGACTACGACATGCACGTCACCGCCATGATGGTGGCCGGTGTGGATGTCTGGCTGAACACTCCGCTGCGCCCGCGTGAGGCCAGTGGCACCAGCGGTATGAAGGCAGCCATGAATGGTGGACAGAACTTGAGCATCTTGGATGGATGGTGGGATGAGGCCGACTACTACCAAACCGGCTGGCCCATCGGTCGCGGCGAGGAATACGAGGATCGGGCCTACCAAGACGAGGTGGAGTCGAACGCCCTTTACGATTTGCTGGAAAAAGAAGTGGCCCCCACGTTTTATCAACGCACCAGCGATGGTCTACCCCACCAATGGATCCAGCGCATGAAGCAGTCGATTCGCCTCAATGCCCCTCTTTTCAGCACCCAGCGCATGGTGCAAGAATACGCCGAGCGGGCCTATATCCCCCTGAGTGACTACTACGCCCGTATGCGCACCGATGATTTTGAATCTGCCCGACGCTTCACCCGTTGGCAAAACCATGTGCAGGAGAATTGGTACGGCATTCAGGTGCTGAGTGTCCACGTTGAAACTCAGCCCCTGTCCCCAGTCCCTACTGTCCCCACTGAGCAGGATGGTAGCACCGTGATGGCCCGAGACCCCCTGACCGTGACCGCTGAGCTCCGCCTGGGATCCCTGCAGCCGCAGGATGTGATTTTGCAAGCCTACCAGGGGCCAGTGGACGATACCGGCCATATTCAGCAGGGGCGCGCCACTCCGATGCACTACGTGGAGATGGCGGGGGATCGAGCGGTCTTCTCAGGGCAAATTAGCTATGCGGCCAGTGGCCTTCAGGGGTTGGCACTGCGGGTGATCCCCTTCCACCCCGATATGCACGATCCCTACGAGTTGCGGCTGATGCTCTGGGCCTAGAACCTTGGTAGGGATCCCCGTATAGAGGAGAGGGTACACAGTCATTGCCATTAAAGCTGAAACAGCTCCCTCCCCCCCTTCACAGCGTGGCACCGGCCGTGGAGAAGTGAGGATGGAGAAGTGAGGAGTGAGGGGGAGGATTCATTACTCACTTCTCGTTTCTCGTTTCTCTTTCCTACATCGCATCTCTATATCGCTTTTATGGGGGGACAGGACTGAAGCAGAGGGTGTAGGCTCAGCCTTAGGACCGGGAGGCAGGGTGGGAGACGACCATGTATCGCGTGACACTTGATGTCCACCAACATATCGACTCGCCCCACCCTGTGCTTCTCTCGATAACAAATCCTCAGAGGACGGTGCGACTACACCTTCCATCATCTTTCTTCCATAATCTTTTCGCCTGAGCAGAAGCAGTCCCGGTTGCATCACCAACTGTAGTTCGAGAATAACATCATGAATCAGAACGTGTACGCTGCCTACATTGGGTATTGATTGGTCTGACCGCAAACACGACAGTTATCTTGACGATTGCACCACAGGTGAAATAGGAGAGTCTGTCGTTGGTACATAACCGGATGCCCTTGCTGCTTGGGTCAAGGGATGACGAGAGCGATACGGCAATGCTTTGTTGGCAGTGTGCTTAGAACAGAAGCGTGGCCCACTGATTTATGCGCTCTGCCAGTATGAAAACTTGGTGCTTTATCCCTGAAGGGGTGACAATCACAGGTAGGATGCTTGTAGGATCAGCCTCATAGCCCTCTGACCTCTCTGGTAATGCTTTGTTTTGTTGCGTCTGAGTCGCATTAGCTCCTCGACTTCTGACCCGTCAACTCCCTATGAATTGACCCATAGCTGACCATATAAGCCAACATAAAAACGGCTGTGTCG
Source organism: Thermostichus sp. DRC_bins_24 (assembly GCA_039794845.1). Lineage (GTDB taxonomy): Bacteria > Cyanobacteriota > Cyanobacteriia > Thermostichales > Thermostichaceae > Thermostichus. Next base: position 31,783 of record JAUQVK010000026.1, read on the forward strand.
ACGTTCTCTGGGCTTTGGCTCCTGGATTTTACCCACATACTGCTGCAGACCTTTGTGCTTGATGACTGCTCCTGTAAAGGTAGAGCTTGTATGGGCAATTGCAATCAGTAAGACCGTTCTGATGAACCGTTCATGGCAGACATGAGTACCTTAGGGGTAAGATGAGCGATCATGCCGCCGTCTGCTCGTCATAGTTGCTACTCCCCTGCTTGTCTGCCAGTAAACCGGAAACGCTCGACCCTCCCAGACTGACCATCAGTAAGTTGATGTATCTCCACTGAGTTCGGTCTATGACTAGATACAGGATGTCTCCTGGATGTCTCCTGGTGAGAAGCGAGTTGCTAAACAAGCAGTCAGTACAGCCCTTGCGTGGGTTTTCTACAGCAGGGCTTGTGCTTCCTTTTCTCGCGCTCCGCGAGGTGCGGAGCACTAGTCGTCTAGAAAGTGGATCCTAACTCCCACATTGTTATACGTGACTAGCGAAAGGGTTGTAACGGAAACCAAAGGTTGCTCAGACTGAGTTTGTCCAGAGACAGCAATCTTTGTATTTTTTTCGGCGACTCTCAAAAAGAATCGGAATCGGCAAGGCTGTTGCCAGGGTTTCCAGGGTGACTCGTCTGAGGACTTGCCCAAGCTGAACCAGGAGACTGAGCAGCCAATACTCGGCTGGATTGAGTTGACGATGCAGGACTGTTTGGTAGACCGGGGGGAGCATTTTTGTTAAGGTAGGCCTTGTTGACAATGAAGGGCCTACTTTTTTTACCACAATAAGGTCAATCCCTTGTCT
>JAUQVK010000027.1:0-6316 GCA_039794845.1 Thermostichus sp. DRC_bins_24
TTACGGGGAAAGTTTGAATTTTTGCCATCAGGAGTTCGTGTTGCTGTCGTTCTGTTAGGCTGGCCATAATTGAGTTGATAGAGAGGTTTTGTGGGGTAGGTTGCCGCCTACCCCATTATTTTGGCTTAGTAGCTGGGGAGGGTTAACTGCCTAAACCAAGTTAGGTAACTGCAGTTCTCCTGTGAATGCTGCATAGTGGCGGGAGACCATGTCACAGGATTTGTGGCGGGCCAATTTGGCAGCAGCCAATAACCCCTGAGAAGAAGCAACTTCCGACAGGACTGTATGCCTGGAAAAGTAGGGCTTGCGATAAGGGATCCCTAAACCTGCAAGAACCTTCGCCCAGACGTCCCTAAAGGCGTCTATGTCCATGTAGTTACCTCGCTGGCCTGGAAATACCCAATCATCCGGCTTGCCTCTCTCCAGGCTCGATAACAACTCATAGAGGGCATCGTTCATGGGGATGAAGCCAGACTCTCCTGTCTTGGTTGCCTTGAGCTTCTTCCGGCTGGCATAAGGGGCTAGCTCGAAGTCTCTGCCTAGTGCTTGGGTGATGAAGATTTTCCGGCTAGCGAAGTTGACGTGTTTCCACTGGAGGGCAATGCTCTCCCCAGGTCTGCATCCCGTGATGAATTGCCACTTGAGGAAAGGGACGTAGTGGGAATGCTTATAGGCACTGGCTTCTGGGCAAAACTGATTTGTCTCGAAAGCCCTGATGATGCGGCTAATCTCTTCCTTGGTGAAGGGCTGGAGCAGCTCTGAGCTGGCTTTTTTTTTGGGCTTGATAGCCGCGTAAGGGTTTTTGTCTTCCCACAAGCCTTCCTGCTTAGCCCAGTCAAAGCAGGACTTGAGAAAGGTGCGCCTGGAGTTAAAGGTGTAGGCGGAATAGCTTTCCTTGAGCTTCAGGAACCAGTCTGTGTCACTGCACTCTGGCTGATATTTCAGGATCATTTGCCGAATGCAGTGGTAATGGTCGTTCTTGGTCTGTTCTGGCAGCTCCAGGGACTCCACCCAGGCATCCCACAGCTCTAGCAGCTTCCTGGGAGCAGAAGGCTTTGTAGGGGCATCCTTCTTCCCCTGCTGGGCCTTCTGGCTCAGCCGATACTTTCCTAGGGATAAATCAAACTGGCCCATGTCCCAGTCCAGGCTCATCTGTCTGGCTAGTAGCAGGGCTGTCCCCTTGTCTTTTGTCCCTGGGTAGAAACGCTTCCTTCTCCCTTCCAGGGAAAAGTCGATCCGATAGGATCCCTTGTCTGGGTTGACGGTGAATCTCATGGCTTCTAAGGGTTAGAAGCCTGCCCCCTTGCTGGATGGCGGCTAGGGGCTGGTAGAAAGTCTTCTACCAGTTTTCTACCAAGTTTCTACCAAAACGCCCTTTGGGCGAGTGGCGAAACGGGTAGACGCACCGTAGGAGAAATGCGGTCAAAGCCTTACAGGGTAAGGATTTCATGGGCAAGGTCGGATTCGAACCGACACGGTTTCCCGCCGCATTTTGAGTGCGGTGCGTCTACCAGTTTCGCCACTCGCCCAAAGCAAGATCAATATCCTACTGAACCGGCAGAACCTCGTCAACCGACCCAAACGGGATCCCCGAACCCTATTTCCCGCGGGATTTCTCCAATTGTTGAGCTTTTTGACGTAACTTGCGAGTTTGCTCCATTACATCCTCCAAATCCTCATGAGACAGCCGCTCCACGTAGTTGATCTTGATCTCCTCGAGCAGATCTCCCAACAATGAGCGAATCTCCTCTAGGGCATGTTGCTGGGTAAGCTCTCGCAACAAGGCTTCACCAAACCGTTGCGTCAGTTGGGCGGTAAGTTTGGATCCCACCGGATCTTCGAAGCTGCCGGTCAGGGTTTTGTAGGTGGTGGTGGTCAGTTCGGTGGCAAGGCGTTGCGTGAGTTGAGTGGGCAGGGATCCCAAGCCGGGTAACCGCTCTAGGGTTTGCATTGCGGGTAGTTGTTTGAGAAGGCTATCCAGGTTGTAGCGGAGCAGTTGTTCCACATCCGGCTGTACTTGCGGCATGACACGGTAGAGAACAATCCGAACCACAATGTTGGCAATGGCCTCGATCTCATTGATCTCGTTGATATCAATGTAGTCGCGTGGGGTATTGGCTGCCGACAGCAAGGGCAGGGATCCCCGCTGAATGGATCCCTGAATTTGGTTGATCACCCGCACCACCACCACTTCCGTCAGGTCTTCGGCAAAATTGGTAACAAAGCCTTGGCTCATCTGGGCCCGCACTCGCTCCAGATCCACCAGTTGCGATTGTCCCAGGCGGATTGTGACCGGGATCACCCTTAGCCAGCGCCAAAAGGGGATCAGCAGCAGGACATCGTACCAACGCCAGAGCATCGCATCCAGCCAATTCACCCCGGTATAACGGCGGCTAATGACCACTGTCCGCACCAAAAATTCCAACCCAAACAGCATCACGAAGGGGAAATCCAGAATGGGGAAGAAGTCGACAGGGTTGCCGCTCTCCCCAATCGGGCGAGAGTAATTGGTCTCAAAGAGAGGGCGCAGCCGCCTTTGAAAAAATTCGATGCCATCTTCTGGATCCACACCGGCCAGATACTCAGGGGTCCAAAAGCGAGAGAAGGCGGCCCGGGCCGATTCTTCCTCCGGCAAATGTTCGCGCATCAGGTTGAGAATGCGGGCCAACTGTCCCGTCTTACCTGCTGCCTGAAAGGGGTTAGTGTCGATGATCTCGTTGCTAAGGGCGCGCAATTCAGACAAAATCTCGCGGGCGGGATCCGATTCCACCCCAAAGCGCAAGGTCACCTGACGCAATTCATCCACCAACTCCAAGTAGCGCTGGGTGTCTGGGTTGGGTTCGATCCCTTTCACCGGGTCGTAGAGATCGGTTACCGGGGAGCGGCTGGTTTCGGTGGAAAGAATCGGCAGAGAAAGCGGGGGGCCAAATCCACCAAAAATTTGTACCCGCCCTTGTAACCAAAAGTCTCGCCCAGGCACATAGCTGAGATCAAACAGCACCAAGCACAGGTTGCTCAGGGCGATCAGGGCCATTCCCTTCTCGTAAAGAAGCATCCAGCGACTGCGCCCCTTCAGGATGGAGCGTTTAATGATCCGTTGAGCAGAGTTCATGGCCCAACCTCAAACCCACTCCTCAAATTGGCCTGAACCAGGCTATCACCTCTAGGACTTACCGGCTATTCAGCGTAAAACTCCGGCTTTAGCCGTGGGGATATAAGCTGAGTGAGCCGGCGGCGAGCCGTGGGAGTTGTCTACTGACCGTAAGCGAATGAGCTTCACCGACGGGTTCAAAGCTGGTAGCTTCAAGATGCTGGGGACTCGCAACCTGAACTTCTACTCGATTGAGCAGATTAACCGGGTCAGAGTGGTGCGCCATCTGGTAAAGGAGAAGTTATCCGGGATACCCAATTCGAGGGTTACCCAGCGCCCCCACAGCATACCTTGGGATCCGGCCCCACTCGCTAGGGATCATCCTGCCGCACTTGCTCCTGGCGCTCTCGCTCCCGTTCCTGGCTCAGGTAGGCCACCTGGGCTTCTAGGTCTTGAATGCGGTGTAGCAGGCGCTCAATGGCTCGTCCCACCGGGTCAGGCATGAGATGGTGATCAAGGTCGATGCCATGGGCAGGAATGCGTCGTTGATGGGGAGGAATCACCGCCCGTCCCGGGATCCCCACCACCGTCATTTCGGCAGCCACATCCTGAATCACCACTGCGTTGGCCCCAATGCGGGATCCCTGACCGATGCGCACCGGCCCCAGGATTTTTGCCCCGGTGCCCACAATCACACCATTTTCTAGCGTTGGGTGGCGCTTGCCCTTATCCCAGGAGGTGCCCCCCAAGGTAACCCCGTGGTAAAGGGTGACATCATCGCCAATTTCTGCCGTCTCGCCGATGACCACCCCACAGCCGTGATCGATGAAGAACCGTCGTCCAATCTGAGCCGCCGGATGAATCTCGATCAACGTGAAAGAACGGGCGATAAAGCTAAGCAGACGAGCCAGAAAGAACCAACGTCGTTTCCAAAGGCCATGGGCAATGCGATGCAAAAACAACGCATGTACCCCAGGGTAGGTACAGATCACTTCCCAACGGTTGCGCGCTGCCGGATCCCGCTCGAAGACACAGTCAATATCCTCCCCCACCATCTGCCAGAACCCCGGCGGTGGAGAAGGGGGCAAAGAAGTTCTCTTGTCGGGCGGAGCAGTTGGGCTAGGGCTTTCGACCACCGAAGGCTCGGCTTGCGTCAGCATGAATGGCCTCTGGTCAGGAACCGTCACTGTTTCTCCTTCTAGCATTTTTTGGGGGCAGCAGGGGGGAGGAGAGGGGGGCTGTACCCGTTGACGTTCGCCAGAAGTGAATGAGAATGAGATCACGGCGGGAACCTCATGGGCCTGTCGGCTGTTGTTGCTGTATCGGCTTGATCACCATGCTCGATCCCCTTCTGGAAGAGAAAATCCGCGACCAGATCCGCTCCAACAAAGTGTTGATCTACATGAAGGGCACTCCGGAAATGCCCCAGTGTGGGTTCTCGTATGCCACCGTGCGTGTTTTGGACAGTTTGGGCTTTCCCTACACCGCCGTGAACGTGCTCGAGGATCCCGAAATTCGCCAGGGGATCAAGGAGTTTTCCAATTGGCCGACGATTCCGCAGGTGTATATCGACGGCGAGTTTGTGGGCGGCTGCGACATCATTCAAGAGATGCACTCCCGCAATGAGTTGCGCCCGCTCTTGGAGGCTGCTTTTGCCGGTGCTACAGCCTCAAATCGCTTGCCATGATGATCACCCCCGACCACCTCCGGCAGCACTTAACCGAGAAGCTGCAGGCCATCCATGTACACATAGAGGATGAGTCTCATCGTCATGCCGGTCATGGGGGGCGACAGCAGGGGTTTGGGGGGCACTATCGGGTACAGATTGTGTCACCCTTGTTTGCGGAGCAAACGCTCCTGCAGCAGCATCGTTTGGTCTATACTGCCCTGGCTGAGCAGATGGGGCACAGCATTCATGCCTTGGCCTTGCAAACCTACAGCCCCGAACAGTGGAAGGGATCCGCAACCGACTCAACTGGCGTAGACGGTTAGCATAGAACCGAAACCAACCCACGACTGGACCCTACAGCAGAGGAGGAAGCATGGCAACTCTGTTGGCCACTTGGCTAATGTCTGCCTTGAGCGTAATGATTCTGGCTTGGCTTTTGCCGGGGATCCACGTCTCCGGGTTTGGGGGCGCTCTGTTGGCAGCCCTGGTCATCGGGTTGGTGAATGGCTTGGTGAAGCCGTTTTTGCAGTTGATTACCCTGCCGATTACGATTCTTACCCTAGGCTTATTTTGGTTGATTTTGAATGGCATCTGTCTGGCGATTGCCGATGCCCTAGCCGGAGATGCCTTCAATATCGATAACTTCGGCTGGGCCTTTGTCGGCGCGATTGTGCTCTCGGTTGTCAGCGGTTTGGTGCATCGCGTGTTTTTGCAGGGCACTCAGGCCTGATTATTCACTTTTTTAGGACATAAAGAGATAGGGTTTTATTCTTAACCGAAGTTTTCATATTCTTGTTTTCAAGAAAACTGAGCCAAAGCTTGATTTGGTAGGATTGAAAGCTCTTTTGGTAATCATCAGCACAAACTCAACTCAGATGGTTTCGCCAAATAGCCTTCTGGACAGGCTTTGCAAGGTTTAGTGTTCTAAAAAGGTACGTTGGCCGCTCGTTGACGATCTATTTAATGCTAACTAACCTTGAAACGAGGGGAAGAGTCAACCAGTCTTGTGACTGGTGGCTTTCCTGGAAACGCAGTGGAGGCGGCTCATTGCGAAGTCTAAGATCCTTATCCCGTAAGACGTTGACATTGAGAGATTCTGATGATCTCACCATAAAGTCAGGAGAGCCGGATGGTAGAGGCTCAAGGGTACTTCGAGAAATCCCAAGCTTAATGAAATAAAACTTGCAGCCTTGTATAGTTTGCAGCAAGACAATTAACAGAAACACCCACAAGTCCAAGAGAGCTATTTATTGAAACTTCGGAAAGTGTAAAATCATGAAATTTTGACCTTGCTTTAGCCGTTTTCGGAGAAATTAATTGACTCCCATGGAATTGCAGAGCCTTGCATCAGTCAAGACTCAACAAGTTTCACTGAACGTGACAACACAGGAGAGATTCCATGTGTAGGCGTTTTACAACTATTTTTGCAGCAATGGCCCTGTTAGGTTTTCCTCTTAGCAGCTGTGGAGAAAGTTCTCGGTCTAATTTTGGAAGCTCAGTTAGTATTTCTCCTCAAGTAACCACTGAGGAAGTATTACCTGCACCCAGTAACGATC
>JAUQVK010000028.1:0-6975 GCA_039794845.1 Thermostichus sp. DRC_bins_24
AACTGAGCGGGTATACGGCTTTGACTACTACGGGTTGGTAAACCCTGGTAGCCTGGAAAAAATCAAAATGGCCTGTGAGCAGTTGGCCGCTGTGTTTTCAACCTAAGTTCTCCATTGCAGCCCTTTACACCCAGGGCACGCTGGCGTGACCGCCAGTCACCTATAGTCACTCCGAACAAGAACGATACACTTTCTGACTCCCCTCTCCCAGAGGGGGAGAGGGGCTACGGGGTGAAGGAGCTGTTTCAGCCTTAATGGCAATGACTATAGAACCGTAGAAGCTGAGACTTCCCCTTCCATTCGGAAGGCGCTCCGCACCGCGCGGGGCGAGAACGGGAAGCACAAGCCCTTTCGCAGAAGACCCGCGCAAGGGCTGTAACTACATGTGACTACAATGTCACTACGAATGATCCCAATCTGGCTTAATGCCCTTGCGACCATTCAAAAACTTATCAATGGACATAGCAGCAATACACCCCTCTCCTGCAGCAACAACTGCTTGCTTGAAGGGTGTATTGCGGATGTCTCCAACCGCCCATACTCCGGGGACATTGGTGGACATCATTTCATCCACCTGGATCCCGCCATCAGGTTTGAGGGCAACCTGATCACCGATAAAATCCGTGATGGGTTTGGAGCCACTCTGATATACAAATACACCTGCAACAGGCAAAGAAATAGGATCTTGATGTCCTCGACTCTTGGCTAGAATGTGAGTTACTCCACTCTCATCTCCATGGATGGATAGCAAGCGAGTTCGATTCCAATGGTGAACAGAAGGGATCCTCAGTAAAGCCTGTACATGTGGATCATCCTCATGGGGATCTTTATTGGTGAGCCAGTGAACTTTCGCAGCAAACTTTGTTAAAAAATGGGCCTCCTCAACAGCTTCAGGGTTGAGTCCTACAACCGCCACTTCCTGTTGACGATAGAACGCTCCGTCACACGTAGCACAGTAGCTAACCCCACGTCCAAGAAAATCTGCCTCTCCAGGGATTGAAGTGGTTCGCCCCATTGCTCCTGTTGCCAATACTATGGCTCGCCCTATGAAAGTTCCTTCAGGAGTGAACACTTTTTTGAGATCGCTGCCAATATCCAATCCGAAAACTTGCGCTCTCTTGTAGACGGCTCCAAAGTCAATGGCCTGCTGGCGCATAACGGCCAGAAGCTGCTCCCCACTGATGTCACCCGCCACTCCTGGGTAGTTGGCAATCTTGTGGGTGATGGCCAAGGCTCCCACCGCTGGATTTTTATCCAAAATGACCGTTTTCAGATCAGCTCGGGCGGTGTAGAGGGCGCAGGTGCAGCCCGCTGGCCCTCCACCAATGATCACCACATCAAACTCGTAGGTCTCCAACCTGTTTCCTACCGCAACGCTCAGTAGTCATCCTACATCCTTTTCCAGCTCGACATAGGGCAAGAAAGTCCATACCGTCTCTGCCCTGAGTTAACATTTATTACCATCCTGTCTGTCCCTTATCCAGTTTCAGGCGGTGAATTAAGTGCTTGCTTGTAAATGCTGAGCAAATGGATACCGTTGATCTACAGCCCCTCAGTTAACCGTATTCCACCATTGCTTGAGGTATTCTGGGCAACGATTGAGATGCTTAAGATAATGATCCCAAACATCATTAACTATTAACAGAGAATTGAATGGAATAGTGTCCCGCCAACCAAGGATAGTCTTGATTGAGAGTACTCATAATTTCTAATTTTCTTTCGGTCTATGGCCGGAAGATCATTTTCCTTTGCCGCTTGAAAAAGTCCCTCAGGCATCTACTGGTTTCCCATCAGGATCCAGTCGCCCCAACCGGGATCCGGACAGGGGTAAGATGTGCATCCCATAACAAAACGGTTCTCTGACGCGAGGCTGATGACCGCTTCTAGTTTAGTTAGGATTCTATCCTCTGGAACCGTACCTCAGTGTGCTCTGGGCGTAAAGGGCTGTATAGTCACTCCAAACTGATTCCCCTCTCCCGCTCTGGAGAGGGGTTACGGCCGGTGCCACACTGTGCGAAGGGGGTGAGGAACCGTACCACCACCCTTGCATGGGTTTTCGGCAACTTGTCATGGCTTCTGGGAGGGCCGTCTCGTCACCCGAGAGGAGGGATCCCCGCCTCGTCCAGAATGCGCGGGATCAGGTGCTCGGCCTTGACGGCCATCAAGTGCACCCCCTGACAAATCTGCCGGGCTTGGTTCACCTGTTCCGCGGCGATGCGGATCCCTTCTGCCAGAGGATCGGGGGCTGCCGCCAGCCGTTGAATGAGTGCTTCTGGGATCTGTACCCCCGGCAGGTTGCGGTTGATAAACTGGGCATTTTTGGCGGACTTCAGCAAAAAGATACCCGCCAGAATCGGCTTGCCTCCCGGGCGACCCAATTTATCCATAAACCGTTCGAGTTGATCAAAGTCGGTCACCATCTGGCTTTGGAAAAATTCTGCTCCATGCTCCAGCTTTTTGTTGAAACGACGCTCCAACCCAGATAGACTCCTGCACTGGGGTTCCACCGCAGCGCCTGCCAACAGCCGAGTTCCTCCATCGGGTAGGGGTTTGCCATTGCAGTCGAGGCCGTTGTTCAGTCGCTGGATCAGGCGCAACAGGCGCACCGATTCCAGGTCAAATACCGCACGGGCATCCGCACAATCCCCGACTTTGATCGGATCTCCGGTTAGGGCCAGCACCGTTTGGATGCCTAGGGCGGCGGCCCCCAACAAATCCCCCTGCAGGGCAATCCGGTTACGATCCCGGCAGGCCAGCTGAAAAATCGGCTCTACCCCTGCTTGTTTGAGCAGCACGGAGGCCGCCAAAGGGCTCATGCGGGCCATGGCGCGGTTGGAATCCGTGATGTTGACGGCGTGCACTCGACCCTTTAGCCCTTGCGCCAGCTTTAGCATTGAGCCAGTATCGGCTCCTTTGGGAGGAGTCACTTCTGCGGTGAGCAAAAACTCCCCCTGCTGAATGGCCTGAGCAAACGGAGACGAAAGGAGCGGCAAAGGTGAAGTCACATCCACAGCGGTAGGGGGTTGGCCCATTATCGGCTTTTCTGTGGAGAGTTTTCCAGCCCGGTTACATTCGTGACCTCCTCCCGACGCAATGCCTAGGGCAGGCTAACGCCAACACCCTAGCGGGTAGAGCGCGGGCTTCCCAAGATCGCTCTTGAGCATTCCTGCCCCACGCCACCGATCCAGGTCAGCAACCCCCGACAGACCGATCTGAAACGCTTCCCAAGTATCGTGCACTCTACGAATTGTGGTCTACAACACCCGGGAATGCACCTTGCCCCAATGCGGGAATTGCTTCGTTATACAGGCCTCTGCACGGTTCAAGCCCCGACCGCAGAGGACTCTGCTGTGGAGCATCGGGATGAATTCGAATAGATGCGATAGGTGTAGTTCATGGTCAGCGTAGCTGTGTTCTACCGTTCGCAACGGTACAGCCCTTGCGCGGGTTTTCTGCAGCAAGGATTGTGCTTCCTCAGCCTTCTAGAGAGCGAATCCTAACTCCCACAGTTGTTATACGTGACTAGCGGTGCCCTATGGGCTGCCATGGGCGAACGCGCCAGCGTGCCCTAGGCGTAAAGGGCTGTAAATGGTTGTCTCCTGCCCATGTAGGGGAATCGACAAGCGCGGGGAGTCCATGTATCCCAACGCTGACCCTAGGGGGTAGAGGGCGGGACTTATTGTCCTCCGCACGACCCGGAGGGTCATCGTGCTCCGCACGACCCGGAGGGTCATCGTGCTCCGCACGACCCGGAGGGTCATTGCTCCCCGTAGCGCAGCGTGCCGCAGGCTTACCCCTCATCAGTTAACCCAGCGGAATGGCCGACTCAAGCCACCAATCAGGCAGGATCGCCGTGGGGCAAGGTGGATTCTACCTCCTGTAACACCTGCAGGGCGCGGTAGGAATGTTGTAAAGCCTGCAGCTCTTGTTGAGATTGCTCCGCTTGCTGGGCCCATTGCTCTTGTTGGGTCCGTAACTCTTGGTTTTCGGCCTTGGTGCGGCGCAGGATGCGCTTGAGTTTCTGCTGTTGGTGTTGCAGTTGGGCCCGCTCGGCTTCGGAGTGTTGCAGTTGGAGCCTTTGGCGCTCCAGCTCGGTTTTGAGGGTGGTGACTTGAGATTGCACCTGGCGGAGTTTGCGGCGCAGTTCTCCCTCTTTGCCAAAGTTTTGGGAGGGGGAAGGGGTGTACAGGGGCAGGGTTTGTAGATGCTGCTGCAACTGTTGGGCCTGGGCCTGCAGCACTCGACATCGTTCTTGCTCGCTGCGCAGCTGGGCCTGGGCACGTTCGCAGGTTTGGATCTCGGCTCTCACCTGCTGCTTAATGCGGTTGAGGGCCTTTTGGTGGCGCAGTTGCGTCTGTCGGATCTCCTGGGCCAGTTGTGCCCCGTAGTCTGGGGCGCCTTGCCAAAGACGGGAATCGCCCGCAGGCTGCCGAGGCTTGCCCCCATGGTCGGCAGGGTCAAAGGGAGACACAGCCGCCAACAACGATGCGCGGAAATCCGCCCAGGAGGCCGATTGCCGCACCAGTTGTGCCCCTCGTAAAACCCCGTAGGCAGCCCCGACCCCCGCCAGGAGCCCAGGGATCCCCGCCAAGGATAGGGAGAGTTTGGGGAGGGTGGGCATGATGTGATCCAGCAGCCCTACCACCAACGCGAACACCAGTACCCCGCTTACCGCAGCGGCGGCACCTGAAACCCAAGAGAGGCGGGAAACCATCATCACCGTGGCAGAAAACAAACAGGGCAGCAACAGGATCCAGCCCGTCACTAGCCCAGTTTATCCCGTTCACCAGTCCAGAGCTGCCCCCTCAGGGCACCTGCCAAGCCCGTTGATGATAGTCCTCTGGCTGCCCATAGGGATCCGGTGAAGCACTGTGATGGGAGTGATGGCTGTGGGAGTGACCGTGACTGTAATGGTGGTGATGAGAATGGCCATTTTGGATACCTGCCGTTAGCGGGACGGAGTCCTGTGCGCTCACCGCCAGGCGAAACTTGCACAGGTGACAATTCATTTGGGTTTGACCGTGGCGAGCCTCCTGTTCCAGGTGGCGCAGGCTTTGTAACACCGGATCGACAATGCCTAACTCCGGTAGGCTGAGCCAGTCAATCTCGGGGTGCAACTGTTGTTGTTCCTGTAGGGCCGCCTCGATTTTTTTCACCAACACCCCGGTAAACAGGAAGTAGGGCAAAAGAATAATGCGGCGGGGTTGCCAAGACAAAGCCCGTTCAAACCCAAGCGGTAGGCGCGGATGGGTGATGCCGATAAAACAGGTTTCGACGGCACGATAGCCGGATCCCTCCCAAAGCAGCCGAGCCAGTTTACAGGTTTCCGCATTGGCCTCGGGATCGCTGGAGCCGCGACCCACAAACAGCAATACCGTTTCAGCAGCAGGGATCCCTCGGGGTTGGGCAGCAACCAAAGCGGTTAACCGATCCCGCAGCAGTTGCAAAATTTCAACGCGGATCCCCAATGGCCCGCCGTAGTGAATGCGCAGCTGCGGATGCAGAGCTTGCAGGCGATCCAGCTCGAGGGTGACATCAAACTTATTGTGGCGTGCCCCGAACAACAGCACCGGCAGAGCCACCAGTTCCTGCCAGCCCTGGGCCAGGCACTGTTCCACCCCTTGGGCAATGCTCGGCCCCGTCAGCTCCAAGAAACAGGGAATCACAGGCCGGTGCGGGGTGAGGGCTTGATAGGTTTGGGCCAATTCCAAAAAGGCTTGTCGCCCTTCTACATCTCGGGAGCCGTGGCCAATCAACAACAGGGGCAAATCCGGCGAGGCCGCTTCCGCAGGGTTGGGGATGGGGTGGGGCAACGGCGGGGTACTGAGCAGATCAAACACAAAAACTCCGTTCCTTGTGAATCGCAAGGGGTACAGGACAAGGGCAGATGGGTGTTCTGGCTGAGGGAGGGATCCCATCACAGTTGCGTCACAGTGGCGGAGTTGCACCGCGCTTTCCCCAGTCTGCCTGAGCTTCTCAGGTTAACCCGTCCCTCGGTATTCACCAAGCCCCCCAGGGGGATACCCATATGGATTAAGGTTGGTTATGAATGTGATCTATCGCACCGTTGCTTTGCGTGCATTTGCTGTTGAATAATAAACAATCGGAACTCTTCTGTCGTTTTATGGAGAGCGGGCATGGTCATTCTCGATTACAGGGATGCAGACAGAGGCTTTTGGGCATCTACCCCCCAGGGGTTGGTGGAGGCGATCAAGTTTCAGAACCACTTCTACGCCATTCGGCAACTGTATAAGCGTAGCCAAGATGCAGTGTCTGCCTGTCGGGCAGATGTGGAAAACGGATTTCGCTGCATTGTCGTGGAATTTAACGACCATGCCGAGGTGTGGGCGCAACTGTTGACGACCGTTCCGGTACAACCCAAAGATCAGGTTCCCGTTGGGACACCGGCTGCCCCCAAACCCCAGCTCACCTATCGCGGCCAACCCCTGAGCAAGCCCTCTGGCAATGCTGCCCCGGTACAAAAGCCTCTTACCTACCGTGGCCAAAAGGTGGCTGAGCCCAGTGCCGATCCAACTCCAATCCGCCTTCCTGATTCTCTCTATTTCCGGGGCGTGAAGATGAATTGAGCCGCTACTCAGAGTTGAGCAGTAGGTGGTTGCTCCGACGACGGGTTGTGTGACAGCTGCTAGCCTATAAACTATAAAGTGAAGGAACGATCCTGACCGGATGCGACTCGATGCATGATCCTAGTTGCATGATCCTAGTTGACTCGAGCGTTTGGATAGACTACTTCAATTCAACGGGGTTCGTTCGAGAGAGGCTGATTTTCTGGATTCGACGCTCGGGATCGAGCCGGTAGCTATTGGAGACCTTATCAATTGGATATCAATTGGATGACTAAGTGCTGTTACAGCCCTTACGCGGGTCTTCCAGGACAGGGCTTGTGCTTCCTGCTCCCGCTTTCGCGGGGCCCGGAGGGCTAGCCCTCCAGAGGTTAGAACTCAACTTCCATAG
>JAUQVK010000029.1:0-5942 GCA_039794845.1 Thermostichus sp. DRC_bins_24
TCTCCTGGTTATCCTGTGGGTTGAAGGAGATAGCCGGAGGGCGACTGAAGGGCTTTTGGAAAGCCCGCGCCGTGCTGCGTAAGCCGTCAGCGTCGGGAAGACGTTACACCAGATCAAAGATCAAAAAAGAGAGGCTTAAGCCCCTCTCCCGCTCTGGGAGGGAGGTTACGGCTAGTGCCACGCTGCGCGAAGGGGGTGAGGGAGCTGTTTCAGCCCTAATTGCAATGACTGTGCATGATGATCCATGATCAGCCTTCACCTTTGCTTGAACCATTCCGCTAGGTGATTTGAGTAAACTACCCAACGCAATGCCTAGCGGCAGGCTCATGCCAACACCTTACAGGTAGAGCGCGGGGCTCCTGTGAGTCAAGCTGAAAAGTCAGCCCCAAAAATTCAACGCCGGGATCCCAACCACCGCCGCAAGCCCGACCAGGGATCCCTTCCCTCTGAGGCTTTGGCCCGAAAGAGCTCAGCAACTTCTTCTCCCGTCGGTTGGGCGGACAGGGTTTGCAAAACGCTATACAGGCCAGGTTCTTCCTGTTGCCAAACACTCCAGGGATCCGGGTAAGCGCGAAACAGAGCCCCCTCCACCAACGAGCGCAGATAATAGCTGGTCTCAAAGGTGCTTAAGAAGCGCTGCCGCAAGCGGCGACCGGCCAAGCCTACCCCCACCGTGGCCGCATCCTGCAATTGGGGGTTGATCAGAATCACCGGTTTGGGATCCCGCCCTTTGGATGTCAAGCCCGAGGGATCCCCGCCACTAACCAGTTGGCAAACCCGCTCCACCTGATCAAGGCCATACACCGCCGGCATCACCAACAAAACACTTTGATCGGGGCTGGGCTGAGTGCGTATACTGAGGCTTTGCAGTTGTAATCCCTCGGGGATAGAGTCCCATTCCCGTTGCGCCAGAGCCGCTCCTCCGGCATCGCTAAACAGCACCAACGCCGGTGGCTGCACAAGATCCAAGAAGGGACGTGCCAATACCTCTGGCTTCAGGTCAGGGGCGATAATTTCGATCAGCAAGCGACGATAGCCCGCCTGAAGCGCTAGCTGTGTTGCCCGAATCGCTTGTTCACAGGCTTGGGCCAGATCGACGGGCAAGTCAGGAAAGTGGGTCAGTTGCAGTTGTTCTACCACAGCACGGGATCCCCACAACGGTTCATCACAGTCCAGCGTCCTCCCAGGCGGCATGGGTGAGCAATTCCTCCAGAACCCGCACACCCCGCAGTTGGTTGGAGAGGGGCAAATGGCCCTTGGGGGCAGAAGGATCCCAGGTGAACTCATCCGGGTAGCGTGTCCAGTGGTGGCCCTGCTTCCAGCCGATGATCGGCCAGAGGCGTTCCCAATTGCGATTCACCCCCAGCCACAGTTGCCGTTGAATCGAGTACCCGAAGCGATCCTCAGAAGCCACCCGCCACAGCTGATCGATGGTGCGCAGATCGGCTGCCGGGATCCGACTCACCTCAGAAAAATACAGCCAGCCCCGTCGCATTGCCCCTTCCCCCGCCGCCCGACAGAGCAGTTGCAAGGTCAGCCGATCCGCCTCTAACCAAGAGCCTGACTCTAGCAACGCTTGCAAAGGACGGTAATCGATATCCAGCATCGAGGAGAGAGAGACTGCCGCCATTGCCCCGTCAATTGTTAAAGTACCCCCTAGAATTTTAGTCGTTGTTGGCCGGGATCCCGGGATGAAATCGCTGCCCGTTCAAGCCTCAGGAGGATAGTTGGGAGGAGCCCCAAACAAAATGCGATAACCAAGATAGGCCACCCCCAGCAAACCCGCCAGGCTCCACAAGAAAGCCGAGAAGGGCATGTAGGAAAAGAAAATGATATAAACCCGACGGCTAAGCCAAGACAGGATCAGGTATACCCCCGCCAAAAGGCCGATCCCCTGCAAGGTGCGGAAGGCCGGCACCCGAGAGAGGGGCATCCGCTGCCGTGCCACCCAGATGGAGCTGATGATGTAGTAGGGGGGCAACAGCAGCAAGAGCATGTCCGCCTGTTTTACCACCGCCTGCCACCCTACGGTGTTGGAGGCATAGGCCAAATACCCAGCCCAAAGCACCACACTGGCCGTCGCCAGGCCAATATTCAGGCTGAGCAAAAAGGGCTCTTCCCACTGCCCCGGGATCCAGTGGCAGAGAATCCAAATGAGCCAGGGGGCCGCCAACACGAACAAAGCGATGGACAAGCTGTTGTTATTCAAACCAATGAAAAACGTTTCCAGCGTCATGGCAGGTCATTCCAGCGCTGCTCCAATCTTGGCCGCCAAATCCACCACCCGCGAGGCATAGCCATACTCGTTGTCGTACCAAGAGAGCACCTTCACCGTGCGATCTCCCAAGGTCATGGTGGATCCCAAATCGACAATGGAAGAGTGGGGATCCCCGACAATATCTGCCGAAACGATCTCCGGCGGCGCAATTGCCAATATCCCCCGCATCGGGCCTTCTGATGCCTCCACAAAGGCCTGATTGACTGCCTCCTTGGTCACAGGCTGTTCGGTCCGCACCACAAAATCCACAATCGACCCCGTCAGGGTCGGCACCCGTAGGGCCAAACCGTCCATTTTCCCTTTCAAGGCAGGCAAGACTTCGGCCACAGCGGTGGCAGCTCCTGTGCTAGAGGGCACAATCGACACGGCTGCCGAGCGGCCCCGACGAAAATCTTTGGGATCCGGACGATCCACAATTGCCTGGGTGGCGGTATAGGCGTGACAAGTGGTGAGAAAGCCCGTCTCAATGCCAAAGCGATCCAACAAAACCTTGGCCACCGGAGCCAGACAATTGGTGGTACAAGAGGCATTGGAAACAATGTGATGCCGCTCAGGGTTGTACTGGTCATCATTCACCCCCATCACCACCGTCAGATCGGGGCCTTTGGCGGGAGCCGAGATGATCACCTTTTTGGCGCCAGCCTCCAGGTGCTTGGCCGCCCCTTCCCGCTTGGTGAAAAAGCCCGTTGATTCCACCACCAGGTCAATCCCCAGATCCTTCCAGGGCAGCTGGGCCGGATCTCGCTCCGCCAACACCCGGACCTTGTGCTCGCCAATGTGCAAGTGCCCTTCTGCGGCGCTGACAGCCTGGGGCAACCGTCCATAGGCGGAGTCGAACTGGAGCAGATAGGCCAAATTGTCCGGCTCGGTCAGATCATTGACTGCCACCACCTCCAGATCCATGGCTGGCTGAGACAGCAGTACCCGCAAGAAAGCCCGCCCAATACGACCAAATCCGTTGATGGCGACCCGTGTTGTCATCGTAATCCTCCCGCGTGAACCGTTTTGCGATGGATGGGTTATCTTCCAAGCGTTAGGGTAAGGGGGAAAGGGATCCCGAAGGGCTTTTGCACCCAAAGTCTCCAGATTTGCAACCGGGATAAGCTGGAGAAGCCGCCAGCAAAGGAAAAATCAAGGATGAGGGTGCTGCTGACCAATGATGATGGCATCGACGCTGCTGGCCTCGCCAATTTGAAGCTAGCCCTGCAATCCCTGATTACGGAGGAGCAATGCTGGGTTGTGGCTCCCCACCAACAGTTTTCCGGCTGTAGCCACCAGGTGACGACGGGGCGACCGTTTCGGGCGGAATCTCGGGGGGAGCGGACCTTTGCGGTGGAGGGATCCCCTGCCGACTGTGTGCGGGTGGGCTTGTACAAGTTGGCTCCAGCCGTGGATTGGGTGCTTTCCGGCATTAACGAAGGGGGCAATCTCGGATTGGATGTGTACTTGTCTGGAACGGTAGCAGCTGTGCGGGAGGCAGCGATGCGCCGGATCCCGGCGATTGCCATTTCTCAATATCGAGCCGGGGGTAAACCGATTGACTGGGAGCAAGCGCGGCGTTGGACCGGCGAAATCTTGGCGGAACTGATGGAACAACCCCTGCCCAGCGGCGCTTTTTGGAATGTCAATTTGCCCCACTTGCCCGCCGGATCCCCTTTGCCAGAGCGGGTATATTGCCCGTTGTGTACCCAGCCCTTACCCCTCGACTATGCGGTTGAAGCCGAAGGCAGTGGCAGCAAGGCTTTGTGGTTTCGTTACCAAGCCCGCTACGCCGATCGCGCCCGGGATCCGCAAACCGATACAGATATCTGCTTTTCAGGTCGGATCGCCATCACCCAAGTGCAGTTGGCGGCAAAGGTTGCCGACAAGAATGGTTAAGAGTCAGTTACAGCCAGATCGTTGGTTGGAAAGCCATTTCTAAAACTGTATCAACTGCATCCGCGCACGTAGCCTCTCACAGGGTTGCCGCAGGATTGCTCGGGGCTACGTCTGTGGGACGGGGAAAGTCAGCCCAACCCCCACCGATCCCATGCAACATCACCAACACCGGCGCGGATCCCAGGCTGGCTCGGCGGGGAGGCTGAAAGCGATAGACCAAAGGCAAGCTAAGCATCCCACCACTCTAGCCGCCAATCCAATACAGCGACAAAGGCAAAGCCACCTCCCGTTTTGAAAGCCCGCATTGAAATCTGGCTCCACAACCCCCTCCAGCTTCCGTGTATCAACGGATGCTCCCGAAATTTAATGAAATCTTTTGTCGACTTTAACCCAATCTTCACCTCAGGCTGCTAGATTCTTCTGAGCTTGATTTGAACTTTATATTGTTTGGTTTCCATGAAGAGGTGGACGTGAAAAGAAACCCTTGGCTGCACCTGAAGCGGCTCATCCCCGCTGTGGGGGTTGTTTTGGCCAGCTGTGGCAGCACTTCTGAGAGTTTGGCCCCCAGCTTGGTGCAACCCCTGACCAGTTCAGGCTCTCAGGTTGTGATTTCCCAAGAGCGACTTACTTTTGATGTGGGTATCAGCACAATTGACGCAATTGACGCGGGTATCAGCACAACGCAAGGTGGACCTCTGCGCGAACCGGACTCGGGCAGCAATAGTGACCCCGACCGTTTCCCTCCCCGACCGCCTCAGGTTTCCCGTCCACCTCAGGGTGGGATCCCCTCCGGTGGGAGTGGCAGTGGGGGATCGATCGTGCCTCCAGCCCCACCCCCGCCAGTTGCCCCTCCAGCTGCGCCAGCACCTCCCCCTCCTCCTGCCATTCCTTTGCCGGAACCGGTTCCACCAGAACCCAATTTGAATGAGATAACGCCGCCGCCGCCAGAGCTTCCCACCTCCGTTGTGGTGGCAGGGCTTGACATTGCTGCTCTACCGGCCAGTGAAATTGACCTTTTGCTGGTTTCTGGAGCAGTGGTTGCGATTTCACCTAAGTTTGTGCCGCTGTTGCTGCCGCTCTTGCCAGGGGTAGGGTTGGTCGCGCTGGCAGCGGCTGGGGTGACGGTGGTGTACATCTACACGGATTCGATTCGGGAATTGAATGTGCAGGCGGCTCGGCAGGGGGTGGAGTTAAATGTTGGGCTGATTACGACCCGCTTGGCGGTTCCGCCAGATGAGCCTTTGTTTTTGCCCTTGCCTGGATATGAGCTCACGGATGAATTCCAGAACGGGATCCCTGTGGCCCGGCCCATCCCGCCGGAAATTCCGCCTCTACCGGGATTCCCATTGCCAGAGGCACCCCCTACCTTGCCGGGGACAACCATTCTGGATCCTGGGGATTTGCCGACTGGATCGCCAGGCTTTGGGGAGAGATTGGATCCAGTCAGTATCGAAGATTTTATTCTTCGGTCACAGGCTGCAATTGAAGCCGAACTGGCTGCAGAATTGGGGGTGATCCCCAGACCCGGCATGGGTATGGAAATCCTGATTGATCACCAGGGCAGAGAGGTGAAAGTCTATGGACAAGCTGACCGCTCCAGCTCCACCACCCCTGGTCATCCTGACAAGATGAGGCAAATTGTCCAGGAGGCCATTCAAAGACGGGATAGGAGTTATCGGCACTTTACTTTGCAAAGAAGCTGGAGAACGGCCACAGGCAGAGTCGGTACCAGCACTTTAATCCCTGATGTGATTGGTGTTCGCACCGATGGTAGAGTCGATGCCTG
>JAUQVK010000030.1:0-11079 GCA_039794845.1 Thermostichus sp. DRC_bins_24
GGTCCTGGGTAGGGGACTGAGGGTGAAGTGCCCATCTTCGCAGCAGCAGTGACGGCTTCCGCCCTGGTTTCTCCCCGGCGTATGGGCCAAGATCAAATCACAAGATCAAATCATCAGACTCTTTGTGATTTTGTGATGCAATGATTGTTTCTGCTCCTGGCAGAAGGAGATGCACGATGAACATCCTAACCCATACCCCCTCCCTGATGAAGACTGGCTCTGCCACCCTGGCCTTACTCTTGGGTTTGGTGGCCGCCCCCTCTGCAGAAGCCCAGCGGATCATTATCGATGGGCGCGGCATTCAGGTGGAACCGAGTACGGGGGGATCCGTTATCATCAATCCCGGCAATCCCGGATTTTCTCCGGGGGCACGCTTTCGCATCGATGAAGCGGGCAATGTGGTCTCTGCCCCGGGTTACCGCTGTAGTGCCGCCACGGCTGCCACCGATGCCCCGATCATCTGCCGTTCCCAGTTCAATCGCAACGATGTGGTGGTCTATCGTCGGGATCGTCAATCCAATACCTTTTTTGTCAACGTTGACAATACGGTGAGCCAACCCTCCGGCAGTGGCATTCGCATCCTGCCCAACCAACCCTCCGGCAGTGGCATTCGCATCCTGCCCAACTCCGGCACGGTGCCCCCCTCTGGCAGCGGCATTCGCATCATCCGGGATTGATTGGGATTGATTGTAAAGTCGGGATCCCGTGTGGCTCCAGCTACCCACCCATTAGCCCAGTTGTGAGCGCAACATCTGCTCTGCCTCCGCCGGTTTGAGAGGCTTGGAAAAGAAATAACCCTGCCCATACTCGCAGTTCAGTAGTTTGATCAAATGTAGTTGTTGGAGGGTTTCGACCCCCTCGGCAATCACATCCATTCCGAGGCTGTGAGCCAGGGTGATGATCATGCGGATGGTCTCGGTGTTTTCGCCATTCGGCCCCATGCGGGCGATGAAGGAGCGGTCAATTTTCAGGGTGTCGATGGGGTAATCGTGCAGACGGCTGAGGGAAGAGTAGCCGGTGCCAAAGTCGTCGATGCTGATCAGCACCCCCAATTCGCGCAGTTGCGCCAGCTGCTCTACAGCCTCTTCATTGGATTCCGTGATCAAGCTTTCGGTAATTTCCAGCTTCAGGCAACTGGGATCCAAATCGGTGTTGGAAAGCAAGCGGGCGATAAACTCCACCAACCCGGGCTGAGAGAACTGCTTGCCGGAGAGATTAACACTCATGGTTACCGCCGCCCTTTTGCCCATTTGGGCCAGCCAGCGCACATTTTGCCAATAAGCTTCCTGAAGAATCCAGCGATCCAATTGCACGATTAGCCCCGTCTCTTCGGCAATGGGGATGAACTCAGAGGGAGGGACCAAACCGCGTTCCGGGTGTTCCCATCGCAAGAGCGCCTCAAACCCGACAATACGACCTGTACTCAGTTGCACAATCGGCTGGTAGTACACCCGAAATTGCTCCTGACGGAGGGCTTGACGAATCTCGGTTTCCATTTGTAGCCGTTGCAAAGCCCGTTGCCGCATCACCTCGTCGTAGATGGCGTATTGAGCCTTACCGCGAGACTTTGCCCAGGACAGAGCCGTATCGGCATTGCGGATCAACTCTTCTGGTGAGAGGATGTGCCCTCCTCCCCGGTGCAACTCATGCCAGTCTTGGCTGATGGCGATGCCAATGCTGGTGCTCAGGTGGACGGGCACCGCTTGGCCCTTGATCTCAAAGGGGTTGGTGAAGGCAGCAAGCACCCGCTGGGCCACGTGCAGCGCATCTTCGATCCCTTGCACATACTCCAGCAAAATCGTGAACTCATCGCCACCAAAGCGGGCCAAGGTCTCGCTGCTGTCCAAACAATGGGATAGGCGTTGGCTGATTTCCACCAGCAGTTGATCCCCGATGCTGTGCCCAAGGCTGTCGTTGATCACCTTGAAACCATCCAAATCCAGAAACAGCACGGCCAAAAGGGCCTTTTGCTCCACCATCCGCTGCATTGCCCGCTTCAGTTTGGCCACAAAGGAGGGTTGATTGGGCAATTGGGTGAGGGGATCCAGCGAGGCCGCCCTGCGCAGCTGGGCCTCCAGGCGTTTGCGCTCACTGATTTCCTGGACGATCAGACACAGCAGCGAGCGGTTGCCCAAAACCAGGGTACTGGTGCTCACCGAAACATCGACAGCCGTGCCATCCTGTCGCCAATAGCGCTGCTCGCTGACGCCCTCCAGGGTTTGCGGAAGGTTGCCTTGAATTTCGGTATGACGGACATCACTCTCCAGAGCATCTAGGGCCGGCACTACCAAGTCTTTGAGGGTCAGGTTGGCCGCATCCGCCAAGGAGTAGCCCAAGAGGGTTTCAAAGGCTGGGTTCACTTCCAGAATGCGTTGTGTGGTCGGATCCACCAACAGAACGGTGGGCAATGCTTTGGCCAAAATGCCCCGATAGCGTTCCTCCCGCTTACCGATCCGCCGAAGATCCGTTTGCATGAGCCACCCACCGGCCACCAGCAACCCGGCTACTCCTCCCCAAACCCAGGGCAAATAGGGCAAAGGGCGGACACAGTTCAGCTGCACCAGCCACTCTGAGGCAGCCTCAGGATCCCCTGATGCCGGCCTGTTCCGCAACAGCGCGAAGCTCCCAAGTGTTTGCCTTGCCAACGGCCTGACTTCAATCGGGATCCCGGAGATATCTTCAACGGCCTTGAGATCTTGCTCGAGGTTTTGCTGGCGTAGGCGAGCAACCATCTCCTGCAGTTGTGGCGAAAGATTGCTGCCGGTGAGCGGGTAGATCTGCACCGTTGAGGCAAAGTCAGACTCTTCTGGTTCAGATAAAAAGGGATCCGACAGCAACGCGTTAACCAGCCGGGTGGAGAGAGAAGGCTCTGGATCTGGTGGAGCAGGGGTCGGCGTGAGCAAGAGCGACGGCAAGCGGTTATTGCGGGATTCAGCCTCTGATGCTGCTGGGGTTAGGCTTTCGATCGGCAAGGGATCCAGGGCTGGGCTGGCAGGAGTGAAAACACTGCTGGGAACCGGCGGCGACTGCTGATAAGCGTCCGTGGCTGCCCGCCAAAGCACCTGTCGCAGAGCTTGCCGCGCTTGGGTTGTTTCCAGCCGGTAGAGGTAGCGCTGGCTCAAAACGGCAATGGCCCCATAGCCCACCAGCCCCAGCCCCCAGCCGAGCAACGGCAGCAACCCCCTTGCAGGGGATCCGGCGCGAATGGCTTGGACGAACTTGGTGGAACCCACGGCAGCACGGAGCATACTTACAGCCCTTGCGCGGGTTCTCTACGGCAGGGCTTGTGCTTGCTTTTCTCGCTCCGCGAGGTGCGAAGCACCCTCCCCGGGGGGCAGATCTCAATTTCCATAGTTGCTACACGTGACCGGTGAAAGGGCTGTAACTTTGCTGCTACCTGAAATGGCGGTAGGCGAATGAATTAATGTTAAATGGATTACACGAGACAGGTAGTGCCATCTTAGTGGAATCCCATGGGGAAACTGTATCCTCTTTTATCAAGAATCAACAAATTAAGTGAGAATTTCCGGTTTAGAGGCGATTTTCTGTCGTTTTTCTTCCAATTCTGCCAGGATCTGCTGATGCCTCTGTCGGGTGATTGGGTAGAACCACACCAGCAGGATCCCGCCGATCAAGGGCAGTGCCGGTAAGGGTCCGATGGCGAGGCGAATGGCCAACAAAGCCGATTCCGGCTGGACGGGGGGGGCTTCTCCAGCCACAGAAGCCACGAACCCGGCCCAATCCAGGGCTTGCCCGACGAAAAACAGCCCCAAGGCCAACCCCACCTTTTGCAGCAGCACCATGAAGGCATAAAAGATCCCTTCCCGTCGCTCCCCCGTCTGCAGCTCATCCAGATCGATCACATCCGGGAGCATCGACCAAGGGCCCAGGTAGGCCGTGGCGGAAACCCCCACCCCGGCGACAAGAGCAAGCCCGATCATGATCCCCTGTTGACCGGGTTGCAGGAAAAACAAACCCGCTTGCGCGATTAACCAAAGTCCCGCCCCGATCAAATACATGGTGCGTTTGCCTAAGTGGGCGCTCAGTTGCGTCCACACAAACAGGGTGAGCACCGCGATCCCCTGCACCGCCAACACCGTCAGGGAAATCCACACCTCCGGCAAGCCCATCCAGGAGACAATGAAAAAAGGAATGATGGTGGCGGTGAACTGGAAGGCAAGCCAAGAGCAGAGATAAATACCGATCACAAACAGATAGGGGCGATTGCGAAAGGCTACCCGCATCTGTTGGGGCAGAGGCATGGGATTCGGCTCCGATTGGTACCGTTCTCGCACCCCCAAAAAGCAGAGCACCAAGGGCAAAGAGGAGATGACCGCAAAGCAGGTTCCCGCCAGCAGATAGCCTGCTTGTCGATCCGGCAGGAGGTTGTAGAGCAAGGGAAATACCGACACTGCCACAATGCTGCCCCCAACCGAAAAGGCAAAGCGAAATTGGTTCAGTTGCGTGCGCTCATCGTAGTCTTGGGTCAGCTCCGGAGTGAGGGAGGCGTAGGGAATATTGGCGGCGGAATAGAAGGTATTGAACAGCAACGACACCAGCAGGTAGTAGGCGAACAGGGGGCCGATCCGTCCGGGAAAGGGGATCCACCACTGGGCCAAGAAGGTGAGGCCAAAGGGGATGGCTGCAAACAGCAACCAGGGTCGGCGTCTTCCCCACCGGCTGCGGGTACGGTCGCTGAGGATGCCGATGATGGGATCGTTAATGGCATCCCAGAAGCGGGTGATGGCGTAGATGCTTCCCGCCAAACCTGCTCCCATACCGACGGTATTGACGAGAAAAGGCAGTAGGAAAAAGAGCAAAATGTTGGCCGTCATGCCTGTGCCCAGATCCCCCACTCCGTAGGCAAGCTTGGTCCACAGGCTAAGTCGTTGTTCGGTCATGGTGCCCTGTTGCTGGAAGGCCAGAATCCCAGTGTACGGGGTGCTGGCCGAGGGATCCCTGTCGCTGGGGGTCAAAGTTGCGGATCTTTCCCCAGTTCTCGCAGCCGTTGGGCCAAGCGTTGGGCTCTTTGGCCTTCTGCCTCGGCCTGTTGCCGCTCCCGTTCTGCTTTGGTGGGCAGGGGCTGTCGGGTAGCCTCGAACCAGCGTACCCGGGTACATTCTCACCCCCTTTGCCGGTGACCGAGCTCAGAGCACGCTGTTGAAGGGAAAGCTGCCGCTGCCGAGGCGATCCTGTCGATCAAAAACGCTGATGGTCAGTTGATGGGATCCCGTTTGGGTGGGGGTAAAACGGTTTTGGGTGAGGGTGAGTCCGGTAACGGTGCAGCTGGTGGCCCCAACGGAGCAACCGGGCAGTTGGGAAGCATCGAAAGCCCCCAGGGTAACGAAATTGCCGAGGGGAGTGGTGACGGAAGCCAAGAAGGCATTGGATCCGCGGATCCCAGCGGGGGCTTCCACCCGGAAGGAGACCACAAAAGTCGGGGTTTGCCCCACCGAAACGGTACGGGGGGAGAGATCGGTGATGGTGAGGGAGGGGGCAGGGATGGGATTCGGCAGAGGCAAGAAATCGCTGCTGCCGGTCGTGCCTCCACAGCCCGCAAGAACACTACCCAGCAGCAAAAACAACGGGATCCGTTGATTCGTTGGTCGCATCCTCTCTCCTCCACCCCAATGAGCTGCAAATGCTCTGCTTTTTGAGTTTATTCTCAGAGGCTTACCTTCACCCGGCCAGTAGCCAGAAGGGAGGGAAACTGACCGGAACCGGCCTTAGATCCTTCGCTTACGCCCCTTGCAAAACCCCATGGCAAGCCGTGGCGATGGCCCAGTCTTCCTGAGCTGAGATCACCAACACCCGCACCGAAGCATCGAGGGTGCTGATGTCGCAGTTGCGGGGGGAGCCGGCATTCAGCACCGGGTCGATCTGGATCCCCAAAAAGCACAAATCCGCACAGGTTGCCGCCCGTACCGGAGCCGAGTTTTCCCCAATTCCACCGGAAAACACCAACGCATCCAACCGATCCAAGCTCATCAACATCGCCCCAATCTGACTGCGAAGACGGTGCACAAACAGATCAAAGGCCAACTCCGCCCGTTCATGCCCACTTTGCATCGCCTCCAACACCGTGCGCATGTCGCTGCTGAGGCCCGAAACCCCCTTAAGGCCCGATTCCCGATTCAAAATCCGATCCAACTCCTCAACACTCATGCCCCGGCGCAACTGATGGATGAGAATCCCCGGATCCACCGAACCGGAACGGGATCCCATCATCAAGCCCTCTAGGGGGGTAAAGCCCATGGTGGTATCGACACTTTTGCCGCCCCGAATGGCCGCCAAGGAGCAGCCATTGCCCAAATGACAGGTGATCAGGCGCAATTCTGACAAAGGACGGTTCAACAGTTCGGCGGCCCGGCGGGCACAGTGCTCGTGGTTGATGCCGTGAAAACCGTAGCGGCGGATCCCTTGTTCAGCCCAGGCATAGGGGAGGGGGTAGAGGGCTGCTGCCGAGGGCATTTGCTGGTGAAAAGCCGTATCGAACACCGCCACCTGTGGGATCCCGGGCAAAAGCTGACCCAGCAGGCGGATCCCCTCTAAAGCGGCAGGATTGTGGGCAGGGGCTAAGGGAATGAAGTTTGCAATGGTTTGTTCCACCTCTGAGGTAATGACGGTGGGCTGCTGATACAGGGATCCCCCATGGACAACCCGGTGGCCGATCCCGTCAATGGCACCTGCCTCTGAGAGAAGGGATCCCTCCCCTTGCCAAAGACTGGTAAACAGCGGTGCCAACGCCTCAATGCCTGCGGCGGAGTGGGTTGAGGGAAACGACTCCCAACCTCTCCCTCGAAGGCGAGTTTGGATCAAGGTCTGCCCCTGCCGGTAGGTGAAATCCGCCTGGGCTTGCCAGAGAGGAGTTGATTCGACTTTGCCCTCAACCGTTTGAAAAAGTGAAGATTTGAGGCTACTGGAGCCAGCATTGACCACAAGAATATTCACAGGATGTCTGCCGCATCGGCCTCCACAGCGCTACCGATTTCAACTTAACCGCCAATTTGGGTTTTGGCTGAATCTAAACCGTTGCGGCTACTACCCGCCGCAAGAACCGGGGGCCCCTAAGCTGTACACCTCTGTTGAGTCAGCCCTGTGGCTGCCAATGTGGCCAAGGCCCGATCCCGATAGTGCCCATAGCGCTCCTGTTTGTTGCGAATCTTACGTCCCTCCAAATTGGGCAAAATGCCGAAATTAGCGGGCATGGGTTGAAAATACTTCGGATCGGCGCTGCTGATGAAGTGAAACAGGGATCCCATCATCGTCTCGCTGGGCAGTTGAATCAGGGGCAACCCCAAGGCAAAACGGGCCGCATTGGATCCCGCCAACCACCCCCCCGCCACCGCACAAGCGTAGCCTTCCGTGCCCACCAGCTGGCCAGCGGCAAACAGGCTGGGGCGCCGGCGAAATTGCAACGTCGGCTCCAACAGCTGTGGCGCATTCAAGAAAGTATTGCGGTGCATCACCCCCATGCGCACAAACTCGGCATTTTCCAGGCCAGGGATGAGACAAAACACCCGCTGTTGTTCTCCCCACTTCAGGTTGGTTTGAAAGCCCACCAAGTTCCACAATTGACCCGCCTTATCTTCTTGCCGCAACTGCACCACCGCGTAAGGACGGGATCCCGTGCGCGGATCCACCAAACCTACCGGCTTAAGGGGGCCAAAACAAAGGGTCTCTCTGCCGCGGCGGGCCATTTCTTCAATGGGGAGGCAGCCTTCAAAAAAGGAGCGTTCCTCCTGCTCGAAAGCCTTGAGAGGAGCTTGTTCTGCCTGTACCAGTGCCTGCCAAAAAACCGCTCGTATTCCGCTTCGGTCATCGGGCAATTGAGATAGGCTGCTTCCCCTTTGTCGTAGCGAGAGGCTGGAAACACCACCTCTCGATTCAGGGAGTCCCCCGTGACAATGGGGCTGGAGGCATCGAAAAAGCTCAGGTAGCCCAAGCCTGTGAAGGCCTGTAACGCCTCAGCCAAGGGAGCGCTGGTGAGTGGCCCGGTGCAGAGAACGGTGATCCCCTCAGGAATAGTGGTGACTTCTTGCCGTCGCAGGGTGATAAGGGGATGCTGTTCAATCGCTTCGGTTAAAGCCTGGCTGAACATGGCTCGATCCACTGCCAGTGCCCCTCCGGCAGGTACCGCATGCCGATCTGCCATCGCCATGACCAGGGATCCCAGCTGCCGCAGTTCTTCCTTGAGCAAGCCTGCCGCCCGATCGCTGGACAAGGCCCCAAAGGAGTTGCTGCACACCAGTTCGGCCAACTGTTCCGTGTGGTGCGCCGGGCTTTGGCGCAAAGGGCGCATCTCGGAAAGGAGCACCGGCAATCCTGCCTGGGCAATTTGCCATGCGGCCTCTGTACCCGCCAACCCCCCCCCGATCACCTGGATAGGGGGGATGCCGGATCCCTGTGGCCGAGTCTTTTCTGGGAAGAAATCGCTCATAGCCCTACTCACTGCCAGCTCAAAACTCAGTAAACCTTTCCAAACCGGCCCATCAAGACGCTACAGCCCCCCGAAAGAGTTTATTCAGGCTAGCACTCGTCCAGCCAACCGGAGTTAGCGCACCTCAAGCGGCGAAGTGAATGCGTAGGTAGTCTTCCTCCATTTTGGCGCGGGCCGGGTTCATGGCCGCCAGGGTTTGGGGCAGCACCAAGTTACGGCGGTGATTGCCGATGCGGATATTCAGCTCATCCCCGGTTTTGCTCAGCTCCACCTGCTCCTTCGGGATCCCGGGCAAGTACAAATCCAGACGATATTGGCCGTTATCGGTGACCACGTTCATTGTCTGCTCGGCGTAGAGCACCTCGGCGGGGTTACGATCCCCCCACAGGTCTTTTTTCAGACGAGCCAAGGCCTCCCAGCCCACCAGTTCTTCCGAATAAAGGGGAATTTCAAACACCGGCAGAGGGGCAAAGTTCTCATGAATTTCCTGGCGATATTTCTGTTGAGCGGCCTTCCAGGTAGCAAAGTAGGGATCCACCACCGTCTCCGGCAAAATGCGATTGGCCACCACCAGATCGGTGGCTACCCCGTAGAGGCTTAGGTAGGCATGGGCCCGCAGAGATTCCTTGATCACCATCTTCTCGGGATTGGTGACCAGCCGTACCGAGGTAATGTGGTTGTCGGTGAGGATCCGCTCCAGCCGCTCGATTTTCTCATAAAACTCGTAGGGGGCATCCAACACCCGGTTGTCGGGTAAGGGGATCCCGGTCAGGCCCTTGACAATCGGCTCGGCGATGGGGCGCAACATTTGGGCCAGACCCTGCAGGGGCTTATAGAACTTGCGCATGTACCATCCCGATACATCCGGCAGGCTTAGCAACCGCAGGGCAGTACCGGTGGGGGCGGAGTCGATGATCAACACATCAAAATCATCCTCGTCGTAGTGGCGGTTCACCCGTACCAGGGAGAAAATCTCGTCCATCCCCGGCAAGATCGCCAGTTCCTGCGCCTGCACCCCATCCAGACCGCGGGCCTGCAACACCTGGGTAATGTAGGTTTTGACGGATCCCCAGTTCAGCTCCAACTCGTTGAGGGCATCCAACTCCGCCCCCCACAGATTGGGTTTCACCTCAATGGGATCATGACCCAAGGGCTGATCGAAGCTATCCGCCAACGAGTGGGCCGGATCCGTACTCAACACCAAGGTTTTCAGGCCAATCTCCGCACAACGCCAGCCGGTCGCCGCTGCCATCGAGGTTTTGCCGACTCCACCCTTGCCGGTCATGAGGATGATGCGTTGCATGAGAGCGCCAGTTACATTCTTTCACATTCTCTAGCCTAGCCTATTCCTCCACCTACCAGGCTTCACCAACTCAACCCATCTGGTCTCCCCAGCTAGCCCTAGGGATACCGGTCAATCCTGGCTGCCGCGAAATCTCCTCGGCCAGGTAAACTATTGCTGAGAAAAATGGAGTGATTCGAGGTGCATGATGATCAAACGTTGGCACAGTTGGGTGTTGGCTGGGCTGTTGGCTTTGGGATTTTGGCTGGGATCCCCGGTGCAGGCTGCCAATCTGCCCCCACAACTCCAAGAGCTAGAGCAGCAAGTCACCCAACTTCAAAGTCTGGTGGATGCGGAAGACTGGTTGGAGATCCGCTCCTACATTCATGGACCGATGGGTTTGACCCGTAAAAACCTGACAGGGCTCGCGGTTACTTTGCCGAAAGAGCAAAAGCAAGAGGTGATTCGCCTAACCAGAGAATTGGGCCGCAGTCTGGAAAAATTGGATTTTGCCGCCAAAGGCTATAACCAACCCCAAGTAGAAGCCGCTCAAGCCAAGGTGAGAAAGGCCCTGGATGATCTAGAGTCTTTGTTCTCTTGAAGGAGATTGCTACCCTAAACTTTGTGCTGAAACCGTTTTTGCCTTCCATAGCGGGTAAGGATCCCACAGCAGGTACCGGCAATAGCCCTGTTGTCTCCGGTAGGGTGGAATTGAAAGGAGAGGTGAAATCATCCTCAGGGGTTCTTGGGATCCGTACCGGGATGGCCACAGGGATCCCGTTTCGGAACTCATCCGTGAGAGTTCCACTCAGTCTTGAGGCGGTGGCCCATACACTTTCACTTCCCGGCCTTGAGCATCGTAGAGCACCTGATAATCAATGCCAGCTTTCGGATCCCTTCCCCTTTCAGCCGCTATTTCTGCCTCAATCGAAGCTTGGGATCTACGGATAAACGCTTCGGCTTCTTCTGGGCTGAGGGGAGGAGGACAGTACTTATTC
Source organism: Thermostichus sp. DRC_bins_24 (assembly GCA_039794845.1). GTDB lineage: Bacteria > Cyanobacteriota > Cyanobacteriia > Thermostichales > Thermostichaceae > Thermostichus. The sequence continues at coordinate 10,721 of JAUQVK010000030.1, forward strand.
CAGTCAAAGATCTGACCAGTTTGCCAAAGAACCTCTCGAATGGCAGGGATGTTTTGCTCCTCAACTCTCCACAGGGTTAATCGCTCATTCATGGGTTCGAGGCTGCCACGGCTCGGATCCTGTTGGATCCAATCGGATAGGGGAATGCCGTCGACTGGCATCTCAAGCTGAGAGGAGTTCAGGAAGTTAAAGGGGTAGATATCTCGAAGCTGTCCTTGATTGTATAAGGCGTGCTCGATAGCATAGTCGTCCCATTTATATAGCCGCTCCCGCTCTTCTCCCTTTGCATTGGAAGCTTGTCGTGTATCGATTACCAACTGCTTTGGTCGATAGTGCACATAGCAAATACCGTAGTCAGG
>JAUQVK010000031.1:0-10844 GCA_039794845.1 Thermostichus sp. DRC_bins_24
TGGTGTCGGTGTGACTGGATGTAAACTTCTATGGCCTTGGCGCAGCCGCGATCCCCACAATCTGGGTGGAAAAAGTTCCGGCAAGCGTTTTCTGCCTGGCGCGAGTTCGATGGCATTTTGTTGGCAACGGTGTTGGTCTTAACCGGCATCGGCATCTTGGCCATTCACAGCACCGTCCGGGAACGCCCGATCAGCAACTACTGGCTGCAGCAGTTGATCATGGCCGGGCTGAGTTTGATCCCGCTGGGGGTGTTGGCCCGGATCCCTTACGAGCGGTTGCTACGCTGGCATTGGTTTACCTACTTCCTGACACTGGCGGGGTTGATCGCCGTCTTGTTTTTCGGTACAGCCGGGGGAGGGGCGGAGCGGTGGATCTCTGTTGCCGGGATCCACATTCAACCTTCTGAGTTCGCCAAGTTGGGGGTGATCCTCACCCTGGCTGCCATTCTGCACCACTGGCCGATCAGATATTTCAGTCAAATTTGGGTGGCTGTCGCCGTGATTACCCCCCCTTGGGTGCTGATCTTCCTGCAGCCCAACTTGGGCACAGCATTGGTGTTCGTGGTGATTTTGCTAACCATGCTCTACTGGGCTGGAGCAAAGGGCAGCTGGATCATTTTGCTCATGTCCCCTGGAGTGGGGGCGATTCTCTACGGCTTGCACACGCGCCCTGAGCTGAGCTGGATGCTGTGGGTGTGGTTGATCTGGTGCTTGGGCATGGCGGGGCTGGCGGCATGGCGACTTCCTTGGCGCTGGACCGGGGCAATCACGTTTGGGGTGATTAACCTGCTCTCGGGGCATCTGGGACAAGTGGCTTGGCACTTCCTCAAGCCTTACCAGCGGCGGCGGTTGGAGATCTTCATCGATCCGGCTCAAGAACCCTGGGGATCCGGTTATCACTTGATTCAATCGCGCATTGCCATCGGGGCTGGCGGCTTTTGGGGACAAGGGCTTCAACAGGGCACCCAAACCCAACTGGACTTTATCCCGGAACAGCACACCGATTTCATCTTTTCGGCGATTGGAGAAGAAATGGGCTTTTTCGGCACCCTCACGGTGTTGATTCTGCTTTGGATTTTGTGCGTCCGGCTGATCCTTATCGCCCAAGGGGCCAAAGATAATTTTGGATCCCTGATCGCAATTGGGGTGCTGGCAATGATCCTGTTTCAGTCGGTGGTGAATATCGGCATGACGATTGGCTTAGCTCCGATTACTGGCTTGCCCCTGCCTTTTCTCAGCTACGGCCGCTCTGCCCTACTGACCAATTTTCTGGCGATTGGCCTGGTGGAATCGGTGGTGATGCACCGCCAGCGCACCACGTTTTTCACTTGATCCCTCGGGTGTTTCAAGAAGTCGTGGCAAGGGATCCAGGCTTGCTCCGCGCTTGAGCCTGCCAGCCGAATCCTTTACACTACCCCTTGCTTGGGTCTGTACTTGGATCCCTTCTCACCCGTGGCTATGTCTCAACCCACCCTCGAATCCATCCTGCACGAGCAACGCCTGTTCCCGCCCCCCACCGCCTTTGCTCAGCAGGCCCGCATCACCCCCGAACGCTACCAGCAGCTTTGCCAGGAGGCCGAAGCGGATCCTCTAGGGTTTTGGGAGCGGCTGGCCCAGCAGGAGTTGCACTGGTTCCGACCTTGGCAACAGGTATTGCAATGGGATCCGCCACAGGCGCAGTGGTTTGTGGGGGGACAACTCAACCTCAGTTACAACTGCCTGGATCGCCACCTGGAGAATGGCCGTCGCCACAAAACCGCCCTGATTTGGGAGGGGGAACCGGGGGAGATTCGCACCTTTACCTACGAACAACTGCACCGAGAAGTCTGTCGCCTGGCCAATGGCCTCAAGGCCCTGGGCATTCAAACCGGGGATCGGGTGGGGATTTACCTGCCGATGATCCCGGAAGCTGCCATGGCCATGCTGGCCTGTGCCCGCATTGGGGCCGCCCATACGGTGGTGTTTGGGGGATTTAGTGCTGAGGCCCTCAAGGATCGCTTGCGGGATGCGGAAGCCAAAGCGGTGATCACCGCCGATGGCGGTTGGCGCAAAGAGGCCATCGTCCCCCTTAAGCCGCAGGTGGATCTGGCCCTGGCAGAGGGGGTGCCCAGCGTCGAGAAAGTCCTGGTGGTGCAGCGCACCGGGCAGACAGTGGAAATGACCCCAGGCCGAGATGTGTGGTGGCATGAGTTGGCCCCTACCCTCAGCGAGGATTGCCCCGCCCAACCGATGGACTCGGAGGCAATGCTGTTCATCCTCTACACCTCCGGCACCACGGGCAAACCCAAGGGGGTGGTGCACACCACCGGCGGCTACAACCTCTACACCCACCTCACCTGCCAGTGGATCTTCGATCTGCGGGAAGAGGATATTTACTGGTGTACCGCTGATGTTGGTTGGATCACAGGGCACAGCTACATCGTCTATGGCCCTCTCTCCAATGGGGCAACGGTGTTCATGTACGAAGGAGCCCCCCGACCGTCCAAGCCTGATTGCTTTTGGGATCTGATCGCCCGCCACCGAATTTCTATTTTCTACACCGCTCCCACGGCGATTCGGGCCTTTATGAAAAGTGGGGAGGCCCTGCCCCGTCAGCACGATCTCTCCTCCTTGCGTCTGTTGGGCACCGTCGGTGAGCCCATCAACCCCGAGGCCTGGATGTGGTACCACCGCGTCATTGGCCATGAACGCTGCCCGATTGTGGATACCTGGTGGCAAACGGAAACCGGCGGCATCATGATTTCACCCCTACCGGGGGTTACCACCACCAAACCGGGATCCGCCACGCGTCCTTTCCCCGGCATTCAAGCGGATATTGTTGATTTGGAAGGGGATCCGGCCCCGGAAGGGGGCTATTTGGTGATCCGCCACCCTTGGCCAGGGATGATGCGCACGGTCTATAAAGATCCGCAGCGGTTCCGGGCCAGCTATTGGGAGAAGATCCCCCCCAAGGACGGGCAGTACCTTTACTTCGCCGGGGATGGGGCCCACCGGGACGAAGACGGCTACTTCTGGGTGATGGGTCGGGTGGACGATGTCATCAGTGTGGCGGGTCATCGCCTCGGCACCATGGAGTTGGAATCTGCCTTGGTGTCTCATCCTGCCGTAGCCGAAGCGGCTGTGGTGGGTCGCCCCGATGAAATCAAGGGGGAAGCGATTGTGGCCTTTGTGATTTTGTCGGAGGGCCGGGAGGGCAGCGAGCCCCTGCGCCAGGAGCTGATGCAACACGTGGTCACGGAAATTGGGGCGATTGCCCGACCCAGTGAGATCCGCTTCACGGAGGCTTTGCCCAAAACCCGTTCCGGCAAGATCATGCGGCGCCTGCTCCGGGATTTGGCCGCCGGTTCCGGCATTAGCGGCGATACCTCCACCCTGGAGGATCGGGGGGTGCTGGAACGGTTGCGCCAAGGAGTGTAATGCAAGACTTTTCGTAGAATGGAGCATTTTTCCTGCCTTCTAACTCTCTGAATGCCCTCCTTGATGAAGCAGATGGGATACATCATTGAAGTTGATTTTGGCTTGAATGACTTGTGCTAGAAATAAGCCTATGATTGAATCGAAGCTATTTCGGATCCCAATGCTCGGTCCTGATGATGTCTCTGGGCTCAAGGCATTGGTTGACCAAGGAGTCATCAATCCCGAAGAAGTTATCGCGATTTTAGGGAAAACAGAGGGGAATGGTTGTGTAAACGACTTTAGTCGTGGATTTTCCACTCTTGCATTCAGAAGCTACCTCCAAGAGATAACGGGTAAATCTCACAGTGAACTTAGTAAGCAAGTTGCCTTTGTCATGTCTGGAGGCACTGAAGGTGTCATGTCTCCTCATGCGGTTGTGTTTACTAATCGGGTAAAGAATAATACACTTCAAGATGAGAAATCCTTCGTGGCAGTATCTGGCTTTACCCGAGAGTTTCTTCCTGAAGAAATTGGTACTAAATCAATGGTATCCGAGGTTGCAAAGTCTGTCATTAAGTTGATGGATAGCGCAGGCATCGACGATCCTGAAGATGTTCATTTCGTTCAAGTTAAGTGTCCCCTTTTAACCTCTGAGCGGATTAACGACGCCCACACCCGTGGTAAACAAGTTGTTACCCATGACACTTATAAATCAATGGCTTATTCTAGAGCTGCATCAGCTTTGGGAGTAGGTGTAGCAACAAAGGAGCTAAAAGAGGCCGATATTACTGAACAGGATATTGGTCATAACTGGAGCTTGTACTCATCGGTTGCATCAACCTCTGCAGGGATCGAATTGATGAATTGTGAGCTTATTTTAATGGGAAATTCACGACTGGGATCTGGAGAGTATTGGATCGGTCATGGGGTTATGCAAGACAGTATAGATCTTCAGGCCGTTTTGAGAACCCTAAAAAATGCAGGGCTGAATTTTGAGGAGTTGCCCAATCGAAGGGAACTAAATCGAATCGTAAGTGTCTTTGCCAAAGCGGAAATTAGCTCTACAGGGATCGTGCGCAACCGACGTACAACTGCGTTAACAGACTCTGATATTAACCATACCCGCCATGCTCGTGCAGTAGTCAATGCTGTGATTGCTTCGGTGGTGGGCGATCCGATGATCTATGTATCAGGAGGTGCGGAACACCAGGGCCCGGATGGAGGTGGCCCGATCGCGGTCATCGTTAGCCAATGAAATCTCATTGAAACATTCCTGTAACCAGCGAATAGGCGCACTAAGATGGGGACATTGAATCCTTTGTTTTGGGCTTTTCATGTTGCCTCTGGATCCCGCTCTCTATTTTGACCACAGCGCTACCACCCCCCCTCGGCCCGAGGTGATCGAGGCGATGCAAAGGGCCATGCAGGAGAGCTGGGGCAATCCCTCCAGTTTGCACGGCTGGGGAGAACGGGCGGCTCTGGCCATGGAACGGGCGCGGCAACAGGTGGCGGATCTGCTCAATTGTGAGCCGGAGTCGTTGGTGTTCACCTCGGGAGGCACCGAGTCCAATAATCTCGCCCTGTTTGGGGTTGCCCAAGGCTACCGGACGCCCCAACATCTGATCATTTCTGCTGTTGAACATTCCTCGGTGGAGAATGCTGCCCGTCAGCTGGAATCTCAGGGGTGGCAGGTGACTCGATTGCCCGTAGATCCAGCCGGACAGGTGGACCCGCAGGCCTTGGCGCAGGCTTTGCAGCCCAACACCGTCTTGGTCTCGATCCTGCACGGCCAAAACGAAGTGGGATCCCTGCAACCGATTGCCGAACTGGGCCGTCTTTGCCGAGAGGCGGGGGTGCTCTTTCACAGCGATGCCGTGCAGACGGTGGGGCGGATCCCGTTGGATCTTTCGGAACTGCCCATCGATATGCTCTCCCTTTCGGGCCATAAGCTCTACGGGCCCCAGGGGGTAGGAGCCTTGTATGTGCGTGCGGGGGTGGAGTTGCGACCTCTGCTGCGGGGGGGCGGGCAAGAACGGCGTCTGCGCTCCGGTACCCAAGGGATCCCTGGGATCGTCGGTTTGGGGGTGGCAGCGGCTTTGGCCGCCCAGGAATTGCCGCAAGAAACAGCTCGTCTGCGCCGATTGCAGAGCCATTTGGCAAGTTTGCTGGTCAGTGTGCCGGAGTTATTGCCGACGGGGCCGTTGGATCTGGAGCAGCGGTTGCCCCATCACCTCAGCTACTGCAGCGAAAGGATCCCGGGCAATGTGTGGGTGCAGGGTATGAGCCGCCAGGGTATCGCCATCAGCGCCGGATCCGCCTGTAGCAGTGGCCAGTTGATCCCCAGTCGCATTCTCTTGGCCATGGGCTATTCAGAAGCAGAGGCGTTGGGGTCGATTCGCCTCAGCCTTGGCAAGGCCACCACCTTGGCGGCGGTTGAGTCTGTAGCCCGTGGTTTGCGGGCGTTGATCCCTTCGGCTTCGGCATCCGGATGGGATGGTGCAGCTCAACCCTTGTTGGTCGGCTCCCGTCGTGTCAGCGGGCCAGAAGCATAGTGCCTTGTGGGCTGGGTTTGGTTAAGGTATTGGAGAGTTACAGGGCTGGTCGTCATGGCTGAGATGAGTCCGTATCAGGTGTTGGGAATCAGCGAAGAAGCCTCTTTTGAGGAGATTCAGTCGGCGCGGGAGCAACTCCTAGCCAACTTAAGCGCCGATGAACAGCAGCAGGAGCGGGTGGAGCAAGCCTACGATGCCATCCTGATGCAGCGCCTACGCCTGCGCAAAGAGGGCAAAATCGCCGTTCCCGACCGCATTCGTTACGCCGAACAACGGGCGGCCAACCCTGAGCCGGAGCTGAGTGTGCCCCCACCCGCCAGCAAAACCCCCCGTTGGGTCGACCGTTGGCTGGATACGCCTTCTACCACCGATGCCCTTCTGCCCGCGGCCCTGTTGGGGGGGTTAATCGGCTGGGTCGTCTTGGCTCCTGATGAGTATCCTTCGCTGCAACTGGCGCTGGGGTTGATGGCCTGTATCTATTTTCTGTACCGCAAAGAGCGCCGCTTTGTTCGTTCCTTTCTCTTGGCCTTGGCGGGCCTGAGCCTGGGGCTGTTGTTGGCCTATGGCATTGCCATTCCCCTCACGGGCGGCGATGCCCCCGGAGCGCTGTTGGTGGGGATCACCTTTGGGGTGATGTGGTTGGTGACCAGTTTTTTGCGCTAGCTGTGGGCTTTGATCAGGGCGGCCAATTTGCGCCGCATCAGGATCCCGGGTTTATCCGCCAGCATGTGTTGTTCGGCCTCGAGGTTGAGGGGTACATCCGGGTGGGTGGTCTCTAAAATATCCCGATCCTCGGCGGCCACGGCCCGATTAAAGCGGAACACCGCATCGGCATCTACCCCAGCCGGGTCATCGTTGCGCATGAAAAAGTGGGTAATTTGCGAGGCCGTATCGTCAATGGGGGTGGCAGACATGAAGATCAAGGTAACCAAGCCATTCGGATAGGCAACCCTGGCCCGATAGGTAAAGGGCAACATCCAGTTTTTCTCGTAAATGCGTAGGGTACGCTCCTCCGGGATCCCGACATTTTGCCGTTGCAGGGGGTTGTTTTTCACCGGCACGGTGGTGTGGGTGCGGATCCCGTCTTCCAGCTCGATGAGCTCAAAGGAGGCGGGCACCGGATTTTCCGTATCGCCAAAGGTGCCGGTGTGAACAATGCTGAAGTGGGCATTGTCGAAGACATTTTCCATCAATCGCAGGCCAGCACAGTCCCAGCGCTCGTTGTAGGTATGCACCCGCCAAAACTGCGGATCCTCCACCTCCGGCACCGCCGGAATATCCGCCAAAGGCCGATCCGACAAACACACCCAGACGTAGCCGTAGCGCTCTTGGGCCAAAAAGGCCGGCACCTTGTAGCTGGCCGGGATCCGTTCCTCGGGTCGGAGTTGCGGCACCTTTACACAGGATCCCTGACGGTTAAATTCCCAGCCGTGATAAGGACACTGAATTTGCCCCTGGCAGACCTTGCCCTGAGAGAGGCGAGCGGTGCGATGGCAGCAGCGATCCAACATAGCCGCCGGCCGCCCCGCTGCATCCAACCACAACACCAACTTCTCCCCCAAAAGCTGAAAGGGTTGTGGCCTTTGCCGAAGTGCTTCCAGGGGTAAGGTGGAATACCAAAAGCGGCGCAAGACCGGTTCCTGGGTTACCCGCATAGTTCAGGCCCTAAATGAATTTGCCCTCAACGTATCAGCTCAGCAGAACCAGTCCGGTAGTGGGCACTACGATATCAGGTATGCTTTGCAAGAAAAAACAGACTTACATTCGTTGTACCCTCTGGGCCAGGAAAATTGACAACAGGTTGTCCCGCATGCACAAGGGATCCAGCCTACACTAGCGGTGGTGGTATCTGTTTGGGGATCATGCTGGAAGGCAGGTCTAGGGGTGGGTTATCCCGGTTCGCAGCAGCGGGTCGCAGGTCAGTGCCGAGAAACATCCCCCTAGAGGCGGACCAGAAGGGCCAGCGTCCCACCCAGCAGCGCCGACGCAGAGGCTCATGGCTTGCTTCTCAAGGGATCCATGGGCAATGGGGGGCAGGCTTGAGGTGGATTTTGGGAAAGCGGATCCCGACGAGCCGGCAACTGGACTTCCGCACCTGGATGACCGGATTGGTTCTGGTGATCGCCCTGTTTCTGACGGGGGTACGCCTGGTTTACCTGCAGCACCAACAGGCACCCATGTTGCAGGCACGGGCCCAAGCCCAACAACGCGCCCAGTTACGACCCTTCATTCCCCGCCGTTCTATTTTGGATCGTCACTCCATCGCCAAGCAGCAGGCGGAACTGTTGGCGGTTGATCGCCCGGTTTATACGCTTTGGGCCCATCCCCGCCTGTTTGGCAGACGCACCCCACAGGAGATTGCCGCGGCCTTGGCTCCGCTGTTGCGTCGTCCGGTGGAGCAACTGACGGAACAGCTATCGGCCCATCATCGTGCTGTGCGGGTGGAGCGCTGGGTATCGCAGGAGGTGGCGGATCAAATTCAGGCTTTGTACCTGGATGGGTTGGAATTGGTGAGCGAGCGGCAACGCATTTACCCACAAAAAGAGATGGCCGCCGAAGTGGTGGGCTATGTGGATCTGGATCATCAAGGGCAAGCCGGGTTGGAATATTCCCAACAGGGATTAATGGAGCGAACCGTTCAGCCTGTTACGATTCCCCGCGATGGCTATGGACAGCTGTTGGCCGCGGAAGTGCCGGAAGGCTTGCTGCAATCTCGAGAGACAGTGTTGCAACTGACCCTGGATATGCGCTTGCAACGGGCCGCCCGCGCTGCTCTGAAAACCCAACTGCAACGATTTCAAGCGCTGCGGGGCACAGTGATTATTCTGCAGCCGCAAACGGGAGAAATTTTGGCTTTGGTAAGTGAGCCCACCTACGACCCCAACCGCTATTTCGAGTTTGATCCGGGCCTGTTTCGCAACTGGGCGGTGACGGATTTGTACGAGCCGGGATCCACCTTCAAACCAATCAACATCGCCATTGGTCTGGATGCTGGGGCCTTCAGAGCAGATGAACGGGTATACGACGAAGGCCGGATCATGATCGGTCAGTGGCCGGTGCAAAACTACGATTACAACCAGCGGGGTGCCCATGGCTGGATGAGCGTCACCGATATCCTCAGGCAATCTAGCAATGTGGGGATGGTGCATCTGATGCGCAAGCTGGATCCCCGCCAGTACTACAACGCCTTGGTCCGGCTGGGGCTCAACGAGCGCAGTGGGGTGGATTTACCCTTTGAGCCCGCCAGCCGCCTGAAACCGCTGCGTCAATTTGTCACGGTGCCTGTGGAACGGGCCACCGCTGCTTTTGGCCAAGGCTTTGCCCTCACTCCCCTACAGCTGGCCAGCTTGCATTGCATCATCGCCAATGGCGGGTTGAAAGTGCAGCCCCATGTGGTGCGGGGCTTGGTAGAAAAAGACACCGATACGCTGGTGTGGGGATCCGCCCAACCGCGGCCGATACGGGTTCTCTCAGAACAAGCCACCTTGAGCGTGCGCACCCAGATGCGGGATGTGGTGGACTTTGGTACGGGTCAGTCCGCCAAAATTGAAGGCTACGAAATTGGGGGTAAAACTGGCACTGCCCAGAAGGCAGGCCCACGTGGAGGGTATTTACCCGGCAAACGGATCACCAGCTTTGTGGGATATTTCCCCGCCATTCGCCCCAACTATGTAATTTTGGCAGTGCTCGACGAACCGCGTGGGGAAGATGCCTTCGGCTCCACCACCGCTGCCCCCATCGTCCGCTCCGTGATTCAAGAGATCATTACCCTGGAAGGGATTCGCCCGAATGCGACTTGAGGTTGCGGCTAAAAGGTATTAAATATAAACGTGCGGTTATCGTAAGTGGCGGAGGTTGGGGCAAACCCTTTAACAGGCTTCCCCTTCTGCTCAGCCGTCTTCCGGTTTGCACAGACACGCCGGATAGCGTGGATGGTCATTTGGGCAGACAAACCAGAATGCGCTCGCGCCTCTTTGCAGATAAGAGAGTAGATAAGAGACTGCATCGCAATCTGATTTGTCAATTTTTGGGGGTATTGGCATTCACAAATTCACAACAGCGAGCAAATGCCGGCAAGACTGCGTCAAGCTTTTCAACCTGAGGCGCTGTAACCAGCATTTTGCAAGACACCGTAAGAACTTGTGTCATTTTCAAAGCATGAAGCTTGCTAGGGTAATTCTAGTGCATTCCTCCCAGCGCTCGCCGGTAGCAGAGCACAGGACTCCTGCGCCTTTAGTTGAATGTCAGGGATCCGCTCTCTGTCGGCGTGGGGTACGGGATCCAGATCTACTCCAACTGGCCTGCTCCATAGCCAGATCCGATAGGCTGGATCCACCCTATGGTGTCAGCTCATGGCTTCGCCAACTCCAACGCTCCTGCTGGTGGATGGGCATTCTTTGGCCTACCGCTCCTTCTATGCCTTTGCCTACAGCCGTGAGGGGGGCCTACGCACCTCCACCGGGATCCCCACCAGCGTTAGCTTTGGCTTCTTGAAAGCGCTACTGGAGGTGCTGGACAAACACACCCCCACCCATGTGGCTGTTGCTTTTGATGCGCGACAACCCACCTTTCGCCACGAAGTCGATGAAACCTACAAAGCAGGCCGTCCAGAAACCCCGCCAGAGTTTATCGAAGATGTGGAGAATCTCAAACAGTTGTTGACGACCTTGCGGATCCCGATTTTGATGGCCCCCGGTTTTGAAGCGGATGACATTCTGGGCACCCTCAGCACCGTTGCTGCCAAAGATTATCATGTACAGATTTTAAGTGGTGATCAAGATTTGTTTCAGTTAATTGATGCCGATGGCAGAGTGCGGGTTTTACATCTCAATAACAAAGATCGCATCAGTGAGTTTGGCCCGCAGCAGGTGAAAGAAAAGCTAGGGATTTGGCCCT
>JAUQVK010000032.1:0-22043 GCA_039794845.1 Thermostichus sp. DRC_bins_24
CAACGTCCGGCCCATCCGCTATCAAGCCTGTACCAGCGGTGATTCCCTGCCCTGATGAACCAGGGTTTCTAACTGTAACAGTCGGTCTTGGAAGGTGAGGTGCCACGATTGCAGGTTGACGGGGCGACGCTGGGATCCAGCTCCGTAAATCCGCTCAATCTGCTCCAGTACCTCTTGGTAAATCAGGGTACTTTGCCGCTCATCGGGGCTGGTGGCGCTGATCAAGAGGCTAAAGAGGCCCCATCCCCACCAAACACAAACGGGATCCCTACGGCTCCCGCCCCATTTAACACCGCCACAATCGAGGCAACCGCAGGCAGGTTGACCGCTTTGTACTGCCCCGCCGCAATCGCCTCCGTCGAACCGCGAATATCCGTGATCACCACCCACCAGTCTTCCGGGATCCGCGCAAACTGCTCGAGGTTGGCAATCTCCCGCAGGCTCTCCATTACCGCCAACTGCTCGTAAAAGTTGCCCATAGCTTTGCTGTGGATCCCTTCCCTACTGTAGAAGAACCCTCGGGGATCCCGCCCCCAGCCTGTCCATCGCTCAGGCCTAGAGAGCCACCAGAGACGCGGACGCAGTCGCCCCCTGCTGCAACTCCGACAACAGCGATGCCGGACGATCCTTATAAGGCCAGGCAAAGGCGTGACGGAAGGCCGCCTCTTGACAGAGTTTCAACTGCTCAAAATTGATGATGTCGTGGGTGAGCAAATTCTCGTACTCAAAGGGCAGCCGCACATTGTGCAACCCGGCGTTGTCAGTACAGATGGCGATATCCACCCCCGCCTCAAAGCAGCGATCGAACACGATCTTGAGGGGTTCCAAATTGGGCAGAGTGCCCGTTTTTAGATAGGTAGTGGGGCAAACTTCCAGGCATTGTCCGCGCCGGGCCAGTTCCGGCAGCAGCTCTGGGTGATGCAGAGGAATTTGGATGCCATGCCCAATCCGCGAGACATAGGGCAGCAACTCCGGGTGACAACCATCCAGGGTTTCGTAGAGGTGGGCGGTGGTTTTTAGGCCACGGGCCAACGCATACTTATACAGCTCGATCCACTCCTCCATACGCTCACGGTAGGGTTTGTCGCCCCCGGCTAGGTCGATGGCACACACGTAGTCCGACTCGGCAGCAGCCTCCAACATGGCCCGGTTGATGTGGCTGGGCAGGCGGGAGTGCAAACACAAAATCTGGCTGGTGACAATCGGATATTCCTGCTGTTGGCTGGCTTGTCCCACCGTCTCGATCACCTGGCGCATTTGCTTGAGCCGATCCGCCTCATCTAGGCTGGGATCCGTGCGCAAATAGGGGGTATAACGAATTTCCAAATAGGCCAGATCTTCAAAGATGTAGGCCCCCCGCAGCAGGCGATAGATGAAATAGGGTAGAGTTTCTAGGGTTTGCACATGCTCAACCAGGGTGTGCAGCTCCAGGTAATCTTCTAGGGTGTTGCGGGGGCGGGTATAGAAGTCTTCAAATTCCGAATAGCTGGGGAAGCGCTCCGCCAAAGGGGATCCCTGGCGGTGAAAGTAGCGCCACAGAATTCTGGGTACAACAGAACCGCCCAGATGGCGGTGCAGCTCAGCATGAAGTGCCATAGGTTGGGGTTTCCCATAGTCGCCCACCAAGGAGTGGGCTTGGTTTGTCTAAATACTATTTCTACTCTTATCTAACGGCAGCGACCTTGTCTAGGAGAAGTCCCGCAAGCTTGGGATGAGATTCCTTATCGCTATCGCTTAAATGGTCAGGCGGATCCCCTGCCCGTCGTGGTAAGCGGCCAAGAGCATATCGGTGGTGGTATCCCAGGCTATTTCCCCAGACCGGGACAGGGCTATGGCCCCAAAAGCCCGGCTGCGGAGACGGGCCTCTTGAAACGACTTGGCCACTGCGGCTTTTAAGCTCAGGCCATCCTCTACCCGAATCACGATCCGCGCCGCCAAATTCTCATCCAAAATGTCTTCCCCCACGCCAGTACAACTGACTCCCGCTGCTGCGCTGGCATAGGTGCCTGCTGGAGTAGCAGAATCGCTCACCCGCCCCAACCGCTCGAAGCCACGCCCGCCAGTGGACGTGCCCACGGAAATTCGCCCCTGGTGATCCAGGGCTACCGCCCCAATCGTGCCCATGGCCAGGGAGGTGAGCACCCGTGCCGGGGGATGATCCTGCCGCAACTGCAACCATTCCTGAATCCGTTTTAAGGTGGCAGGGTCGTAGAGGGGCAGTTTCAGCTCCCTTGCCAGTTCAGCAGCGCCTTGTTCGGCCACCACACGGTCGGGGCTTGCCTGTAGAGCCTGCGCCATCAGGATCGGATGTTGAACGCGGCTGACGTTGATCACGCCGCTAAAGGACTGGCTGGCCCCGTTCATGAGGGCGGCGCTCATGCGAATTTGGCCATCCGACTGCAGCACCGACCCCGTACCGGCATTGTAAAGGGGATCATCCTCCAACAGCTGGCAGGCGTGTACCACCGCCGCCTCGGCACTGTGACCGGATTGCAAAAGGTCGTAGGTGCTCTCCACCACCCGCCGCAGGGATCCCCTCACTTTGTCCACACTGGTTTCGCCATCCAAGGCGCTCCCGGCTCCGCCGTGGATGATCAGTTTGGGCTGAGGCATGATGGTTCGGATCCCTTGCAAGGTTGTCTTTGGTATCTCTTCATTTTCGGGCACAACATTCGCAAATGCACCTGCTCTATCCCGGACCCAGTCCTCCAGGGATCCCGCCAGAAAAGAAGGGGCCTTAAGATAATCCTGTAGATTTGCTAAGCATAGATACTCAAGGGTGATTCTGGTAGAGGGCTATCGCGGTGTAGCCGGCAGGGATCCCCTAGGTGGTTTGGAGTGAACTTGGCGTGAACGAGGTTGCATTCATGGCACTGCCCAGCGTGAACGAGTTTCCTTGGCTGACGACGGTGATTTTCTACCCGATTGTTGCCTCCCTATTCATTCCCCTGATCCCGGCTCCGGCTGGAGACCCGAATACCCGCGCCCACGCGCAAAAGCTGGCGGAACGGATTCGCTGGTTTGCCCTCTTCATTGGGGTGACGGATCTGCTGATTCTGTTGGCCGGCTTTTACTACGGCTACGATCCCGGCCAGACGGGGTTGCAGCTGTTTGAGCGCTATACCTGGGTGCCCCAGGTGGGTCTGAGCTGGTCGGTGGGGGCCGATGGCCTCTCCATGCCCCTGATTTTGTTGACGGCCTTCATCACCACCCTGGCAATCCTGGCGTCCTGGCCCGTTACCCTTAAGCCGCGCCTGTTTTACTTTCTGATGCTGGCCATGTACGGCGGGCAGATCGGGGTATTTGCGGTGCAGGATATGTTGCTCTTTTTCCTGATGTGGGAGCTGGAGCTGATCCCGGTATACCTGTTGCTCTCCATTTGGGGGGGGAAAAATCGCCTGTACGCGGCCACGAAGTTCATTCTCTACACCGCCCTGAGCTCTCTTTTTATTCTGGTGGCAGCGCTGGCCATGGCCTTTTACGGCAACACCATCAGCTTTGACATGACCGATCTGGCCCACAAAGCCTATCCCCTTACCTTCCAGTTGCTCATTTATGGGGCCTTTCTGATCGCCTATGGTGTTAAACTGCCCGTTTTCCCGTTGCATACCTGGCTGCCGGATGCCCACGGGGAAGCCACGGCCCCTGTTCACATGCTGCTGGCCGGGATCCTCCTGAAAATGGGGGGCTATGCCCTTATGCGCATGAATGTGGGCATGCTGCCGGATGCCCATCTGTACTTTGCGCCGGTGTTGATCGTGTTGGGGGTGGTGAACATCATCTTTGCTGCCCTCACCTCCTTTGCCCAGCGCAACCTCAAGCGCAAAATTGCCTACTCCTCCATCAGTCACATGGGCTTTGTGTTGATCGGCATCGGCTGCCTGACGGAAATCGGCATGAGCGGGGCGATGTTGCAGATGATCTCCCACGGGTTGATCGGGGCCAGCCTATTCTTCCTGGTGGGGGCAACCTACGACCGCACCCATACCCTGGAACTGGAGGAAATGGGGGGCGTGGGCCTGAGAATGCCCAAGATCTTTTCTATGTTCACCGCTTGCTCGCTGGCCTCTTTGGCGCTGCCGGGGATGAGCGGCTTTGTGGCCGAGATCATGGTGTTTATCGGCATGGCCACCACCGATGCCTACTCTGGCCCCTTTAAGGTGGTGGTGGTGTTTCTGGCGGCAGTCGGGGTAATTTTGACGCCCATTTACCTGCTTTCGATGTTGCGGCAGATCTTCTTTGGCCCGGAAAACAAAGAGCTTACCGAGCACGAGGAATTGGTGGATGCCGAACCTCGTGAGGTGTTTATCATCGCCTGCTTGCTCATCCCGATCATCGGCATTGGGCTGTATCCCAAGTTGGTCACCACCCTCTACGACCAATCCACCAACGCTCTGGTGGCCACCCTACGGCAAGAGCTCCCCCCTCCGGTGGAAACGGTGGCTTTGGCGCCTGCACTTCACCGTTTGGAGTAGGAATTGGAGTAGGAACAAGCTTACAGCCCTTTCCGGCGTTGCCGGCCCGGCGGGATGGAGTCCTTTGTCTACCCCGGTGGATGCCGGCCCAGCCTTTGTTCGGCAAGGGTTTCTCCCTTGCCTTACACCCCATGTTAAGAACGATACACCTTTTTGACGCCCCTCTCCCCCTCTGAGAGAGGGGCTACGGCCGGTGCCACGCTGCGCGAAGGGGTGAGGGAGCTGGTTCAGCAATGGCATGGCAATGACCATAAGTTGGAAAAGGCTGAAAAACAGGTGGATCCCCAAGTTGGCTGAGCCCCCGAGGGATAATAGACGAGACACGCAAAAAATTAGATTTCGGCGTTCGGCTCCGGGTCTGCTGTAGATCCAATAGACCTGAAGATAGAGATCTGAACTGCTGATGGCTCATCTCCACAGGTCATTGCATGGGATCCGCAACTGTAGCTACTCCTCGCACTTTTCCCCTCACGGCGGTGGTCGGGCAACAACCGGCCAAACTGGCTCTGCTCTTGGCGGCCGTGGATCCGGGGTTGGGGGGTGTGGTGATCGTGGGGCCAAGGGGTACGGCCAAGTCCGTCTTAGCCCGAGGGATCCATGCCCTGCTGCCCCCGATTGAAGTGATCACCGGCTCCTATTGCAATGATGATCCGAGGCAACCGGACACTTGGTCGGATTGGGCCAAGACCCACTATTCACCCGCCTCATCTGCGCCCACGCGGGTGATCCCGGCCCCCTTTGTGCAAATTCCCTTGGGGGTGACCGAAGATCGGCTGCTGGGATCCGTGGATGTGGGGGCTTCGGTGGAGCGCGGAGAAACCGTTTTTCAGCCGGGGTTGTTGGCGGCTGCCCACCGGGGGGTGCTGTATGTGGATGACATCAACCTGCTGGATGATCAGATAGCCAACCTGCTGCTGACGGTGGTGGGGGATGGGGTGAATCGCCTGGAACGGGAAGGGATGAGCCTGCAACACCCCTGTCGGCCTCTGCTGGTGGCCACCTACAACCCAGACGAGGGATCCCTGCGGCGGCACCTTTTGGATCGCATGGCGATGGTGATCCCCGTGGACCGAGATCTGACCCTGGAGGATCGGCGGGAGATCGCCCGACGGGCCAATCAATTTAGCGATGCCCCCGCCCCCTTTCTGGCAGCCCAGCAGGCGGAACTGGAGGAAGTGCGCACCCAGATCCTCCTGGCGCGGGAATGGCTGCCCCAGGTGAAACCCCAACGGGAGCAAATTGCCTACCTGGTGCAGGAAGCCATCCGGGGGAACATCCAGGGCCATCGCGGCGAACAATTTGCCCTAAAGGCAGCCTGTGCCCTGGCCGCCCTTGAAGGGCGGGATCGCCTAGTGGCCGAAGATCTGCAACAGGCGGTGCAATTGGTGCTGCTGCCCCGGGCCCACTACGACCCCGACCAGCCGCCCCCCCCCCCCCCCCCCCCCCCCGAACCGGAATCCCAGCCCAAGGATCCCGAACGCCCCGAAGAACCGGAGGATGCCGATCAAGAACCGCAACCGGAAAACATCAGCCTGCCGGAAGCGTTTTTCTTCGACCCCGAAGGCGTCGCCCTCGATCCGCGCCTGCTGGCCTTTGCCCAATCCCTCAACCAACAGGGCAAAACGGGATCCCGCAGCCTGGTGTTCAGTGCCGATCGGGGCCGCTACATCAAGCCCATCCTGCCCCAAGGCTCCCACCCGCGCGTCGCTGTGGATGCCACCCTGCGGGCCGCCGCCCCCTACCAACAAAGCCGCCGCCAACGGCAACCCGGACGCACCGTCATCGTCGAACAAAGCGATATCCGCGCCAAAAAGCTGGCCCGCAAAGCCGG
Organism: Thermostichus sp. DRC_bins_24; assembly: GCA_039794845.1. Lineage (GTDB taxonomy): Bacteria > Cyanobacteriota > Cyanobacteriia > Thermostichales > Thermostichaceae > Thermostichus. The sequence continues at coordinate 6,307 of JAUQVK010000032.1, forward strand.
GGCACTGGTGATCTTTGTGGTGGATGCCTCTGGTTCCATGGCCCTCAATCGCATGCAATCCGCCAAAGGAGCCGCCCTACGCCTGCTCACGGAAGCCTACCAAAACCGCGATAAAGTTGCCCTAATTGCCTTTCGGGGCGAAACCGCCGAAGTGTTGCTGCCCCCCACCCGCTCGATTGAGCTGGCCCGCCGCCGCCTCGAATCTCTGCCCTGTGGCGGGGGATCCCCCTTAGCCCATGCCCTCACCCAAGCCGCCCGTATGGGAGTAAATGCCCGGGCTGCCGGAGATGTGGGGCAGGTGATGGTGGTGGCCCTCACGGATGGGCGGGGTAATGTCCCCCTCAGCCGTTCTTTGGGCCAGAGCCCCGGGGCCGAACCCCCCGACCTGAAGCAGGAACTGCGGGAAATCGCCCTGCGCATCCGGGCTTTGGGGTTGAAGTTGCTGTTAATCGACTCCCAAAGCCGCTTTGTCACCACCGGCTTTAGCGCCGAACTGGCAGAACTGGCGGGTGGACGGTATTTCCACTTACCCCGGGCCACCGACCAAGGCATCGCAGCCGTGGCCCGCTCCGCCATCCAGGAAGGGCGGGGATCCCGCTGAGGCTGACTGCAAATAGCTTGAGGAGGTTTGTAACCTTTCTTAATGGTTGGTTATGATTGCGGTAGACGAAACTCCTAACTTCTATGACCACAGGACTGTTGCCGGAACTGCCCCTCCAGAATCAAACGGCTGTCGATTGGGTCAGCCGCGGAGTCGGTGCGGCCATTCGCGCCCTGTTCAAGCACTCGGAACGGTTGGAGGCGCGGGTGCGGGTGGAGCCCGTCGCCAAGCTTTTGCAGGGGTGCATCGACAGTTTTGAGCTGTTGGGCCAGAACCTGCAGATGTACAACGGCCTGAGGCTGTCGGTTTTGGAGCTGTTTTCCCAGTCGGTGGCCATCGACTTAAGTCAAATCTGGCAAGGACGCATCCGCTTGCAACAAGCCGTTCAGGCCACCATGCGTGTGGTGCTCACGGAAACGGATCTGGCCCAATCCTTTAACACTCCCTTTGTGCTAAACAAGCTGGCTCAGGTTAAGCAAGGAGGCAAGCCACTGGCGTTTCGGCAGGTGCAGATCCACATCACGCCTGACCGCCGTTTTGAGCTACGGGCTGAAGTTCAGCAAGAATCCGGCTCTTGGCTGCCCATTGGGTTTTCCAGTCGCATTGAAGTGCTGGAGCGCCGTCGTATTCGGTTCGAGGATCCGGTTTTTGCCGGCGATGGTGAGGCTTTGAACCTCAGTCGCGCCTTGGTGGACCACCTGAATGCCCTTCTGGATCTGGACCGCTTTGCCCTGCAGGGAACCGAATTGCGGGTGGATCGGGTGCGTCTCCAGCAGCATCAGATGATCTTTTACGGCAGCGCCACCATTGCCCGTTTCCCTACTCGCCAACCGCAATGGGCCGGTGCTTGACAGCCTCTCGAGGGGCAGGTATATTCAGTTGTGGTGAGGAGTGAAGAGAAGAAGCCTCTGGGGTCGAAACACGGACAGACTCCCAGAGGTTTTTTCATCATCAACCTAACCAATCCTTCCCCCTTCCTGACGAGTGCCCCAGGTTTGCGACAACGCCTGCGAGAGTTCTGGCATCGCCGATTTCCCCACAGCCTGCGCACCCAAGTTGCACTGGTGATTGCCAGCCTTTCTTTTGTTCCCAATCTGGTGTTGATCCTGTCGGTGCAATGGGTCTTGCCCGGCACCCAGATCAGCAGGGAGGGGGTTGTCTTGTTGTTGTTGTGGATCCCGTTGTTGGCGGGGCTATCGGCGGTGGTGGGCTATGGCCTATCTTCTCTAATTCTGCGACCTCTCACACTACTTGCCCGCGAGTTGGTGCATCTAGAAACGCTGCTCAACCAGCCGGCGCGCTGGAACTTGCTGCTGCGTCCTGAGGATCCGCAAGAGTCCCTGATTTTGCGGGGGGCTTTCGCCCACTTGCTGCGGCAGATTGAAATCGATCAGATGCGTCGGGAAGCCTTCACCGCTACCCTGGTTCACGACCTCAAAACTCCCCTCATCGCCTTTGGGCATTTGCTCAACGCCCTCAAACAGGAGCAGCAGCTAGAACCGGAACAGCGCCGTGCCCTGCTGGATCGCATCTTGCAAGAGAACCAACACAACCTCTCGCTGGTGCAGAAAATGGTGGAGGCCCATCGCCTGGAGCGGGGAGAGATCGAGCTGCATCCCCAGCCTTGTGATTTGGGATCCCTGGCCAGACGGGTGGCAGACCGGATGGGATCCCTGGCCCAAGAGCGGGAGATTGACTTGCGGGTGGAGGGGCAGGGATGGGGCAATGCAGATGAGGCGGAACTGGAGCGAGCTTTGGCGAACTTAATCGACAATGCCCTGCGCTATGCCCGCGATAGGGTGGTGCTGACGGTAAGCCCCCGCCAGATTCGGGTGTGGGACGATGGCCCTGGTCTGCCGGCCCCGCTAGAGGAGCTGGCCCAGCCCTACGTGACGCAGCCAATCGATATCGCCGGGCATCATTACCCAACCGGCTCGGGTGGATTGGGGTTGTATATTGCCAAGCGCATCCTGCAGGCCCACCAAGGAGACTTGTGTTTGATCGAGACGGGATCCCAGGGAACTACCCTGGCCCTGGTGTTGCCGTAGGCTAGGGATCCTTTTGTCAACCGAGGCCGGTGGAGTTACTATCAGGTTATTATCAATTAACAAGCTTATTGATTGTCGCGGCGACCTTGCCCAACAGCGGAGGGGCAACACCATGGTCTACACCGAAGAAGCCTTCAAGGCAGAGCTGAATGCCAAGGGCTGGCGCTCCACTCGGCAACGGGAGATCATCCTGCAGACCTTTCAAAACTTGCCCGAGGGCACTCACCTGAGTGCCGAGGAACTGCACGAGAATCTGCGCGAAGCTGGCCACAACATCAGCCTTTCTACCATTTACCGCACCGTCAAGCTGATGGCTCGCATGGGCATTTTGCGGGAGTTGGAACTGACGGAAGGCCATAAGCACTACGAGATCAACCAGCCTGCTCCCCACCACCACCACCACCTGGTCTGTGTGAAAACCAACCAGGTGATTGAGTTCAAGAACAGTGCCATCCTCAACATCACCCAAAAGGTGGCAGAGAAGTACGGCTTCAAGGTGCTCGATTGTCAGCTCACCATCATCGGAATCAGCCCGGAGGGACAACGGTCGATCTTGTAAAGCGTGGGGGATTGCCGAGTCAAGCACTAGCCCTCTGGGGCCAGCCCTTCTCCTTTCTTACCTTCCAACCGATAGAACAGCTGCCGCATCAACCGCTCCCGTTGACCCACCGACAGGGTGGGGGCAAGGGTACTGGGAAAATGGGGCATGGCCAGCGTGACTCGATCCAGTAGGTCGGCACGACTTTGTTTCCGCTGAATCGACCAAGCCCGTTCCAAAATAGTCTGGGCCGCCTCCGGTTCCAGCCCCGCTTGCTCCGACAGCCAAGCCGCCAGCTGCTCCAAATCGGGATCGAAGCGCAGTTTGTACATATAGATAAGCATGCCGACCCCGATCACAAGGCCCAGGCCACTGGCTACATAGGCCGCCTTGATGGAGGTTCCGGGCAGATAGGCCACCGCCGAAACCCGCAACATTTCATAGGGGATCCGAATCAAGCTGTAACCCACCACATAGGTCCAGACCCAGGTGCCATCCTTGAGTTTGGGGGCCCGCCAGAACATCCCCATCAACAGGGCGAACAAGATGAGATTGAGAACGCTCTCGTAGAAGAAGATCGGGTGAAAGAACTCGAATTGGCTGTACTCCGGCTCGCGGGCTTGAGGGGGGATGTACACCCGCAACGGCCATGGGCTGCCCGGGGGGAGTGGGGCGCCATAGGCTTCTGAATTGAAGAAATTGCCCCAACGGCCGATGGCCTGGCCCAAGATCAATCCGGGGGTAAGGATATCGGCGTATTTCCAGCCGTTGATGCCGGTAGCGCGGCAGTAGAGGTAGAGAGCGAGGCCCCCCGCCAGCACTCCCCCATGGATGATGATGCCCCCCTGCCAAATGGCCAGTGCCGAAAGGGGGTTGGCGCTAAACTCTGACCAGTGGGTGAGCACATAGTAAAGTCTGGCCCCCAAAAACCCAGACACCACCAGCCACAGAGCCAGCTGTTCCACCCGTTCGCTGGCCCGGCCCGGTTCTTTTTCCAGATGACGAGCCTCTGCCAACACCTTGGCCAAGATCAAGCCGATCAACACTGCCGTCGCCATGAGCAGGCCGTACCAGCGCAGACCCAGCCCTCCCACCGCAGGGGTATCGGGGGGAAAGCGGAAGACAAATTCCCCCGGTGAGCTGAAGGTAAGGCCCAACAATCCCGGATTCCATACCCCTAGCTTCATCCACAGCATGCTCTGCACCCCGAACCCCACAACTCCGTCTCAGATACCGGTTGCCATCCAACCTTACAGGATCACCCCGCCGGGATCCCTTTCCCCAATCCTAAGCCGCAACCCCCAACCTGAGAAAGGACTCCGTCCCGCCAGGCCGTTTGCCCATGGCGGCCCAATGGGATCCCTTCTCCTTTGATCCTGTGATCCTGTTGCCGAACCTAGCCGGGAAGGGGGGGCAGCTTGGCCAACAGAGCTTGAAACCGCTTGTTCTTACGCAAGCGCTCCAGATCGGGATCGGTACGGGCGGCAGGCCCATACTTTTTTGGATTCAGCCGAATCGCCTCGGCAATACAGTCTATCGCCTCCCGGGTGCGTCCCATCAGGGCATAACAGTAGCCTTTGTTGTAAATGCCGTTGGCATGGTTGGGATTGATCTGCAGAGATTTTTCAATGCTGGCCAGCGCCTCGGCAAACCGGCCCAGTTTGGTGAGGGCATAGCCGCGGTTGTCCCAAGACTCGTAGTTGTTGGGGTCGCATTCCACCGCCCGCTCATAGGAGACGATAGCCTCCTCCACCCGACCCATGTGCCGCAACACCAAACCGCGGTTGTTCCAGGCATGGGTGGCCTCTTTGGGGTACTGTTGAGGGTTATTCTGAGGGTTATTCTTAGCCATCAGTTGCAGGACGTGCTCATAAATGGCCAGAGACTCGGGGCCTTTGGGCAGGAGGGTTCCCTTGTTCATCCAACAGCCGATGTGTTCGGGATCCACCTTCAGTCCTTCTTCATAGGCTGCCAGGGCGGCTTGTGGATCTTCGCAGGCGGTGTAGCAGCAGCCCAGGTTAAACCAGACTTGCGCATCGTCGGGGTTGAGGTGCAGGGCGCGGCGAAAACAGCCCACCCCCCGCAGCGGATTGCCCAGACTGACGAAGGCATTGCCCTGATTGCTCCAGGCCTTGTAGTAGTTGGGGTTCAGGATTACCGCCCGCCGATAGGACGCGAGGGCGGCCTTCCACTGCCCTAGGGCTGCAAGGCTATTCCCTCTGTTGGCCCAGGCTTCGTAATGTTGGAGGTTAAGACGGAGCACCTCTTCAAAACTTTCGATTGCTTCCTGGTGATGCCCCCAATCCGCCAAAGCGATGCCCCGGTTGTTCCAAACCTCTTCTCGGTTTGGTTGCAGGGCCAAGGCGCGATCGAAGCTCTCGATACTGGCGGGGTAGCGTTTCAGGTGGGCCAGGGTGAGGGCGCGGTTGACCCAGGCCTCAAAGTGGTCGGGATCCCAGGCGATCACTTGGTCAAATTGCAGCAGCGCCAGCTCGCGTTCTTGCTTGGCCAGGTAGTGTAAGCCCAGTTGCAGGCGATACTCCACCTCAAAGGGTTCTGGCATCGGTTCGTATCCTTTGTATCCTTCTCGTGTATCCTTACTCGCGCAACACGTAACCCACCCCACGCACGGTTTGGATGAGGCGCTTTTCCCCTTGGTCTTCGATCTTGAGACGCAAATAGCGAATATAAACCTCGATGATGTTGGAATCACCCATAAAGTCGAACCCCCACACATGCTCCAAAATCTGCTGGCGGGTGAGCACCTGTCGAGGATGTTCCATCAGGTAGCGCAGCAAATCATATTCTTTGGCCGTTAACTCCACCCGCCGCTCTCCCCGCGTCACCTCCCGTGTCAAGGGATCCAGGGTTAAGTCCATAAACACCAACTGGCCATCATGGGATCCCTTTTGTCGGCGCAAATGGGCCCGTACGCGCGCCAAGAGCTCTTGAATGCTGAAGGGTTTCACCACATAATCATCCGCTCCGGCATCCAACCCCGCCACCCGATCCGACACATCATCTCTGGCGGTCATCAACACCACCGGCACCCGATTGCCCGTTGAGCGCAGTCGCCGGCAAATTTCTAAGCCTGAAATGCCCGGCAACATCCAGTCCAGCAGCACCAGGTCGGGCTTTTGGTCGCGGGCTGCTATTAGTCCAGCCGTGCCATCGCTGGCAACACTGACTCGATACCCTTCGTAGGTCAGCTCCGTCTCCACAAACCGGGCCAGTTTGGCTTCATCTTCGATCACCAGGATGTGGGCAGCAGATTGTTCGGGTTCTGACATACTCTCTCCTGAACGGAAGAGACAGAAGACTTGCCTATTGCCCACAAGCATACCTCAGCCCTAGGGGTTGGCTGTTATGGGGATCCCGGGCCTGCCGAGGTTGATGTGGCAGAGGGGATTGCGCTATCCAGAAAGAGATGCGCGTAGCCTGTTGCCATGGGCAATTGCACCAATGACGATTTCCCCGCTTCTATCCACTCAAGCGCCACCCCCAATTCGTTGGGAAAAGCTGCCGGAAGACTTTCCACTGCCGGATGATCCTGTGGAAAGCACGCTACAACCGCTGCTGGCGGCAGCCCTGCGAGAACTGCTGGAACTGGCGGACTTAATCCCTGCCCAGGCTTTGATTGCCTCCAACTTTGGCCTCTGTAGCACTGTTGGGGATAAGGTCGTGGTGAAAGCCCCTGATTGGGTCTACGTGCCTGCGGTGCAGCCGATTCCAGAAGGAGAGATCCGTCGCAACTATACCCCCAAGCTGGAAGGGGATCCGCCGGCAATTGTGATGGAGTTTATTTCCGAAACTGAGGGGGGGGAATACTCGATCAACCCCCACCACCCCTATGGTAAGTGGTATTTCTACGAGCGCATTTTGCAGGTCCCTGTCTACGTGATCTTTCATTCCAAAACAGGGGAACTGGATGTGTATCGCCTGGAGGATGGTCACTATCGCCCTGCCGCCGCAGATGAAAACCAGCGCTACTGGATCCCTGAGATCGGCTTGTTTTTGGGTGTTTGGTGGGGACAAAAGGCCGAGACCAAGGCTTACTGGTTGCGCTGGTGGGACGCTGAGGGCAATTTACTGTTGTGGGGAAGTGAACGAATTGAACAAGAAAGACAAAAGGCTGCACAGGAACGCCTTCGGGCAGAGCAGGAACGCCTTCGGGCAGAGCAGGAACACCTTCGGGCAGAACAGGAACGCTTGCGGGCGGAGGAAGCGGAAACCGCTCTCCAACAAGAACGAGCCCAGCGACAACGCCTAGCCGACAAACTGCGAGAACTGGGGCTAGATCTGGACACTGAAAGCTCCGGTCAATAGCTGCGCCCTCGCCAAACCCGGGGCCGACGGGTGGCCGAAAGAATCACCCGCAAGACCGCCAAGGGATCCGCCAGCGGGGAAAGCCAAAACGTCCAGGGGGGATCCTGATAAGAGCCGCGAATGCCCGTCAGCAAGCCAAATCGGAAGACCACCAACCCCAGGTTGAGCCCCAACAACAACTGCTCCGTCAGGGAGAAGGGCACCCCCCTCCCGGCCATGCCCAATAGCCCCAAAACCGTCAGCAGGGGGATCCCTTGGGTGAGGGTGAGGAACGCCATATCTCCCCACAACTGGGCAGCAGGGGTGGCATCCTTCAAATCCAAAGACCGCCCCCACTCCCGCCAGGTTTCCCCGAAGGAAGTGTACATCCGCACCTTGAGCAGATGCCGACCATCCAAAAAGCCCACCTTAAAGCCTGCCGCCGCGATCTGCCGTACCAAAGTGACATCATCACAAAAGGAAGCCCGCGCCCCTGTGTAGCCCTGCATGCGCTCTAGCACCGCCCGTCGTACCCACATGCACTGCCCATTGGCCATGACCCGTTCCGGCAAGGTGGCGGTATCTCCGGCTGCCCCGTAGCGATAGATCAAGGTCACCAGCAAAGCCGGTTGTAGCCAGCCTTCCCCCCAGTGCCGCAAGATAAATTGCGGGGCCAAGGTGATCAGATCAAACCCTTCTGCTTGGGCTACCTGCAGCAGACGTGCCACCAAACCCACCTGCGGGCGAGTATCGGCATCGATGCCCAAAATCCACTCGGTAGACGGATCCGACTTGAGGAACCCGTAGTGCAACGCCCAGGGGCGCCCCACCCAACCCGATGGCAAAGGATCATCGGTTACCAAGCGAAAACGTGGATCCCGTTGGGCCATGGCCCAGACTTTTTCGGGGGTGCCATCCTGGGAGCGGCTGTCGATCACCACCACTTCCTGCAGAGAGGAACCCTGCTGATGCAGCCCTTCTAGGCAGGGATCAATGCGTTCGGCTTCATTGAGGGTGGGCACCAAAACGCTGACCAAGCCCGGTGGCCAAGGGATCCCAGGCTCACCGGCGGGCAAAGGGGCAGGGCGACGCAACGACGGTAACAGACGCGCCAGCAATACCCCCAGCATCGGCAACTGCAGGGCCAGCACACTCAGGGCAACAGCCTCTCCAGCCCAATCAGGGATCCCAGCCATTAACTTCTCCTCCCCCCACTACCAGAGATAAGGGGTAAAAGCGTTCTCGGCCCACCCAAGCAATCCACACTCTGCAAGACCGGCTCCGGCAATGAGGGCTTCTCAGAGTAGCATGACCCCACAGCTTGTAAAGAAAAGCTCCGCAAAAAAAGCTTCGCCGGAACCAAATCCGTACGGGATTGATCAAAAATGAAACAGGCTCCCCCACTGCACCTTCGCATTTTCAGCTCATTTATGCACGTTTCCACCCAAAAAAGCCCCAAGGGATCCCCCGTTACGGTTGTCAAGCTGCCGAAAGGAAATCTCAGTGCTGCTAATGCCTCTGCTGTGCGGGGAGCGCTGAGCCACATTCTTAGCGAACAACCCGGACACCTGTTACTGGATCTGAGCGAGATCGCCCTGATCGACAGTATGGGGTTATCGGTTTTGGTCTCAGCACAACGCAACTGCCGCGTGGCGGGCTACCAACTCAAGCTTGCCGGCCTACAGGAACAGGCCAAGCTGATTTTCGCCGTTACCCATCTAGACTCAATTTTCGAGATCTATTGCTCCGCAGAAGATGCCCTCAAGGCCTTTCCCTAGCTGGCTAGACTCCTTACCAGGGCAATTCCGAACCGTCGTAATGCCAGTAACGGCCCGTCAACTCAGGGGTGAGGTTTTCGATCACCTTAATCAACCCTGAGATTGATTCGGGCGCGGTCAGGGGGGCATCCGGCCCACCCATGTCGGTCTTCACCCAGCCGGGGCTGAGGGCGGCCAAAATGATCCCATCGGGGGCCAGCTCGATCGACATGTATTTGGTGAGCATATTCAGGGCGGCTTTGCTGGCGGAATAGGCATACCCCCCCTTGACCAAAATAGGCTTGTGGGCAATCGAGCCAAGCAGGGAACTCATGTTGGCCACGATGCTCGTTCCTGCCGCCTTGAGCAACGGGTAAAAGGCTTGGGTAACCATCACCGGGGCGACGGTGTTGGTCTCCAAAATGGTCATGAAGGTCTCTTTTTGGGTTTGGCCAAAGGTAAGCCATTCCCCCAATCCGGCACAGTTGATCAAAATATCCAGCTTGGCAGTCTTGGCCCCGACGGCGGCGACGGCGGCTTGAATGGAAGCCTCATCCGTCACATCCAACTGCACCCACTCCAACGAGTCAGGATACTCAAAGGCCAGCTTGCTCAGGGCCTCCACCGGTTGGCGAGAAGCGGCAAAAACCCGGTAGCCCCTGGCCAGCAATTGCTTGACATATTCCAGCCCTAGCCCACGGCTAGCCCCAGTCACCAATACCGTTTTCATGGATGTCATTGCTTTGCAACATTAACGTGAATGCTTGCAGATCTTAGGACAAAGGGGATCCCTACTTTTGCAGCCTCTGTAACGGACACAGCCCCAACAAGGGGCTTTGCGCCCGCTTAAACACAGGGTTGTGGCGACCAATTTTGGTGTCCTCGTCCGGGCCAACAGCGCTGCTGGGATCCCACCGTTTTCATCTGCCAACCGGCTTCCGTCCAGCCCATTTCTACGCGATAGCGCTTCCCCTGCACCGAGTCATCGGCTAAGCCCTCAAGGGTTATCAAAATCTCAGCGTTCTGGTCAGGTAAATATTGAATCTGCAGAGACTCCCCTCGTCGGCCCTCGGTCTCCTGTCGGTAGTGCTGCAACAACTGGATCCCCACCTGGGCCGGATCCAACTCCTCAGATAGGGCGTACTGCTCCTGAAAGGCTTGAGGGTTAATCGGCGTATATTCTGTCGAGTCTCGACATCCGGGCAGTAGGATCATCAACAAAAACAAACCCACTGGCAGGCAGAGGGGGTTCGGGATCCCTATCACTGAGCAGGAAGCTCTGGAAAACCAATTCTTCATGGGGCAGGAGTGCTCTCAGGGTCTTCACTATCGACAGAACTCTCTACAGGTTGGGGTGGGTTCAACTGGGCGTAGAGCGCGGCCTGCTGTTCGATCTGCTCCCGAACTTGCGGCGGGGCCAGTCGGGCCGCTTGATCAAACAATCCTGGTGCTTGGGCTCGTAGGTCTTCATCTGCCGCGGCACTGAGGGCCATGGCTTTGCCCAACACCGGGGTGAAATCGCTGGGATCCGCCGCGATCATCTCGTCGTAAAGGGCCACTGCTTTCTCGGTCTGGTTGTCACGGGCATAGACAAAGGCCAAGTGCAGACGGGCATCGTTATCTTCCGGCACCGCTTCCAAATGCTTCTCCAATAAAGCAATGGCCTCGGAGTTGCGGCCCAAGATCATCTGAACATTGGCCAACTCTTGCAAAACCCGGCTATCTCGCGGATCCTCCTCGTAGAGAATCTGGAGCTGCTCCCGTGCCCCTTCAAAATCTCCCGTATCCTGCTGAATTTGCGCTAAGAAAGCCCGTAGTCCCCGATCTTCAGGCTCCAGTTCCACCAGTTTCATCAGGGGCTCGATGGCCCCCTGCGGCTCGTTCAGTTGCAGCTGAGTGTTGATCAACCCCTCGAGGGCAATGCGATTATCCGGCTCCCGCTCCAGCACCGCTCGATAGCCATCGGCCTCCGTTTGCAGTTGCTCTGTGATCAAGCTGGTATCTACCGAGCTTGAGGGCTGAAACGCCTGTAGCAACGGGCCAAAGGAAAAACTAAGCAAAATCAAAGGACCAATTACCAACACCAGCGTCTTAAAAATCTTGCGGATGGGGGATTCGTCAGGCTTGGATTTAGGCATGAAACCAGCTCGCGCAGAAGACTCTTCTGTACTTTATCATCTGAGTTGTGGGGGCCAGTTGAGGGAAACCGTATCCAAATCGAGGGCAGCACCGTATTTGCTTTAGGCGTTCTAAAAATTTTTGCTGGTTCCCAACTATGCAGATCACCTGTCAGCCCGATAACCTCGTTTTTGAGGCCAATCCCCTACGCAGCGTCTTGGAGAATCTTCTGGAGGCGGGGGTGCGCCATGCCCATGCCTGTGGGGGAAATGCCGCCTGCTCCACCTGTCGCATCATGATTTTGGAGGGCAGCGAACATTGTCGCATCATGACCCCTGCCGAAAAAAAGTTGGCAGAACGGCTGGATCTGCCTGTGCATATTCGGCTGGCCTGTCAAACCCGCATCACCGGGGATATCACCCTGCAGCGGTTGGTGATTGATAGCGAAGATCTAGAGGTGGCCCAACATCAACTGCAGGCTCAATCCATAGGCAGCCAAGTGCCAGCCGCCATTCTCAGCGCCTCTTTGCGGGGCATTGCCACCTTCGACGAAGACAACTTTCCCTACGACATTGTCTACACGCTGGGCCGCTACTTCACCCAAATGGGTGCTCTGGTGCAGCGCTACCAAGGGGTTTTGGCCAGCCACAACGGCCTGAAAAGTATGGCTCTGTTTGGTCTCAAAAACTCGCACTCGCAAGAGGCAGTGCGGCATGCGGTGCAAACAGGGTTGGCCCTGCTCCAATCGGTGGCAGAGCTGAACACCACCCTGCGAGAACTCTCTTACCCCGAGGTGAACCTTACCCTCGGGATCCACTATGGGCCGACGATTCTGCTCAATGTCGATCCTCAAGATCCGCAGCGGGTTTCTGCCTTTGGCAAGTCGGTGAATTTCGCCACCTGGCTAGAATCTGCCAATGTGGAGCTGAACACAACGTTACTGGTTTCTGCCCCCGTATACCAGGCTCTTAAGGAGCAGCTCAGCCAAGTGGAGGCCCATCCTTTGAAGCCTTCTCCACGTTCCCAACCGATTCGAGTCTACGAAATTTCCCCCGGACAAGTCAACCTGCTATCGGATCAGGGCTTGGCAACGGGATCCCCTTCCGAAGATGGGGCTGGGCAACCCACCGGCTGGCTACAAACATTGCGGGAATGGCTGCAAGCTTGGTCTCGCTTCTAACCCAACCCAACTGTTTCAGTTCAAGGGATCCGCACCACCTGTTGCTGTAAGTAAGGGATCCCCACCCGGTGGCAGTAGTCCCCAAAGGCTTCTTGGGGGTGTCGCTCCTGCTTGTAAAGCCGCAATAGGGATCCCATCAAGGGCACGATTTGGTCGATGTGCACCCGCTCCTGATACACCTGAGCCAGGCGATCCCCCTCGGGGCTGGCCCCCAACCACACTTGATAGTGGTCTGGCGTGGATCCCACCAACCCCAACTCCGCCAGATAAGGGCGTGCGCAGCCATTGGGGCAGCCGGTCATGCGCACCAAAAAGGGAGCATCCTGCAGGTCTAGCTCCTGTAACAGTCGATCCAATTGGCGAATTAAGCCTGGCAAAGCCCGTTCTGACTCCGTAATCGCCAGACCACAGGTGGGCAAAGCGGGGCAGGCCATGGCCAGACGCACCATTGGGGGAATTTCCTCTTTGGAGAGCACCCCATGGGATTTGAGGATTCGGTTGATCGGATCCCGTTGGTGGTCTTCGATTTCTGTGAGCAATACATCCTGAGTGGGGGTGACCCGCAGCGGTAGAGCAAATTCTTCGGTGATGCGGCGCAGCGCCGTTTTCAGTTGCCGAGTCGGGCTGTCTTGGATGCGGCCATTCTCGATGGAAATGCCCAGAAACCAACGGCCATCCCCCTGTTCGTGCCAGCCCAGGTAGTCGTCGCTATTGGGCACAAATTTGGGCAGAGGTCGGAAACGCTGCAGCTTTTCCCCAACGTATTGCTGTACCACCCGGCGAAACTTGCGAATGCCCCAGTTGCGCACCAGATATTTCAGACGGGCCTGCTTGCGATCGCTGCGGTTGCCGTGATCCCGCTGAACTGCCAAAATCGCTTGACAAATCTGATGGACCGATTCCGGCGGAGCAAAACAAAGCTTTTGGGCTAGGAGCGGCTCGGTTTCCTCTTTGCCGTGGGTGCGGCCCATGCCCCCACCGACGACGATGTTAAAGCCCTTGAGGCGACCCTTGGGATCCGTGAGTACGATCAACCCCAGATCCTGAGAGTACACATCCACGGTGTTTTCCCCGGCCACGGCAATGGCAGCCTTAAACTTACGGGGCAGATATACAGGGCCATACAAAGGTTCGGGGCCGTCCACACGCACCCCATTGCCGACAAACTCCTGTGCTGCCAGTACGTCCTCATCCACCGGCGGAACCGGGATGGGCTCGCCATCCACCCAAATGTCGTAGTAGGCGGAGGTCTTCGGGGCCAACAGATCCGCCAGCTTGCGGGCATAGTCTTGGGCATATCGGTAGGCAGGGCGATTTTTGTAGGGGGCGACCGGGGCCATCACGTTGCGGTTCACATCCCCACAGGCTGCCAGGGTGGATCCCATCTGCTGCAGAATGCTCGCCAGGGTAGCCTTGAGGTTTTTTTTCAGGATCCCGTGGAGCTGAAAGGTTTGCCGAGTTGTGGCTCGCAGGGTGCCATTGCCGTACTCATCCGCCAGCCGATCCAACGTCAGATAAAGCTGGGGGGGCACATGTCCGCCTGGGATGCGGGTGCGCAACATCATCGAGTAGGCCCGTTCCAATCCCTGCTGCCGTCGCTGTTGGCGAGCATCCCGGTCATCTTGCTGGTAGGTGCCGTGAAATTTGAGCACCTGAATGGCAGCTTCGGAGAAGTGAGTGGTGTCTTGGGCCAGCTCTTCCAGCAGGGGATCCCGCAAAAAGTGGCTGTCTTCCTTGATCTGCTCGACCTTAGAACGCTGTGCCAAGGGCACACTAGCGCGAATGGCTTCGGATGCGGCGACGGGGCTCATGTGCTTATCCTCCGGTAATCCGGTCGGAATACCTGTGAAAACAAGCTATCACCTCGATTTGGCCGCGTCCAGTTGGAGACAAAGACGCAACATCTTGTTAAACAGCTAAACCTTAGCCAGGAAATCCTGCAGCACCTACTTGCCCATTGGAACCATACAACCTTTTCCGACTTCAAGCAGGGTCTAGAGCTTAAAAAGACCCTTGCCAGACATCGAATTTGCCTGGATCGGGAACCGCACGACCCGGAGGGGCATCGGCTGTAATAGATAGAGGACTCCGTCCTGCAACACGTTCGCGTCTCTCCGTCACGGTGACGTAGGCGTAGCGTGCCCCTGGCACAGCTTTAGAAGAAGACGAGAGTAGCCCGACATATGCCTTACATCAGAAATAGAAAACCCAGAGTTTTTCTAGATGATCGAGACCGTTTACATCGAGACCAGCATCGTAGGCTATCTCACAGCCAGATCAACCAAGAATCTGATCCTAGCAGCCAATATAGAGGTCACTAGGGAGTGGTGGGAGTCTCGTCGGGGGGCATTTACACTCTATATTTCAAAAGTTGTCCTGGATGAAGTGGGACGGGGAGATCCTGATATCGCAGCTAATCGTCTAGAAATCCTCAAGGGAGTGCCCCTAGTTGAACTCAATCAGGCTGTGCAGAGCCTAGCAGCCCAATTTCTATCCCGTAGTAATCTTCCACCCAAAGCTGCTGATGATGCTGTTCACATTGCTGCTGCTACAGTCCACGGCTTGGATTACCTGTTAACCTGGAATTGTAAACATATTGCAAACGCACAGATTCAGAGAAAACTGGGGGAAATCAGCTTTGATTTCGGATACCAATTACCTGTGATTTGCACACCCTACGAACTACTGGGAGAGTGAGCGATGTGGGAAAATGAGATCCTAGAGGAGATTCATAAGATTCGTGAGGAACATGCCAAGTCTTTTAACTACGATTTGGATGCGATGTTTGCAGACTGGCGAAAAAGACAATCAGAAGGCGGAAGAGAAGTCGTCAGTTTGCCGCCAAAACGGAGCCAAGTAACCCGCTGGAGTGCAGGGGGAAAAGCTCTCGGTGGGAATGTCGAGAATACCAGCCACCCTTCAGCTTAGCCAGTAGAAAAGCTAAGCAAGTCTGAATCTGCCCCGCTCTTTAACTGGCCATTGCCAAGCGGGCGCTGTATTCCTCCGCCGACCCAATCTGCCAAGCAGAGCCGCCTTGTAACTCCAGGACGATATCGTGATAGGCCAACAGGCTGGGGCGATGACCGACACTGATGTAGGTGGTGTTCAGGTGTTGCAGTTGCAGGTAGAGGAGCTTTTCATTGGCCACATCCAGGGCGCTGGTGGCTTCGTCTCAAATGGCCTAGCGCGG
>JAUQVK010000033.1:0-46960 GCA_039794845.1 Thermostichus sp. DRC_bins_24
CGGCTATTTGAGTTTGTCCTCCATCAACAAACTTTTGCTTTCCCTAAGCTTGAGATGTATGGCGCTTTTTCACGTCTCATTTAGGACTGCTATATATTAACTTAATTACAGTATTGGCTAATCGGTGGTGGAATTGGGAAAACAAGCCCGACTTCTACCCAAAAAGTTTTTCCATTCACCTTATGATAACTGCATTCATATGTATTCTCCCCGTTGTAATTGAAATACTCTTGAGCAGACTCTTGACAGATTAAAAAAATGTCCCATAGGCTTCGAGCTTTTCTTCTGTGGAGCGCTTTTCTGAACTCAGGGTTAGATTTTGTATTTGCTGGTGGCTCCCTCAAGATTGGAACCAATAATTCTCTCCAAATTTTGGAGATCTCATGCAAGCTCTGCTCGGACTAATTCTAATTTTTCTTTTGGTGGTTCTGAGTAGCTGTGGTGCTGCCCCCAGCTCAGTTGCTATTGCTCCAATAGAGACGACATCCGCCAGAGTTGGCAGGGCGGATTCTTCAGAGCCGCAAGAAATTGTGCTTGTAGAGCCAACTCTTTTATTCTCGGAAACCCGCCCCCTTAACCCAGAAAACTATTGGGTAGCCTGGCAGGATCCCAACCTTGGCTATATCGCCGCCTCGCGGGTAGGTGTACCCGTTACTGTGCCCAACTATCTACCCCCAGAGGGTCGCACAGGGCGGGCGATTGTGGTTGAGCCAGTACCCCAAATCTTTTCTCCGACCGGCAACCCCCTCACCGAAGGAGCCAGTTGCCCGGTTCCTACCCCCACTCCAACTCCCGGCCCTACCCCCACCTTACCCATAAAACCTCCAGGAGAATGCACCTCAGATCGCTGCCGCAGAGCCGGTAGCTTCGGGGATCCCCACATGGGCACCTTCGATGGGCTTGCCTATGACTTTCAAGCCAGTGGCGACTTTGTGCTGACACGCTCCTTGGATGGTCGTTTTGAGATTCAGGCCCGCCACACCCCCGTTACCCTTTATCCTGATGTATCTCTGAATACAGCCGTGTCTGCCCGTCTAGGGGAGCCGAGATAGCTACATCCTGGCTTGGCCCAGCCCAGAAAACAACAATGGGGATCCCGATGATGTGCTCCGTGAAGAGCTGTTTGTCAGCCGCTTTGACTTTCTCGGAGAAGGTTTTCTGAATTTGGCAGTGGATGTTCCCTTGTCTAGTCAAGGCTCACTGCAGGGTTTGCTGGGAGACTTCAACGGGGATCCCGATGATGATCTCAAAAGCCGTTTTGGCTCGGTGTTGACGCCGCCAGTTAGTTTCGAGCGGCTCTATGACGAGTTTGGGGAAAGTTGGCGTGTAGATAATACTGGGTTTGAGGCCAGTCCAGCTGAGAGTGGTTCTCCGGCCCGTTTTCTGAGTGCCAGCACCCTGACTCGCAGTCAAAGGCAGGCAGCCGAACAGATCTGTCGGAATGCAGGGGTAGCAGGTTCTCTGCTCAAAGATTGCCTCCTCGATGTTGCCCTGTTGGGAAGGGTTGGGGCGATTGATGCGGGTGTTCACGAGTGGCGGCAGGGAAGCTCTGGGGACGGAGGAGTTGAATTTGCAGTGGCCTTTGTGGGTGGCCCGGGAGGAGACGGGGGATTTGATTCTCACCGATGGCTCTGGCAGGCTGCTGAGACTGACCCAGCAGGAATAGGGTGCGATGTTTTTCATGCCTCACTGGCTCAGAGGGCAAATCCAGTCCCCGTAAGTGCTGCAGGCCACCTGGGCTGGGATAAGAGGCTGTAGCTTTTCAATACGCTCAGCATTTCTCCTGATTGATCGGATCCCATCCCGTGGTATGAATGTAAAGCTTCTTTAAGTTCAGCCCTGGAACCACGGATCCGAATTCATGACCTTATCTTTGCCCCCACTTTCCCTGGCGCAGCACGATACTCAGCCCATCCCAGAAAACCTCAGCACCATTCTCAAGACATTACCCCGCCAGTGCTTTGAAAAGAATCGTCGCAAAGCCTGGATCTCAGTCCTAATTAGTGTGTTCTCCGTAGCTTTGGGCTATGCTGCCATCACCTTTCTGCCCAGCTTCCTGCTGCCCTTCTCCTGGATCTGGACGGGTACAGCGTTAACCGGGCTGTTTGTATTGGCCCACGACTGCGGACATCGCTCTTTTGCCAAGCGTCGCTGGGTGAACGACCTGGTGGGCCATGGGCTTATGTTGCCCCTGATTTACCCCTTTCATCCCTGGCGCATTTTGCACGACCGCCATCACCGCTTTACCAATCAGCTCAAGCAAGACAATGCCTGGGAACCCTGGACAGCGGAGTCTTTCTTGGCTTGTGCACCCCTATTGCAAGGGATTTATCGAGGCTTGCGCGGCTACTTTTGGTGGCTGGGATCCATCGTTCACTGGGTAACTTTGCATTTTGATCTGCGCCAATTTTCTGAGGCAGAGCGGCCCAAAGCCCGACTCTCCATCGGGGTATGTTTGGGGTTTGCTTTGGTGTTTTTCCCGTTGCTCTTCTACTGGACGGGGTTGTGGGGCGTGGTGAAGTTCTGGCTGTTGCCCTGGTTGGTGTACCACTTTTGGATGAGCACCTTCACCCTGGTGCACCACACCGACGCAGGGATCCCGTTTCATCCCCCAGAGGCTTGGAATGCCGCGAGCGCCCAACTGACGGGAACGGTCCATTGCGACTATCCCGGCTGGGTAGAGTTTCTCTGCCACGACATCAACGTGCACATCCCCCACCACATTTCGGTGGCCATCCCCTCCTACAATTTGCGGCTGGCCCATCGCAGCTTGGAAGAGAATTGGGGATCCCATCTGCAAAAGCGGCGTTTCTCGTGGGCATTGATGCGGGAGATTGTGCAACGGTGTCACCTCTACCATCCGCAAACCGCCTATCAATCTTTTGCCGAGATGGAACGCTCTTAAGCCGGTTCAACTCTCGAATAAGAGGACTTAATCCCGACAGAGGGATCCGATGCGGCCCTGACAGGTGGCGATTTCCTCGGCACTGAGGCTGTCCCAGCTTACGTCTCGACGCAGCACCAAACCGTTGTGGCCCGTGATGAAGCGGGGCAGTTCCGCCTGCTCGATCACGCTGAGATCCCGCATGTGATAGGTGGTGTAGTAGGTAATGTCGGGGGTAGCAAAATCCACATCCACCACGGTGATCGTTTTGCGCGGGGGCAGCGGGCTGTCCAGGAGGGGGCGAGGCCCGGAGCCGAGAATACCGCAGTGGAGCAGTTGCAGTTGCCCTTTGTGGCCGGGGTAGTAGCCGTGGTGGTGGCCGCTGATGTAGGTGTGAACGCGATACTTCTCCAACATGGCGCGTTTGGCATCCGCCTCGAGCAGCACCTCTCCGGGGTCGTTGCGCCCGACGGTGATGGCGTAGAGGGGCAAGTGCCCGATGACGATGCGCAGTTTGGCCGCTTGGGCCCGTTCGCTGGCCAGTGCTGCCTCCGCCCATTCCAGTTGCTCGGGCGGGATGTAATTGCAGGTGGCATCCCAGGTTAGGTAGAATACATCGTCTTTCTCAAAGGTGTAGTAGAAGGGGAAATCCCCCCGATCCACAAAGTTCAAGCCCGGATCATGGGCCGGATCATTCCAAAATTCACGGGCCAGATCCCGTTCTTTCTGAAAGAGAAATCCGCCCCGCGTGCTGCGGGCACAAGAGGCGTCGTGGTTGCCCAGGGTAAAGCCGTAGGGAAGATTGGCCGCTCGAATCGGGCCTGCCACATGCCGGTCAAACGCCGCCCACATGGCCCGGATGCGTTCTTCCGAAAGGCGGGGATCCTGCCCGGCCACCATATCCCCTCCCCCCAGCACAATATCCGGCTGAAAATAAGGAATTAGGCCAATGCCCCGATCCACCTCTGGGTCGTACTCCACCGAGCCATAGGCTGCGTTCATGTCGCTAATCACCAACAGCCGCAAATCCCGGCGGGCCGGAATGTAAAGGCCATTGGGGGCCTGTGGATGGGGGACAACCGTGGCGGTCGGTACAGGGGTGGGTGGGGGTGGGGCAACCGTAGGGGATCCCGTCGCTTGAGCCACCGGAAGGGGTGAGGAAGCCGATTGCTGCCGACTGCCCAGATAGGCACCCGCCAATCCACTGCCCCCCGCCAGGCCCAACAAGCCCAACACCAGTTTGCGCCGCTGCATAACGCTCTCTTCTCCCCAACGCTCCAGGGGTATTGTAGAAAACGGATCCCAACCTGGCGAATCGAACAGGGGTGTGGTGGGCAAGTTTGTAGGGATATCCAAGAGGAGGATGAGAAGACTTTCAGCCCACATGGCCCCATCATTTAGGGCAGACCCAGTTAGCGCTTTTTCCAACTTCACAAGGGATCAGAGACGGCTGAGAATCCCTGTCAGACAGGAGATTAACCTGTGCGTGCTGGAGTAGGCAAAGGACTTTGCCCCGCTGCAGAAGGTGCGCGAAAAGGCTGTGTCGCGGATTGTCCAGTAGAGTCAAAACAGTTTCTCTTGGAGGGATTCAACGCCCCAGAAAATTAGAAGCAAGCGAGTTTCCACAGATTTCGACATATTAAGGTATGTTTCTCTCTGAGTTTTAATGCTAGTCTAGAACTAATAGGTAATTGCCTATCTCAGACTTAGTATGACTTGAGGTTGTCCCATGCCTCGCCCACTGGATTCGTTGGAAGCTGCTTTGGAGCGTTGCCGTGAATGCAATTTGCGCCTAAGCCGACAGCGTCGCTACATTCTGGAGCTGTTGTGGCAGTGTGGCGAGCATCTCTCCGCCCGTGAAATCTACGACCGCCTTAACCAGCAGGGCAAGTCAATTGGTCACACCTCTGTTTACCAAAATCTGGAAGCACTGGCCAGTCATAACGTTGTCGAGTGTTTGGATCGGGCGGAAGGCCGCCGCTACGGCAACCGCACCCACCCTCATAGCCATGTCAACTGCCTGGATAGTAACCGCATTTTGGATGTGGACGTCAGCCTACCCCCCGAGTTGTTGGCCCAGGTGGAGCAGCAAACAGGCACCCAAATCCAGAGCTACCGCATCGAGTTTTTCGGGGTCGAGGGAGAGAGCGCTCCGAGTAGCTGAAGGTCTGACGCCGGAATGGGGATTCAGAATACTTATCAGAATACTTATCAGAATACTTAGCTGAATATCTGCTCAAGCCCGGTTCTGGCCTTTGCCGATCTGCGATTGTACCTGCTCCAAGGAATGAGCCGGAGCTAGGCATTTGGTGCCCCAACACACCAGTCCCACAGCGCCTTCTGGCAGGGGATCCGTCTCTGGCGGGAGGGCGAATACAGTAGTAGGCCAAGGTTTTTGTTGACAGGCGGAGATGTATTCTGCTGCCAAAGTCACCTTGACCCAATTGGCATACCAATCCAGTCCGGCAAATAGGCTTGGACAAGAGCGCGGTTGAGTGCTCATGGTGTGGCCGAAGGTTTTCAGGCTTTGTTCTGCTCGTTCCAAATAGTCGAGATCCCCGGTGATGGCGCCAAGGCGAACCAAATTGGCGATGGCGATGCCATTGGCAGCAGGGGTGGCATTGTCCTGAAAGTCTTTCTCTCGCACCAGCAGCTCAGGCGCACTCTCGGGGTCGCTCACAAAATATCCTCCCGCCACCGGATCCCATAGTTGAGCGTCCATTTCCCGTTGTAGAGCAACAGCCGCCTCCAGCCAAAATTCAGGGGAGGGATCCCCCAGCAGGGGCAGACAAGCTTGGTGCAAGTCCAGCAGGGCTTTGATCAGCAGCGCATAGTCTTCGGATTTGGCCGGAACCTCGGCTGTGCCGTCGTAGTTTACCCGCAGCAGGGATCCCGTTTCTGGATGGCGTTGCTGCTTGAGGATAAACTGAGCCGCCCGCAGCGCCAAATGCAGATACTCCTCCCGGCCAAACACCTGGTAAGCCCGAGCCAACCCTGAGATCATCAGGCCATTCCAAGACACAATCATCTTCGTATCCGTCACCGGCGGGATCCGCCCCGGCCAAGGGTGAAGGCGGGCCGATTGCGCATCCACAGCGGGTGGAAAAGGCACCTGGTGTTCCTGGCCGTAGCGGGCTTGAAAAAGCTGAGTTCGCAAAGCCGTTTCCACGGCCTCCGGCAATTCCCCCCCTTCTTTGCGCTGCAAAACGATATAGCCCGGTCGATCCCGGAAATTTCCCCCCGGCGACAACTCAAATGCCTGCTGCAGCGCCCGAAAGCCTTCGTCCCCCAACAGCTCCTGCAACTCCTGCCAGCGCCAGATGTAAAATTCCCCTTCCTCTGGCTCTCGACTCTGAGGTTGGGCAAAGCTATCTGCATCCTGAGCGGCATAAAAATACCCCTCGGGGGCCGTCATCTCCCGCGCCACCCACTCCACCGTCAACTGCACCGCCCGTTGAATGGCGGCATCTTGGATCCCGTGGGCCCACAGCTCCGAGAGAAACTCCAGAATCTGCCCATTGTCGTAAAGCATCTTTTCAAAGTGGGGCACAGTCCAGGTGGCATCAACGGTGTAGCGGTGAAACCCACCCGCCACATGATCAAAAATTCCCCCTAACACCAAGGCCATACCCCGCTCTTTGGCCCGCCCCAATGCCGTCTCTGAACCCGGGATCCCTTCGGACGGCTCAAATCGTGCCGAACGCAACACCAACTGGGCATAGGGCATCATCGGGAACTGTTGCACAGATCCGGCATTCGACACCAAAGGCTGAATTTTTTGGATCCCGGAGCGCAGCAAATCGGCGGGAATATCGTCCTCTGGCACCAACTCGCTGATGGTGGTGAGAGCCGCCAAAATTTGGCCTTTCATATCTTCGATTTTGTCTTTTTCCTGTCGATAAAACTGCAGGATTCGTTGCAGTAAAGCCAGGAACCCCGGACGACCAAAGCGCGGCTCCACCGGGAAGTAGGTACCCGCATAAAACGGTACCAGGTCAGTTGGAGTGAGAAACACATTCAGGGGCCATCCCCCTTGTCCGCTCATCAACTGCAGCGTTTGCATGTAAATGCTGTCGAGGTCGGGACGCTCTTCCCGGTCTACTTTGATCGGCAGAAAATGCGCATTCAAATAGGCAGCAATGTCAGGGTTGGAGAAAGCCTCCCCCTCCATAACAGTGCACCAGTGGCAGCTGGAGTAGCCAATCGAGAGAAAAATCGGCTTATCCTCAGCACGGGCTTTCTCTAGGGCCTCCGGGATCCAAGGCCACCAATCCACCGGGTTCTCGGCGTGCTTGCGCAAGTAGAGGCTGGGGCTAGTGGCGAGGCGATTGGTCATAGACACACCGATCTGTGCTTTTAAGCTAGCGCGTCCTCCTGCAGAGGCCGAACCAACTGTTGTTCAAGATACACTTTTTGCCATCCATCCGTGCCCAAGCCTCAGGGATTCCCGAGTTCAGGCTTGCTGTTCTTCGGTGACCGGGGTCAGGAACTCGAGGGAGCGCCCGTGCAAAACCAAGGTGGTGCTGGTGTTTTCCACAAAGCCAATTCGTTCGTAAAAGCCCTGTTGATGGGTGGTAAACAGGTAAACCCGCTCCACCGACTGTAGGTGAGGATGGCTAATCAGGGTTTCCACCAACTTCCGCCCGATGCCCTGACGACGGTAATCGTGATCAACAACGATATCCCAGATGACGGCCCGATAGACACCATCGGAGGTGGCCCGTCCAAAGCCGATCAATCGCGCTCCGTCCCAAACGCTGACCACCGGGTGGCTGTGGGCAATGGCCTGTTCCATTTGCTCCCGCTGGCGATTCTGGGCCCAAAAGGCGTTGCGGTTAAACAGGGGGAGGAGTTGATCCAGATCCAGCTCGGCACGATCCAAAGAAAAGCGAATGTTGCGGTTATCGACGGGTTGCTGGGGGAGGGCAGCCATCGGCTCAAGCAAAGGATCCAACATGAAACGAACCTTCCGGGCTTAAGAATGGAATGTTAACCACTAACTGTCAAGAATTGGGGCTAACCAGCGGGGGCATTTTCGGGGGTCGGCTCAGGGTGTTCTAGGGCATAGGCTTTGAAGCGTTCCAGATCCGCCTGAATCGTGCTCTCCACTACTTTGCCCACAAACAACCCATCCAAAATTTTGCCAATAATCCCCGGGATCATGTAAGAGACCGACAACTTGACGATGGTGCTGCCTTTGCGATCGTAAAACCGCAAAGCGCCCCGATTGGGCAGTCCCTCCACCGAGTTCCAGCCGATGTGCTGGTATTTCACCACCGTATGGGTCCGGGAGATCCAACTGAAGGTAAGGCCGCGGGTGTCCAGCGTCCAACGGGACAATTCCTCATCCAACAGTTCCACAGAACGGATCCACTTCATCCAGTGGGGCATGAGGGAGAGGTTGGCCCACAAGTTCCAAACCTGCTCGATGGGTACAGGCACCTCCACCTGGCAAGTGTGCTCTAACCAATCTGACTCGGACATAGGGCCTCGCACTCGCAATCCAGCAACATCTGTCGGTATCGGCAGAGGGGGCCACCGGGCGGGATCCCTGCCTTTACAAAATTTTATATCGACCTAAGATAACATTATCGGCCTATGGAAAGTCTGGGGATCTGTGCTTTTCGGCAGCTCCATGTCCTTTCTAGGCAAGTTGCGGTTTATACCCCTAAGAGCAGAGGCAGAATCCGGATATCATGGTTGCCATCTGCAAGCCCCACTTGCATAGGCTTAGTGCACCCTCTCGCTTGACGCAACGGAACGACCTCACCATGGTTTCACACTGGAAACAGCATCTCAAGAACTATTTTGTGGCGGGGTTGCTGGTGGTGATCCCGTTGGCAACCACCATTTGGCTGACGGTGGAGGTGGCCACCTGGACCATCGGCTTTCTGACCAGCATTCCCAAGCAATTTAATCCGATCCAGGGGCTGCACCCAATTTTGATCAATTTGATCGATTTGGGGGTGGGCTTGTTTACGCCGATCCTGTTCATTTTGTTGATTGGCTTTATGGCCCGCAACATTGTCGGCCAGTGGCTGCTCAACCTGAGCGAACAGCTGTTACATGCCATTCCGGTGGCGGGGTTGGTCTACAAAACCCTGAAGCAACTGCTCAGTGTCCTGTTTGCCCCCAACAATCAGCGCTTCCGGCGGGTGGTGCTGGTGGAATATCCGCGTCCCGGCGTTTGGGCTTTGGCCTTTGTTACGGGTACGGTACAAACTCCGATTCGACCGGATGGGCCCCAACGCTCTCTCAGTATTTTCGTGCCTACCACCCCCAACCCCACCACCGGCTGGTACGCCATCGTACCGGAAGAGCAAACGGTGGAGGTGTTTATGCCTGTTGAGGATGCCTTTAAGATGCTGATCTCCGGCGGCATTGTCACTCCCGAAAGTTTTGAAGCAGGGCTGCAGCGACGAGAAGGGGCTTTGGCGGTTACATTGCCCAATTTGCGGGATTTGGTGGACCAGGAGCGGGCGACGGGATCCCACATGGCTGACTCGATAGCTCCATCAATAGCCCCAGAGGTGGGCTTTGAGACCGATCGGGCTGTGTAGCCGTAACCACAGTCCATAAAATCAAGGGATACCGGTCAGCCCTCTTGCCCGGCCTGGGGAGCTTGCCAGAGCTGATATTCCTTGGCCTGTTCCAGATGCACGTAAAAAGGCTGCATCTCTCGATCCAAAGCCTCCACTTGTTCAGGCGGGAAAGCTTTCCAGTCGGCACGGCTCGACCAGTGAATGATGATGTGGATCAGCTCCGGATCCTCTTTATCCAGCCAGACTTCTTTGCGCAAGAAGCCGGGATGATTGCGCAGAGGGGATCCCCAAATGCGTGCGTCCTGTTCGAGAAATTCCGCTTGGCCACCGGGGGGAACCCGAAAGCAGAGGTGTTCGATGGCAATCGGCTGGGTTGACATGAGGGTTAGCAGGATGGGGATCCCGTGAGTCGCTGCAGGGTAGGAATGAAGTCGGGGTAGGAAATGCGGGCACAGTCGGCTCCCCTGAGGGTGGTGGATCCCTTTGCCCCCAACGCGGCCACCATCAAGCTCATGGCAATACGGTGATCCTCGTGGCTGTCCACCTCTGCTCCTTGCAGGGGGATCCCGCCCTTGATTTCTAGGCCATCGGCCTGTTCGGTGACATTCACCCCCATGCGGCCCAGCTCCTGTGCTATGGCTGCCAAGCGGTCACTCTCTTTCACCCGTAGCTCTGCGGCATCCCGAATCACCGTCACCCCCTCGGCGAAGGCCGCCGCCACCGCCAACACCGGGATCTCATCGATCAAGGTGGGAATCAGATCTCCCCCGATGCTGCAGCCCCGCAGGTGTGCCGAACGTACCCGCAAGTCCCCTAGGGGTTCCCCGGCCATTTCCCGCCGGTTCTCAATGTGAATATCTGCCCCCATCTCCTGCAGCACCTGCAGCACCCCGGTACGGGTGGGGTTGAGCCCCACATTGGGTAGCAGCAATTCGCTCTCCGGCACAATCGAGCCTGCCACCAACCAAAAGGCTGCGGAGCTAATATCCCCCGGCACCAGCACCGCCTGACCCACGAGGTGGGATCCCCCCACTACGGCAACCGTTTTTGCCTCTGGATCGGCGCTGATCTGAGCCCCAAAAGCCCGCAACATCCGCTCGGAGTGATCCCGCGAGAGGGCGGGTTCCGTCACTTGGGTAGTGCCTTCTGCCAACAGACCTGCCAGCAAAAGGCAGGATTTCACCTGGGCAGAAGCCACGGGCGAATGGTAGTGAATGCCCTTCAGAGATCCCCCTTGAATGGCCAAAGGTGCAAGCTTGCCCCCGGCCCGACCCCAAATGGCAGCCCCCATCTGTCGCAAGGGATCCACCACCCGCCCCATGGGCCGCGAGCGCAGGGATCTATCCCCCGTCACCACAAAAAACCGTCCGGCATGGCTGGCTAAGATCCCCAACATCAAGCGCAGGGTTGTGCCGGAGTTGCCCGCATCCAACACATCTGCGGGTTCTTGCAACCGGCCCAAGCCAATCCCGTTCACCCGCACCAGCTCCGTATTCAGTTCGGAAATATCCGCCCCCAGTGCCCGAAAACAGGCGGCAGTACTGCGGGGATCCTCCCCCAACAACAGTCCTTGAATGGTGGTTTCTCCCTCCGCCAGGGATCCCAGCATCAGGGCACGGTGAGAAATGGATTTGTCGCCGGGAATGCTCACTTGGCCCCGTAGACCTGTGACGGAAGACAGAGTAAGGGCATTGGCAGTAGCAGGGGGGATCAGCACAGCAAACGTTGCAGGAATTGAGGCAGTCTTATCATACTCATGCCTGTGGCGGATCCCCCCTGGCCACAAGACAGCCTGTCTTTTGACGGGATCCATTCTTCCCTTGGAAAATCACCTCAACAACATGGATTCCTGGGTCGGGGCTGCCTCGGCCTTTTTTTTGCAAGCTTACGGGTATTGGCGGGTCAGGGAGCCTCGCTAGAATCGAACCAGTGCCCAAAGCCAAAGCTGTGCCCCTTCCGATTGACTCTGGAGAATCTACCTTGGCCGTAACCCATTGGCCCCTGAGCCGGCTCCCTGGCCTCAGTGCCGCCGATCAAGCTGCTCTCCAACGGCAGGGCATTGAGTCTACCCAGCAATTGCTGGAGCGTTGCCCCACCTTGCCCGAGCAACAGGCCCTCTCCACCCAACTGAACATTCCGCTGCGCTTTATCCGCAAATGGGTGGCGCTTGCGGATTTGGCCCAGCTACCGGCAGTGGGGCCAGAGGGGTGTGGGTTGTTGTTACACGCGGGCATTGTCTCGGTGGAACAGTTGGCGCAGGGATCCCCGCAAATCCTGCACCGCACCCTCTGTCGCCTCCAGGTGAGAAGCACCGGCCAACGCAGCGACAGCCTCAGCTTTGCCCAAGTCTCCGGGTGGATTCGCCAAGCCCAGTTGAAAACCCAACGGTCTTCCTAATGGTTCTCTTCTCGACTCAGCAAATCCTGCCGCCGCCTCTTTACCCACCCCTGCACTGGGGCCTCAAAACCCTCTTCCCAGACTGTTTGTGGGAGCTGCCCGCCAACCCCCATACCCGACAAGTGGCCCTCACCTTTGACGATGGTCCCCACCCCGGCCATACCCCGGCTTTGTTGCAGGTTTTGGCAGCGTTTCAGGTGCCCGCCACCTTCTTTGTGCTCGGGGAACGGGTACAGCGCTGGCCCCACCTAGCCCAGCAGATCCATCAACAGGGCCATCACCTGGGCTTACATGGTTGGCAACACCGTTCTTTTACTCAACTTAGCCCCAGGGAACTGTACCAAAGCCTTAAGCGCAGCCAAGCGACTCTGGCTGCTGCCTGTGGCAACAGTCCCAGTGATTATCGAGCCGTACGCCCACCCAATGGCCTGTTTTGGCCTCAGACCCTTGTGGATTTGCGCCGTTGGGGGTTTCAACCGGTGATGTGGAGCGTGGTACCCGAAGATTGGCTTGTCCCGCCTGTATCGGTGGTGGTGGAGCGGGCGCTCACTCAGGTGCGAGCCGGTGCGGTGATCGTGCTGCACGATGGGGTACACGGCGGATCCCAGGTGGCCGAGGTGACGCGGCAGTTGATCCCAGCCTTGCAAGAACGAGGCTTTCAGTTTGTCCGTCTTCCCTGAGATCTATTCCGGTTGTGGGGAAAATTGAATACAGTGAAGTCAAGCACAGGTAGGGGGAACAAAGCCATGGGCGCACGCAAGGTGATCTACGGCATTTTCGGGCAACGGGCGGGCAGCGTCATTGTCGGTACCTGGAATTGGCTGTGGGGGATCCCTGTGGATAAAGGTGGTACAGGGGCGGTGATGGTGGCGGAAGAATCTCTCCGCACCATGCAAGAATCTGTCCAGCGCCTCACCGAAGCCGTCGCCACCCAAGTGGCCTCCTACCAGCGGGCTGAGCAGAAATACATGCAAAAGGTGCGGGAGTACCAGGCCCTGGAGAACAAAGCCCGCCTGGCGGCCCAACGGGGTGATCAAGAGGCCGCCCGCCTGGCCATGGCGCAAGCTCTTCAGATTGAAGCAATCCTCGGCCCTCTTAAAGAAAATGTCGAAACTGCCGAGCGCTATGTCACCGCCGCCAAGCAAAGGTTGACCCGCGAAAAGGAAAAGCTCGCCGCCTACAAAAACGAGCTGAGCAACATGAAGGACATCAACGAGGTGAACCAAGCCCTCGAGCAGATGACCCGTGTGAACAATGCCTACAACATCGACTCCGCCAAGTCCCAATTTGAGGCTGCCAAGAACGCAGTGCAGGCCCGCCAATTCAAAGCCCGTGCCATGAGCGAACTCTCGGAGGATCGCAGTGAACAGATCGCCGCTCAACTGGACAACATGGCCATGGATGACGAAGTGTCGCGGCGTTTGGCCATGCTCACTGGTCAGGGGAATGCTCAGGTGAACCTGCCGATGCCGGAGCTAGACTTTGAGGTGAAATCACCTTAAGCCCCCTTATGGGTTTCCCGGAGCTTTCGGGGCTTGTAGCGCCCTGCTGACAGATGAGCTGGCCGGTTAAGCTGCACGCTTGAGATTCTCTTGGCCCGAAATCAACCGGGCACTCAGGATCGGATCGCCTACTTTGATGTGGTGCAGGACTTCTGTACCCTCGGTTACATACCCAAACACGGCGTAGCGGCCATCCATCAGGTTCAACCCCGCCGGGGTCAAATCAGGTTCCGCCATGAAGATAAAAAATTGTGAGGAGGCACTGTTGGGATCATCGGGGTAACGGGCCATGGCCACTGTCCCTTCTGCCGAAAAGGGCAAAGCGGGCTCCACATCCCACATTCCCATCTGCTCAAAGGTTTGACCGTAGTGGGGGACGATCTCCCCTTTGGCGCGAATCTCCATCGGAATGGTGCGGGTTTTGCCGGTGGCTGGGTCCACATATCCATCGGCAGGGCCAGGGGGATCCCCTGCTTGAATGACGTAGAAATTTTCCACCCGGTCGAAGCTCAGCCCATCGTAAAAGCCCCGCTGTACCAAATCGGCGAAATTGCCCGCCGTAATCGGGGCGCTGTAGCCATCCAAGGTGATCCGCATTTGCCCAGCCGTGGTATTCAGTTCTACCTCAGCCCGGCCCAACAGTTGGGGCAAATCGGCATATTCAGCAGGCACCTCGAAAGGAAAAGGCCCCAGCCAGTTGTCCTCCAGGGATCCTAGACCGGCCAGGAGATGGTCGTAGGCAGCACGGGCGGCCTCTTTCCCCTTCGATTTCAGTTGGATTTCTTGGCTAAGAACCTGCAGTTGTTCGCGGATAGCGGCCATCTGCTCAGCAGCGGTGGGCAATTTGGCCTCGGGCAAACTCGCCAACAATGGGGCAGCATAACGATCCAGGAGGCGCTCTACAGAACGAATATCGCCACGCACCGCAGACCAGCGGTTGTACTTCAGGTCGGCATCGATTTTGGAGATAGCCTCGTCCAACTCCAGTAGACGAGGTTCTTGGATGGGTAGAGCCTGTCGCAGTAGGGTACGTGCATCGGTAATGGCATTGCCCTGAGGGAGTGCAGAGGCCGGGATCCCCCAAAGAAAAACACAGAGAAGGCTGATCCCCAAGATGCCAGACCAGTAAACCCCTTGCCAAGGTAAGGGTCTCCACCGCCACCAGTATCGTTGGGCATGCTGCATCATGGCTCTAACTTGTTCCGAAAACCACTCTTCCCTCAGCCTGACATCCTACCGTCACAGGCGGCAAGCATTTACCAAGCTCAAAAGGGTGGGGCGAGTTGGGCTTGGGCCGCTTTGCTACACTCAGGGGAGCTTTACTCGGATCCCCGGCCTGCAGAGGAACAGCTTTCCGACAAAAGGGTTACCTGAAAGGGCCATCTCGTCGTGGGAGTCGAGTTTGAAAGGGATCCTTAGAAGGGTGAGGAGAACGGTGGGGTCATGGCGGCAAAGAACCTGAAGTTTTATTGGAGCCCCCAGCGTCAGCTGTTTAGTTGTGATGGGGCCAAGCTAGAAGGGCATGGATACATTCAAACCAACCCTTCACACGATTTGGTGCACCTGTTTGTTGCTGCCAACGGCAATATGCCCTGGCAGCCGGTGGAAACCCGTGAGCAAACCTGCTTTGCGGAATACAACGCCGTTATGCTAGAGCACCTTTTGGTTAACTGCTTCAACACCGCAGCGGTAGGATCCATGGCCGCAGAGCAAATCATTCCAGAAGCCCGGAAGTTCTTGAAGTGGTTTGTATCCGATCACTATGCTCCTTTTCCGGTTTCTGAAGACGAAGCCTTTCGTCGGTTTGCCGAACATTTGGATGTGGAGCGAATTGTGCGTTTGTTCCCTTACTTTTATGACTTGCGCGCCTGGGAATGGCTCAGCCCCGACTATCGCAATGAGGTTTATGACCTGGAATTTACCTCCGAAGATGATCCCGTCACGGAATCCCCGGATTGGGCCGCAGAACCCAATGTGTTGGAGACCCAGGAACTGGTGAGGCAAAAGCTCACAGAGGCTCTGGCCGAAGCAGGATTTCACAGGTCTAAACCCGAGCCTGTTGCTCTTCAGCCCCAACCCAAACCGAAGAAGTGGAAATCGGGATCCGGATTCAAATCTGTCTGGGCCTACTGACGGGTGTGGCGGCACATACATGATTTCATACATGATTTATTTATCAATATCTAAGTTTGGGTTGTGGGATTGCGTACCCGCAAACAGGCTGAGTTGGAAATGGGGATCCCCATGAGGAAATCCTAGAACAGGCGCGGGAAACCTTGGCAAAACATCGCCACCAAGAAGCGCATGTGCAGGAGACGATGCTGGAACGCACCGAAGAACAGTTGGGAGGGTAGATAGCCATCAGCTTGTTGACGGGGAGGGGAGTTTTCCTTCTCGGGGGAGCTTCTGATCTAAGCGGTTTTCAAGTTTTTGAGAACCAGGGGAGGATTTTCCAAAAAGCGGGTCATGGTTGCCGCAGGAAGAGGCCGAGAAATGAAATAGCCCTGTGCTTCATGACAGCCCAACTGCAAGAGAAAGTTGAGGTGCTCAGCCGTTTCTACCCCTTCTGCCGTAATTCGCAACCCCAAACTTTTGGCCATGGCGACGATCGCTTTAACAATTGCAGGCACTTCTGGCTGAGTGGTGAGGGCACGGGTAAAGGATTGGTCGATCTTGAGGGTGTCGAAGGGGAGGCGACTCAAGTAGCTGAGGGAAGAATATCCTGTACCAAAATCATCCAGGGCGATGGTGGATCCCTGCTCGCGGAGTTGTTGCAAGACTTGCGTTGCATGTTGCACAGCTCCCATCAGGATGCTTTCCGTGAGTTCGATCTCCACCTGTTGGGGGGCTAGTTTCGTTTCTGCCAGTATCTGGGCCAGCAAATCCGGCAAAGCCTGTTGTTCCAATTGCACAGCTGAAACATTCACAGCGATGCGAATTGGAGAAAACCCCGCCTGCTGCCAAGCCCGACATTGTTCACAAGCAGCCCGCAACACCCACTCGCCAATGGGCAAAATCAAGCCTGTTTCTTCAGCAATGGGAATGAATCGGGCTGGGGAGACCATGCCCAACTGGGGATGTTGCCAACGGATCAGGGCTTCGGCTGCAAAGGGACGTCCGGTTTCTAGGTCGATGCGGGGTTGATAGTGCAGCAGCAGTTGTCCTTGTTCGATGGCTTGGCGGAGATCCCCTTCTAGGCTGAGGCGTTCCTGGGAGAGTTGTCGAATTTCTGGGGAGAAAAACCGCTGTTGGTTGCGTCCTTCTTGGCGGGCACGTTGCAGAGCGGCTTCGGCATTTTGCAACAGTTGCTCTGGGGTTTGACCATCGTTGGGAAAGCAGCTAATGCCCACATTAACCCCGACATAGACGGGATGGCTCTCGGTGTGAATTGTACCGTTCTCACGGCCAAGCATCACCAGAAACGGTTGATCAAAACAGGCGATCAACGTTTGGGCCAACAGGCCAATTCCTTCATCGGAGTACAGATCGGCACGTACCACCTTAAAGGCTTCTGGCGCAGTACGGGCCAATAGGTCAGTTTCTTGAAGGTGTAGGGATAGACGCTGGGCAATTTCTCGAATCAGGCGGTCTCGGGCTTCGCTCCCCCAGGTGGTGTTAATGTCTTGGATCCCTTCTAAGCTGAGGGCAAGCACCGCAACACAGCGTTGACGTGAACGAGCGACAGCCAGCAGTTGTTGCAGTTGAGAGCGGAGGTTGGTGGCATTGGGCAAGCCGGTAAGCTCGTCGTAGTTGGTCATTTGCCGGATCAGTCGGTCGAGCTTGCGTAGGGTAATGCCAGTATTGGCCATCAGGATCCCGGCGGCATCTCGAAACCCCGTGGGCAAGTAGGGAACAGTATTGGTCTTAAGATAATCCTGCAGTGCAGTACTGGTGACACTCACCGGGGCCAAAAGAAAATGCAGTGCCAACAGAGTAAGGGCCGTGCCCACCAATGTCGCCCACAGGGCAATCAAGAGGATCCCAGTGGCTTGAGCTAGGGTCAAAGGATTGCTGAGAATAAAAAATGCCAGCAGGGTGAGCAACGGGACATGAGTGCCCAAGAAGGCTATCAACATGATCTTGAACTGGTAGCTGCGCTGCAGACCCGGAACTTTGGCCAGGGTACGATAGAGCCAAAGGCTGGATAATTGGGCAGATTTCACCACAGCAACCCGATTCACAAAGATAAACAAGGGACTCACAAAACTCTGGCTTAAATGCTTTTACTTGAGCCCAGAAGGGATAAGGCCACCCCTAAGCTAAGAATAATACAAGTCGCTACGGGTTAGTACGGAGAACGAGGCTTTGATGAATCTTAATCTCCCGCGTTTTTCTGCCAGGGATCCCTGACAAAAGGGGGGGGTGGCTGGGTCAGCGCTGTTATCATAAGTACCTCACTCCGCTAGGGGGATGTGTGCCTTGCAGTATCTGCGCCCCGATTTGCTTCACCTCAAGCCTTACGATGCCGTGTTGCCTCAGGCTGCCGACAAGTTGGATGCCAATGAGTTCCCGCTGGATTGGCCGATAGGCTTTAAGCAAAAACTCTCCCTGCTCTGGGAAAAAGGGATCCCCAGCAATCGTTACCCGGATGCCAATCACCACGGCCTCAAACAAGCAATCGCAGCCTATGCGGGGGCGGATCCCCATCAGATCAGCGTAGGCAATGGGTCGGATGAGCTGATTCGCTCCCTTTTGATCGCCACTTGCCTGGGCGGGCGGGGCAGCATTTTGGTTGCAGAGCCTACGTTTTCCATGTATGCGATCTTGGCCCAGAGTTTGGGGATCCCGGTGGTGCGGGTGGGGCGTGATGCCGATACCTTTACCCTGGATCTGGATCTGTGTAACCAAGCGCTGGCGGAGCATCCGATTCGGGTGGTGTGTTTGGTGGATCCCAACTCCCCCACAGGCAATGGCCTGAGCGAAGCCGAGTGGGCTTGGATTGAGACCCTACCCCCCGAAACTTTGGTGATTTTGGATGAAGCCTATTTCGAGTTTAGCCAGCACACAGCCCTGCCCAAGTTGGCCGATCATCCCCATTGGGTGGTGTTGCGCACCTTCTCTAAAGCCTTTCGTTTGGCGGCCCATCGGATTGGGTATGCCATTGGCCACCCTCAGTTGATCCCGGTCTTGGAGTCCATTCGTCTGCCCTACAACCTACCCGCCATTTCTCAATGGGCAGTTCAGATTGCCTTGGAACACGCTGAGGAGTTTTTGGCCGACTTGCCCCTTTTGCGCCAAGAACGCGAAACTCTGTACAACGCCCTGCAACAGTTGCCTGGGGTACGGGTGTGGCCCAGCCAAGCGAACTTTTTGTACCTGCGGGTGGAGGGGCGGGATCCCCAACAACTGCAACGGGAATGGCAGGAATTGGGTACTTGTGTCCGCTCAACGGGTGGGGGCATCCGCCTAACGGTGGGCACCCCAGAGGAGAACCGGCGTGCCTTGAGCCGCCTGCTGCAACTGCTGCGCTAGTTAGAGTTGCTCCGGATCCCATCCTTGAGAGCGCAGGATGGTTTTAAGCCGTTCGAGTTGTTGCTGAATTTGCTCTTTAGCCTGCCGTTCTTGCTCGGCTCGTTGGTATTCTTGCTCGGCTCGCTGCCGTTCTTGCTCTTTGGCTTGCCGTTCAGCCTCCTCGGGCAGAGGGATCAACTGCCCTTCAGCCGTAAACCAACGCAGTTTCCCCTCGTGAATTCCCAATTGTAGCCCCAGTTGCTCGCTGGGAAGATGCCCCGCTGAGTCTGGAGGGATCTCTTGATAGCGACCCTCGACTAGGCGAAACCCGGCAAATTCTAGGGTGTGAGGATCGAACCAGTAATACTCCGGCAACCGCCAGATATCTTGATAGAGGGCTTTCTTGGCACCTTTATCCACCTTCGCTGTGGAACTCGACAGTAGCTCGATCACCACATTGGGATACCGCCCTCCTTCATCCCAAATGGCCCAGCTGCGCCGATCTTTTTTTTCAGCCCCCAAAACCACGAACACATCCGGCCCGCGAAAATCCCGTGTTTTGAGTTGCTGGGTGTTGTAGTAGACGGTCAGGTTGCCGGAAATATAAAAGTCCTGACGATTGCGCCACCAATACTGCAAGATCCGAATCAGCAAATCTATTTGTTGGCGGTGAAGATCGGATTCCAAGGGGGGTTCATCACTTTCTAAATCGCTAGGGGGCAGCCAGATCCCGTTACCGATCTCTTCTTGATTTTCCTCTTTCAATAGAGGGGGATGTTCATCCAGACGAGTCATGGCTAACGGGGGTGGGGCACCAAGGTGAATGAGATTAGTATAGTCGGGGGATATGGGGTGGAAAAGCTGTATCTAGAGGATTCTGACCCTGAGCAGCATGGATATTGGAGTCACTGTGCCGCTTCATAGTTGGGAAAGCCAGGATCTCTACAGGGAGCCCACGATTTCTTCGGCCAACCCAAAAGAAAGGGTCATCCCAGCGCCACCGAGGGCGTTGACGATCGTGACACCGGCCTCTGGGGTGTGAACAAATTCCGTTTGACCGAAGAGTTTGGGGTAAACCCCGTTCCAAAACTCAGTGATGTGAAAATCCGGCACTTGGGCGAAGGTTTTCAGGTAATCGAGAATGTATTGGTTAATGAAGGCCCGGTCGAAGGGCTCGGGGTTGGGGCCATATTCATGAGAGTCCCCAATGGTTAGCTCCCCTTGTGCATTTTGCGACACCATGACGTGGATCCCCCATTCTGGAAAGTGGGGCGTTTCGGCTTGGATGCGATCTTTCAGGGATCCCAAACTGGGGCAATGGACAAAAGAGCCGTAGTGGGTCAACGTCAGGCCGCCGCAGAGGGAAGGGCCGATGCGAAACCCCTGCGGCTGAGGGGCGGTGCGCATCATTTGCAGCTTCACTTTGGTGATGCCACTCTCCGCGAAGATCTGTGGGTAAAGGGTCTCAAAATCAGCCCCGCTACAGACGAAAATGTGCTCGGCTTGCCAAGTTTTCCCGCCCGCCACCAAGTGGGGCGCGTGGATCTCGGTGACCACCTGGCCGAAATGAAACCTCACCCCGTACTGCTCTGCCAGATACTCCGGTAGCTGCCGAATTGCCTGGCGCGGATCCACAGTCATTTCTGTACTGCTCCATAGGGATCCCAGCAACCCCTCTGGGACTACAGCCGGGCTTTTTTGCAGGGTTTCAGCAGGGCTGAGCAAGCGAATGTCATAACCCGCCTCCCGACGGGTGTGGACAAACTCTTCGAGCACCGCCAACTCATCAGGGCGCCGGGCCAAATGCAAAGAGCCACAGGCTTCTATCGGGATCCCAGCTCGCTCAGCAACCTCCATCCAGATCGCTCGCGAGCGCAGTGCCCTTGACAAAAGGGATCCCTGGGGTTGGCCAATCGGCCAGATCATGCCGAAATTGCGAATGGAAGCCCCGACCGCGTAAGGATGTCGCTCGAATACCGCCACCCGCCAGCCTCGTTGGGCCGCTGCTAGGGCATGGGCCAACCCGACGATTCCGGCCCCCACAATGGCCACATCCAAAACAGCGTCGGTGGTTTGAGGCGACAACATAAGGTGCGAACACAAGGGTAAAGTAGCGCAGGCTACAGAGACTACAGAGGTCACTTAAGTATGCAACGGGCCGGGGCACCACAAACACACTAGACCAACCGGAACCTGCGGCTCTAGACTAGCCTTTTATTCCGAAGGAACTGAGGATCAGCACCAGACTTCTTCAGCTTTTTTCTTTCTTAAGAGAAGAATGCTTAATCAGTGCTTAACTCTGGCTTAACCAAGACTTCCCCGAACTCCGGGATGATCTTGGAGGGCCACGCCATGGCTGCTGCGCCAATGGGCTGTTGGGCTTTTGACTTGCTGTGTTGGTTGAGTCCGTACCCTATTCTCTCCAGGACGTTCATTCATGAGACACCACAGAAAATTGGCTTCGCTGGCCGCATTTTTTCTGCCGATTCTGTTGCTTTTGGGCTTAGGGATCCCTTTGGCGATTGCCCAAGCCGATAAAACCATCAATGTTTACACCGCCCTCGAAGACGATCAAATTGCGGTGTATTTGCCCCTGTTTGAAAAAGCGCATCCTGATATTAAAGTCAACATTGTGCGCGACTCCACCGGGGTGGTAACCGCCAAGCTGCTGGCGGAAAAAGATAACCCCCAAGCGGATGCCATCTGGGGGCTGGCGGCTACCAGTTTGTTGGTGGCCGATCAACAGGGCATGTTGGAACCCTATGCCCCGGCTGGCTTGGATCGCATCTTGCCCGAGTTTCGGGACAGCAGAAATCCGCCCCACTGGGTGGGTATTGACACCTACTTCTCGGTGTTTTGCGTCAACACCGTCGAGCTGAACAAGCGCAACCTGCCCATGCCAACCTCCTGGGCTGACTTGACCAAGCCAGACTATAAAGGTCAGATCGTCATGTCCAACCCGGCCTCTTCCGGTACGGGCTTCCTATCGGTGGCTACCCTGCTGCAAATGAAAGGCGAAGAAGAAGGCTGGAAGTATCTGGATGCCCTGCACGAAAACATTGCCCAGTATATGCACTCTGGCTCTAAGCCCTGCCGTACCGCCGGTGCTGGCGAATATGTAATTGGCATTTCCTTCGATTTCCGCGCCATTCGCCAAAAGAACGATGGGGAACCCATCGAAGCTGTTTTCCCCTCCGAGGGATCCGGTTGGGAAGTGGAAGCCAATGCCTTGGTGAAAAAAGCACAGATTAAGGATGCTGCCAAAACCTTCCTAGACTGGGCCATTTCCGACGAGATCATGCAGGAGTATGCCAAGAGCTTCCCGGTGACTGCCGCCAAAACCAATGTGCCGATCCCAGCAGGTTACCCTGCGGATCCGGTGGCACAACTGTTTGCGGGCAACGATCTCAACTGGGCTGCCGCCAACCGCGAGCGCATCTTGAAAGAGTGGACGGAGAGATACGACGTCAAGTCTGAACCCCGTTCTTAAGGTCAGGATCCCTGACCAAGGAGGTCTTGCAGTCCCTCTCTTTCTAGGCAGGAGGGGAGGGATAAAATCACGGTAACTCTTCTGGGACAGCGGACTATGACCTTTACCCCAACCAAGCTGACCCTGGCGGACTACCTGGCCTATCACGACGGTACGGACAGGCGCTACGAATTGGTGGATGGAGTATTGCAGCCAATGTCTCAACCCAGTGGTCGGCATGGGGCTATTTCCGAGTTTCTCAACGATGAATTCCGGACTGAGATCCGCCGTTTGGGTCGAGATTGGGTGGCCAAACAGGGGTTAATCGGTGTGGAAATTCCCCGTTTGAGAGATGCGGCTACGGTTCGGATCCCAGATGTTTCTGTTGTAACGCTGAGTCAGTGGCAGAGCCTCTACAACCGAGAAGCCATACTGACCGATTCTGCTCCCCTATTGGTGGTGGAGGTGGTGAGCTGCAGTTCCCTATCGGAGGACTACCGCCGCAAAAGAGTGGAATACAACACGGTGGAAATTCCCGAATACTGGATTGTCGATGCTATTGCCGATCCACGTATTACTTTATTCACCCTGGTGGAAGGTCTTTATGAGGTAGAGATTTTACGGGGATCGGATCGGATCCCTTCACGTCTGTTTTCAGAGCTTGATTTGACTGTAGAGAGAGTGCTCCAGGCTAATTCATAGAAGAGGCTTATTTAACCATGCAAGGTCTGCATAGTCCGATGGAGTCACCTATCGGTGTAAGAGAAGCTGAACCCCTTTCATCCCAGGTGGATCCCTATCTGCAACTTCAGCAAATCCGTAAAACCTTTGGTCGCTTTACGGCTCTTTCTGCCATTGATCTAGAAGTTCAGCGGGGAGAGTTCATCTGCCTGTTGGGGCCCAGTGGCTGTGGCAAAACAACGCTACTGCGCATTATTGCGGGCTTAGAAGAAGCCGATTCGGGTCGAATTTGGCAAGCCGGTCAGGAGATCACCGCCCTTCCGCCTTCCCAACGAGATTTCGGCATCGTTTTTCAAAGTTATGCCCTTTTCCCCAACTTGACCGCGGCCCAGAATATCGCCTATGGCCTGGTGAATGCCGGGATCCCCAAACCCCAACGGGAAGAACGAGTAGAAGAGTTGCTGGCTCTGGTGGGCTTGTCAGGATCTGGCCCCAAATATCCGGCCCAGCTTTCCGGCGGACAACAACAGCGGATTGCCTTGGCACGGGCTTTGGCGTTGTCACCGGGGTTGTTGCTGCTGGATGAGCCGCTTTCGGCCTTGGATGCCCAGGTGCGGGCCAACTTGCGCGGGGAGATCGCCCAGTTGCAAAAGCGCTTAGGGGTGACAACGGTGATGGTCACCCATGATCAACTAGAAGCCCTGACGATGGCGGATCGAATCGTGGTCATGGATCAGGGATCCATTGTGCAGGTGGGCACACCGCTGGAGATTTACCAGAACCCGCTCACTCCCTTCGTGGCTCGCTTCATTGGAGTGATGAACTTTCTGCCGGGGGTGTTGGAGTCTTCCGGCCAGGCGCGGTGCCGGAACTATGGGTTACAAGTACAGAACCCCAAAGCTGTGCCGGTGGGATCCCCGGTGACGTTGGCCATTCGCCCAGAAGACATTCGTGTCGGCGTGTCCTCAAGCGGAAATACCTTAGAAGCGGAAGTGCTGCGTTCTGAGTTTTTGGGGGCAGTGTACCGGCTGTGGCTACGGGTAGGCGATGGTTTGGAACTGATCCTGGATTTGTCGGTACAAGAGGCTCGGCGGGCCCAAATTCAGAGGGATCGGCCCCTGACGGTTCAGTTGCCCCCTGAACAAATTCATCTGTTTGAGGCACAGCCATGACCAGCGTTAGCCGGGATAGGGCCATCGGGGAGATGGGATCCCCAGGTTTAACAGGTCAGCGGGATCCCCTTGGACGCAAAATCACCCGCGAAGATTGGCTGCAACGGGGTTTGATCCTGCTGGTGGCTTTGTGGCTGTTGGTGGCGGTGGTCTTACCCCTGGGGCAGATCCTCAGTCGCAGCCTGGTGAATGCCAACGGCGAATGGGTGGGGCTGGCCAACTACCGCACCTATTTCACCACCCCCGGCTTGGCCATTTCCATGCGCAATACGATGTGGGTCTCGATCAGCAGCACCCTCATCTCGGTCGGGTTGGGGTTTGGCTATGCCTATGCCCTCACTCGCACCTGTATGCCCCTGAAGGGGTTGATGCGCCTGCTGGTGATGTTGCCCCTTTATCTGCCTTCCTTGGCCCAGGCGATTGGGTTGATCTATTTGTTTGGCAATCAAGGATTGGTTTCAACGGGCTTGTTTGGCCTGCTGCCAGAGTGGCGTATTGGGCTTTACGGCCCTACTGGGATCATCCTGGGGGAATCTCTGTACTGTCTGCCGCAGGCGGTGTTAATTCTCAGTACGGCCCTACTGCTGGCGGATGCGCGGCTCTATGAAGCCAGTTTGGCCCTGCGTACTCCCACCTGGCGCACCTTCTGGACGGTGACCCTGCCCGGGATCCGCTTTGGTTTGGTCAGTGCCCTTTTTGTCTGCTTTACCCTCGTCTTTACGGATTTCGGCGTGCCCAAGGTGGTGGGGGGCAACTACAACGTCTTGGCGACGGATATCTACAAGCAGGTGATCGGCCAGCAAAATTTGGTAATGGGCGCCACGATCAGCGTGTTGATGTTGGTGCCGACGGTGATCGCTTTTGGGGTGGATCGGCTGGTTCAACAGCGGCAGGTGGCTTTGGTGGGCAGTCGGGTGGTGCCCTATCAACCTCGTCCCAACCCCTGGCTAGATTGGGGATCCCTGATTTTTTGTGTGCTGGTAGCGGGGGCAATTCTTTCGGTGCTGGGGGCGTTGTTGGTGGCCTCGTTGGTGCGGGTATGGCCCTATCAGCTCACCCTCAGCTTCCGCCACTACAACCTCAATGCCGCACCGGGGGGTGGGTATCCTGCCTATTGGAATAGCTTGCGCATGTCGGCCTACACAGCACTTTTTGGCACGATCATCGTGTTCATTAGTGCCTATTTGGTGGAAAAAAGTCGGCAATGGCCAAAGTTGCGCTCTTTGATTTATTTTGCCTCTACGCTGCCGGTGGCGCTGCCAGGATTGGTACTGGGCTTGGCCTACATTTTCTTTTTTAATACCCCCAGTTGGGCAGGGATCCCCAACCCCTTTAATGGCCTCTACAGCACCATGAGCTTACTGGTCATTTGCAATGTGATCCACTTCTACACCGTTAGTTTTCTCACCGCCAGCACCGCCCTCAAACAATTGGATCCCGAATTTGAAGCGGTGGGATCCTCTTTGGGTGTACCTTTCTACCGCACTTTTTGGCGAGTGACCACGCCCCTATGTTTGCCCGCCATTTTACAGATTGGTACCTTTTTCTTTGTGCAGGCGATGGTAACGGTTTCAGCAGTGATTTTCTTGTATCCCCCCAACTTGCGCTTGGCTTCTGTGGCGGTGGTCAATATGGATGATGCCGGCAATACGGCTTCGGCAGCGGCAATGTCTACGCTGATCGTGGTCACCAGTCTCGGGATCCAACTGCTCTATTGGGCAGCCACCACTCGCTTGCGCCGTTGGAGCCAGGCTTGGAAGGAACGGTAACCTGACCTTGAACCCAAGCCAAACATTCACGGTCTTTTCATCTGTAGTCAGCCAAACACGTCTTCTGCGGTCAGCATCAACGGAATGTCTTGCAAAACAACCAATCTCTGGCCATCGCGCAACAAATCCGGTAGCCGATCCGGCTGAAAAATCATGACCGAACAATCTTCAGGATCAATCAGCCAACCCAGACAGCAGCCATGCCTGAGGCAGTGGAGTATATTTCCTGTCACTCGGTTTGAGCTTTGCTCAGGGGATAAAATCTCGATCACTCAATCGGGAGCCATCCAAACATCATCCAGAGGTTCTCCGTTTTCACCAAGCAGGATCCGTTGCCAGAGAAACACGGCAATATCTGGAACAATAGACCGTTCCCCAAAGTACATCGCAGCTCTGGAAAGGCATAAGCTATCTGTTCTGGCTCGCTCACTTCGTTGATTGCATGGATGAGTTTCCCTTGCAGCCGTGAGTGACGAGACTTGGGTACAGGTTTTGGGCTCACATGGCCATCAATATATTCATTCTTTGGCTTTGTCTCGGGCAACTTGAGAAAGTCTTCTAAGGTTAAGGGGGGTGATTTGGCAAGGGTCATATGGGTTCTGCCAAAAACTTGCACCTAGTGTATCAAGGGGCTTGACTGGCTTGTAGAGAAGAGCATCCTGGGATCCCATCTGGACAACCTGGAGATTCAGTCGCTTGCTGGAGGATTTACACTGATGGACTCGCATTGGTAAGCAGTTGTGGATTTACAGGCACACTTACAGGCAGATTTGGTTCAGGTTTTTGAGGCCTTTCAACTACCGGGCCTAGCGGTGGCAGTGCTGGCAAATGGGGAGATCTCCCAATTTGAGTTTGGCTACCGGGATCTGGCCACACAAGAACCCTTCACCTGCAACACCCTCTGCCTGGTGGCTTCTACAACCAAGTCTTTTACTGCGGGTCTGGCCGGGAGCCTTGTGGATAACGGACAGGTTGGTTGGCAAGAGCCGGTGCGCCATTACTGGCCAGAGTTGCGCTTGCTGGATGAAGAAGCAACCCGATTGATGACCCTGACGGATATGCTCTGCCACCGTACGGGTTTGCCCTACCACGAAAACCTGCTGGCCGAGGGAGTAGGGCGGGATCTCCCCGGTAGCGGGCGGGATTATCGACAGAAACTGCTGAAACGTCTGGCCTACTTTGATCCCTCTCAGCCCTTTCGCACCGAGTTTCAGTACCAAGACATTGTGTACACCTGTGCCGGGGCCCTTTTGGAAATCCTCACCGACCGCGACTACGAAGACCTCATCCAAGAGCATTGGTTGGATCCCTTGGGCATGGTGGATAGCACCTTTTCTCGTCGAGAAGCCTTGGCCACCGGGCGGTT
The DNA here is from genome assembly GCA_039794845.1 of Thermostichus sp. DRC_bins_24. Classification (GTDB taxonomy): domain Bacteria; phylum Cyanobacteriota; class Cyanobacteriia; order Thermostichales; family Thermostichaceae; genus Thermostichus. The sequence goes on from JAUQVK010000033.1 coordinate 27,234, forward strand.
GGCACAGGGGTATGGCTGGGTCGAAGGGGAAATCCAACCCATTCCCCACTGCGATACCCGCTACATTGCCCCATCCGCCGGACTTTATAGCACTGCGTCTGATCTGATGCGTTGGCTGCAACTGCAACTGGCGGGGGGAGTTTGGGAAGGTACGCCTCTCATTTCGCCGGCCAGTTTGAGGTGGATCCATCGCCCCCACATGGCTGTTGGGGCAGCCGTTTCAGTGGTGGGTGGGGGGTTGGCAACCTACGGGCTGGGTTGGATGCAAAGCCAAATCGGCTCAGAAGTGATGCTCTCTCACGGTGGCTCCTTCAATGGCTATCGCACCACGATGGCTTTTATCCCGGCGCAGCGGCTGGCAGTGGCGGTACTAACCAACTTGAACCTCAGCAATGCCAATACCGTCGGGACTTTGGTGGCTTTGGATCGGTTGCTCGGTCAGCCCCAGGTGGGATCCCGAGTGGCCTATGGCCAAACGGTGGCCGCTCAATTTGCCCAGCAGGCAGCCGCAGCGGAACAAGCCTTTTGGGCGGGGCGGGATCCCAATGCTGTGCCCCAACATCCCCTGGACAACTATGTGGGCCAGTTTCAACACCCCGGCTACGGCAGCTTCAGCATCACCCAGACTGAGGGTCGCCTTTGGCAAACCTACGATGGCCGCACCTACCCATTGGAGCCCTACAACGGCGAAACCTTCAGTACCCGATTTCAATCCACAGAAAATCGTCTCTTGCCCCTGAGCCTGAGCTTTGAGAGCGATGCCGAAGGAGAGGTCGTGGCGGTGCGGATCCCGATTGTGGAAGATATTGCCCCGCCGAGATTTGTACGGATTGCCTGAAGAAAAGGCTCCTTGTTTGCTGGCCAAGGGATCCCTGCTTTGGGGCTTTTCGACAGGGGGCTCTTGGCTAAGGGAAATCCTTGCTGCTTTAGCATGGGCAGGTATTGCCTGTTGCACGCTCAAGGAGGCTAATCATGAGACGGCTGCTGATGCACAATCCCATCGCCGTTGCCACCCTTTGGATCGTGGCCTATATTGCCCTAACGCTGTTCCCGCTGCTGGTGTTGCTCTTGTACCCGGTGCCGACAGGGCGGGGCTTTTGGCTGGAGTTTTCCGTGGCGTTGGGCTTCATTGGGCTGGCGATGATGGCGCTGCAATTTGTCCTGACGGCTCGGGTGAACCGCATTGAGTCTTCCTACGGCATCGATATTCTGCTGCAGTTCCATCGCTACACCTCTTTGGTGGCCTTTGTCATGGTGCTGGTGCATCCGCTCATTCTCTTCATCATTCAGCCCGAAAGCTTGCAACTGCTGAACTTCCCCCAGGCTCCTTGGCGGGCCCGCATGGCGGTATTGGGCACGTTGGCCTTTTTGGCGATGGTGGTAACCACCCTTTGGCGCAAGCCGTTGCGGATCCCGTACGAACCGTGGCGGGCTTCCCACAGCATTTTGGCTGTGTTGGCGGTGGGGTTGGGGTTTGGACACGCCGTGGGGGTGGGCAACTATCTGGGGCTGTTTTGGAAGGCTGTGCTCTGGACGGGGTTTATGCTGGTGTCTTTGTGGTTGATCCTCTACGTCCGTTTGGTGAAGCCCTGGATGATGACCCAAAAGCCCTACGTGGTCGAGGAGGTGATCCCTCAACGGGGCAACGTCTGGACGCTGGCCCTCAAGCCCCTGGGCCACGATGGGTTTACCTTCCAGCCCGGTCAGTTTGCCTGGCTGACTTTGAACATCACCCCCTTCAGCATGCGGGAACACCCTTTTTCCATGTCTTCGAGTGGGGATCGTGCGGATCGCATCGAGTTTGGCATTAAGGCGATTGGCGATTTCACCCGCCGCATCAAAGACGTAAAACCGGGTACCCGCGCCTATTTGGATGGCCCCTACGGGGTCTTCACCACAGAACGCTACTGGGACAGTGCTGGCTTTGTCTTGATTGCCGGGGGGGTGGGCATTACCCCGATTTACAGCATGTTGCTAACCGCTGCCGAACGAAAAGACGACCGCCCGTTTTTGTTGATTTATTCGGCGCCTTCCTGGGAGGAGGTGACCTATCGGGAAGAATTGGAGGGCCTGAAGGAGAAGCTGGATCTAACCCTTGTGTACGTGTTGCGCCAGGCCACGGAAGAATGGAAGGGAGAAACAGGCTATGTGGATCGTGCCCTTCTGGAAAAATACATTCCGCTGCATCGGGGAAGTCGGCAATATTTTATTTGTGCCGCACCCGTGATGATGGATGCGGTGGAGCGCGCCTTGTTTGAGCTTGAGGTTCCCGTAACCCATGTGCACATCGAGCACTTCGATTTGGCGTGAGGAGGTCAGCATGCGTTACAGCATCATGTTGCAGTTGGTAACCGGGATCACCTTGATCTTGCTGGGATCCGCCGCTGTTTTTGCCTGGATTCAAAACCGTACCGAGCCGATGGAGTTGGGTCAAGTTCCCACCTCGCCGGAACCCAAGCCAGACAAACAACCTCACTCATCGACGAGGGATCCCTTGCCCCCACTAGGCTGAGTGGGAAGCGCTGGATTGGATCCCTTGCCACACCCGTTCCGGGGTGAGGGGCAGTTGGCGAAAGCGGAGGCCGGTGGCCTGAAAGACGGCATTGGCAATAGCGGGAGCGGTGCAGTTGGTGGTGATTTCCCCTACCCCCTTGGCTCCGAATGGCCCGTAGGGATCCGCCTGTTGAATCAGGTGCACTTCCATGGGCGGGACATCCTTGGCGGTGGGGATGCGGTAGTAGCGAAAACCGGGGTTAAGGATCTGGCCCTGTTCATCCCGGATTAACGCTTCGGAAAGGGCATAGCCAATGCCCATGGCGGTGCCGCCGGTCACTTGCCCATGACAGATGCGCGGGTTGATGGCCCTACCCAAGTCAATGGCCTGCACACTCTTGAGCAGCTCAATCTGCCCCGTTTCCAGATCCACCGCCACTTCCACCCCGGCGACGGCAAAGGTCAGGGAAGATTCATCGGCGGCATGGTGCAGTTCCACTTCAATCGGCTCCGCTGTGGCTTGGGCCAACTCCTGTAGGCTCAGGGATCCCTGGGGGGCGGAAAAACGCCCCCAAGTAAAAGCCACTTCACTGGGATCCGTCTGTAACCTTTGGGCCGCCGCGTGGATCAGTTTGTCCCGCAGGGCTTGGGCGGCGCGGCGGCTGGCTTGGCCAGAAATAAATAGGGTGGCGGAGGCGTAGGATCCGGCATCGAAGGGGGTTTGCCCCGTATCGGCGGCGATCAGGTCAATCTGATCCAAGGGGATCCCCAGCACCTGGGCGGCAATTTGGCGCAAGGTGGTATCCGATCCGGTACCCACATCCACGGCGCCGCTGCGCATCAGGATCCGGCCCGTTGGCTGCAGACTTAGCTTCATGCCAGCAATGTGAATCTTGGAAAGGCCACTCCCCTGCATGGAAATGGCGATACCCCGTCCAAACCGACGGGATCCCTCGGGGGCGGGTAGGGGGGTGGCAAAGGCGGTTTGGATCTTCTCAAAACAATCCTTGAGGCCGTAGCTGCCGATCAAGTTGAAATGGGAATCTTTCAGGTCGGCATCCGGTTGTTCTCGGTACCCCAAGCTGAGGGGATCCCCCGGTTGAATGACATTTTTGAGGCGCAACTGGATCGGATCCAACCCCAACTTGTGGGCGATCTCATCCATCTGGGATTCCATGGCAAAGGTACCCTGGGTGGCCCCATAGCCCCGAAAGGCTCCCCCCGGCATGGAGTTGGTATAGACGGCAAAGCCTTCAAAGCGTTTGTGGGGGCAGCGGTACAGCCCTAAGGGTACATAGCCTGCCAAAAACACCACCGTCTGGCTGTGGTTGCCATAGGCGCCGGCATTGCCGTAGGCGGTGATCTCCTGGGCCGTCAGGGTTCCATCCGCTTTCACACCGGTTTTGACGCGGATTTGCATGGCATGGCGGCTGTTGGTGGCGGTGAATTCCTCCTGTCGGGTGAGTTCCCATTGCACGGGACGTCCGGTTTTCAGGGTGGCCAGGGCACAGAGGGGTTCCGTGAGAATTTCTTGCTTGTTGCCGAAGCCCCCGCCAATTTTGCCCTTGATCACTCGGATCCGATCGCGGGGGATCCCGAAAATCTCGGAAAGTACCCGCTGGCAATGAAAGGGAACTTGGGTGCTGGAGCGCACCACCAAGCTGCCATCTTCTTCCAGCCAACTGGTGCTGACATGGGGTTCCAAATGGGCGTGCTGCACGGCGGGCAGATGATAGGTGTTCTCCAGGATCAGATCCGCCTCGGCAAACCCCTGCTCCGGATCCCCGGTTTGCAAGCAGACATATCCAGCCAAGTTACGGCTGGCATTGTAAATTTGTCGGGCTTCTGGCTCATCGTGAATGGTAGGGGATCCCGTCTTCATGGCCTCTAGGGGATCCAGCACATGGGGCAGAATCTCATACTCCACCTGAATGAGCTGACAGGCTTGCTCGGCAATGGCCACCGACTCCGCCACCACTGCCGCTACCCCATCCCCGACAAAGCGCACCTTTTCATCCAAGACAAAGCGATCCAAAGGATCCGGCACCGGCTCCGAGTGCCCCGCTGTACTGTAAATACGTCGCGGCACCTCCTGATGGGTGAAGATCGCCACTACCCCCGGCAAGGCCGCAGCCGCTGCGGTGTGGATCGCCTGAATGCGGGCATGGGCATGGGGGGAACGCAAGAGGCGCAAATGCAGTAGCCCTGGAGGGGTGAAGTCGCCGGTGTAGGCTGCTTGACCGGATACGATCTCCGGGCCGTCTTGCTTGGGAAGGTTGCGCCCCACACTTTGAGGGCCTTGACCGGATCCCGGCTCATCCTCCAGAACCCATTCGGGAATCTCGGCAGGGATCCCTTGAATGCTCTCCAGAATGGCTTGATAGCCCGTGCAACGACAAAGATTCCCCCGCAGCCGCTCCCGCAATTCTGCTTCGGAAGGGATCCCCTCTTCACAAAGCTTGCGGGCACTGAGGATCATCCCCGGCGTGCAAAAGCCGCACTGAAACCCTTGCCCCTGCAAAAACCGGGCCTGCATCGGATCCCATTCCCCCTCCTTGGCCAGCCCTTCGATGGTGGTGATGGCCTGCCCCTGCAAACGCACCGCCGGATAGAGGCAACTGTGGATGGGATCCCCGTCGAGCAGCACCGTGCAAGCGCCACAATCTCCCGACTCACAGGCGCGGTGTACCCCCACCCACCCCAGCCGCCGCAACAGGCTGAGCAAACTGGTTCCGGGCCAAACCGATTCACCGTAGGACTGACCATTAACCTGAAACTGAATGGGGACAAGCATACCGGCAAAGGGAAAGCAACTGAATGTAGCCAAAGCCTAGGATCATTTCCAAAAGATAGCTGTTTTTGCTGAACATCCTCACCCCAGAGCATCCCCAAAGGGTGTGGAAATCCTCTCTGCTGGGGATCGGTTTCTACCCAGCGGAGCCATTGCCATTTTTTTATAGTCAAAGGTGGAATGCTCAACCAGGGTAAATCTTAAATTAAATCTCTCGGTTGTCTGTTTTTCTCGATTAGCTATCAGCATTAAGGGCCAACAGGAGTAAGTTAAATCCGGTTGAGCGTTTCCGTTGATCATCTCCCAAGTGAGTGATCCCATTTTTTGCGTCAAAACTGAGTCTATTAGCCACCACTAACCACTACCCATCTCTGAGGAAGGTCATCATGCCCGAACTGCGTTTTAACCCTATTTTGGAGATCGGATCCCTGCAGCGGGAGTTGAACCGAATGTTGGATCTGCCGGTTCGAGGATCCCTGCGCGAATCCCATCCTTCTCACTTTTCCCCTGCCCTACAAGTTTGGGAAACCTCCGAAAATTACACCGTTCAGTTGCTGATCCCTTCTGCCGACCGCAATAGCCTGGATATTGAGGCCACCCCCCATCAACTGGGGATTAAAGGGGAGATGAAACTGCCCACCCTCCAGGGAGAGCTGCGCTACCAAGAGATCCAGCCCGGCTCCTTCCAACGGATCATTAAGTTGCAGCGACGGATCCAGCCGGAAGCCGTGACCGCTCACTATACCGATGGACTCTTGACCATCACCCTGCCCAAGGCGGAAACGGCTCGCGTGGTGAAGGTACAGGTGGGTACCACTGGGGAAACTCCAGAAGCGACAGCGGTGTCTGTCGAAGGTCAGTCTGCCTGATGAGTTAAGGAAGCCGGCTTACACCCATTCCACTCGGATCTCATCCCCCACTTTCAGCCCCAAAGCCCGGCTGGCATTGCCCCGGTTCATGGCGATTTCCACCCACCCGGAGCTACCCACCAGGGCGATCAGCTCTCCGGCGGCAGCTTCGGCAAAGGTATGACCGGATGGGATCCGGATCCCTTGGAGGATCACCCTCCAGGAACGCCCCTCCAGAACCTGCCCGGGTAGGGTACTGATGCCGTTGCCGAAGTGATCGATGGCCTGAATCACCCCGCGCCATCCGTTCGTCAGCTGCTCCGGTTCTGGCCAATCCAGCTTGATCAGTTCCGCTGGGTTGAGGGGATCCCCCAGTTCCCGTAGGGGGATCCCGTTGGCCAAGTGGGCAGCAGCGGGGGCAAAAATATCCCGCCCGTGAAAGGTGCGGCTGGGGTTGCGGCTACGCCAGTAGGTGGGGTTGTTGAGTTCTACAGCGGCCAAAACCGCAGATTGGGACAAAATGCCGCTGAATAAGCCATTGTCAGGGCCGACCAGATAGCCGGTTGGAAGTTGCAGGGCAATGCCACGCCGAGCCCCCCCCACCCCCGGATCCACCACCGCCAGTTGAATGGTTCCTGGCGGTAGGTAAGGGTGGGCGGTCATCAGGGCAAAGCGAGCTGCCGCCACATCTTGAGGTGGGATCCCGTGGGTGAGGTCCATCAGCCGAGCCTGAGGGGCAATGGAGAAGATCACCCCTTTCATGATGCCGACATAGGGATCCCGAAGGCCAAAATCCGTCAGTAGGCTAATCCAGGCCATCCTTTACAGGTTGAGATCTGCCCAGACCCGCTAACGAGAGACCAGAACCGGTTCAGGCCGCTTGTACACCTGCCCCAAACGGGCCAACTGCTGCACCAGCAAGCTCAGGAACAGGCCCACATCCGTAACGATCCCCACCGATTCCAGGGATCCGCGATCCGCCAGTTTGGTTACCACCGCCGGGTTGATATCCACGCAGATCAGCTTCACCCCCGCCGGGGTCATATTGCCCGCCCCAATCGAGTGCAACATGCTGGAGAGCATCAACACCATATCCGCCCCCTGGATCAGGCGGGCATAATCCTGTTGGGCCTTCACCAGGTCCATTTCCGTATCCGGCAGCGGCCCATCATCCCGAATCGACCCGGCCAAAGAAAAGGGCACCCGGGCGCGAATGCACTCGTAAAAGACCCCCGCCGTAATTGCCCCTGCTTCCACCGCCGCCTGGATGCTGCCGTACTTGCGGATCAGGTTAATGGTTTTCAGGTGATGCTTGTGGCCCCCCTTAACGGCATTGCCCCGCACCAGATCTACCCCCAGCGAGGTGCCGTAAAGGTTCTGTTCGAGATCATGCACGGCAATGGCGTTGCCCCCCAAAAGGGCCTGCACATAGCCCTCCCGGATTAGGCTGGCCAAATGGGATCCCCCACCTGTATGGATGACCACCGGCCCAGCCACCACCACGGTTTTGCCGCCCCGCTCCTTGATCTGCCGCAGTTCCCAGGCGATCTGTTCCACCAGGATCTCCACCCGCCGCTCGCTGGAGACCCCGGATCCCATAAAGGTAAATTCCTGGGATCCCCGTTCTTTGCTGGCCTGGCGCAGGGTGCGGATCCCTTCCACCCCCGAAACCACCGCATCCCCCACCTGCAAATCCCGAATTAGGGTGCAATAGGCTTCGGATCCCCTCACCACGATCACCCCATCCATCCGCTGTCGCTGCACCGGGATCCACTGGCCCGCCACCCGCACCTGAGTGGGATAAATGGTGGTGACATAAAAGTCATCCGGGGCCACCCCGGCCTTTTGCACCCGTTCTAGGCGCGCATCCTGATGGGTTTGCTCCGGCAATTGCGCTCCCCGCTCGATCAGGGCGCTGAGGATGGTATCGAGCGTTTCCTCGGTAGGGGCAGAGACCGATAACTCCACCGTCGAGGTGCTTTGCCGGGTTTCCCCCAACTGAAACTTGAGGATCTGGAAGCTGCCGCCGTTGTCCACAATGCAATCGATGGCGTTGGTGAGCAGGGCGCTATCCACCAAATGCCCCTGCAAAGTCACCGTTCGGCTCAACACTGTAGCCACCGGATCCGTTTGGGGAGCTACGGCTTCGTTGAGGCGCAGGGTTAAACACTTGGCCGCTCCCCCCGCCTTCAGAAACTCCGTCAGCTCCGTCTGCACCACCGAGAAGCCGCGCTCCTGTAGAGTGGCCTCCAGCTCAGGGCTGACCCGGTTCACCAGGATCGTGCCGTTCACATCCACGGCATTGCAGGCAAAGTGAATCGCATCTGCTTCTTGAATCGGGATCCGCTTCTCTGGGGGTACCCGCATTTCGATCAGGCGATTGGAATAGGCATCAAAAGCCGCCGGATAGTAGAGCAAATACCCCTCTGAAAGGGGACAAAAGCAGGTATCCAGGTGGTAAAAGCGCTCATCCACCAGCCGCAGGGACAGCACCTCAATCTCCAGCCACTTGGCCAGGTAGGGGTGAGATTCCAGCATGGAGCGGAAGCCATAGCCCGCCCACAGCCAACGCCCCGCCCGATCCAACAGGGCATCTCCCGCCCCTTCAAAGGCCAGAGCCGGCGGCAATTCATAGACCGTGTAGCCCCGACCCTCGAACCAAGCCTTGAAATGGGGTTGTTCCCCCTGCCGTTCGGGGTGATAAAAACGGCTTAGCACCACCGTCGATCCGAGAATTAAGCCGGCATTGGCGGTAAAAACCATATCCGGCCACCCCTGCACGGGATCCACCAGATGCACCTGCGCCCGTTGGCAGAGCTGCTGGTACAGGGCTTGCCACTGCTGCACCGCTCGTTCCCGCGAAGACCGATGCACATTCCCCACCATCCAGGGGTTGATCACATAGTCCACCTCATAATGATCGGGTGGGCACATCAAATACTGAATTGGGCTCGACATAAGACTCAACTGGGGATCCGCAGCAGGGCATCCCCTAGATTAGCAGTTGCTGTGAACAGCGTCCTTAGGGGTTACTTGAGGGATTCCTTCGCCAGCTCGGGCTCCAGTTGGCCGGGATCGGCAATGTTGGGCAACTCCAGACAGTAGCCCGCCCCATAAACGGTCTTGATGTATTGCGGGTGGCGCGGATCCGGCTCCAGCTTGGTGCGCAGGTGGCGGATGTGGACGCGAATGGTTTCGATGTCGTCATCGGGCTCGTAACCCCACACTTCCTGCAGAATCTCGCTGGGGGAAACCGTCTGCCCGTGGCGCTGCATCAGGCAGTGGAGCAGGTCAAATTCCAGGTGGGTGAGCTTGATGGTTTTGCCAAACCACAACACCTCAAAGCGCTCCGGCACCAGGGTGAGCGGCCCGTAGCTGAGGATTTCGCTGTGCTTGGCCGTCTGGGGGATCCGATCGGAACGGCGCAGAAGGGCCCGTACCCGCACCAAGAGCTCCTGTACCTCGAAGGGCTTGGTCAGGTAGTCATCGGCGCCGGCGTTAAAGCCCTCGATCTTGTCTTGGGTTTGCCCGAGGGCGGTGAGCATGAGAATGGGAATCTCGCTGGTGCGTTCTTCCCGACGCAACCGCTGACAGATGGTCAGGCCATCCACTTGGGGGAGCATCAGGTCGAGGATGATCAGGTCGGGGATGACTTGCAGAGCCATCGCTTGTCCGCGTACCCCATCGCTGGCCTTCACCACTTCGTAGCCCGCCAACTCCAGGTTGATGCGCAGGATATCCAGAATAGAAGGATCATCTTCAATGACGAGTATGCGAGCCATAGGTCAGAGTGCAGCCCGAACTGCAGATAAAGCGTTTTATTAAATATCCTGACAAGGAGTCCAAAGCTTTACGACTCAAAGTTTACTTAATTTTACCCCCATTGCAAATCTCCCGCGAAAAGGACCCGGATCTGAGAAGTTTTTGTGATGCCCTATACCGGGATTTTCCTTTTCCCGAACCGGTTGTGGTGGCAGGGGCACCGCCTTTCTCACGGTCTTGCAGATGGGCTTGCTTCTGCCCCGAGCGCCCTGACGCGGGCCTGGGCTTGGTTAAGATTTAAGATTAAGATCGTCTTGAGCAGGGATCCCAAGCGGGGGCCTGTCCGGGTCGTTTGCAGTTGCGAGGTTTGCCTATGGCTGCCCCAAGCCAAGTGAAAGCCTATGTGGCCTGTTGGTTACAGTTGGGCAAGGGGGTGGTATGCGAACATCCGGGCGGCAGCGAGCGCATTCAACCCCGGTCTGTGCTTGGCTTGGGATCCCTTAGCCAAGAGTTTCAGCACAGTTGGCAGTGCATGAGCGCGGATCCCTGGCGGTGCTACCTGGAGGGCACCCATGAGTCTTTGGGTCAGTTGCTTAGCCCCGCGTGGGAGATTGGCTCCTGTGGTCGTTGCGGCTTGCCGGTGCCTCTACCGGCTACCACAGCTACCGCCATCGGGCCTTGTCCCTGCTCTGACCTCAAGGTTTGGCCAAACTCGGCCACCCTGCCCCCGCGGGTACACAATGAGCAGTTTGTCGAGGTGGCCGGGCTGGCTCCCCTACAGCAGCGGCTTGCTGCCCAGGACCTCTAACCCCTGGGCCAAATCTGCGATCAGATCCTCGGGGTGCTCCAAACCCACCGAAACCCGCAGTAAATTCTCTGGAGTCCCAGAATCAGGGCCTTCAACCGAAGCCCGATGTTCGATCAAGCTCTCTGGCCCCCCCAAACTGGTGGCATGGGTAAACAGCTTTAACCGAGCGGCCACCTGCACCGCCTCGGGGCGACCCCCGCACACCTGAAAAGACAACATTCCCCCGAAGGCTTTCATCTGGGTTTGGGCGAGGGCATGGGCAGGATGAGCGGGCAACCCCGGATAGTGAACCGCCTCAACAGCGGGGTGAGACTGCAAGAAGTGCGCCAACTTCAGGGCGTTTTGGCAATGGCCCCCCATGCGATAGGGCAGGGTTTGCAGGCCGCGAAGGGTCAACCAGCACTCGAAGGGGGAAGGTACGGCTCCACCGTTGCTTTGGATCTGGCGCAGGGTTTGCCAGCTGGGATCCGACTCTGGATCGGGTGCAGCCGTGATCACCACCCCACCCAACACATCGCTGTGGCCGTTCAGATATTTGGTGGTGGAGTGAACCACCCAGTCGGCTCCCAACTCCAGCGGACGCTGTAACAAAGGGGTGGCCCAGGTGTTGTCGCACACACAACGGGCCCCGTGACGATGGGCCAACTCGGCGATGGCGGCAATATCCGTCACTTTTAGCATCGGGTTGGAGGGGGTTTCGATCCACACCAGGCGCGTAGGGGGGCGCAAGGCGGCTGTCACCTGGTGCAGATCCGTCATATCCACCCGCTCCACCCGTAATCCCCAACGGGCCAGGATCCCCTGGGCGATTTTGAAGGTGCCATAGTAAACATCTTTGGGCAGCAACACCTGATCGCCAGTGGTCAAGGTTTGCAAGACGGCCAAAGTTGCCGCTGAGCCAGAAGCAAAGGCAGCTGCTGCGGATCCCCCCTCCAAAGACGCCAAACACTGCTCCAGAGCCACCCGATTGGGGTTGCCTTCTCGGGTGTAGAGGTAGTCGGGCCGGGGGGCCGACAAGGGATCCCGCCAGAAAGTGGTGGAGAGGTGAATCGGGGGGATCACCGCGCCGCTGCTGGGGTCGATGCCTCTGCCGGCGTGAATGGCCAGGGTTTCAAAATGCATGGGAATTGCTTCATCCGGTTTGGGGTAAATGGGTGCGCTGTTTCGGATCCCCTTTCGGAATGGCGGCAATGAGGCGGCGAGTGTAGTCCTGTTGAGGGTGTAAATAGATCTCGGCTGCAGGGCCAATTTCTTCGATCCGCCCTCGGTTCATGACCATGATGCGGTCGCTCATGAACTTGACCACACTCAGGTCGTGGGAGATAAACAGGTAGGTCAGTCCCAACTCCTCCTGGAGATCTTTAAGCAAGTTCAGCACCTGCGCCTGAACCGATACATCCAAAGAGGACACTGCCTCGTCGCAGACGATCAAACGGGGCTCCGAGGCCAAAGCCCGCGCAATACAGATCCGCTGCCGTTGCCCGCCCGAAAACTGATGGGGCATGCGATCCAACGACTCGGGATCCAACCCCACCCGCTCAAACAGGCGTCTGGCCCGTTGCCGCCGAGCTGAGGCGTTCTCCCCGATTCGGTGCAGCCACATCGGCTCCATCACGGTTTCCCCCACCGACATACGCGGATCCATGGAAGCGACCGGGTCTTGAAAGATCAGCTGAATCTCCCGTCGCAACCGCCGCAGACGCGCGGCTGGTAACTGCAGCAGATCATCGCCGTCGTAGATCACCTGGCCGGAACTGGCGCGGATCAGGCGCAGCAGGGTACGCCCCAGAGTGGTTTTGCCGCAGCCCGATTCCCCCACCAAGCCGAGGGTTTCGCCCGGATACAGGTCAAAGCTGATGCCATCCACCGCCCGCAGCTCCCCCACCTGGCGACGAAACAGCCCTTGGCGCATGGCGTAGTGGGTGCGCAACTCTCGCACCTGCAGGAGGGGGGGCTGACTTTGTAATCTCTGCCGCCGTTCTTCTTCTTCTGCCGCCGTAACCTCCACCCGCCGTAACTGCTGCTCAACCGACAGGGATCCCGGCTGGCTCTCTTCCTGAAAATCCTGCAATGCTGGTAGCCGCCGCAACCGCCGATCCAACACGGGCCGACAGGCCAACAGGCCGCGGGTGTAGGGATGCTGGGGATCCCGAAACACCTGCTCCACGTCCGCCTGTTCCACCGCTTTGCCCCGGTACATCACCACCACCTGATCCGCCAGTTCTGCCACCAAGCTGAGGTCGTGGGTAATAAACAGGATTGCCATCTGCCGTTGCTGTTGCAAATTGGCCAGCAGGCGCAGAATTTCCGCTTGTACCGTTACATCCAGGGCAGTAGTCGGCTCATCCGCGATCAAGAGTTTTGGGTTGGAGGCAATGGCGCAGGCGATGGCCACCCGTTGAATTTGGCCGCCCGAGAGTTGATGGGGGTAGCGCTCCAGCAGTTGGGGCGAGAGCTGGACTTCTTCAAACAGGCGAATGGCTTGGGAGCGAATTTGCTCCGGTGTTAGGGCGGTATGGGTGCGCAGGGTTTCCCGCAGTTGCTGGCCACAGGTGTAGAGGGGGTTGAGGGCGGTGCTCGGCTCCTGGAAGATCATGGCAATCTGGGATCCGCGATAGGCGCGCCGTTGACGGGGATCCAAGGCCAGCCAATCCACGGTTCCCTGCGGGCCTTGAAAGCGGATGTTCCCCTGCACCTCTGCTTGGCTGGGCAAAAGACCGATCAGGGTCAGGGCGGTCATGGTTTTGCCGGATCCCGATTCCCCCACAATTCCCAGGGTTTGACCGGCCTGCAGCCGAAAGGATAACCCATCCACCACCGCCTGCCGGGAGCCATCGGTACGGCTGGGCAGGTAAACCCGCAACTCTTCCACACGGAGCAAATCAGCATGAGCAAAACCAGAGGTTGAATCGGTCATGGCCACAGGACAAGGGTTGGCAGGATTATAGACCACGGCTGTGGGATGGCTGGGGAAATGCTAGGGCAGGTGTAATTCGGTTTTCACCGTTCCCGCCCGTTCTGCCCTGGCGACGATCTGCAGGTGGGTGCCGGCCGGGGCGCGGATCACCCATTCCAACTTGCGCCGAAAGTCGATTTCTCCCGTGTCGGTGAAGGCTTTGACAAAGGCTTTGTTGGCTCTCCCCTGCAAATGGCCCAGGCTTTGTTGGGCTTGGCCCATGACGATTGAAGCGGTGGCGGGCAACTCCACAGACACCTGAATCGGTCGCACAATCTGCCGTTCCAGGGCCTTTTGGCTGGTGTGGGTGGGCAAGAACCCTTGGTTTTCCAGTTGCACAATCACCTTGTACAGATTGGATCCCTGGGGGTGAACCTCTGCTTTGGCCAGCGCCAGCTTGGGGCTCATCAAGGCATGGGCGAGGGTGAACTGACAGTGCCGTCGACACAGCTCCGGCAACAGCGGCGGCGGGGCATTTTCCCAGGTGACTTTTTCCTTCCAACCGCCGATTTCCACCGGCCCCAGTTGGGGATGATCGAAGGGGTGCCAATCCACGAACCCCTCACCCCCCAGGTGCTCATCGTTCCAGCGCAGGATTTTCAGATCATCCGCTTCCGGATGGCGACGAAACCATTGGATGTAGTCTCCCTTTTGCACCCCTGCGGCAGTGGGCAGATCCCACAGTTCGGTGGTGAAGCCAAACCAGCCCCAGTGGTCGTAGCCATAGTCATCCATACCGCCGTGCAGAACTTGTTTGGGGTGATAGCGAAACTTGTGGTAAACGGAAACACATTCGTACCCCGTCAGTTGGGTGCCTTTTTCGCCGATCAGCCGGAAGGTTTCCAGATCCTCCACCGGAAAATGCTCATCCGGATGGGTGGAGTAGGGCCGCAGGATCACCGCCGAGAAGGTGTGATAGGTAACAAAGCCATTGATGTTGCGGTGGGTGCGCCAAAATTCTGCCTCGGCACGGGTTTCTGGCTCGCTGAAGGGATAGGCCCCCGCCCCTTTTTGTTCCGACTCGGGGGCCCACTCGAAGGGATAGTTGCGGTTGAAGTCCATGCCCGCCAGCGGAGGGGCCACGCGCACGTCGTAGCCATCGAAGTTGTGAATCAGCCCTTCCGGGAGCAGGGTGTAGTAGGTACCGCCAAATTCATCCGGCTCCCGTCGCACCATCAGGCGGGGATCCTTGTCTGAGATCTTCCAGGCCCCGCAATCATCCCTCAGGCGCATCTGCAGAATCAGCCCATCGCCGTTGATATCCTCTCGGTGCAGGCCGTCTTTTTTGTCGGGATCCGGGTAGGCGTGAGGACTGGAGCGGAAATCATGGGGGGTGGTCAGGTATTGTTCAGCCCCATCCACCGCAAGGCGGGGCAACACGTAGAGGGTGTACCCCCGCAGCAACCGGGTAGCTTGGGGATCCGCACCATACTGGCTAAGCAGGTGGTGAATGGTGTAAAGGGCCACGGCCGAGCCGGTCACTTCGCCTGCGTGGGTATTGGCATCGATCCAGTAGGCGGGTTTGTCTAGGGCGGGGCCAGTGGTTTGATCCGTGAGGGTGGCCAGCCAGATCTCACGCCCTTGGCGGCTGGTACCCAGGCTTTCTAGACGGATCAGGTGGGGGAAAGCCGCTGCTGCTGCCTGCAAAAAATCGACGATTTCGGCGTAGGTGAAGTAGTGACTGAAATCAAACTCGGGTAGGGCACCCATGGACAAGGGGATCCTTTCTGTTTCGGCACTCGCACATCTTATCCCTCAGGAGGGGATCCCAGCCGAGTGGGGGTATGCCCGTGAATGTGCCCCGACCGGGCAACATAGTGGCGGCAGCGGCAGGGGCCAAGGGGATTGACGGCACAGGGTAAATACGGGGAGCGGGAAAAATACCGGCAAGAGGGATCCCATTGGGAGGAGGGCAGCCCCGTCAGGCGGTGGGGGTTGAGGAGCCCCCCATTCCGGTGAGCGGCACGGCGGGATGCGATTTTTTCCAGCAGCGGGATCGATTGCGCCAACAGGGTCAGTCCCAGCCATAAGCCCACACCTAGCATCAGCTGCACCATGGTTGTCTCTCCTGCAGACCATTGTGGATTCTTGCTGCCCAGCCTAGGCCAGCTTTTTTCACCCTTGCTAGGGTTGCAGTCAGTTTTGTAACCGTCCTTTTCATATTCTCTCGAGGAAGAAACCCGGCGGAAAAACCGATTAGAGTAAAGCTAGTCAACCTGTCTTCTTGCTGCTGGAGCCCGGCAGCCTTCGGCTTATGTACCCGACACCTGAGTTGGCCAGCCTGTTGCGCCGCACAGCCGATCGCATCCAGTCGCAGCGCTGGGGCTTTTGGGATAGGGAATATCGCTGGCAAGATAGCACCCGCTGTAACTGCGGCCTGCTGGTACGAGAAGCCCTGGGCTGGGACGGGGA
This sequence comes from Thermostichus sp. DRC_bins_24, assembly GCA_039794845.1. Taxonomy (GTDB): domain Bacteria; phylum Cyanobacteriota; class Cyanobacteriia; order Thermostichales; family Thermostichaceae; genus Thermostichus. The sequence goes on from JAUQVK010000033.1 coordinate 43,304, forward strand.
TCAGCTGAGTTTGCGCATTCACCGCGGCACTTGGCGCAGCATCGCCCAAACCGCCTATCGAACTGCCGCCCTGGCCCTGCGGGATCCCTTGCAACAGGAGCAGCGCTGCTCGGCGACGGGCCTACGTCTGGGGTATGTGTTTGAAAAGATGGCGGAATGGGGGTTCGATCGGCCGGAAGACTTCGCCGCCCTAGAAGAACTCAGCGACCCTGTAATCTTGGCCCGCCTGGCTAAAAAAGGATTGGAGCCGGTGCAGCGCCACCGGTCGGCTCATGTGGTCCTCTACATGCGGGAACTGGCGGACTGGATTGACGAACAATTGCAGGCTCAGGCTCAGATTGGCCGATTGACCCAAACGTTACACAGAACCTTACACAGAGAGGAAGAGGTTCCTGTTCGGCAGTCGGTGCACCTCAGTTGACGAGAATCTGCCTTTTCCCCCAAGATCGGCCTCAGCTTGCTTGAGATTGCACCGTATGTTCAGCCCTGGGGATCCAGCTGCATCGCCAGAAGTCCTGGTCAAAGCCTTACAACGGGTCATTGCTGACTTTCATGGGCGACCCACCTACAGGGTTACAGGAAAGGGAGGGCGCTCCTTTCAGTTTTTTGCCACCTCCATTACTGACAACATTCCCCCCTTGCATCCGCATCTCTCGGCAGCCGTCTGTCTGCTTAGTCGCCTACACCTCACCCAAGCCCACCAAGCCACCCTGGGGGTGGGGGAAGAAGATCGGGGCGCCATGATCATCTCTGATATTCTGCTTAGCTACAATTTGCCGCGCACCTTGGCCCGTTGGACCCCCACAGGCGCCCCTGGAGAAATCGGGATCCCGTTGGCCAATGAATACATTCCAGAAGGCTCAGTCCAGGTTTATTTGAATGGGGTAAAAGCGACGGATCGGGTGGTACTGGTGGATGATTTGATCAGCACAGGTGGGACAATGGTGGCCTTAATCGAGTCGGTGCGCAAGGCCGGAGCGGAGATTTTAGAGGTGTTTACCATTGCTGAGAAAACAGAAAATCAGGGGCGACAGTATGTCTATGAACAAACTGGGATCCAGGTGAAAACCTTGTTGGCCTCCGATCTTGAACAAAAGGAAGATGGAACCTTTTCGCGAGTCTTGCACTGCAACTTGGGAACTCTGAATGGCCCGCTCTTTGAACAGATAGCAGCTCAGTTTCCGCCAGGGTTCTGTCGATCGGGATCGGGGGAGGAATGATGGAGGAGAGGGGGCGTACCTGACTGTTCAGCAGCAAAAGCTCCACTGCTCCGGGCTGGTGGGGAGTGGCGGCGGCAAGCGATTACAACCTTCGGCGCAGATTGGATGTTCAACTTGCCGTTGCAAGATACGAGCCAACTCTTCCCCAGGGAGTCGATTCCATTCCTTAGGCAGGCAATGCTAAGGGATCCCGGGGAGGCGGAGGCGGCATCTGGGGCAACTGCACTCTCCAGCCCGGCGAGTCGAGCTGATCCAGGTGGTACAAGTGGTAGCTGAGTTGGTAGAGATCCACCCGCAGCTGACGGTTTTCTGCCTGAATGGCGGCAATGCGCTCACGAATGGGTTGAATGCGGGCTTGAAACTTGCGCCGATACATCTCTGGCAACTCTTGCATCATTTGCTCAAGCAGTTGCTTTTCTTGGTAAAGTTGCTCGATCTCCGCTTCATAGCTGCGGATTTGCTGGTGTTGCTTCTCTTGACGCAGTTGCATGAGATCTAGCTGACCCTGCAAAATGCGGTTGCGTTCTTGTAAGGACTTGATTTCGCTCTCCCGTGCAGCTGCCAGAGCTTGTGCTTGTTTGGCCCGTTGGGGATCAGACTCACGATTCTCTAACTGCTCCTGCAAATAGGGATCCAATTGGTTGATCACCTCAGCCGCAATCCTCTGGACAAGCTCCCTTATTCGCTCCTCCGCCTCTTGCATACACACCCCCTCAATCCAGGCTCAATAGGGACGGGATCCCTTACCCGTAACTGTATCCGGCCCGCCGGGGTGGGGCAATCGTCAGAGCCCGGCTCACCTGTTCACGGAGATCCTCCAGAGATCCAGAATTGTCCAGCACCACGTTCGCACGACGAATTTTCTCCACCAAAGGCCACTGGCTGGCGATGCGAGCTTCGATTTGCCCCGGTGGCAGCAGCCGTTGGGCCAAACGTTGGCGTTGCTGCTCTGGGGTACAGGTAACCACCCAAATTTCCCCAACCCAGGGTTCCATGTGGGCCTCAAACAGCAACGGAATCATCAAACAAACTGTGGGGGATCCCTGTTGGGTCTTCAGGAAATGCTGCAATTGGGTTTTTACAAAAGGGTGAATCTGCCCTTCCAGCCAGATCCGCTCACCCGGATCCGCAAACACAATTTCCCCTAACCGTCCCCGGTCCAGATCACCAGCTTGAGTTTGAATGCCGGCGCCGTAGCGCTTTAGCACCCTTTCTCGAATCGGGGATCCCGTCGCCAAGGCTTGTCGGGCCAACTGATCCGCATCCGCAACCGGGATCCCGTGTTGCTCCAAGATTTGAGCAACGGTGGATTTACCCGTGCCAATTCCCCCCGTTAGGCCAATGATCCGCATCGGGCCATCGTCCAACCAACTTACGAGCCCATCGCCTGGGTTCGTTTATCGGTGGGCAAAAACTGCCGCTCCAGCACCTTATCCACCAGACCGTAGGCCTTGGCTTCGGCAGCACTCATGTAAAAGTCGCGGTCATTGTCGGCTTTGATCTTCTCGTAGGGTTGGCCGGTGCGATCTGCCATGATTTTGTTGATCTGTTCGTCGATGAACAACAGCTCCTTGGCTTGGATCTCGATATCCGTGGCCTGACCCGCCGCCCGTCCAGAACTTTGGTGGGTCATGATGCGGGCGTTGGGCAGGGCCATGCGTTTGCCAGGAGCGCCCGCACAAAGCAGGAAAGCCGCCATACTTGCTGCCACCCCCATGCAAATGGTGCACACATCCGGCTGAATGTACTCCATGGTGTCGTAAATGCCCATGCCGGAATAAACGGAGCCACCGGGGCTGTTGATATAGAGGTAGATATCTCGGGTGGGATCCTCGGCCTCCAAAAACAGCATCTGGGCAATCGCCAGGTTAGCAGCGCTGTCATCAATGGCCCGACCCAGAAAGACAATCCGATCCCGCAGTAGTCGAGAGTAGATGTCGAAGGCTTTTTCCCCGCGGGAGGACTGCTCGATCACCGTCGGCACGACGATCCCCACAGGACTTTGATGAAGATGGGATGGAACTTGCGCAAAGTTTGACACCGGCATGGGCTTCCGAGATTAAAAGGGCTAATTGCGTTGGTCATCACCAGCCTTGTGCAACAAGCCCAGTTCAACGCACCTCTGGGCTACGAATATAGCCCGAACTCTCAAAGGATGTCAGCCAGGGCAGCAGGAGCCCCGCACCCTACCCTTTCGAGGAGGGGTCGGGAGGAATGCGCCGCCGGCAGCGGGATGAAATCACATAAACCAACTCCTGACCATCTCCTGCAAGCTCAAGGTGTCCGAATCTATAGACCACAAAACCAATCCGACTCCGGAGGCGTTTGGGCAGGCGTTGAACTGGGTTAACCAGAACACACCCGAAAAGATGGTCAATGCCCTCAAGCTGCAATCCCTTTGCTACCACGAGATTCGCGCTCACTTTGGCCTGTCGAG
>JAUQVK010000034.1:0-2045 GCA_039794845.1 Thermostichus sp. DRC_bins_24
CTCAATGCCAACGGGTGCATTGGGACTAATGGTGAAATCCCCAGGATGGGTTCCGGTTAGCTGACCGGCTCCGACACTCAGCTTGGCCGTACCCGTGTTGCTAAGGGTCAGAGTCTGGGATCCGGTATTGGTGTTGAGGGTGGCGGATCCCAAATCAATCGTGCTGCCCACAACTGGAGTTGAGGCAAATGCAGGAACCCCAACTGGGGGCGGTGGTGGGGGTGGAACCGGCGGTGCAGGCGGGGGTGGAACCGGCGGTGCTGGTGGGGGTGGAACCGGCGGCGGTGGCGGCGGTGGAACCGGCGGTGCAGGCAGATCATCCCCTGCTTCAACCAAGACGATCTTGCTGCCCGTGTAGGTCACACCTGATAAATCGGTGGCCACAAACGTCAGACGGTAGGAACCCAAAGCCAACGGCGGCAACAACAGCGTTGTGGCAGAAATGGCACATTCGGTGCCCGTGGCATTGCAGCCCAACTCTTGGGGGGTAAATGTGAGCTCTACAACCAAGCCCCCTGGCCCGGTGATGGTAATCGTCAGCCCCGCCAACCCTGCCGGGAAGACAAACGTCTGGGCCGGGATCCGCAGCGCTTGAGTAATCGAGATCCTGTCCGGAATCGAAGCCAACAATCTATCTAAGCTGGCTTGTGAGGCGGGGTCTGCACTGGGAGCCACCTCTGTAGGACTGGGCACAGGAGTTGGAGCTATCACCAGCAGCCCTGAGCCAGAACGGGTGCAGCCCACCAGCAACAAAAACAGCAGCGGAGAGCTCAACCAATAAAAATCGCACCGGCGCATCGTGCTTGACCCCTATGCCCTATCGAGCCTAAAAAACACATTGGAACCCTGACTGTCGTATGCAAATCCAGCTAGGTTGCAGCCCTTGCGTGGGCCGACAGGGCTTGTGCTCTCTAAGTCGGCTAGAAAGGGAAGTCGCGGTTTCTGAAATTGTAGACGACTAGCGACAGGGCTGTAATCAATTCACAAGATGCTGACCTGAAAGATCCCCCTCAAGGGTGGTGCTATTCTCAAAACATCGCAGCTTAGGCCATACAGGAGGATCCCTCATGCTGGACGTTGACCTCCAACATCTGCCTAGCAGTGAAGAGCTGCCCTGCTCTGACGAGACTCCTGTGGACAACGAGGACCAGAATTGGATTCCCAATCTCCTGCTGTTTCTTCTGGAATACATCTGGAAAGACCGTCAAGACTGGTATTTTGGCGTGGATATGGGCATCTATCACACCACGGGATCCAATTTGCGAGTGCCCGTCATTCCAGATGGATTTTTGAGTCTGGGCGTTCCAAGACGGAAAGAAAAGGGATCTCGGAATAGCTATGTCATTTGGGAGGAAAATGGGATCCCGCCCATTTTGACTTTAGAGATTGTGTCGCAAACTCCAGGTGGTGAATATACCGACAAGATGGAGATTTATGCTCGGTTAGGGGTGCTCTACTACGTGGTCTACAATCCGAGGTTTTGGCAACGAGACAAGCATGAGCCTTTTGAAGTGTACAAGCTTATTGAAGGGCAGTATCGGTTGCAACGAGAAGAACCCTGCTGGATGCCTGAGATTGGGCTGGGGATAGGGCGGTGTGTGTTGCCGACGGATCCGCTTGGGCGAGAGGGATTGAGTTGGTTTGATGAGAAAGGACGGCGATATTTAACCCCAGAGGAGCAAGAACGACAACAAGGGATCCAAATCGGCAAACAGGAGGGGGTTCAACAGGTGGCTCGTAATCTCTTGGCCACAGGCATGGATCCGGCCCAAATTGCTGCTGTTACCGGACTCACCCTGGAGCAAATCCGGCAACTGCAACACTAGGGATCCCCTGCTTCGGGTAGGATCCCGGCATGGGCAAAAAAGCCGATATCGGCAGCAAACGCCTGATTGGCCTGGATCCCCAGTCTTGGAGCCGCTGGGTGACCCAGAACCCGCAGGTGCAGGTTCAAGAGATGCTGGATTCTGAGTTCCAATGGCTCAGCCGGGAGGGGGATGTCCTGATTCGGGCTTGGGATCCCGATATCGGGGAGTTTCTCATTG
>JAUQVK010000034.1:2132-7857 GCA_039794845.1 Thermostichus sp. DRC_bins_24
AATTATGAGGTGGGATATGGCGGTGTTGAGAGAATCCCCCTGGTACGAGGAAATCAAGCAGGAAGGGATCCAAATCGGCAAACAAGAAGGGATCCAAATCGGCAAACAGGAGACAGTGCCAATTTTGGCGGAGTTGGGGCTGTCAGCAGAAGAGATTGCCCAGCGGCTTGATCTGCCCCTTGAGACAGTAAACCAAATCTTGGGTTAGCCATTGGCTGGGATATGGCGGTGTTGAGAGAATCCCCCTGATACGAGGAAATCAAGCAGGAAGGAATCCAAATCGGCAAACAGGAGGGGATCCAGCAAGTGGCCCGGAATCTATTGGCTACCGGCATGGAACCGGCCCAAATTGCTGCTGTTACGGGACTCACCCTGGAGCAAATCCGGCAACTGCAACACTAGGGATCCCCAGTCTTGGAGCCGCTGGGTGACCCAGAACCCGCAGGTGCAGGTTCAAGAGATGCTGAATTCTGAGTTCCAATGGCTCAGTCGGGAGGGGGATGTCCTGATTCGGGCTTGGGAGATGGAGCTTGGAGTGCATTATAAATAAATGAAACATTCCCTTTGGGTATCTACAACCGGCAGCTTTGGTACTTTTTCCCCAATGGGGAATTGGTGCCCACCCCCGAAGAAGCAGAGAAAGCACAAGAGCAGCGAGCCGAACGCTTGGCCCAAAAGCTGCGGGAACTGGGGGTGGATCCGACTACCCGAGCCGTGACGGATCCAGCCTATGCTGACCCAAGAGAAAGTCCAAGGCAAAATAACTTCTCCCACCCGTGAGCAGTTGATGGAGATCATGCCCTTGGAGGGATGGCGCTCCGCACCTCGCGGATCGAGATGGCGTTCCAGGTCCCGCCGAGCGGGAGCAGGAAACGCAAGCCTTGCCCTAGAAAACCTGGGCAAGGGCTGTATCGCCAGCTTTGTACAACCAAATTTGTCGGTTTGGATCAGGCATTGAGTGGGGGCAAAAGCACCTGAAAACAGGTGTAAGCCTTGCTGCTGCTGACCCGGATAGATCCCCCCAGTTGCTCGACGATGCTTTTCACCAAGGTAAGACCCAACCCACTGCCCCCTTGTCCCCAGTGGTCGCGTTTCGGGATCCGATAAAACTGCTCAAAAATGTGCACCAATTCTTCAGCTGGCAGGGCTTCGCCGGAGTTCCGCACTTCAATTTGAAGGGTGGATCCGGGTTTTGTCGCCTGACTCGAGCAGGGATCCCTTGTTTCTCCCATCTGGGCATTGCAGGCATCACAGCTCACCTGTACCTGAATCCAACCGCCGGGGGGGGTGTACTTACAGGCGTTGTTGAGCAGTTCGTCCAAAACCCGGTAAAGGCTACCCCTATCGGTAGAGAAGGTTTGACAACTGGGATCCACCCGCACCTCAAGTTGTTGTTGCCGTTCCTGGCACCGACTGAAAAAGGGTTGGGCGATCTCCATAATCCAGGTGGAGAGTGGGATCGGTTCTGCGTTGAGTTTGGCCATCCCCGACTCAAACCGCTGCAGATCGAGCAGATCATTGAGCAAAAGGATGCCTCGGTCGCATTCTGAGCGCAGGATTTCTAGGTACTGTTGCTGCTTGGAGGCAGGCAAGGGCCGGCGCAGCATTTGCAAACCCATTTTTAGGTTGGTAAGGGGCGTGCGCAGCTCGTGGGAAACGCGGCTGAAAAATTCTTCTTTTTGGTGCTGATCCGTCTGCAGTTGCCGCATCTCCTGTTGCCACTCTGGGCTCTGGGTGGTACCGTCCAAAACCATGCCTCGGAAATACATCAAGTCACCCCGCTCATCCCGGATGGCCCGCACCATCAGATGAACTCCTACGGGTTTGCCTTGGGCATCTTGCCAGCCGACATTCCAGAGGCGCAATTGGGGTTGCTGGTGTAGTCGATTCAAGATGCGCAGCGCTTCGGCTGGGTCTTGAAACAGCTTGGTTACAGCTTGACCGATCAAATCCTCGGGTTGGGCATAGTTGAGCATTTTCGCCAAGGCGGGGTTAACTTCCAAAAGGGTGCCTTGGGGATCCCAACAGAGGATCCCTTCCAGAGCATCTTCAAACAGGGCGCGATACCGTTCTTGGCTGGCCTGCAGTTGGGCTTGGGCTTGCTTGCGTTCGGTGATGTCGGCCCGAATGGCGATGTATTGGTAGGGTTGGCCGCTGTCATTCAAAAACGGGACGATGGTGGTATCCACCCAATAGAGGCTGCCGTCTTTGGTACGGTTGCAAATTTCCCCTTTCCACACTTTGCCGTTGCTGATGGTGCGCCAAAGCTCTTGAAAAAACTGGCTGGAGTGCTGCCCAGAGTTGAGCAGGCTGTGGTCTTGCCCCAACAGTTCCCCGCGGCTGTAACCCGAGATCTGGCAAAACCGATCGTTGGCGTAGCGAATAATTCCCCGCTGATCCGTAACGGCCACAATCGCATGTTCATCCAGGGCGGCGCGCAGATCTTCGATCTCCAAGAGTTTCTGCTGTAGTTGAGCTTGCAGGGATCCGGCCTTCTCTTCACTGGCGCCAGACTTGGTTTTCCGCTTCATACTTGAGCCTGCATGGGGAGGGGATCCCTCCACAACTGGGAGGGCACAAAAGGGGGCGTGCTGGCGGGCGAGGTTCATGATCTTGACTCCGGAAAAAAATTGGCTTTACCCAAACCAGTTGCTGGGGGTATGGTCTCCCTCGATCTCGTTCGGGATGACGTGGTTGATCCAGTCGTAGTGTTGGCGCAACAGCTCGGCAATGCTGCGGTGAATGAGCAAAGAAACCTGCTTGGGGCTGGCTTCTGCCAGGGTGATCTCGGCAGATTCCGCCCAACGTCCATCTTCATCAGGTTCCACAGGGATGGGTTGATCCCAGAATCCTGCTTCTGTCCAGCAGGGTTTACCGCTGCCATCGTTGTCCACAAACGGACAATTGAAGCAGCTCTGGGTCGGTATGGATCCGAGCAGTTGCATCAAAACCTGGGCACAGAGGCGTTGCCGCAGATGGGGGTTGGCAAACGCAGCTTGGTGGGGGTAAGGCGGATAGGTAGCCAAAATGGTTTCGATTTGTTGCGCAAGTCCATCGATGGGCGTAGCAGTCCTATCGGGTAGCATCGGTAGTTATCCTTAAGTTGGAGCAGTGCAGGTGGCAAACAACGGTTTATTCCATTACTTCGACTCTAGGAAATACAAGTGGGGAAACCTGGAGGAAATCGGGAGGAAATCGGGAGGATCCCATTTCTTTACAGGTTTTAATACTTTTTTCGTCCTGCCCATTTGGGGCTATAGATCAATCTGACCCTTCCCATACCGTTTTTTGTGGAACCGAAAACCATCTTGCTTGTGGAGGATAATCCTGACGATGAACTGCTCACCCTTCGAGCCCTGCGCCGCAGCGGAGTCAGCAACCGAGTGGTGGTGACCCGCGATGGGTTGGAAGCACTGGACTATCTCTACGGCAGAGGCTCTTACAGCCAACGGGATCCGAGTGAGTTGCCCGCCTTAATGTTGTTGGATCTAAAATTACCCCGCCTAGATGGGCTACAGGTGCTCGAGCAGGTGCGTGCCGACGAACGCACCCGCCTTTTACCGGTGGTGATGTTGACCACTTCTCGTGAAGAGCAGGATGTCTTGCAGAGCTACAGCCTGGGCTGCAACAGCTACATTCGCAAGCCGGTGGATTTTGTGCAATTCAGCGAAGCAGTTCAACAGTTGGGGGTGTATTGGTTGTTGCTGAACGAGCCACCTCCCGTCGGAGGTCAGTGGAAATGATGCCGGTGGGCGGATCCCTGCTGCGGGTTTTGCTGGTGGAGGATTCTGAAGATGATGCCCTGCTCACGGTACGGGAGCTGCGTCGGGGGGGCTATCAGGTCAGCTACCGTCGGGTTGAAGACGCCCCCAGTATGCAAGCGGCTCTGCAAGAGCCCTGGGATTTGGTTCTGGCAGACTATACCCTGCCCCAATTCAGTGCCTTGGCCGCTCTGGCCCTGCTGCAATCGTTGCGCCTGGATCTGCCCTTTATTGTGATCTCCGGCACCATTGGTGAAGAACAGGCGGTGGCCGCCATGAAGATGGGTGCCCACGACTACTTGATGAAGGGCAAACTGGCCCGCTTGGTGCCCGCTGTCGAACGAGAACTCCGCGATGCTGCCGAACGCCAGCGCCGCCGCCGCGCAGAAGCGGCCCTCCGCCAACGAGAACAGCGCTTCCGGGCGCTGATCGAGAATGCTTCTGATCTCATTCTGATGGTGGATGAGACCGATATCCTTCGCTATGTCAGCCCCTCTTTAGAAAGGCTCCTGGGCTATGCCCCCCAGGTGTGGCTGGGGGGATCCCTCCAACCATGGCTCCACCCCGAGGAGGGATCCCTTTGGCAAGCGGTTGTTCACCAAGCCTTACAGCAGCCGGATCAGTCTTTTCCGCTGGAGCTGCGTCTCAAACACCAGCAGGGGCACTGGCTCACCTTTGAAGCCATCGCCAAACGGTTTCAGGAGCCCAAATCACCCGCAGGGATCCCTGGAGCAGCCTATGAACCCACCGACCTCGATGGCATTGTCCTCAACGCTCGTGACATCAGCATTCGCCAACGCTTTGAGCAAGAACGCCGCCGCCGCAAGGAAATGGAGCTGGCCCTACAACGGCAAAAAGAACTGAGTGACCTGAAGCTGCGGTTTTTCTCGATGGCCTCCCACGAGTTCCGTACCCCCCTGAGCACCATTTTGCTCTCTGCCCAAGTGTTGGAAAGCAGCGATCCCAACTGGCTAGATGAAAAAAAAGCTCGCAACCTCCGCCGCATCCAATCGGCCACCCAAAGCCTGACCCAAATGCTCACGGATATCCTCACCATTGCCCGCGCTGAGGCCGAGCAGCTAGAAGCGCACCCCATCTCCCTCGATCTGGCTCAATTTGTTGCACAACTGGTCGAGGAACTCAACCCGGAGTCAGATCATCGCTTGCAATTGCAAGTTCAACCTCATCACATTCCCGCCTGCCTGGATCCGAAGCTGCTGCGCTCGGTCATAAGTAACTTACTCTCCAATGCCATCAAATACTCTCCCCAAGGGGGCCCCATTCAAGTCAACCTCACCCAAGAAGGAGATGCAGTCACACTCATGGTGCAGGATCAGGGCATCGGCATTCCCCCCGAAGATCAAGAACACCTCTTCGACCTTTTTCATCGGGCCCGCAATGTCGGCAAAATCGAAGGTACGGGCCTGGGCTTGGCAGTGGTGAAAAAGTGCCTCGAACAAATGGGCGGCCACATTCGTATCGCCAGCCAGCCGGGGCAAGGTACCACCGTTTGGGTGCGGATCCCCCTGAGCAATGGCTCTCCAGCTTTACCCAATTCAGCGTAAAGCCTCCAGCTTTAGCCGTGGGGGTATATGCCTCTTTTGTCCGTATGGGCAGGCTAGGCTTGAGGGAAAAGCTGAACTCCTTACCCGGCCATGACTTTAGCTCGTCAGGCACCACCCACCCTTCAAGTCATTTCATTGATGACTACTGTGAAACCTACCGCCCCCACCTTCCTGAAGTACGAAGCTTCGAGTTTTTCAAGCTTATCCTTTTGGGTTTACTTTCCCCCATGAAGCGGAAGAGCTTGCCTACCGTTGCTCGCCATGTTGGGGTAGAAAGCCATCAATCCCTGGTTGGTTTCTGATTTGCAAGCACCTCGTTTGCAACGGACTTGAGAGGGGTGACGTTTTGAGGGAATCTTGGCAGATGAGACCAAAGAGGAGAGATATATCCGGGAGCTG
>JAUQVK010000035.1:0-74013 GCA_039794845.1 Thermostichus sp. DRC_bins_24
CTAGAACCAGGCACCGATTTCAGCACTTGCGCCCAAAGTTCCAGAACTTTTGGAGTAATTTTTGATGGATTGTTGCAACAGCCAAAAGTGATATACCCGTTCCTTAACACAGGTGGATCAACAACTTCTGGAGCTGCTTCACTGGGCCTGTAACAGAGAAAACTATGTGGCATCCTGACTAATTTTTCGGTATGTAACCCATCAGTCATGTCTTCGGGATCAGCATAATTGTCTGTAATTCGATAGTCAACCACTGACATTCCCGTTGTATCAGGATACCCAATGTATGTGACTTGTACGGGTGCTGCTCTTAAAGCCAATAGGTGCACTCTAGAACCTCCTGTATGTCCACCCAGATCTACCAGGATGTCTATTTGATCCTCACGAATCATCTCCGCAGCTTTCTGATCAGGAATCTTTGCTATAGTACGCCAGCCCGTGGCAAGTTTCTCGATCTTCCTAGTAACATCATCTGGGCCTTCAACATTTGAATAGCAATAAATAAGGAACTTTTCTTGGTCATGATTTTCGTAAATTCCCTCCATAAAGAAGTTGACAGAATGCTTTCGAAAGTCCCCTGATAAGTAGCCGATGCGGATTGGCCGGTCAGGATTATTCTCGTTAGGGTATGGTAACCAGTATTGTCGATGTCTATGTTGGAAATTGAGTCCCCATCTTTGATGTTCTAGAAAAGTTTCTTGTGGATCGAAGTCTTCCGAATAGTGCATTGACATAAGAATATTCGATGCTGCACTTGGAAGGCCCGGTGCAAGTTCACCTGCTTTGCGATAAGAGGCTAATGCCTCTTGCAAACGACACTGCTCCAGATAAGCTCCCCCCAAATTGAGGTGAGCCATTACAAAGTTTTCCTTCAGTCTTATGGCAGTTTGGTAACTGTCAATCGCCTCCTGCAAACGTGACTGCTTAACTAGCGCTAGCCCTCGGTAAAAATATGCATCTGGTAGCTTGGGATCAAGATTGATTGCCTCTTCTAGATGAGATAACGAATCATCGATCTTATTTTGTCCATAGAGCATAGCGCCAATGTTGCAATAGGCCTCAGCCAAATTGGCATCCACCTCAATTGCTCTCTGGAAGTATAGCTGCGCCTCATCTTCTTTCTGTAACATTTGATAAGCTCGGCCAAGGTTGTTGTAAGCCCTAGCGAAAGCTGGTTCTAGATCTATCACTTGCTTGAGTTTCTCTATAGCTGTTTCATACTGACCCAAATCTAGATGGTAACAAGCTAGGCTATGTAGATATTCTGGATTAGTAACATCTAAGTCACAAGCAATCTTCAGATGGAACCCCGCTCGATGTATTGACTTCTGAGTACGATACAGCAACCCAAGATTATGATGGGCCTCTGCATATTTCGGATCCAGTGCTATGGCCATTTGAAAGTAGTCAAGCGCACGATTGGATCCCTTGTATCCAGATAGCTGAGTATCTGTAGCGATGTTACTTTCTTCTGCCCCAATATTTGTCTTTACTTCTTCTCTAAGGCCCCGGCTGATTGCAGCACCGATGTTGTTGTAGGCACGAGGGTATGACTGACGATGCTGCAGAGCGAGATGATAACAACGGAGTTCCTTTTCTAGATTGTCTTGTTCTCCATAGACTCGTCCGAGATTTAGGTATGCCTCCGCATATTGAGGATTCAAATCAATTGCCTTTTCTAGTAAGACCTGTGCTTCTTCTAACCTGCCCATCTCTGCCATAAGCAGGCCAACTTGGTGAAAGACTATAGGCTGATCTGGAAATTCACTGATCAGAATCTTAGATTGGTTGATCGCTGTTTCTAGGCGCCCAGACTTTTGATACGCAGTAAGTAGATCGATGCGCATCTCTAATTTATCTGGAGAAAGCTTAACTGCACGCTCAAGGGCAGCAATAGCGCTGTTCCAGCTACCTTCATGAATGTATACTTTGCCAAGTTGATAATGAGCTTCTGAATAAGCTGGCTCTAAATCTATAACAACCAATAAGCTAGCCTGCGCTTCTTCAAAATTTCCAGTCTGCAAGCTGGCAAGAGCCAAGTTAAAGTGTGCCGAAACGTTGTCTGGAGCTAGCTTGGTTGCTATCTTATAATGCTCAATCGCTTTACTCCAATTTTGGCTGGCTTGATACGCGGCCCCTAAGTTTACATGAAATGAGGGTTGGTCAGGTCGATGAGCAATTGCTTTGGAAATAAAATCGACTGCTTGTTGATGTTTTCCTTGTTGATAGGCAAGTATGCCCCGATAATGGAGGGTCTCAACGTGATCAGGGTCAATAGCCAGAACTCTTTGGTAGTAGTCTTCAGCTTCCTTCCACTTCCCTTCTTGGTGATGCTTTATGCCTTCTGAAAGTAGAAAGTTTATAGAAGAATCTGACATTTTTTATTGGTCTTCCTGGTACTCATCCAGTATAACTGAACGGATCTCAAAGTCTTTCGCTCACAAAAAAGAGCAGGGATAATACATTACCCCTGCTCAAACCTAGACCAAAGCCCTCAAGATGAGGATATAGAACTGTGTTAGCGACTCACCTAGCGAGGAATGGTGAAGGTCACATCCAGGCGAGGGGCGCTAGAGGTGGTAAGTGGCTCAGGAGCACCTCTGTCGAACTCAGCACGGCAAACACCGTCAGAGCCCTGACTGACCTCAAAGCCAGCGGTCACAGTGGTAGTGGTCACACCAATAGGAGCCGTCACCGTGATGATCGCTGTCTCAGTGACAACACCAATGCTGGTAGCAGTCTGAGTGCCAGGGGCAGTGGCAGTTACACTGACAGTGACATCAGCTTCAGCACTGGCCGTTACAGTGACAACAGGGCCAAGGGTAAAAGTACCAGTCTCAGTGACCAGTACAGTCGCCGTACCAGCCGCTGAGCCCGTAGCTACTGCAGTGAAACCGTCAACCGCGACCGTACCGCTGAAGGTACCCGAGAAGGTAAAGCTTACGGAGCCGGTCTCAGTAATGCTAACCACAGCAGGCACGGTGCCACTGATGGTGCCGGAACCAGTTAGCGTAACTGCCTGAGTCTGAGTTTCAACAACGATGGCCGTCTGGGTAACAATGCCGGTAGCAGTTGCAGAGGCAGTACCAGTTGCCGTAGCTCCACCTGTTGCGGTAGCAGCCCAAACTGGGAAGGCTTGGTTGTTGAACACTTCACGAGCACACTGCAAGCGCACCTGATAGAAGCGGCTGCCAGAAACAGAACGCTGCACACCAGGGGCAACATCGGCAGTACGCGGCCCGGCAGAGACATCCCCACCCAACACGTTGCCGTTGATGCTCAAGGCAATGAAGCTGGGGGTTGAAGCCGGAGCAAAGAAATCGGTAGAGACAATGTTGTTGGGCGCGCCCAAGGTCACTTCTTGGAACACCACGTTGTTGGCCGGAACGTTGCTCGGCGTGGGATCCAGGAAGAAGAAACCAAGACCAATGTCACCAAACCCAGGGATGAAAGCCGAGTCATTCGAGGGCAACTGCACCAAGGTAAGCTGGGCAGTTTGCACCACCGCGTTGGATGGAATCGAGCTCGGGATGGGGAAGGAAAGAATGGCACGGTAGTCGGTGTAAACGCCCACCGGAACATTTTCCGCCGGGCTGGCGCGGCGAATACCGTAGCCAACAGGGATCGCCCTTGGACTAGAGAAGATCTGACCGTTCGGGGTCACCGCAGCCAGTTGGGTAGCCAAGAAGCTGATCGGCCCACCAGGAACAGCAACGTTACCGGTGGTGAAGGTGGCAACAAAGTTCTCCGCCAAGCCCAAACCAGAAGCAAACAGATTCGGCACCGTGCTGGAGATGGTAACCCGGTACACCGCATCGTTGGTCAGCGGAGTGGCGAAGGTGATGGTGGCCTGAGTTCTGTCATCGTTGAAGGTGACGGTGCGGCTGGGCACAACACCCTGCTGGGGAGCAATGGAGGTGATGCTCAGAGCGGTGTTGAAAGGCCCTTCGTTAACCGGCTCGCTAAAGCGAATAACAATAGAAGTGGTGGTAGCAACGTTGGTCGAGCCATCCGTCGGAGAGAAGAAAATAACGCTGCCCGTTGGAGCCGGGGGAGGTGGCGGCGGAGCTGGGGGAGCTGGCGGCGGAGCCGGGGGCGGAGGTGGAGGCAGGGGCACCACGCTGGAAGAGCTGTCTTCGCTACAGCCGGCCAAAATAATCGGTAGCATCACCACCGCAGATGCCAGCGACAGAGACCCAAGTGACTTCATCAGCCACTTATATGTTTTTCCGTTCATTCTTTCTCCTCTTTACCAAAAAGTAGGGTTCGGCTGAACACTTCCCTTAACTTACCCGATCAACCTCCCTAAGGCAACTGAAAGCCATAGAAGATAGCCACTCGGGCGGGAGACGCATACACGCCTGTGTCAGCGGTTGCTCTGGTTACTCCGTAAATCATACAGGCAGATCCGGCCGGTTTGACAAGTGCCGCCGTTTTTTTCTGGATCGTTGGGGGATCCAACCTCAAGTCCGAAAGCTTGCCCGATGATCCTGATGATGTTGAACGGCGAGAAGGTCGCCATGGCTAAACTCAACCTGTAGCGTCTTGTAGAAATTGCCCCGCTTGGGCTAGGGAAATCTCCAGCAGTTCGGCAATTTGGACGGGATCCTGACCCTTGCGATGCAGGCGCTGCACAGGCCGCAGCTCAGCTTCGATGCCCTACTGGATACCTTCTTGTCGGCCAACGGCCACGAGGTCTTGGTGGAAGTGGGTTTTTTTGAATGGTTCGGGAATGATCAACATGGCTTGGATCTCCTCCCGGCTGAATTTGCCGAGCAAAATGCCGCCGATGCCCAAGGGCTGAGAGAGCCGCAGCAAGTCGTCAGCATGAACCGAGGAAGCCACTCAAGTGCCAGAGAGGCTGATGGCGCTCTCGGACAGACAAGACCTCGCTCTAGAAGAGATGCGCCGGTATCGGGCAGAAGCTGACCAAAGGTTTCATGTCTTGCTTGAGAAAGTGCGCTACCTCATTCGTAGGCAAATCGCAGGAGCCACCACTAGAAACTTAGAAACTCGGCCGGGAACTTTTGTTGGTAGGGGAAAATTGTCTGCCCTCTGGCCGTTTCAATCTTCATCTATTTCCCATTCCAGCAGGTGCGCATAGGGAGCTACCAGACTGGGAGAGTAAAAGGCGATGGCTCGCAGAGCATGCCAGTCTTCCAAACAGCCAAAGACGGTCGGGTAATCGTTCCGTTCCAACCGCTCTGCAATGGCCGCCACATCAGATTCGGTAAACCGGCGGGGATCCGCCCCCATAACCGGGGCTTCGGCTAACACCCCCGCGTCGTTTCGAGAATGGGATCGAGCAGACATAGGCAGCCTGAACACGCTACAAGCCGATCTTAACTTCTGAACCCGAAAGGCTCGCGCTTAAGAAGTAGATTTGTACAGGTTCTACATACAGCTGGCTCGAAACGACCCTTACCTAGCGCAAGATTTCAAAATCCAGAACAGGCTCCGTTTGGGTGACCCGGTAATATCCCGCCTGGGTACGAACCGAGGCTTGATAAGGACTGGGTAAATCCAGAGACCGCAGGGGTGGGGCACTGGTGCGCTGATTCAGCAGGGTGGTGAAGTAAGCGGTGGTCTGTCGAGCTTGGGAACGCACCACCTCTTCGGGGTAAACGACCGGGTCAACATCCCTGCCCGTATCCAGCAGGATCGCATCCAGGGCATTCCCCACAGGATGAGAAGGATAGGTAATCTGAGCAAAAGCAGATCTCAGTGGGATCCCAGCCGACAGACAGCCCAGGGCAATTGCCAACATAAGACGCATGTGTTGTGATTCCTCTTGCGCGACAGCTCGTTCCTCAACACCAGAAAAAGGGGAGATTTCGATAGCGCTAATCAGCCCTTATCTCCGAAAAACATATTTTGACCCTTGACCGACAGCTGAAGCCGATTCTACTCGAAACAACCAAATCGGCAAGGGTTTCAGGTGGATACGACTGATATGACAACCGATATGACAAAAGATCCCACCGCCGACTAGGATCTGGATGCTCCTGTTGGGATCCCTCGCCTGTGACTGTTTGTGTTCGCATCGCCCCTAGCCCGACCGGCAATTTGCACATCGGCACCGCTCGGACGGCGGTGTTCAACTGGCTGTATGCCCATCGTCACGGTGGCAAATTTGTTTTGCGCATCGAAGATACCGACCGTGACCGCTCCTTGCCTCGGTATACCCGCAACATCCTGGCGGGGCTGGCTTGGTTAGGGCTGGACTGGGATGAAGGGCCGATTTATCAATCCCGCCGTATCGAACGGTATCAAGCGGTGGTGCAACAGCTTTTGGATCAAGGGTTGGCCTACCGTTGCTACGTTAGTGAGGCAGAACTGGAGGAGATGCGCACTGCTCAAAAAGCCGCCGGTAAGGCTCCTCGCTATGACAATCGCCACCGCTACCTCACGGAAGAGCAACGACAAGCCTACGAAGCCGAGGGGCGGCAACCGGTGATCCGCTTCAAAATCGAGGAGCCTCTGGAGGTCTCTTGGGTGGATCTAATCCGGGGGCAGATCACCTGGAATACCCAAGATTTGGGAGGGGATATGGTGATCGCCCGAGCGGATGGTTACCCACTTTACAACCTGGCGGTGGTGGTGGATGACATCGATATGAAAATTACCCATGTGATTCGCGGTGAAGATCACATCGGCAATACTCCCAAGCAAATTTTGCTCTATCGTGCCCTTGGTCACCAACCACCCCAGTTTGCCCACTCTCCTTTAATTTTGAACCCGGAAGGCAAGAAGCTCTCTAAGCGGGATGGAGCCACCTCTGTGGCGGAGTTTCAACAGATGGGCTTCTTGCCGGAAGCCCTGAAGAACTATTTGGCCCTGCTCAGTTGGTCGCCCCCCGATGGGGAGGAGATTTTCTCGGTTGAGAAGGCCGCCACCCTCTTTGATTTCGACCGGGTCACTCGTTCGGCGGCCCGCTTCGACTGGGATAAGCTGAACTGGATTAACAGCCAGTACATCAAACAGCTCTCGGCGGCAGAGTTGGTGGAGCGGCTCAGCCCCTTTTGGCAAGCAGCAGGGTTGGATCTAACCACGGTGCCGGATCCCACTTGGCTAGAAGACTTGGCCCGCCTAATTGCCGATGGCATTGACCGCCTGACGGATGCCCCACCGCTAAGTCGGTTTTTGCTGCAGGATCCCCTCAGCTACACGGTGCCGGCCCTAGAACAACTGCGGCTCCCTGGGGTGGCTGAGGCCATGGCTGCCATGGCAGAAATCCTAGCCAGTGCCGATCTGCCCGAGATTTCGGTGGACAGCCTGAAACCGCTGGTGGATCAGGTGGCCAAAGCCCAGGGGATGAAAAAGGGCGTGCTGATGAAAAGTCTGCGGGCGGCCCTAACGGGAGATTTGCAGGGGCCAGACTTGATGGAATCGTTTGTGCTGCTGCAGCGGCGGGGTTGGGCCTTGGGGCGGCTAGAGATGGTGCAAAAGCTGGTCTCTTAATGGGCTATCTGTTGAGTTCGAGACAGGTTGAGCTTGGAGTAGCAGCGGCTACTGTGCAGGAAGACACATGGGTCAGAAGGGATCTCTTTTATGATTGAGCCAATAGGGCGTGTTCTCTCGCTGGCTCAGCCTTGGCCACCATCCTTGAGCTGGGTGCTTTGTTGCTATGTCTTCTGTTGCGCTGACGGGTTTGGATCCCACCTTGTTGGTTCAGCTCCAGGCTGCTAACGAAATTGTGCAGGAATTGGTGTTGCTGGCTTCGCCTCTGCCCGGGGAGGGTGGAGAAGTGGAGTCGGCGGTAGCGGGATTAGAGCATTGCCCCCTGAACCTGGCCCAAACTCTGGTGCAGCAGGTGGTGAATCGCTTGGGGGCGGCCTCTGCCCGCATTTGGTTTTTCGACCCACAGCAGGGCTGTTTTCGGTCGGTGGCTCATGCTGGTTTGCTCAGCCCTGCCCAGGAGCAGGTGGAGCGGATTTACCCCGATAGCAGCCCCTTGGGGCGTGTGGCGCAGCAAGGGTTGCCGCTCTTGAGCAACAATCCGGCTCAAGAACCCTGGATGCCCGCCCCGGAGTGGGTGGAGGCCCATCATCTGCGCAGCTTTGTTGCTTACCCGATCAGCCGGGGGGAGGAGCGGTTGGGGGCTTTGGCCTTGTTTAGCCATACCCCTTTGGATGGCAGCTTTCTGGAGGTGGTGAAGTTTCTCTGCTCTTATGCCGCCAGCGCCATCATCAACGCGCAGCTGCTGGAGCGCAGCCAACGGCAGGCGGCCCGAGAGGCTTTGTTGAACCGCATCACCAGTACGGTGCATCGCTCTTTGCATTGGGATCAGATTGTCGCCAGAGCTTTGCAGGAGCTGCAGCAGACCCTCTTGGGGCTAAAAGGGCTCAGCCGCTGCTGTTTTTACAGCCTCAACCCCAGCCAACAAACCATTCAAGTGACCCACGAGGCCCACAGCGCCGGGTTAACCCCCTCTCTGGGCCGGGTCTACCCCATGCAAGATTTTGGTCCTCTGTGTGAGCCGCTGCGGCAAGGGCAAGTGGTACAAATTGCTCTGCCTCTGCCGCCAGACCAAGATCCCTTGCCACCGGAAGGACTGGCGGCTTTTCAAGCGTTGCAGGCCCGCTCGGCGGTGTTGATCCCGGTGCAGTCGGTTGGCTCGGCAGGGGTGGAGTTTTTTGAATCGGGGTCGGGAGATCCCCACTTGGGAGGGTCGGCTCCAGAACCGGAGGGGATGATCGGCTTGTTGGGGGTATACATGACCACCCCCCACCCCTGGCAACCGGAAGAGATCGAGCTGTTGCGCTCGGTGGCCTACCAACTGGCCATTGCCCTGACGCGCTCCAGCTTGTTCGATCATGCCCGCCAACAGACGGAACGGCTGGCCCTGTTGCACTCAATCACTGCGGCGATTCGCTCTAGCTTAGAGCCAACCACCCTCTTCCATGCGATCACGCAGCAGATCGGGGTGGCCTTTCAGGCGGATGTCTGTACCTTGGCCCTTTGGCAGCCGGAACAGGAACTGTTGCATCCTGTCGGCATTTATGCCCCGCAGCTTACCCCCACTCAATTGGAAGCACTGTTGCCGGGGATGGCTTTGCTGGGGGGATCCCCAGAACTTCCCTGGGTAGAGCCCGGGATCCCGCAAGCCCTGCCGGAAACCATCAAGGCCAAGTTGCGCTTGGGGGGCAGTTTGCTGGCTAGGTTAACAGGGCCAGTGGTGCTGCCGGATCCGAAGACGCTGCTGCACTGCTTGGCGGATCTGGAGCCGCGACGTCAGGGCAGTGGGCTGTTGCTGGTTCCCCTTTTCGCCGCCGGCAATCCCGGTTCTACTCCACAAGGTGCAGAGCACCGCAGGCAGGAGCTTTTGGGGGGAATCGCCTTGATGCGTCATCCCCAACCGGGATCCCTGGTTCCCCCCCCTTGGCAAGCGGATGATCTGGAACTGGCAGAAGCGGTGGCGGAGCAGGCGGCTATGGCCATTGGTCAGGCGCGACTGTTGAAACAAACCCAGCACCTCTTGGTACAAACCCGGCAACAGGCGGAACAGGCTTCCCTGCTCAACCGCATGACCGATCGCATTCGTCATTCTTTGGATCTGGATGAGATTTTGCAGTCGGCAGTTGAAGAAGTTGGCCGAGCCCTGCAAGCCTGCCGGGCCCAATTTGTCTTTTTCGACCCGGCTCAGGAAACCGGTATCTTTCGTTATGCCTACGCACGACCCGGTATTGATAGCTGGCTGGGTCGTCGCATTCCCATCCGGGACAACCCGATTGCCCCCTACCTGGAGGCACAGGCGGATCCCTTGGAAATTCGCATTTGGTCGGGGCTGGAAAGTTTCGACGCAGAAAGTCGCAGACGGTTTCAGGAGGCGGGGGTGAGGACGGTGATCTCCGCCAGTTTGCAACTGGGATCCGGCACCTTTGGGGTGTTGAGCGTGCATCGCTGTCATGCCGACTATCTTGCTGTGCAAGGTGCGGAACACCCTCTTGCTGTGGAAGGTGCGGAGTCCCTTGGCCAAGCTGGGGATCGCCCTGCCTGTTTAGAGGATTGGTCGCCTGCGGATCAAACCCTGTTGCGCTTGGTGGCTGAACAGCTGATCTTGGCCATCACCCATTCCCGCCTCTACGAAAAAACTCAGCAGCAGGCCCGCCGCGAGACCCTGTTGAATGAGTTGACTGCTCAGATTCGCACCTCTTTGGAGCCGCGCCAGGTGTTGTACTCCATCGTCCGGTCTTTGGAGGCAGCTTTGCAGTTGGATGGGGGTGCACAGGGGTCGCCGGACGCCAGCAGCCGGGGATCCCGTGACCGCTGTGAGATTATCCTCTACCGCTCGCAGCCCAGTGTGCGGCAGGACTGGATCGAGCATTGCCACTCCTTTTTGCGCTGGATGGATACCCGACCCCTGGCGGATGGAACCCCCTTTGTAGAGGGGCTGGCCCAGATGCGGCAGCCGGTGGTTTGGTCGGAGGGGATCTTTGTGCGTGGCTCAATGCAGGAGGATCCCCTCAAGGAAGTGCCGATTCCCTTTCATTCCTTCCGGGATCCGCGGCTGGTACTGCATACTCCCCAGCTGGGGCAAGCGGGGGATGGTGCTCCGCCCCTTGCCGAGCAAGAACGCTTTTTGGAGGCCCGTTTGGAGTTTTGCCTCATGCACCCCGATACCTACGAGCTGTTGCGGCGGGGGGAACCGTTTCTCCTCAAGGATGCCCGGCGGGATCCCCTCTACCCGGATTTGGGCGAAGAGGTAACGGAGCGGCTGCGCTACCTTTTCCAGGTGTTGGCCATTCGCAGCATGGCCCTGATCCCCATTCGTCAGGAGGGGGAGTTGATCGGCACAATTGCCCTGATCGCCGATCCGCACCCGCGGGAGTTTCGCCCGGAGGAGCTGTCCTTGGCCATGGCGGTGGCGGAACAGGCGGGGATCGCCCTCAAACAGGCGCAGCTCTACGAACAAACCCGCATCTCTGCCCAACGGGAAAGCCTACTGCGTCAGATTGCCCAGCGCCTCAGTGGCACCTACGATCCTCAGCAGGTGGTGCAAATCGCCCTCGAGGGTATGGCGGATGCTCTGCAAATTAGCCAGTGTGACTTTATCGCCCTGCAGGATCCCTGTGCTGCGGGGTTGCCCGGTCGGAGGACACAGGATCAAGCCGCTGCGGATCCTTTGCCCCATTGGCCAACTCCCTCCGAACCCCTGAAGGTTCTACAAGAATATCGCCGTCAACCGGGGATCCCTTCTCATTTGGGGCAGACGGTGCCTCCTGATTTGAATTGGCTGCTCCTGCTCAACTGCTATGGCAGCCGCGATACCCTCTTGATTCAGGATGTGAACCAGTTCCCGTTGCCCGCCCAAACCCGACGAAATCTGTTGCAGTCGGGGATCCGCTCTTTGTTGTGTGTGCCCATGACCACCGATGCCGACCAGATCGCGGGGGTACTCTGTGCCTTTACTCCACCGGAAGCCGCGGATGCCGGCGGTACCCTCACCCGTTCCGAAGGAACGGGCTTTTCCGAAAGCGAGACGGATTTGGTGAAGGCCTTGGCGGATATCGCAGCGGTGGCTTTGCAACGGGCCTTGTTTTACGAACGGGTGCGGCGGCAGGAAGCAACGGCAGCGGCCTTGCGGGGCCTCACGGAGGGGCGAGAGGCAGAAAGTCGGCGTTTGGCAGCGGATTTGCACGATCAAACCCTGGCGGATCTGGGGGCCTTGTCTCGCCAAATTCAGGAGCTTTCCTGCGATCCCACCATCGGTCAGTCGGGGCAGGATCGGTTGCAGGCCATGAGTGCCCAACTGCGGGAGACCATCGCTGAGCTGCGCGGAATTGTAGAAGACTTGCAGCCGACGGCAATGCGGGCCTTTAACCTCGGCCCCGCCCTGCGCAGCCTTCTGGAACGTGCCGCCCAACGCTCCGCCCATCCCCTTGTAACCCGCTTTGATGATCGGGCCAATGGGTTGCTGTCCCGTCTTAGCCCCGCTTGCCAGAGCAGCATTTTCCGCATCGTGCAAGAAGCCCTGAACAACATCGTCAAACATGCCGGGGCGCAGCGGATCGACATCACCATTCAGCCGAAGGCACTGGGCACCCGTCCGTCCGGGGGGTACGACTCAGGGGACGGTTCCTTGCCCGACCCTCGAGATCCCTACACCCACCTGGAGTTGAAGATCATCGACAATGGCCGGGGCATGCCGCAAGGTGACCCAGAGCTTGGGTCGCAAGGGGAGCCCAACCCAGAAACCCCCGGGCCGCGCAGTCATGGGCATGGCCTTCTAAATATGCGCTACCGGGCCGAGTTGATTGGGGCGACAATCGCCTGGCGTACTCGCCGCTTTGGCAGTGGCACTGTGGTGGAGTTGCTGATCCCTTTGCCCCCACCCCCCTGAGGGATCCGTTGCCCACAAAGTAGCCGACGCATCATTCCCCGTTCCAACATGATTTATAGTCATTGAAGCTCTGGGGATCCCTGACCCGGCAAGCCCCAAAGCGAGGAGCACCTGCCATCTGTCAATGCCGGGTTGTGAGGAGAAGCATCTGTGACCTACCGTGTAACTTTGATCCCTGGGGATGGTATCGGCCCGGAAGTGGCCAAAGCGATGACCACTGTACTGGATGCTACCGGGATCCCGTTTGAATGGATCCCGGTGGATGCGGGGGTGGATGTGATCGAAAAATACGGCACCCCCTTGCCGCCGCAGGTGTTGGAGTCGATTCGAGAAACCCAACTGGCGATCAAAGGCCCGATTGGCACGCCTGTGGGCACGGGTTTTCGCTCGGTAAATGTGGCGATTCGCAAGGAGCTGGATCTGTATGCCAACCTGCGCCCCGCCAAATCCATGATCGGGGTGAAAAGCCCTTTCCAAAACATCGACCTGGTGGTGGTGCGGGAAAACACCGAGGATCTCTACGCGGGCATTGAATTTGAGCACGGCACGCCCGAAGCCATCCAGGCGCGGGAACAGATGATGCAACTGTCTGGCAAACCCATCCGCGAGGGATCCGCCATCGGCATTAAACCGATCTCAGATTTTGGCAGCCGCCGCATTGTGAAATTTGCCTTCGACTATGCTCGACAGAATGGCCGCAAAAAGGTGACGGCTGTTCACAAGGCCAACATCATGAAGTTCACCGATGGCCTGTTTCTGGAGGTGGCGCGGGATGTGGCCAAGGAGTATCCCGACATCGAATTCGAGGATCGCATCGTGGATAACATGTGCATGCAGTTGATGCAGAAGCCGGAACTCTACGATGTGTTGGTGCTAACCAATCTCTACGGTGACATCATTTCCGATTTGTGCGCGGGCATGATCGGCGGCTTGGGGGTGGCGCCTGGGGCCAATATCGGCGATGGCATGGCGGTGTTCGAGGCGATCCATGGCTCTGCACCGAAATATGCCGGCCAAAATAAGGTGAACCCGGTGGCTTTGATCCTTTCGGGGGTGATGATGTTGCGCTACCTCGGGGAACGTGAGGCTGCCGAAAAGGTGGAGGCGGCAGTTCAGGCGGTGATTGCAGAGGGCAAGCGGGTCACCTACGATCTGGCCAAAGGGGATCCCGTCGGTACCCAAGAGATGGCCGAAGCAATCGCGGAGCGGGTAGCCGCTTAGCCATAGCCGCCAAAGTTCCGGGTTGGGTTTGTTAGGCTGGGATCCCTAGGGATCCGGTTGTACCCATGTTGAGTCCTGCGTTTGCCGATGACTTCTCCTCTAGCTTGAAGATCGGCCAAGTGGCGCTGGCGGCGGGTTTGCCCGTGCGGACGGTGCGCTACTACGAGTCGATCGGCTTGCTAGACCCGACGGTGGAACGGGCGGAGTCTAACTATCGCTTATTTGCCCCGGCGGTACTGGGGCGTTTGGCCTTTATCCGCCGTTGCCAAAGCTTGGGCCTGAGCCTGGAGGAGATCCGCGACATTCTCCGGATCCATGACCAAGGGGAACTGCCCTGCCAAGACCTTCGGGATCATCTGCAGGACAAGCTCCAAGAGATCGAACAGCGGATTGCCGATCTGCAAACCCTGAAGGGCCAAATTCAAAGCCTACTCTCGGACTGGCGCATCCCGCAGGGATCCCCGGCTGAAAACACCGTCATCTGCCCGATTTTGCAAAGCCCCGTTCGCGCCAGCGAGACGGAGTTCTTCGCCAGCTAGGTTTGGGGGCGCGCCATCTTTGAGTTAAGCATCATTAGTTAAGCATCATTTCAGCTTCTATTTTTTGGTGCTGAACCAAGGTTGAAAGGTCAAAAGAAGTACGATTGTGTTTCTTAGGGTTGTTCTATTACTGCTCCCTCTGGTCGCCCGCTGCCTCACCACCCCCTAACCCCTTCGGGGTATAGGCGGAGCACTGCAACGGATCTTGGTAGAGTTATTAGAAACAAATGCCTAACCACGCTCCTGCACGCCGACCGCTGGGTTTGTCGGTTACGGGCTCAAGGAGATCCATAGCAGGTGATGGACAACGTTGACCCTCCGGGTCGTGCGGAGCACGGCCAGCTACTCCACCGTCACCGATTTCGCCAAATTGCGGGGTTGATCCACATCCGCCCCCCGACGCAAAGCCATCGCATAAGAGAACAACTGTAACGGGATCGTATTCAAGATCGCCGACAGCAGTGGTGTGGTGCTGGGAACTTCGATGATGTGGTCGGCTTTTTCCCGCACCTGCGTGTCTTCGGGATTGATCAGGGCGATCACCCGTCCCCCCCGTGCCCTCACCTGTTCGATGTTGGAGAGCATTTTTTCGTAGACGGGATCCCGGGTGGCAATACAGACCACAGGCATGCGCTCGTCGATGAGGGCAATCGGCCCGTGTTTCATTTCTCCCGCCGGGTAGCCTTCTGCGTGGATGTAGCTGATCTCTTTCATTTTCAGGGCCCCTTCAAGGGCAATCGGCGCATTCACCCAGCGGCCCAGGTAGAGCATATCCGTAACGTGGTGGTACTGATCCGCCAAGTAGTCGTAGAGGGTGGTGTCTTTCAGAAGCAGGCTAATTTTGCCCGGTAGCTCGATCACCGATTGCAGGTGGGTTTGTATTTGGGCCGGGGTGAGGATCCCTTTTGCTTGGGCGATCTGTAAAGCCAACAGGTACCCCGCCGTCAACATGCCCGTAAACACTTTGGTGGAGGCAACGGCGATCTCTGGCCCTGAGTGAATGTAGATTACCCCCCCATCCGCCAGGCGGCTGGCCTGGGATCCGATGGCGTTCAAAATACCCAATGTTGGGATCCCTTGCTCACGAGCCTCCGCCATGGCTGCCAAGGTATCGACGGTCTCTCCCGACTGGGTCAGGGCCAGCAACAGGCTGGTTGGCTCCTCCGCATGGTTCGTCTGAACAGGCCGTAAGACAGGGTTGCGGTAGCGAAACTCCGAGGCATAGTCCACCTCCACACGGGTACGGGCAAGGCTCTCGATGAAATATTTGATTACCAGGCAGGCGTGCCAAGCGGTGCCACAGGCCACGGCATAAATGTGCTCCACCTTGGCCAGTTGCGCCTCCGAAAGGGCTAGCCCCTCCAGCGTGACCCGACCATGCTCAAGATCCACCCGGCCTCGCAGGGTATCGGTGGTGGTGCGGGGTTGCTCGAAGATCTCCTTTTGCATGAAATGCTTGTAGCCGCCCTTGGCTGCGGAGATCGGATCCCAGGCAACGGTGGTGCTGCTTTTGCGCAGTTCTTCGCCGGTAATGCGCTGGTAACGTACGCTCGATTCGGTAAGGATGGCCATTTCCCCATCTTCCAAAAACACCACCTTGCGGGTATGGCGCACAATGGCGGGCAGATCCGAAGCCACGAAGTTTTCCCCTTCCCCTTCCCCAACCACTACAGCTCCGGCATTGCCCAAGCGAGCGGCGATCAGCCGATCCGGCGATTCCCGATCCAGGGCTACCACGGCATTGCCCCCGCGCAGTTGCCTCATCACCTGGCCGAAGGCCGCCTCAAAGGATCCCAGTTCTTCGGTGTAGAGGCCGAGCAGATGGGCGATCACTTCCGTATCGGTTTGGGAACGAAACGGGATCCCACGCGCCAGCAGGTGTTCTTTCAGCTCCAGGTAGTTCTCAACAATGCCGTTTTGGATCACCACAATGCGGCCCCGCTCATCGCAGTGGGGGTGGGCATTCTCCTCGGTAACACCGCCATGGGTGGCCCAGCGGGTATGGCCGATCCCCAATTTGGCCGTGGGCATATCGGCGGTGAGCTTCACCAGCAGATTGTGCAGTTTTCCGGTGGAACGGGCGATTTTCAGCCCCTGCTCAGGATCGACAGTGGCAATTCCGGCGGAGTCGTAGCCTCGATATTCTAGGGTGCGCAAGCCCTCCAACAGGATCGGAGCAGCCCACTGAAAGCCGACATAGCCGACAATGCCGCACATGATTCCACCTCACCTCAACCGGAATATCCCCCAAGTGACCCGGAACCCCGGTCACCAAAGCCTATCGCAGCTCCGGGATCCCTTCAATGGCCTTCGCCGTACTCAGGGGTGGAATGCCCTTCTGGACTCTGCCCAGCGCTCTGTTCAAATCGAGAGGGCATCAAAAGGGAGACTCGTTTGAGCCGTCCCGGCGGGCTGCCCACGTTTGATCTCAGATGATCTCAGAGTGGTTGTTGGTCGATGCTCACCTGAGTGGGGTGTCGGTTGGAACAGATAGAACAGATAGTTAGAGATTTCAAATGTGGGGAATGAGCTCTTATCCCTCACCCTTTTGAGGAGCGCTCCAGCCGTGTCCGGTGGGGATCCGAAATTTCTGCCTTGACGCTGCGAAAATCCACCCGCTCGGTGTAGCGATCAAATTCTTCGTCGGTGAGGTTGGCGCTGGCATAGTAACCTGCTGTTACATCGCTGCTGAAGATGATGATGTCGCCGTGAGCCAGATCGTGGGCCTGGACGCGGTGCCCATTAACGGTGATGCCGTTGGTGCTGCGCTTACCTTCCAGGTTGCCATCGATAATGCGGAATTGATATCCCTTGCCTCTTGGCCCTGGCATGCGCAGCAGAATGGCGTGTTGGCGAGAGACAAAGTTGGAATTGAGCAGGATGGCGCTGGCGGGATCCCGTCCGATGGAATAAGTGGCCGCCTCGAGGGAGATGGTGCGCCGTCCCTTGGTATCTTCCACCACCAAGACGTGACGAACCTGTCGGCGTTGGCCCTGGGTATCGCTTTCTTTGTCGAGGGGCGCCACATTCACTCCTAACAGAAGCACGGGATCCCAAGCGGATTGGGAATGCCTTGTTTGTATCATTATCGACGTTCGCCCTCCAAGCCATTAGCTTGATAGTGGCAAGTCCAGCCTTGGAGGAGTGGTGATCTGGATCGCTTGTCCGGTTGGGTTTTGGCCAGATCTGCTCGAGCTTCCCTAGATAGGACAACGTCTCTGTATAGGTATTAAACTCTACATCCTCTGCACCTTCACATGGTTCCTTTTCGGCGGCGCGCCTTGAGACTTTGGGTGATGGGCTGGGCGATGGCCCTGGCTTGGGTGGTGGGGGGCTGGGGATCCCTGCCGTTTTGGGCTCCCCATAGCTTTGGGATGGAAACGTTGCAGGCCCAGGCTCAAACTCAGGCACTGCCGGAGCCGGTTCGCCTGGAATTACCCCCGGGCTTGGCTCGTTACACCTACGATACGTCGGTGGGGGATTATCTGGAGGAGATCGACCTACGTCTGCCGGGAGGGGCCTATGTGCAGTGGGCGATTTACCCCATTCCGGTCTACATCCAAGCGGATCACCCCCAGTGGAAAACCTTTGTGGAACAGGCGGTGAAGGAATGGGCGGTCTACATCCCGATGAGAGTGGTAGCCAAAGAGGAAGATGCTTTTTACGGGCTGAGCATTTACCGTGTCCCTCCGATTGGAGGTGGGGTGGCAGGGGCAGCCCGTCCGGAGTTTTTCTTCGCTTCTGATGGTTCTTTGCAGCAGCGGGTGCGCATCATCATCGGGGAGGGGCAGGGGTTGGCGGAGGTGACGGCGGTAGCCCGACATGAGATCGGCCACGGATTGGGGTTGTGGGGGCATAGCCCGAATGTGCGGGATCTGATGTTTGGAGGGCACCATGCGGCGGCCACGGGCAATCGGCGGGTGCTGCGCCTACCCAAGATCACCAACCGCGACCTGAACACCCTGAAGCGGGTTTACGAACAACCGACGTTGATTGGACGGGTGTTTCCCGAGGCTTATCGCCGTTTGTTTTAAGGGTCTACTCCCTGTTGATCCTGCTGATCCAGAGCACGACTGAGCCAGCGATCCGCCAGCATCAGGGCGCGTGGCACATGGAAGCAGCCTTTGTAGGGGCCGCCCTTGAACCGCTGCGAGACCCGTCCTTGTCGATCCAGATAGCCAAACCACTCCCCGTATTCGGGATCCGGAAAATGGGCAAAGGTATAGTCGGCGACTTGCTCAAAACGTCGCCACCACTCCAGGGATCCGGTGGTCACAAAAGCCGCTAGCGTCGCCACCAGAGCCTCACAATGGGGCCACCACAGCTTCAGGCTCCACTCCAGTTGCACCGGGGAATAGCCCTCCCGATCCAGAAAATAAAATAGCCCGCCCTCCTCGGGATCCCACCCCACCTGCAGGGACCAGGCGATCATCTCCAAGGCCATGGTTTGCAGGGATCCCTCCAGAGCCCCCGTCCGTTCCCCGTACTCCAGCAAAAACCAGCCGGCTTCAATGGCATGGCCGGGGTTGAGCAGCCGCCCTTCGGGAGAGTTCAGTAGGGATCCGTCGAGGGCGACGGTTTCTAGAACCAGCCTCAATTCTGGGCGATGGTGCAGCCGGATACGGGCCAAACACCACTGCTCCTGTTCCGGGTAGGAGCCCGCCAATTCCCCTATCACATTCAGCAAGATCATGGGAATGGCCAACTCGCTCACCGCAGGGGATCCCGGCCAACGGGGGCGGCCCAAGGGAAGGGGAGAAGACGGACTGTGACCTACCCAGCTCCAAATGGCAGCAAACATCTGTTCGGCTTCCTGTATCAGGCTGGGATCCCCGAACAAACGAGAGCACTCCGCCAGAGCCATCACATAAAAGCACTCCGAGAAAATCTTTCGCTGTAGGTAAATGGGCTGGCCCTCCCGGCTCAAGCAGAAATACACCCGCTGATCTTGGGGGCGATAGGCAAACCGACGCAAAAAATTCAGGCCCAACAGAGCAGCTTCCAGCCACCGCTGCCGCTCAGGGTGCTCAGGATACAGTCGGCAAAGACGAGCCAACATCCACACCTGTCGTCCCTGTAGCCAGACATATTTTTTATCGTCGTAGCGCTGGCCGTTGCGATCCAGGCAGTTGAAATAGCCGCCGCACTGCCGGTCAAGGGAGTAATTGAGCCAGAAGGGGATGACCTGTTGCCAGAGTTCCTGTCGGATGCGCTCTTGCCAAGTTTTCAGGGTAACGGACAGATTTGACACGGATTTGACCAATTGGCCAACATCAAGAGGGCCTGCATCGAACTTACGTCTTAAAACTTACATCTTTAAACTTTACATCTTTAAACTGTGGTCTCCTGCTACGGGATCCTTCCGTAGGCTGCACAACCCTTTACGCCAAGGACACACCAGCGCGTTCGCCCATAGCGGCCCATAGGGCACCACCGGTCACATGGAACAACCGTGGAAGTTGAGATCCCCTCTCTAGAGGGATAGCCCTCCGGGCCCCGCAGCACCTCGCGGAGGGAAAACAGGAATCACAATCTCTACCGTAGAAAACCCACACAAGGGCTGTAATCTGTAGTCAAACCTCTAATTTTAGACCGCAAT
Source organism: Thermostichus sp. DRC_bins_24 (assembly GCA_039794845.1). Taxonomy (GTDB): domain Bacteria; phylum Cyanobacteriota; class Cyanobacteriia; order Thermostichales; family Thermostichaceae; genus Thermostichus. The sequence continues at coordinate 19,703 of JAUQVK010000035.1, forward strand.
ACTTCTTCTGTTAAGAAGGGTTAGCAACTCACCCGTTTTTTTGTATCATCTCTTTGCTTAAACCTGAAGAAATTGTTGGAGAAGGTCAGTCTTAAACTTCGCTTGGTCTGCTCTTAATCTTGAGCCACTAGCCTTAGGGTGACCTATTGGATGTGTAATAAAAAAGCACATCAAGTTGGTGTTTTTTCTTGCAAAACATCCAAGCATCCAAGAGCTTGACAAGAGGAGAACTCGACGTGAGTATCAACCCGAATAACCCCAAACCTCGTCCTGGGGATGAGCCCATTTGCAATTTCTCCAACAACCCCACCTTTAGCAGCATCTTAAGCAGTCGGCTGCAGCGTCGCCAGGTGCTCCAGGGTGGGATTGCCGCAGCCGTTGCTTCCTTTTTCGCGGCTCCTGCGTTGAACATGATCTCGGGTTCGGCCAAGGCTGCCAGCGGCAGCGCTCTGCTGGGCTTCAAGGCCATTCCCGTCAGCGATGAAGATACCCTTGTGGTGCCGGAGGGCTATACGGCCCGGCCCCTGTTGGCTTGGGGAACCCCCATCACTGGCAACTATCCCGCCTACAAGTTGGAAAACACCGGGGCCGAACAGGGGATGCAAGTGGGCAGCCACCACGACGGCATGCACTTCTTCCCCATCGAGGGTGAGGATCCCTGGCAGGGCAGTTCCACCGAAGGCCTGCTGGTGATGAACCACGAGTATGTGGAGCCACGCTACATGCACGCCGCTGCCGTGGGCCAAAAGCTGGATGCCGATCAATACCCCACCACTGCCGATGGCAAACGGGATCCGGATCAGGTGCTGAAGGAACTGAATGCCCACGGGGTGAGTATTGTCCACATTGCCCGCCAAGAAAACGGCACTTGGGAAGTGGTGCGGGACAACCTCAACCGCCGCATTACCGGCCTTACCCCCATGGAAATTCATGGCCCGCTGCGGGGATCCGACTTTGTCAAAACCAAGTTTAGCCCCGATGGCACCATGACCCGTGGCACCTTGAACAACTGTGCCCACGGCGTCACCCCCTGGAATACCTACCTTACCTGCGAAGAAAACTGGGCCGGGTACTTCTCCAACCTCAAGACCGAGGATCAAAAGCCCAGCTTGCCCCGCGAGCAATCCCGCTATGGGGTGAGCACCGGCACCTCCCGCTATGGGTGGGAATTGGCCAGCAACAATGCGGATGAGTTTGCCCGCTTCAACGCCACTCCCACGGCGGCCGATGCCACGCAAGACTATCGCAATGAGCCGAATGGGTTTGGTTGGGTGGTGGAAATTGACCCGTTTGATCCCAACAGCATCCCGAAAAAACGCACCGCCTTGGGTCGGTTTGCCCACGAGGGGGTGGTGTTCCAGCCGCCGGTGGAAGGTCAGCCGGTGGTGGCCTACTCCGGCGATGATGCCCGCTTTGAATACATCTACAAGTACGTGTCTGCCCAACCTTATGTGAAGGCGACCGCGGGTGGTCATCTGTTGGATAACGGCACCCTATACGTGGCCAAGTTCAATGAAGATGGCTCCGGCGAGTGGCTGCCCTTGGTGTTTGGGCAAAATGGCCTCACCCCTGAAAATGGCTTCAACAGCCAAGCGGATGTGTTAGTGAATACTCGCACGGCGGCGGATTTCGTCGGGGCCACCAAAATGGATCGTCCAGAGTGGGGAGCTGTGGATCCGAAAACCCGCATGGTGTACTTCACTCTGACCAACAACAGCCGCCGGGAAGAAGCCCAAATTGATGCGGCCAACCCGCGGGCCAAGAACAACTGGGGACACATCATCCGTTGGAAAGAAGCCAACAACCAGCCCAGTGCCAAGCGGTTTGAATGGGATATTTTTGTCTTGGCCGGCCCACCCGATGACAGCCGCAAGTTGTCGGGTGAGTCTTTGAATGAAGACAATATGTTCAATTCTCCCGATGGCCTTTGGTTTGATGCCAGCCGCCGCCTCTGGATTCAAACCGATACTAGCGAAAGTGTGTTGAACCAAGGTGAGTTTGCCCCGTTTGGCAACAACCAAATGTTGGCAGCTGATCCGGAAAGCGGGGAAATTCGTCGCTTCCTAACCGGCCCGATTGGTCAGGAGATCACGGGTGTGGTGACAACCCCCGACCAGCGCACCATGTTCATCAACGTGCAGCACCCCGGAGCGAGTACTGGCGAGGAGGAGTTTGCAGCGGGCAATCAAAAGTCCCGTTGGCCTGACTTCGATAACAACATCTATCCTCGCTCGGCCACGGTGGTGATCACCAAGGATGATGGCGGGATCATCGGTGCCTGATCAGGATTGATCAAGTCCGTGACATCCTAAAGTAATGTGGCAGGGATCCCAAATCTCTGCCACTTTTTGCTTTTTCGAATCAAGTCTGGATTAAGTGACTGGGATTTGGATTCCAGACCCATCTCAATCAAACAACCCCAAATCCGTCACTGCCCCAAGGCTGCTGCTGGAGACCAACTTGGCATATTTGGCCAATGTGCCCCGTTCGTAGCGGGGTTTGGGGGCAGACCATTTCGCCCGCCGCTGGGCCAATTCTTCGTCGCTCACGTTCAATTGCAGCAGCCGAGCAGGGGCATCGATGGTAATGGAATCCCCTTCTTCAACCAAGGCAATCGTGCCCCCCACATAGGCTTCTGGGGCCACATGGCCGACCACCAAGCCGTAGGTTCCCCCCGAGAAGCGGCCATCGGTAATTAAGCCGACGCTATCCCCCAACCCCGCCCCAATAATCGCTGAAGTGGGGGAGAGCATTTCCCGCATGCCTGGGCCGCCTTTGGGCCCCTCGTAGCGCACCACCACCACATCGCCTGCTCGGATCTGGCCGGAAAGCACCGCCTGCAAACAGGCTTCTTCCGATTCAAACACTCGAGCTGGCCCGGTGATCCTCGGATTCTTCACTCCCGTGATCTTGGCTACAGCACCTTCGCTCGCCAAATTCCCCTTCAAGATTGCCAGGTGGCCTTGGGCATACATCGGGTTATTCCAAGGGCGGATCACCTCTTGGTCTGGGCTCGGTTCATCCGGCACTTCTCGCAATACTTCTGCAAGGGTTTGGCCGGAAATGGTCAGGCAGTCTCCATGCAGGAGGCCCTGATTGAGGAGCATTTTCATCACCTGTGGGATCCCTCCAGCTCGATGCAAATCAGTAGCCACAAAGCGCCCTGAGGGTTTCAAATCACAGAGCACCGGCACCCTGGCTCGGATTGTCTCGAAGTCATCCAAGGTGAGGGGCACCTCAGCCGCATGGGCAATGGCCAAAAAGTGCAGCACCGCGTTGGTGGATCCCCCCACGGCCATGATTACGGCAATGGCATTTTCGATGCTTTGGCGGGTGATGATGTCTCGCGGTCGGATGTTGGCTTTGATTGCTTCCGCCAAAACCTTGGCGGATTCGGCAGCGCTATCGGCTTTTTCGTCGTCTTCGGCAGCCATCGTAGAGGAATAGGGCAGGCTCATGCCCATGGCTTCAAAGGCGCTGGACATGGTGTTGGCCGTGAACATGCCGCCGCAGGAGCCGGCTCCAGGGCAAGCATGGCGTTCCACAGCCAACAGCTCTTCCTCTGAGATTCGCCCAGCACTAAACTCCCCTACCGCTTCAAAGGCACTCACCACCGTCAAGTCGCGGCCATTGTAGTGCCCCGGTTTGATGGTGCCGCCATAGACGAAAATGGCCGGAACGTTGATGCGGGCAATGGCGATCATCGCCCCTGGCATGTTCTTATCACAGCCACCGATGGCCAGCAGTCCATCCATACTCTGCCCGTTAACCGCCGTCTCAATGGCATCGGCAATCACTTCCCGTGACACCAGTGAGTACTTCATCCCTTCGGTGCCCATGGAGATGCCATCGCTGATGGTGATGGTGCCAAACATTTGGGGCATGCAGCCGGCAGATCTCAGGGCGGCTTCGGCGCGGTTGGCTAAGGGTTGGATCCCCATGTTGCAGGGGGTGATGGTGCTGTGGCCGTTGGCAATGCCGACGATGGGTTTGCTGAAGTCTTCATCTTGAAAGCCCACTGCCCTGAGCATGGCTCGGTTGGGGGAGCGCTGCACCCCTTGGGTGACGACTCGGCTGCGCAGGGGGGAGGAAGAGTTTGCGGTCATGAGGAAATAGAAACGGGAACAGGAACAGTCAAGAATCCAATGATTGGAGTGGGATTGATCCTATCCTGTTTTTTCCGGTGGGTAGTGCCCATCCCAGCAGGCTAAATCTGAAGCAACTCTGTAAGTTCCCACCGAGGGTGAAGATCATCAGCCAGCCTACCTAGTAAAGGGATCCCCATGGGCTGGATCCTGGCCCCTCAGCTTGCTCTTGAGGTAGCCCAAAGCACAGGGGATCTAGCAGAGAATCTATAGAAGTAGGTCGCTTCTGTGGGATCCCTTTCCTGGCCTTTCCCCTTCGCACTCGCGAAGCCTAGCCTATGGTTTTGAGTTCTCCCTCCTCCCCTACTGTGTTGCCTAGCAGCACCGAACGAGAGATGTCGCGGGATGTGCTCACCCTCTCTCGCCACGTTCTACAGCAGTTTGAAAGTTTTACCGCCGAAGCCCAAGATTTCAGTGCTCTGCTCAACCGCATTGCTCTGGCTGGCAAGATGATCGCCCGTCGTTTGGGCCAATCCGGCCTGATCGAAGATGCCCTCGGGATCACCGGCAGCGTCAACGTTCAGGGGGAAGAACAACAGCAAATGGACGACTATGCCAACCGGGCCTTTATCCGCGCCCTGGAACAAACGGGCCTGGTGTGTCGGCTGGTGTCTGAGGAGATGAAAACCCCTGCCCGCCTCCCGGAAAACTGCTCCCTCAGCCGTTTGGCCTTGCTGATCGACCCACTGGATGGCTCTTCCAATATCGATGCCAACCTTACCGTCGGTTCGATTTTCTCGGTACTACGCCCTCTCGAAAACCGTCCTGAAACCGATAACGAGGATCTGCTGCAACCGGGGCGCAACCAACTGGCGGCGGGCTACATTCTCTACGGCCCCAGCACCCAACTGGTGTATTCCATCGGCAAAGGGGTGCACAGTTTCACGTTGGATCCCAGCCTGGGAGAGTTTATTCTTTCTCAAAGTCATATTCGCACCCCCGAGCGCGGCTCTGTTTACAGCCTCAATGAAGGGTATTTCTGCCACTGGAGCGAAGGGATCCAAAACTTTGTCCGGTATGTGCATCGTCGGGATGGCTATACCTCTCGATACAGCGGCGCCTTGGTGGCGGATTTTCACCGCATTCTGCTGCAGGGGGGGGTTTACCTGTATCCCGGCACCGACAAGAAACCGGAAGGGAAGTTGCGTCTTATGTATGAGGCTGCCCCGCTGGCTTTTTTGGCGGAACAGGCGGGGGGCGTGGCCACCACTGGCACGGAGTCGATTTTGGATATTCCTCCCCAAGCCTTGCACCAGCGGGTGCCCTTGATCATCGGCAGCCGCGAAAATGTGGCGGAAGTGCTGAACTGCCTGAAGGGTTCCCTAAGTCCCTGACTGCTGTTTCCTGATCCCATGCCCATCTATCCCATCTCTCCAACCTGAGCTAACCCTATGGTGACCCTGGCTGAAAATCCCCTCCGCGTTGGCCTCAACCAAGAGCGCACTCCGGATCCCTGTATCTTGGTGCAATTTGGCGCTTCGGGAGACCTGGCAGCTCGTAAGCTGATCCCGGCCTACTATCGACTGTATGTACAACGCCGCCTACCGCCGGAGTTTACCTTGGTGGGGGTGGCGCGCCGCGATTGGACCCACGAGGTTTACCGTGAAAAAATGCGGGCCGCCATGCAAGAATTTGCCGCCAAAGATCTCGGCCCTGAGGCCCTCTGGGAAGAATTTGCCAGCCGGTTGTTTTACTGCCGCTTGGATATCGGGGATCCTGACAGCTACAGCCAGTTGAACCAATTGCTCAGCCAACTGGATGCAGAACGGGGCACCCGTGGCAACCGGGTCTTTTACCTCGCAGTCTCCCCAGACTTTTATGCCCAGGCCATTCAGCAGTTGGGGGCAGCAGGCATGGTGGCGGATCCTGTGAAGACACGGGTGGTGATCGAGAAGCCCTTTGGCCATGACCTGACTTCGGCCCAGGAGTTGAACCGGATTGTGCAGCGGGTGTGCCAGGAGGAGCAGATCTACCGCATCGACCATTATCTGGGCAAAGAAACGGTACAGAATCTGTTGGTGTTTCGCTTCGCCAATGCCATTTTCGAGCCCCTCTGGAACCGCAACTTCATCGACCATGTGCAGATTACGGTGGCAGAAACCGTTGGCGTTGAAGATCGGGCCGGGTACTACGATTCTTCCGGTGCGCTGCGGGATATGGTGCAGAACCATCTGATGCAGGTGTATTGCCTCACGGCGATGGAACCTCCGGTCTCTTTGCGAAGTGACGGGGTACGCAACGAAAAGACCAAGGTTCTACAGGCCACTCGCCTGGCAGATACGCGCAATGTGGCGGCGGCAGCCGTCCGAGGTCAGTACGGTGCCGGTTGGATGGCGGGCAAACCGGTGGTGGGCTATCTGCAGGAACCCAACGTGAACCCGGCTTCCACCACTCCCACCTATGTGGCGCTGAAGCTGGAATGCGATACCTGGCGGTGGAAGGGGGTGCCCTTTTACCTCCGTACCGGCAAACGCCTGCCCAAGAAAATCTCGGAGGTGGCCATTCACTTTAAGCAAGTGCCCCTTTCCCTGTTTCAGTCGGCGGCGCGGGAGGTGAGTCCCAATATTTTGGTACTGCGCATTCAACCCAATGAAGGGATCTCGCTGCGTTTCGAGGCCAAGATGCCGGGGCCGGAGATCCGCACCCGCTCTGTGGATATGGATTTTCGCTACGGTTCGGCTTTTGGCGCCGGGACTCCCGATGCCTACGATCGCCTGTTGCTGGATTGTTTGTTGTCGGATCCCACTCTGTTTACCCGCGCCGATGAAGTGGAGGCGGCTTGGCGGGTGGTCACCCCGGTGTTATCGGCGTGGGAATCGGAACCCAGCAGCGCCAATGGCAGTGGTGCGGCTCCACCGATCTACACCTACGAAGCAGGAACGTGGGGGCCAAAGGCTGCCGAAGATCTGCTGGCCCAGTCGGGACGGCGCTGGCGACGACTGTGATGCGGGATCCCCCGCCTTCCTAAGGGATCCTCACCGGCGGCCGGCCGTTTGTAAGGCCCGTACCTTGCCGGGGTTCATCAACCCATAGGGATCCACGAGCTGCTTGAACTGCAACTGTTGCGGCTCCATCGCCTTGCGCCCCACCTCTTCGTAAACAAAGGCATGCACGTTCGCTCCTACTGCCCCCTCGGCTTCAAAAGCAGCGGCGATTTCCTTGAGTCGTTCTGGAGTGGTGAAGCGCACCAACGGTACACCGGCGGGCATCAGCCTGCCATGAATGCGGCGAAACTCGATGTGGATCATCACCTCCTCTGGAAATTGGCGGTAGAGGCGCTCTAGGTTGTGCAGCTCTGGATCGAAAATGGCCGAGAGATAGGTGAGGGAGGGATCCGCCGTGGTGGCGTGCAGGGTGGTGTGATTGAAACTGTACTCGATCAGGGTCAGTCCTTTGCCGCTAGATTCAGAAGGTTTGTGGTAGCAAAGCTCGCCACCGTAGTCTTGCACCAGCCCCAAGAAGGGATCCCAGGTATGGTCAGACACCAATACCAATACGGCATGATGACCGATGGGAATGTAAGACTTCAAGGCAGCAAAATAGGTGGGGATGGGCCAAGCATGAAGGCTGATCAAGCGGGTGGGGATGCCGTCACAGTTGCCCAACTCGTTGCAGAAGCGGGCCGCCGTCATGAAGTCTTGAAAGCAGACGATCCCTTCCGACCAGGGTTGGGCCGGAGCCAGAGCCACTTGCAATTCCGTTAAAATGCCGTTGATGCCCCAGGAATGGGCCACCTTCTGTAGGTCGGATCCCTGTAGTTCCAGCACCTGCGGCGGCTCCTGCAACGTCACCAGCCGAGCAGCCAGCAGATGCCCCCGCTCAAATTGCAGCCCGTAGGTGGTAGAGCCAGCCCCGCCACTCCCCCCCGACAGATGCCCCCCCAAGGTGGCGGTGCGAAAGGTAGAGGGCAAAATGCGCATTTCCCAGCCAATGGCCCGCGCTCGTTTTTCTAAGGTGGCCAGCTTCACCCCCGCCTGCGCCCGTGCGGATCCCGGTTGTACAGAGACTATCTTCGTCAAAGCGCTGGTATCCAGTACCAAGCCCCGCCGTAACGGGATCCACTGCCCCTGATTGGCTGAGCCGGATCCCCGCAGGGTGAGGGGGATGCGATGCCGCACACAAACCTGAGCCACCTGCAGAACTTCCGCCTCTGTTTTCGGGCGTACCACCCCATCCGCACCTTTGCCTTGCAAGACACGATTCAGGATCGGGCTGTAGGTATGTTCAACGCGGGTAAACCGCTCCGTCTGCTCAGGGCCACGCAACACCTCGATCCCGGCCAACTCGGAAAAGACCTGTTCCCAGGCGATTAGGGGGGCAGAATTCGGTGCAACCATAAGCCGATAGAAAATGCCTGGGCTTAATCCTGAGGGGCGAACCCCAAGGCTGTGGTGTTGTCAGCTACGAAGTCTGGGCCGGGCTCCCACCTAAAATGCACCATGGTCGAGCTCTCCGAAATGGGTGCGCCCCGCTCTTCAGCCACAACTCTCCATCCAACCCAATCGCCTGAATCACCGTCTGGCTCAACTGGCCGAAATAGGCCGATTGCCGGAAGGGGGTGTGCGACGCATTGCCTATTCACCGGAAGACGGGTTGGCCCGCCAACAGGTTCAAGCCTGGATGCAGGCCGCCGGAATGCAGGTGAACATCGATGCCGCCGGCAACCTGATCGGCACCTACCCCGGTCGAATCCCAGGGTTGCCCGCTTTGGCCAGCGGATCCCATATTGATACGGTGCCCAGTGGCGGACGCTACGATGGGGCCTTGGGGGTCTTGGCGGCGATTGAAGGGGTACAAACCTTGCGGGATCACAACCTCAGGCTGCGGCACCCGCTACAAGTTATCGTGTTTACCGATGAAGAAGGGGGGATGCTCGGCAGCAAAGCCCTCTCCGGCAGCCTTCATCCCGACCCCGAACGCTACCGACGCTGCGATGGCACCCCCATCCAAACCTGCTTGGCCCGCATCGGCGGCAACTGGGATCAGATCGCCTCCGCCCGCCGTACCCGCCAAGACCTGGCCGCCTTTGTGGAATTGCACGTGGAACAGGGGGGATCCCTAGACCGAGAAGGGATCCAAGTCGGAGTAGTGGAGGGGATTGTCGGCATGCGCCGCTCCCAGATTCGGATTACCGGGCGACCGAACCATGCGGGTACCACGCCGATGCCCCTGAGAAAAGACGCCCTTGTTGCCGCCGCTCAGGTGATTTTGGCCGCTCAAGACTTGGCCTTGCGGATCCCGGGGGAACAGGTGGCGACGGTGGGGATGTGTCAGGTGTGGCCCAATGCCAGCAACATTGTGCCGGGGCGGGTGGAATTAAGTCTCGATCTGCGGGATTTGTCCTCAGAGCATTTGGACCGGTTGATGCACCAGTTCCGGCAAGCCCTAGACGAGATCGAAGGGCAAAGTGGGTGCAGGGTGGAGTGGATCCCTGGGTTGCAGGTGGATCCCGCTCTGGCGGCACCCAGGATCCAGCAGACCATCACCACTGTGTGTACGGAGTTGGGGTTAAGTCATCGTCGTTTACCCAGCCGGGCCGGTCATGATGCCCAAGAAATGGCCCGCTTCACGGATATGGGCATGATCTTTGTACCCAGTCTTGGGGGCATCAGCCATGCAGAAGATGAATATACCTCCCCGGATCAGTGTGCCTATGGAGCGAATGTATTGCTGCAGACGCTGATGCAGCTGGATGAGCAGTATTGAGTTGGTTTGAGCCATCTCAAGGGATCCCGGCTGCAATCCGGCCGGTTCTTACCGGATCCCTGCAGCCAGGCTCACCCCTCAGCTGCCGACCGAACCCACCGACGAAGAGAAAACCCTGGCCCTAATCGCGCAATTGGCCCCCCTAGCCGGATATGGGGTTGGCTTTGGCCAGATCATTAGCCCTGCCCAAAACCCGAACGCAGGAAGTGTGCAACAATGACGGGGCCGAGGCTAGTCGGGATCCCCTTGGCTAGCTGCGGTCATGGGTTCAGCCAGGAGGATAGTTGCGGATGTTTGTTCCCCTCTGGCCAGGTGAGGTCTATCCACTCGGAGCCCGCTGGGATGGGCGAGGCACCAATTTTGCCCTTTATTCTGAAAATGCTACGGCTGTGGAGTTGTGCCTGTTCGATGGGCAGGGCCATGAAAGTCGGATTCCGCTGACGGAGCGCGATATTTTTGTCTGGCATGGCTATATCCCCGGCATTGCCCCTGGGCAACGCTATGGTTTTCGGGTGCATGGCCCCTACGATCCGCAAAATGGCCAGCGCTTTAACCCCAACAAATTGCTGATCGATCCCTACGCCAAGGCAATCGATGGGCGGATTGGTTTTGGCCCGGAAATTTTTGGTTACGACTGGCAGGCGCCAGAAGCGGATCTGAGTTTTTCTGAGAGCAACAGCGCCCCCCTAGTACCCAAAGCTGTGGTGATCGATGGCTCCTTCGACTGGCAAGGGGATGAACCTTTGCGCATCCCGGCCCACGAGACGATCATCTACGAGCTACATGTTAAGGGCTTTACCCAACTGCACCCAGAGATCCCGGCCCATTTGCGGGGTACCTACGCGGGTTTGGCTCATCCTGCCGCCATTTCCCATCTGCAACGGCTGGGCATTACGGCAGTCGAGCTGTTGCCGGTGCATCACTTTCTTTCCCATCCCGGCCACTTGGTAGACAAAGGGCTGGTGAATTACTGGGGTTACGACTCGGTCAACTACTTTGCCCCCTTCAGCGGTTACAGTGCCAGCGGTTCCTGCGGCCAACAGGTGCGGGAGTTCAAGGAAATGGTGCGGGCACTGCACAAAGCAGGCATTGAGGTGATTTTGGATGTGGTTTACAACCATACGGGCGAGGGCAATCACCTGGGGCCAACCCTGTCTTTCCGGGGCATCGACAATGCTGTCTACTACCGCCTTGTGGATGGGGATCCCCGCTACTACATGGACTTCACCGGCTGCGGCAACTCCCTAAATGTGCGGCATCCGCAGGTATTGAAGCTGATCATGGATAGCCTGCGCTACTGGGTAACGGAGATGCACGTGGATGGCTTCCGCTTTGATCTGGCCTCGGCGCTGGCCCGGGAACTGTTTGCGGTGGATAGCTTGGCCGCCTTTTTCGACATTGTCCATCAGGATCCCACCCTTTCGGATGTGAAGCTGATCGCCGAGCCCTGGGATGTGGGGGAAGGGGGCTACCAGGTGGGGAATTTCCCGTTGCGCTGGTCGGAGTGGAATGGCAAGTACCGAGATACCGTGCGGGATTTCTGGCGTGGGGAAGATCAAACCCTGGCGGAGTTTGCCTATCGCTTTACCGGCAGCTCCGATCTTTACCAAACCAATGGGCGCACCCCCAACGCCAGCATCAACTTCATCACTGCCCACGATGGCTTTACCTTGCGGGATCTGGTTAGCTACAACGACAAACACAACGAGGCCAACGGCGAAGACAACCGCGACGGCGAGAGCCATAACCGCTCCTGGAACTGTGGGGTCGAGGGGGAGACCACGGATCCCCGGGTTTTGAATTTGCGACGCAAGCAACAGCGCAATTTTTTGGCCACCCTCTTTTTATCCCAGGGAGTACCGATGCTCCTGGCGGGGGATGAAATGGGCCGCTCCCAGGGGGGCAACAACAACGCCTACTGCCAGGATAATGAGATTTCTTGGATCAACTGGGATCTGCCGGACGAGAACAGCTCCCTTTTGGATTTCACCCGACAGCTGATCTTCTTTCGGCGACAACATCCGGTGTTTCGGCGCCGCAAGTGGTTCCAGGGGCGATCGATCCGAGGGGTAGCGGATATCACCTGGTTTAATCCCGATGGCGGCGAAATGACCGAAGAACAGTGGCAGGTGGGCTTTGCCAAGGCCATCGGCATTTTCCTGAACGGCGAAGGGATCGTCACCCCCGGCCCCCGTGGAGAACGGATCCTCGACGACAGTTTTCTGCTGCTGTTCAATGCCCATTACGAGCCGCTGGAGTTTGTCTTGCCGGTGGGGTTACAAAGTCGGCAATGGGTGCTGGTGATCGATACCTGCAGAGCCCGTTTCGTGGAGGTCGGGATCCACTACGAGGGAGATAAACCGATCCAAGTTCAAGATCGATCCCTGCTGGTGTTGCGCCGTCTATAGGGATCCCGAGAGAACCCCTCGCACGGTAGCAAAAAGTGTAACGGTTCCTAAGCCATTTTGTGGAAGCAAGACGAACCCTTACACTGTCTGACGGGAAGTGGAAGCAAAACGGAAGCTTTATCCCCGAGGGGTAGAAATATGACAGAAGGAATGGTAGTAAGGCTAGCTGGCCCTTGCCTATGTTTGACGATCTGCTCCGTGCGATCCGTAGCCGCGACCTCGAGGCCGCTACCCTAGCCGTACAGGACTTGCGCTCCCGTCATTTGAGTGAGGCTGCCATTGCCTCGATGGTGATGGTGGCGGTAGAACGGTTGGCCTGGGATGAAGGCGATCGGGCCGCTGCCAATTGGCTCTTGCGCCGCTGCTCCAAACGTCGTTCCTCGCCAAACCCGAAGAACCCTTCCGTTCCTCACCGCTAGACTGAGGGAACCGCCATCTTGGGGGGAAATGGGCGGAAATGCAAGCCTGTCACTCCCAGTCGGCCATGACCCCAGGGATCCCTAGGGCCGCAGGAACCCCATCGCCAAACCCAGGATAATAAACAGGCCAAACCCAATCCGATAGAAGATGAACAGCCAGGTGCTGCTGCGTTGCAAAAACTTGATCAGCCAATCGATGGAAAGATAGGAAAAGACAAAAGCAGAGAGGGTTCCCAGCCCCTGCGGTAGCAACGCTTCGACTTCAAACTCTGAGACGAATTCCAGCACCCCGGCCAAAAACAGCGCCGGGATCCCGAGCAAAAAGGAGTACCGGGCGGCAACCGAGCGCTGCAAATTAAGAAATAACCCCGCGGTAATGGTGGATCCCGAACGGGATACCCCCGGAATTAAGGCCAACGTCTGGGCTAGGCCCACCCAGATCCCATCCCAGATCCCGAGACTATGCACATCTCGCCGCCGCTTGCCCGTTCGCTCCGCCCAACCCAGCAGCAGAGCAAGACCAATGGCAGCCCCGGCGATCACCCATAGCTGGCGCGGCGGGGATCCCCAGATCACCTTGACCGCCAACCCCACCCCCACAATTGGCAGCGTTCCCACCAGGATGCCGACCAGTAGCCGCCAGGATTCTTGGTGAAAATCCCGCTTTTGCCAGGCGTTCCAGGACTCCAAAACCAGTTTGCGCAAGTCAGCAGCAAAATAGATCAACACCGCTACCAAGCTGCCCAGCTGGATCACCGCCGTAAAGGAGGCCCCCGCATCCGGCCACCCCATCAACGCCGGGAAAACCCGTAAATGGGCGGTACTGCTAATTGGGATAAACTCAGTGATCCCTTGTACCATGCCCAAAATCAGGGCTTGCCACCAATTGGGGTACCAGATGTCGGCAAACAGCAAAGAACCTCACTCCTCTCCCAGACCAGAGCCGATCCGGCCCTAAAACCCAATCCGTTCGGGATCGTCAATGGTGATCAGCCAGTTGCCCACGTTGCGAAAGAGGGGGTTGGGTTCGGTGCCTCGCACCCGCGCCTCAACGCGATAGATCCCGGCTGCGGCAGGATTGCGCACATTGGAGAGCACCAAGCGTATTTCTTGCCCGGCGGCGATCGGTTGGCGAGCCACCACTTCTAGGGAGCGAAATTCTTCGTTCCAGTACACTTCCTCCAGGTCGACCGGGGTGCCCTCCACCTCCAGCCGCACATTCTCGGGATCGATGCGGGCATCAAAGTTTCTGTCCCCGTTGATCTGCACTTCTGCCACCGCCAGATCCTGGGGGGGAATGGTAAGGCGGTAGCGATCAAGGCGACCGCGAATACCCCGAAAATCCAGCCGATACCTGAGGACCGGAACGCCTTCGCTGCCGGTGATCACCAAGCCCGACTGCGCCTCTACAGAAGAGGTGGGCAGGATCAGGGCTCCCAGACCACCCAGCACCAAGCCCAGCAGTACCAGCTTCACCCTTAGGGGGGCCAAGCTAACCCAATGCGAACGCTCCCTTGCTCTCAACACCCGAACCTCCGTTCGCCAAAACACTTCAGCACGTTCAAAACTGACGCTGGAACTTAAAAATGTGGCCGGCGGCCAGCACCCCAAAGGCCACACCGTAGTTCATTGTAAGGGATGGGATCCCATCCCACCGGGAGGGCTTCTTGCTCCCCCCGCTGCGGAGGTGCGCAGTTTTGGTGCCATCCCTCAGCCCACCCTCAACTTAACAAAGCCGTACACTCCAGCAGCAGCCGTTGGTTGATCAGGGCATAGGGCTGAATGTCCAGTGCTTTCTGAAAAGCAGCGATCGCCCCCCGATAATCTCCCAGGGCGGCTCGACACAGACCCAGTCCATGCCATGCCCCAAAATGAAAGGGGCACAGTCGTACCACTGCCTCACAATCCTGGGCTGCCTCGGGATAGCGCTTCAGGGTGTAGAACAAAACCGCCCGGCGGTTCCAAGCTTCCACAAAATCCGGCAGTTGCCCGATCAACTCACTTAACAGCGCCTCTGCTGCCTCGGGTTGGCCGCTGTCGATCAGCCGTTGCGAGTGTTCCAAAGCCGCTCGACCGGCAATTCCCTTTTGCCCAAACCACAGATCCCACAGAGCTTCGGTGGCCTCCTGACGCACCTCCGGCGACTCCTCCCGAAGGGCGGCCAAAAGCTGTTCGATCTGGGCCTTGTCGAACTCTTCCATGCTTCCCTCTGTTGCCCATGTATCCCTGAAGTCTAGAGGGGATCACGGATACCTCGTCAGCGATCCACCAAGCGCAGATCGAAAGTGAGGATGTTGGCGGCCAAAATTTCTAGGGCTCCCCCTTCGATGATGTCGCGGGTGGTGGCGGCCCCAGAGCCGGTTTGGATGAGCTCGCGGCTGCGCCGTACCGTTTCTTGTCGCTGAGGATCGTCTACGATCACCTGCCGCTGATTGGACAAGCTGAGGCGATAGTAGTTGGGCAGATCGCCCCGGGTGGCGTCGATGGCCAAATTGGTCTCCTCAGGGGCAACCCGAAAGGGAGCACGGGCGGTAAGCAAGGCCACCTGAATGTCCTGATCTCGACCGTCTAGGCCCTCCAGCTCCGAGAGATCGATTTGAAAATTCAGGGTGTCTCGGTCACGGCTGAGGCGATCCACTCGCACCTCGTTGAAGCCCACCGCAAATTCCCGCTCCGGCTCACCAAACCGCTGGATCGTTGACTGCAGCACCGACTCCTCGTTGAGGGGAGTGACCCGAATCAGATAATCCCAGTCCCGCACGAAGGCATAGTCATTCGGCCCCAAGCTGACGTTCGGATCCACCAAGTTGGCAGTGGGGCCGGGGCTTCCGGCACGGCTGAGGGCGACGATATACCAATAGTTGGAGTTAATGGGCAAGCCCATGGTCATGCGCACCTCTAACACCGGCCGCGCCCAGGCCGCAACAGCCGTGAGGGCCGCCATGGCCACACCCCCAAAACAACTCCACAGCCAGTGCTGCGGGCGAAAATCAAGTTTAGGCAGGCCAGATCGAGGCATGGCAGGAGTCCTTATCAAGCTCAAGCGTCCTTAACAGCAGTTGACGATTCTTTAGGCAGCGGGCAAGGGGGTTGCCCCGATTTTGCTGCCCATTCTTAGACTGTTTAGACAGTTTAGCCAGGAATGGAGTGCCCCCAGTAGCTTCCTCAGAGCCCTGAACAACCTGAAGTTTTTGTTAAGGATCTACCTTAATTCTGTATTGCGAAGATTTCAAGCGTTTTTGTACAGGCGGAGGGCAGCTTCGGTTCATTACCCTGATCAAGCAAGTGCAGTGGTGGGATCCCTCTGCCCACATGCCAGTTGTTGGAGCCACTTCAATGATGCGATTGCGGACAACCTTGCCGGTACTGTGTCTTTCCTTGCTGTTGGTGGCCTGCCGAGCTGAGGGGCCATCGGAGGGGATGGACGGCATGGGGGGAGGAGAGGGACCACCCCCTACGCCGGTGGAAATGGGCAGGGTGGAGGAGCGGATGATCCAGGAGACCTCTGAGTTGATTGCCAGTCTTGGATCGCAGCAGGTGGCCAGCATTAACCCGCAGGTGAGTGGTCAGATCACGCAGGTCTTCGTACAGTTGGGATCCCAAGTTGCCGCCGGATCCCCAATGTTTGAGATTGATTCCAGCCAGCAGCAGGCAGCAGTCGCCAGCCAAGCTGCCGCGATTGCCTCTGCCCAAGCGATTGTCGAAAGCAGTCGGGCTAACCTGAGCCAATTACAAGCGGATCGTCTGCGTCTGGAGGCGGAGGTAGAGTTTGCCCGCCAGCAGCACGAGCGCAACACCCAATTGTTGGCAGAAGGGGTGATCACGCGGCTACAGGCGGATCAGTCCAGCCGGGATCTGCGTCAAGCCGAGGCAGCCTTGGCGGCGCAGCAGGAGCAGATCCGTGCTCAGGAGGCCGCCATTGTTCGGGCGGAGCGGGATGTTCAACGGGCCCAGGCGGATGCCGCTCAGCAACAGGTGCAGTTGCGCTTTTTCCGGGTCAGCGCTCCTTTTGCCGGCGTCGTTGGAGAAGTGCGGGTTCGGCAAGGGGACTCCGTTACGCCCCAGACGGTTCTGACTACCCTTAGCCAGAGCCAATCCTTGGAGATCAACTTGAATATTCCGCTGGAACGGGCACCGCAGCTGCGCATCGGTACGCCGGTGGAGATCTTGGACAGCCGCAATCGGGTGATCGCCACCAGCCAAATTTCCTTCATCGCTCCCGAAGCAGAAGCCAATACCCAGTCGGTTTTGGCCAAGGCTTTGCTGGACAACCCAGATGGGCAGTTGCGCTCGGCGCAGTTCGTGCGAGCCCGCATCCTCTGGGAAGAACGACCGGCGTTGTTGGTTCCGGTATCGGCAGTGGCGCGGGTGGCAGGGCAAAATTTTGTCTACATCGTCGAAACGACCGATCCTCCGGCCGAGGGTATGCCCCCTGGCGCAATTGCCGTCCAAAAGCCCGTACGACTGGGATCCATCCAGGGCAATCACTATGAGGTGCTGGAGGGTCTGGAGGCCAATGAGCCGATCGTGCTGACGGGTCTCCAGAAAATCCGCGATGGCGCACCGATTGTGGACGAAGTGATCTTTCAACAAATGATGATGCAACAGGGGGGCGAGGGGCCACCGCAGGGATCCCCACCCCAGCCCTAGATTTTGGGATCCGATCCCCAGCGTGAGGATCCCCTGAACTAACCCACCCCCACCCATTTGGAGCGGATCCCTGGCTTATGTTCGTTGATTTTTTCATTCGTCGCCCTGTCTTTGCCACCGTCTGCTCCATCATCATCGTGCTGGTGGGGGCCGTGTGTATTCCGCTGTTGCCGGTCGATTATTACCCCCAGGTGGCACCTCCAGCTGTCACCGTGACAGCGGTCTATCCGGGGGCCAATGCCGAGACGGTGGAGACCGCGGTAACCAACGTCCTAGAACAAGAGATCAACGGCGTGGAGGGCTTGCGCTACATCTCCTCGGTGAGCAGTAGCAACGGCACCAGTCAAATCACGGTCACCTTCAACCCCGAGCGAAACCTCGATGCTGCTGCCATCGACGTGCAAAACCGGGTCTCCCAGGTGCAGGGGCAGTTGCCGGAGGAGGTGAACCAAAACGGCATTACGGTACAAAAATCCGGGGACAGTGCCTTTGTTCAGGTGGTGTCGCTGCGCTCGCAGGCGGGGGAATACGACGAGCTGTTTGTCAGCAACTATGCCGATCTGTACGTGCGAGATGCCCTGCGCCGCATTCGCGGGGTGAGCGATGTTTTAATTTTTGGGGATCGCAGATATGCCATGCGCATTTGGCTGGATCCCTCTCGGTTGGCCGGCTACGGGTTGATTGCCCAAGATGTGGTGAACGCCATCCGCCAACAGAACATTCAGGTGCCCGCCGGACAAATTGGCAGCCAACCCAGTGCCCCTGACCAGCAGTTTCAGATCAACGTGCAGGCGGTTGGACGACTGGCGGAACCGGAGGAATTTGCCCAGATTATCCTCAGAGCCAACCCGGATGGCAGCCTGGTGCGCATTGCCGATGTGGGGCGGGTGGAGTTGGGGGCGCAAAGCTACGATACTTTCTTCCGCATTGGCGGTCAGGAGGCGGTCGGGATCGCCATTACCAAGCAGCCGGATGCCAACGCCCTCGAAGTGGCGCGGCGGGTCAAGGAAACCCTCGAGACCTTGGCCCAGAGCTTCCCGCCGGGTCTGATTTACGAGATCCCCTTTGATGCCACTCTGTTCATCAACGAGTCGGTGCAGGAGGTGATTCGGACACTGCTGCAGGCGATTGGCTTGGTGGTGCTGGTGCTGTTTATCTTCCTGCAGGATTGGCGCATCACCCTGATCCCGACGATCACGATCCCGGTGGCGTTGCTGGGTACCTTTATTTTCGTGCGCCTGTTTGGTTTTTCCATCAACACCCTGACCATGTTCGGCCTGACCTTGGCCACGGGCTTGGTGGTGGACGACACGATCGTGGTGGTGGAGAATATCTCCCGCTACATCCGGGATCGGGGCATGCGGCCTTTGCAGGGGGCCTCGGCGGGCATGAACGAGGTATTTGGGGCTGTGCTGGCGACCACGCTAGTGCTGCTGGGGTTGTTTCTGCCGATCGCCTTCTTTCCCGGTACCAGTGGCCGCATTTATCAGCAGTTTGCCGTCACCATTGCCGTGTCGGTCTCCCTTTCTACGTTTAATGCCATTACCTTGGCCCCGGCTTTATCGGCCCTGCTGATTCGCCCACGATCGGGGCAGATGTTCTGGCTGTTGCGCTGGTTTGATCAGGCGGTGGAAGGGATCCGCGCCGGCTACCGTTGGATGTTGGGGCTTGTGGTCAAGCTGCGGCTGCTGGTGGTGGCCCTGTTTATCGGCTGTTTGGGCCTTACCTACTGGCTGTTTCAGATCGTGCCGACGGGCTTTGTGCCGGATGAAGATCAGGGGTATTTCATCACCTTTATTCAGGGGCCGCCGGGGGTCTCCCTGAACTACACCGACGAGGTGATCCAGCAGGCTACAGGAATCATGCAAGGGATCCCGGAAATCCGCGATACGGCAATTGTGGGGGGCTTTAGCTTCAGTGGCCCGTCGCCAGGCAACGGCTTGATCTTTGCCGCCCTCAAACCCTGGGAGGAGCGGCGGCGGCCGGAGCAATCGGCTCAGGCCATTGTCAGGCAACTGTTCGGGCCTTTCTTGGGAGGGATCAGCAGATCGTTGGTGATCCCGATTTTGCCTCCGGCGATTCCCGACCTGGGGGTTACGGGCGGGTTTAGCTTTCAACTTCAAGATCGCGGCGTTAACGATTTCAACCTGCTGGAGCAGACGGCAAACACCCTCTTTTTTGTCGGCAACTCGCCGCCGCAACCGGGGCAGCCACCACTGGGTTTGCAAATTAACCCGCCCACCTTCAGTGCCAACTCGCCCCAAATCCAGGTGCGGGTGGATCGCAACATGGCCCAACTGCTCGGAGTTCCGCTCGCAGATGTGTTTGGCACCCTACAGACGCTGCTGGGGGGCACCTACGTCAACAATTTTGATCTGTTCAATCGCAACTACCGGGTGTACGTGCAGGCGGATCAGCCCTTCCGCTCCAACCCAGAAAGCATCCATCAGTTTTACGTGCGCGGCGGCGAGGGCCAATTGTTGCCCTTGAGCAGCTTGGTGCAGGTGCAGGAGACCACCGGCCCAGACATCATCAACCACTTCAACCTCTTCCGCTCCACGGAGATTCAGGGCAACCCGCTGCCGGGCTTTAGTTCGGGTCAGGCGATTCGCTCCATGGAAGCCTTGGCAGCACAACTGTTGCCTCAAGGGTTTGGCTTCGAGTGGTCGGGTATTTCCCTAGAAGAGATCGAGTCTGGGGGGCAAGCGCCGATCATCTTTGCTCTGGGTTTGGTCTTCGTGTTTTTGGTCTTGGCAGCTCAATTTGAGAGCTACGTGGATCCCTTTATTATTCTGCTGGCGGTGCCGCTGGCGATCTTGGGGGCCCTTTCGGCACAGTTGTTGCGTGGATTGGAAAACGACATTTTCTGCCAAGTGGGGCTGGTGATGTTGATCGGTTTGGCCAGCAAAAACTCGATTTTGATCGTGGAGTTTGCCAACCAACTGGTGGAACAAGGGATCCCGATCCTCAAGGCCGCCGTCCAGGCCGCCGAGACTCGTTTCCGGGCCATTCTCATGACTGCCCTGAGCACCATCTTGGGCATTTTCCCTTTGGCCGTGGCTGCAGGCGCGGGGGCAGGTAGCCGTCAGTCCTTGGGCACAGCGGTAATGGGCGGCATGTTTGTCTCGACGATCCTCAGCTTGTTTGTGGTGCCGGTGCTCTACATCCTGATCAAGGGAATCCAGACTCGCGTGATGGGATCCCCTGTGGATCTGGCTCATTTGCCCCCGCCGGAGGAGTCCAAGGGATCCCTGCCGGAGGAAACCTCTTGAGGCAGCACTGAGTTCTGGGAAGAGACCGCCGGCCCAGGGGCTTGCTCTGGGCTCACTCTATATAATCGGAGCAACGGCGGTTCGGATCCCGTGACCAATCCCTGAACAAAAACCACCTCAACTCAGGAGCTGGGCGACATGAAGGCACTGTTGCTCTATCCGCTGTTCCCCCAATCCTTTTGGTCTTACAATCGCACGATTGAGATGGTGGGGTTAAAGTCGGTGATTCCCCCCCTCGGCCTGATCACCGTTGCCGCTCTGTTGCCTCCAGACTGGGACATTCGCTTTTTTGATCGCAATGTAACTTTTGAAACAGAAGCAGACTGGCAATGGTGTGATGTGGTCATTTTGTCTGCCATGTTGGTGCAGAAGCAAGATTTCCATGCCCTTATCCGCAAGGGAGTTGCCCTTGGCAAGAAAGTGGCGGTTGGGGGCCCCTATCCCACCTCGGTACCGCAGGATGCCCTTGACTCAGGAGCCCACTACCTGGTTTTGGATGAGGGAGAGGTTACCATCCCCCTATTTGTACAAGCCTGTCAGGCCGGCCAAGAGTCGGGGATCTTTCGGGCTACCGAAAAGCCGGATGTAACCACAAGTCCATTGCCGCGATTTGATTTACTGCAGAGGGAGCAGTATTTCATGATGTCGGTGCAATTTTCGCGGGGTTGCCCCTTTAACTGTGAGTTTTGTGACATTATCTCCCTTTACGGTCGCAAGCCACGCACCAAAGAGCCAGGTCAAATGTTGGCAGAGTTGCAAGCTCTTTACGACTTGGGCTGGCGCGGATCGGTATTTCTGGTGGACGACAATTTTATCGGCAATCAGCGCAACGTCAAGCGGTTTTTACGGGAGCTGATCCCATGGATGCAGCGCCACAACTATCCCTTCACATTTATGACCGAGGCTTCGGTTAACTTGGCGCAAGACGACGAGCTGCTCAGCTTGATGGTAGAAGCCGGGTTTTATTCCGTCTTCTTGGGCATTGAAACCCCAGATCAAGATAGTCTACAGGCGACTCAAAAGCATCAAAATACCCGCCATCCCCTTGTGGAAGCCTGTCGCAAGATCAACAATGCCGGGCTGCTAATCTACGCTGGATTTATTCTCGGGTTTGACGGCGAACGCCCAGGCGCCGGGGAACGAATTCAAACCTTTGTGGAACAAACCCAGATCCCGCAGCCCATGCTAGGCATTTTGCAGGCTTTGCCAAATACACAACTTTGGAATCGCCTGAAAGCCGAGCAACGTTTGGTGGAAGGGATCGGCGTTACCGAAGTTGGCGATCAGAATACCTTGATGAATTTTATTCCCACTCGTTCCTTGACAGAGATTGCCCAGGAATATGTGGAAAGCTTTTGGAAGTTGTATGAGCCTGCCCGATATCTATCCCGTTGCTTGCAGCAGTGCCTGAATATCGGCGTGAACAATGTTCGGCGACAAACCATGAAGCTACCCCTTCGCAAAGAGCTTTATCTCCTCCTTCAGCTGATTTGGCGGCAGGGAGTCTTGCGCTCTGGGATTCGGGCTCAATTTTGGCGACAACTGTGGATTATTTGGCGTCAAAAACCCACCCTGTTGAATATGTATTTGGGGCTCTGTGCGGCTGGAGAGCACTTTTGGGAATATCGAGAGGTGGTAAG
Organism: Thermostichus sp. DRC_bins_24; assembly: GCA_039794845.1. Lineage (GTDB taxonomy): Bacteria > Cyanobacteriota > Cyanobacteriia > Thermostichales > Thermostichaceae > Thermostichus. The sequence goes on from JAUQVK010000035.1 coordinate 41,943, forward strand.
GGCGCGGCTGACCCAGCAGCTGGGTTGGGATCCCCTGCTGGCAACCCACTCCTGAAGTGGGTGCTGATTGTTGAGCTTCTGCCCATTGCTGCAGTGAGGGGATTCTCATCCATCGATATCCCCTTTGGGCAGTTTTTGGTAGGCTCCTGAGCAGTTCTATGCCGCCTTTTCCTCCATGAGACACCGCTGGGATCTGTTGCCCACTCCTCCCCAATTCAATCTGGAGATGAGCCGCGAATATGGTAAGTATGGCGCCAAGTTGCTGGCCTTGCGCGGGTTACACACCCAGGAGCAGGTACGGGCCTTCTTGGATCCCGACTACTACTCCCCCACCCCGGCGGGATCCCTACCGGATATGGATCGGGCGGTGGCACGGCTGTTGCGGGCGCGGGAACGGGGAGAGGCCATTTGCATTTGGGGGGATTTCGACTGCGATGGGGTTACCAGCACTGCCCTGTTGCTGTCGGCGCTGCAACCTTTGGGCTTCCGGGTTGAGTTCACCATTCCCCTGCGCAGCGGAGAAGGGCATGGGCTGAACCCACAACGGCTGCAACAGGTGTTGGCCCGAGGCTCTCAGGTGATTGTGACGGTGGATTGTGGCGTGGGCAATGCTGCCGAAATTGCCATGGCCCAGGCCGAGGGGGTGGATGTGATCGTGACGGATCATCACACGCTGCCGGATCCCTTACCTGCGGCCCATGCGGTGGTGAACCCTCTCCGTTTGCCTGCTGAGCACCCGTTGCGCTTTTTGCCGGGGGTGGGGGTGGCCTACAAGTTGGCAGAAGCCCTCTATGGGGTGCTCGGGATCCCGAATGTAGAGCAGCATCTGGACTTGGTAGCGGTGGGGATCGTGGCGGATGTAGCGGTGCTGCAGCGGGAGTGTCGGTATTTGGTGCAACGGGGCCTGCCGATTTTGGCCAACACCCAACGCTTGGGGCTACGGGCCCTGCTGGAGCAGGAGATGAGCCAGACGAAGCGGGAGCTGTCTGCCCAGGATATTGGTTTTCGCATTGCCCCGAAGTTAAACGCGATTGGGCGACTGGAGGATGCCCGTCTGGCGGTGGAGCTGCTGACCACGGCAGATCCAATGCGGGCTCAGGAGCTGGTGCAACGCTTTGTCGCCACCAACGAAGAGCGCAAACACCTCACCCAGCAGGTGGTGCAGGAGGCCAGCCAGCAGGTGGACAGTCTGGATTTGGCGCAGGAACGGGCGATTGTCTTGGCGGGATCCGGCTGGAGCCAAGGGGTGGTGGGGATTGCGGCGGGACGGCTGGTGGAGCAGTACGGCTGCCCGACGGTGTTGATCGCCAAGGATGAAGGGGCGGGCCGGGGCTACGGATCGGGCCGTTCCATTCCGGGGGTGAGCTTGGTGGAGGCGATCGAGGCGGTGCGTCCGTTGTTGTTGGGGGGAGGCGGACACCCGATGGCGGCAGGGATCCAAGTGGAACTGTCTTGTTTATCGGCTTTGCAACTGGCTTTGCGGCGGGAGTTGGCAGCTCGAGTGGGCCCGGATCAACACACCCGTGCCCTAACACTGGAGATCGTCATCGATCTGGCCCTGTTGGAGTCCCAAGGGCGGGATCCGGTGGCCGAACTGGATGAGCTCTATCGGCAACTGCAGCCTCTGCAACCCTTTGGGCATGGCAACCCCATCCCGACGGTGGCGCTGATGAATTTTCGCCCCAGCCGTTCCAACCCGAAAGCCTCCAAAAATGGGCAGCACCTTAGCTTTCAACTGACCGGCCCGCAGGGATCCCGCACCTTGTGGTTCTGGCGCGAGGGGGAACAATTGGCCACCCTGGGAAAGCTCCCCGCTTTGGATATTGCCCTGCACCTAGAAGCCAGCGACTGGGGCCCTTGGCAGGGAAAAGTGCTGGCGGTACGGCCCTCCGGCGATTGGCACATTCCCGTGGTGTCCTCCAGAAGCCTGCAGGTGGAGGATCGGCGACAAAACCCTCTTCCCACCCCGGTGAGCGCTGCCAGCCGTTACGACGGACAGATCCCACCCCCAGCAGCAGAACTTCTTTTGACGCGCTGGCCTTGGCTACCGACAGACTTGGCACACCTGCTGCAGCAGGTGCAACCCCAAAAGCTGATCCTGGCGGCTTCCGGCCATCGCTGGGAGCAGATCCCCACCCAAATCACCCAGCTGATGCAGCTGTGGCAGGCGGGACAACGGGATCCCTTGCAACTGTCTGAGGCGACGGGCTTGCCGCCGGAATGGTTGGCAGACTTGCCTGGTTCTGAGCCAATCGCCCCCCTCCTGATGGGTCGCATTCAAGAGTCGCAAGCGTTTCATCGCTGGTTGGATGAGGCCAGCCCCGCCGAGATCCGCCAACTGTGTCAACGGCTGCTGCGACCGGATCCCATTCCAGAGGTTGTTTCTATGGGACAAGACCTCCCAGAAGAGTCTTCATTCATCCCTGGGGCAAAACCGGGATCCCCCTCTTACAGCCCTTTCGCTAGTCATATGTAACAGCTATGGAGGTTGAAACCCACCTCCTGGAGGGGTGGTGCTCCGCACCTCGCGTAGCGAGAGGAGGAAGCATAAACCCTGCTGTAGAAAACCCGCGCAAGGGCTGTAATCCTGAAATAGCGACAAAAAAGCCCAAAACAGTCTAGAAAAATGTTGTCCATCCCTCGAAATGGGATCCCTTTTGAGTACCCTAGATACAACATCCTCAGGACTCCGTTCCACTGATGCAATAGGAAATACCCGATTTCCCGAAATGGGAAGCTTGTCCATTGCAAAGATCAAATCAACCCTATTTTCTCCGCCCCTTTGTGAACGAGTGATCCCGGTTCGCCTTACCCTACAAGATTTTCTCTGTTATCCCCAGGCTGTTTTGGATCTGCGTGGGATCCATACCGCCTGTATTTGTGGCCCCAACGGTGCGGGAAAATCCGCCCTCCTCGATGCCCTCACCTGGGGCATTTGGGGACAAAGTCGAGCCAGCAACGATGGGGATTTAATTCGCAAGGGGGCCAGCGAAACCCAGGTGGAGGTGATCTATCTCTCGCGGGGGCAAACCTACCGCATCCTCCGTAGCCGCCATTTGTCCGGGCAAGGATCCCTGGAGTGGCAAATTCAAACCGGCGAGGCCGCAGGTCAACCCCGGTGGCGAACCCTGACCCGGCGCGGCATGAGAGCCACCCAACAGGCGATCCAAAGCCAGCTCAGCCTTGACTACGACACCTTTATTCACTCCGCCTACCTGCGCCAAGGGCAAGCGGATGCTTTTACCCTGAAGCGACCCGGCGAACGCAAGCAAATCTTGGCGGAAATGCTCAAGCTGGGGCAGTACGACCTGTTGGCAGAACGCTGCCGGGAACAGGCGCGCGGCGCCAAGCTCAAAGCCGATCTGCTGCAAGAACAGCTGCACAAGCTCGACCAACAGCAGGCCCATGTCGGCCAAATCCAAGCAGAGCTGGAGCAACTGCAACACCGGCAAACTCACCTGCAGCAGCTTCTAACCCAGCACCAACAGGAGCTGCAAACCCTGGAGCACCGCCGTGAAAATCGCCGCACCCTGCAGGATCGCCATCAGCACCTCACCCAACACCTGCACAAGCTCAGCGCCACCCTGCACCACACCGAACAGCAGTGGCGGGCCCAACGGCAACACCTGCTGCAGCTCGAAGGGTTGATTGCCGAAAGCGAGGAGATCCTGGCGGGCTACGAACGCTATCAAGTTTTGATGGCCCAAGATCGTCACCTCAACCACCTTTTCGAGCAACAGCAACATCTGCTCGAAGAACGACAAAGGCTGCAAGCCCAACAGGCTGAGCACCAGCACCAGCAACTCCAGCAGATACAACAACTGCAACAGGAACTGGTCACCTGCCAAGCCCAGGCTCAAGCGGATGCACAACTGCTGGCAGAACGAGAGCGCATTGAAACCGCCCTGCACCACTTTCATCAGGCTCAGGAGCGCCTACAGCTCTTGAACCAAGGGCAAGAACAAGCCACCACCCTGCTGGAGCAGCAACAGCACTGCCAAGAGCAAATCCACCGCGAACGGGAACGCCTGCAGGCCCGCGTCCAACTGCTCAAACAGCAACTGCAAGCCCAGGAGACGATGGCCCAACAGTTGCAGCAGCTACAACAGAAAATTGCGGAAGGGGAAGCTGCCCTGGCGGAACTGGAGCGACGGCGGCTCTATCAGCAACGGGTGTTGGAAAAAGGCCAGGAACGACGGCTGTTTGTGCAGCAGCTACAGGAACGGCAGCGGGCGCTCCAGCAGCAGTGGCAACAGGAGGAAGAACGCTGCCGATTGTTGGAGGATCCCTGGGATGAGGTTCGGGATAAGCCTCCGGAGCCTGCAGAGCAGGAACATGGGGCGCATCTCTTGGCGGGGGTTGTTGCCGTTGCCGAAGGTGAGGAAGACTGGCCGCCGGGATCCGAGCCAGCAACAGAGACCCTGGCTATGCAGGAATCCCGCCCCGACTCCTCGATCTGTCCTTTGTGTACCCGCCCCCTCAGCCCACAGCTGCGGGATGTGGTCTTGAAAAAACACCGAGCCCTTCAGGAAGAGATCGCCGGAGAACTGTTTGTGATCCGCGAACAACTGGCGGTGGCCGACCGAGAAATTGAGCTACTGCGAGAAGAATATCGCCACCTCAGCCAAGACCTATCCAGCCGGGAGGAGCGCTTGCACATTCAGGGGCGACTGCAACAGCAGTGGGAAGCCGAGCAAGAACGCCGGCGACAAATGGAAGCTTGGCAAGCGGAATTGGCGGAACTGGAGCAAACGCTCGCCAACGAAGCCTACGCCGAAGGGGCCCGGCAGCAGTTGGAGCAGATCCAACAGGCGTTGCAACAGCTTGGCTACGACGACCGCGAACACGCCCTGCAACGGGGGGAACTGGAGCGCTGGCGTTGGGCATTGGGCCGCTCCCGCGAACTGCGCAGGGCACAGGAGCGCCATCCCCACCTGAGTGAGCAGATTCGCTCCCTCCAGGCGCAACTGGACTCTTTGCAACAGACGGGATCCCACTCCTCACACCCAATCACCGAGCGGCTCACCCAACTGGAACAAGCCTTGCAACGCCTGGGTTACGACGGATCCCGGCATCAGCAGGTAAAAGCAGAGCTGATCCAAGCACAACTGTGGCCGGCACGTCTGCAAGCCCTACAGGTGGCCCGCCAGGAATTGCCGGAAGCGGAAGCCCACAGCCAAGCCCTATCCCAACGTCTCCAGGAAAGCCGACAGCAGTTTGCTCAAGCCACCCAAGATTTAGAACAGGTACACCGGCAGCTCAGCGCCTTGCCCAGCATTTCCGAAGCCTACCGACAAGGGATCCGCCAGTCCATTCAGGAGTGCCGCCAGCAGCTTGACCAAGTGCTCTCCCAACTCGGAGCCACCCAACAGCGGCTACAACAGGTAACCCAACGGGGATGTGAACGAGCCGAGCTTGAGCAGCAACTGCAGCAGGCCCGCCGCCAGCAACAGGTGTACCAAGAACTGGCCACTGCCTATGGTCGCAATGGCATTCCCGCCCTGATCATCGAGAATGTGTTGCCGGAACTGGAAGCCCAAGCCAACCAGATCCTCTCTCGCCTCACCCAACATCGTCTGCACCTGCAATTTGTCACCCAGCGCTCGGGGCGGCGCTCCACCAAGCTGATCGATACCCTCGACATTCTCATTGCCGATCCCCACGGCACCCGCCCCTACGAGACCTACTCGGGGGGAGAAGCCTTTCGCATCAACTTCGCCATTCGTCTGGCCTTGTCCCGCCTGCTCACCCAACGCTCCGGGTCGGATTTGCAAACGCTGCTGATCGATGAGGGGTTTGGATCCCAGGATGCCAACGGACGGGCCCAACTGTTGGCCGCCATCAACGCCGTGGCCCCTGAGTTTGCCTGTATTTTGGTGATTACCCACATTCCCAGCTTGCAAGATGCCTTTCCCCATCGCATCGAGGTAGAACCTTCCCCCCAGGGATCCCGTCTGCAGATCCGAGGTTAACTAAAGAGGTTAACTAAAAGGGATCCCTTGCCCATGTCAGAATGGTGGCGACATCATTCTCCATGTTTGTTCACGTTGGGTTCATGCCTTCTGTCAGCCCTGCCGAGACGATTGCCGAAGCCACTGAGCCAGCCTCTGCCCCCCGCTCAGAAGCCTCGCCTCCCGCTGTTGGCGCGTCAGGGCGAACGGAAACGGGGATCCCAGCCGGCATGGGATCCCTGCGGCGCTGGTGGGCGCAGTGGAAACAGAAGCTGCGGCTGGAAACTCAGCTGCTGTTTGTGGCAACGCTGGTGGTGTCTCTGGTGGTGAGCAGTTTCACCTTTTGGGCCGTCAGCAACGTGCAGCAGGATGCCCAGTTTAACGAAGCCCGCTTTGGTCGAGATCTCGGGTTGCTCTTAGCGGCCAACGTTGCCCCGTTGGTGGCCGAGGACCGCATTGGGGAAGTGGCCCAACTATCCCGGCAGTATTTCGAGAGCACCAGCAGCATCCGCTATCTGCTCTACGCCGACCCCAATGGAGATATCTACTACGGGATCCCCTTTTCCAACCAAGAGGTGAAAACCTCCCTCAGCCTTACCCGCCGCATTCAACTGCCGGACAATCGCCCCCCCGCCGAAGGCCAACCGCTGGTGCGCACCCACCTCACCCCCGCCGGTCGCGTCACGGATATTTTCGTTGGCATCTACCAACAGGGGCAGTTTCTGGGCACCCTCGGCCTTGGGATAAACCCCAACCCCACCCTGATGCGCTCGACGCAACTGGCCCGTGAGGTCTCTATCGGGGTGTTTTTGGCGGTTTGGGTTCTGGCCATTCTCGGCTCGGTGGTCAATGCCCTCACCATCACCCAGCCGATCAAAGAACTGGTCAGAGGCGTTCAGGAGATTACCAAGGGCAACTTCAAGCAGCGCATCGATCTCCCCTTTGGCGGCGAGCTGGCCCAGCTGATCGACAGCTTTAACGAGATGGCGGAGCGGCTGCAAAGTTACGAGGAGCAAAACATCGAAGAGCTGACGGCAGCCAAAGCCAAGTTGGAAACCCTAGTCTCCTCGATTGTCGATGCTGCCATTTTGCTCGATGCCGAGTTTCGGGTGCTCTTGCTCAATCCGGCGGCCTCACGAATGTTCGGCTGGGAAGGGGATCCCGTGCTGGGAAAACCCTTGCCGGAGCTTTTGCCGGAAGATCTGCGGGCGCAACTGGCGCGCCCCCTGCTGCAAATTGCCCGTGGCGATCAAGAGGCGGAAGAAATTCGCGTTAACCTAAGCGGTTCCACTGCCCGCATCATCCGCGTCATGCTCTCGCCGGTGTCGGATCCGCGGCGGCAAAATCTGAAGGGGATCGTGGTGACGGTGCAGGACATCACCCGCGAGGTGGAGTTGAATGAGGCCAAGGCCCAATTCATCAGCAACATCAGCCACGAGCTGCGCACCCCCCTGTTCAGCATCAAGTCTTTCATTGAGACCCTCTACGAGTATGGCGAGCAGATGTCTCCGGCCGAGCGGCAAGACTATCTGGAAATTGCCAACCGCGAAACCGACCGCCTCACCCGCTTGGTCAACGATGTTTTGGATTTGTCCCGCCTAGAATCGGGCAAACAGTATCACTTTGAGGCCATCGACATCTCAGCAGTGATCGAGCAAACCCTGCGCACCCACCATCTGCAGGCCCGCGACAAAGGGATCCACCTGCGCAAATTTGTGGATCCGGATCTACCCATGGTGTGGGGTAACTACGATCTGCTTTTGCAGGTGCTAACCAATTTGTTGGGCAATGCCCTCAAGTTCACGCAGCCGGAGGGGTTTGTGAGCTTGCACGCCCACGTGGTCACCCAGCCGGATGGATCCCCGCAGGCGGTGCGGGTGGCGGTTGCCGATACGGGTATTGGCATTGCCCCAGAGGATCAAGAGCGCATTTTTGACCGCTTTTTCCGAGTTGAGAACCGTGTGCATACCCTGGAGGGCACGGGCCTAGGGCTGGCCATCGTGCGCAACATTCTCGAAAAGCACCACAGCCGCATTCACCTGGAAAGCAAGCTAGAAGAGGGATCCACCTTCTGGTTCGATCTACACCTGCATGCGGATGGTTTGCCCATCGAGTTTGCGGCCCTCCAAACCGAGACGGATCCCCCCAGTTGTGATTGGCGGGAGGGCCCGGCGGTGCAGGCCGGGTCCGAACACCTAAGATCCGAATAAGATCTGCCCCCTGTGGTGGAATTCCCTCTCTGCGGGGTGACCCGAGAAAGGGTCGACCCCTGGCTAGGAGGTGGGCTGATAGTGGGGACAGCCCCGGCAGGGCCCGGTTGGATTGACGGCGCAGCGCAACAGCGGCGAATGGGCGTTGAACTGACACGAGGGATCCCCGAGGAAGTTCCCCGCTTCCGGGGGCAGAAGTACAGGCCGGACTATGGCGCGGATCCCGCAAAGGCGATACTTCCCCTGCCGCAGCTGATAGGAGTGGCGCTTCTCCAAAACCAAGTAATGTTGATCGGCTAGCTGGATGTAGGTGCCCGGATGGGGGCTGATCTCCCAGGGACCTTCTTCCAGCACTTCTCCCGAATCCGCATCGATCCATTGAATGGGCAAGGTCGGGTTTATGGAAGACATAGAGTGCCGAGGGAGCCAGCCTAGGGCAGCAAACTACAGAGATGGGGTTCGACTCACATCAGTGTAGTTCAGTGTAGTGGATTTTCCTCGGGGGCGAACGCTGGAGAGCTGAGTTAAAGAATTCTAGCATCTTTCCGGGATCGGCCCCATCTCTCTAGGGAGATCCTTACAATAACGAACAGTCACTTCTCCACTTCTAATGTCCCAAAAGATTTTGATTGTTGACGATGAACCCCACATTCGCCTGCTGTTGGAACAAACGCTGGAGGAATTGGAGGGAGAAGGGGTAGAGTTGCTCCTGGCTGCCAATGGAGAGGAAGCATTGGAATTGATCCGCAGCGAACGACCTCGGGTGGTGTTTTTGGATGTGATGATGCCCCGCATCAATGGTTTCGATGTCTGCCAGAGGGTGAAGCAGGATCCCGGCCTCAAAGACACCATCATCATCATGCTGACCGCCAAAGGGCAAGAATTTGATAAACAGCGGGGACAGGAGGTGGGTGCTGATCTCTACATCACCAAACCCTTCGATCCGGATGTGCTGACGGCCAAGGCAGCGGAACTGTTGGGTTTGGAGGGGTAGGCAGATGTTGGGTTGGTGGCGCTCACACATTGGGTTACGGATCTCGCTGGTGGTAACCCTGATTTCCTCGGTTTCGGTGCTAACTCTCATCCAGATTTCCTCAAGGCGCATTCGGGAGTTGGGGGAATTTGCCGCGACCGAAAATGAAGCCACCATTCGTGCTCAGGTCGATGCTGCCCTGACTCGCATTACCGCAGAACAAGCCGCCCACTACACTGCCATTTTTAACCAGGTGGGATCCGCCGCCAGCCTCATTGCTCAACAAGCTGCCGTGTATCTGGCGGATCAAGCCTTTTATGGGCAGCAAAACCACAACCCCCAGGAAAGCCTGACCCTTTACCCCAACCGACGTTGGATCAATGCTGCCGAAGATGCGGTGTCGGTGTTTTACTCGGCTGCTGATGAAATTCCACCCGAGATTACCCAAGAGCTCAACGCCATTTCTCATTTGGATCCGCTGTTGCGGGCTTTGAAGGGGAGTCAGTCCAGTATTGTTGCCAGTTGGCTGATTTTGGAGTCTTCTTCCACCCGTTATTACCCCAATACTTTTTTTGCGCCGGAGTTGCCCCCTCTCTCGGAGTTTGATGAGCGGGTCGAGGGCACCTACTACATCATCGCCCGCCCCGAAAACAACCCCGGTGGCGCGGTGCGCTGGACGGAGGTTTATGAGGATACAGCCGGGCAAGGGTTGCTCACTTCCGCTGTTGCCCCAATTCGGGATGCCGAAGGGGATTTTTTGGGGGTGGCGGGCATCGATTTGAGCCTGGATACCATTGTGGAGGAAATTTTGCGCAGCCAGGTGTTGGGCAATGCCAGCAGCACCGGGATCCCCACAAATTCAATCTCCGCAACCCACCTAGGGGAGTTTGCCTTCTTGCTGGATGAGCAAGGACAGATCATCGCCTTTCCGGAACCCTATACCGAGCTGTTTGGGTTGACCAACCCCGGAGCCCAGCAACTGCAAAGGGGTGAGCTGCTTAGGCTCAACTTGCTGGACTCTCAGCAGCCGTCGGTGGTGGAATTGGCTCAGTCCATTGGGGTTGAGGAGCAACTGCTGCAAGATTTGGAATTGCCCCAGGGGCGCTATCGGGTTGCGGTTCATCCCCTGGGGGATCCCAATTGGAGCCTGGGCGTCGTGGTGCCTCAAGAACAGATTCTCTCTTCGGTTCAGCAAACGCGGCAGGCTGTTGGGGACACTGTCGAGCAGGTGAATCAACAGTTGATCCTCCTTTGGTTGGCCTTGCTGGGAGGCGGGATCCTCTTAATTCTGGTCTTTTTGCTGCGGGATCTGATCAGCCCACTGCAGCAGTTGGCAGCAGCAGCAGGTCAAGTGGAAGAGGGGCAATGGCAAGAGATGCCGCTGAGCAGCCGCACCGACGAAATCGGTCTGTTGTCTCAGGCGTTTCAACACATGCTCCAGCGCCTCAAGAGCTATACGGAGCGGCTGCAGGAGAGCAACCGAACCCTAGAGCAACGGGTGGAACACCGAACCGCCCAGTTGGCCCAAGCGGTGAACGAGCTGCAAGACACTCTTGCGTATCTGGATGCCTTGATTGAAAACATTGCCGATGGCCTTTTGGTGACGGATCCCGCCGGGCTGATTTTGCGGGTGAATCCAGCCTTGCTGGCCCTGTTCGAGCTGCCTGCTACGGGCGAATCGCCCTTGGGGCTGCCTGTGGGACAGGTGTTCGGGGCCGATCTGGTGGCCTTGGTCGAACAAGCCTTGGCAGATCCCGGTCGACCCGTTGCCGCAGAGCTAAAGCTGGGCAACCAACGGGTGGGCAAAGCCGTTGCCGCCACCATTCGACGCCCACAGGAAGAAGGGATCCCCGCCAGTTTGGGCTGTGTGATGTTGATTCGGGATATCACCAGCGAAAAGCAGGTGGATCAGATGAAAACGGATTTCATCTCGACGGTTAGCCACGAGCTGCGTACCCCCCTCACCTCGGTGTTGGGCTTTGCCAAGTTAATCCAAAAGCGCCTGGAGGAGGTGATTTTTCCCAGTGTGGCCGGCGGGGATTCCCCGGATGGAGTAGGCGACCGCAAGCTACACCGCGCCATCGGCCAAGTGAGGGACAACCTTGACATCATTCTTTCCGAGGGTGGGCGGCTCACCACCTTGATCAACGATGTACTGGATGTGGCCAAGATGGAGGCCGGTCAGATCGAATGGCAGATGCAACCGCTGGCTCTGGATCAAATCCTAGAGCGGGCCATCGTCGCCATGACCCCGCTCGCCGAGCAAAAGGGGCTGCCCATTCTGAAAGAAATCGACCCGGCCCTACCTTGGGTCTACGGGGATCCCGACCGGCTGGTGCAGGTGCTGATCAACTTGCTTTCCAATGCCCTCAAGTTCACAGAACAGGGATCCATTACCTGTCGGGCCAGAGCCTTACCCAACCAGGTGGAAGTTGCCGTGATCGACACAGGCATCGGTATTGCGGCAGCCGACCAAGCTCGTATCTTCGATAAATTCAAGCAAGCGGGGGATACCCTTACGGATCGCCCCCAGGGCACAGGCTTGGGCCTGCCGATCAGCAAACAGATTGTCGAGCACCACGGCGGCACCCTTTGGGTGGAAAGCACCTTGGGTCAGGGCAGCCGCTTTGTGTTCACCTTGCCGGCCTGGAAGGCCGATTCAGGAGATTCAAGCGGCCCCGGCGAAGTCATCGATTTGCAAAACTTGGTACGCCAACTGCGCGACCATGTGGTGGCCACCACCGACCCAACCCCATCCGAGGGCCAGCCCGACTCGGGTTCACAGGGATCCAAAACCGTTCTCGTGGTGGATGACGAGCGGCATCTGCGCCAGTTGCTTAAGGAAAACCTGGAGACAGAGGGGTACCGGGTGATCGAGGCCCAAGACGGCGTAGAAGCCATTGCCCAGGCGCGTACACACCATCCAGATCTGATCCTCTTGGATGTGATGATGCCGGAGATGGGCGGGTTTGATGTGGCGGCGGTGCTCAAAAGCAACCCGGAAACCGTAGAGATCCCGATTGTGATTCTTTCGATCGTGGAGGATCGGGAGCGGGGCTATCGGCTTGGCATCGACCGCTATTTCACCAAACCCATTGACATGGAGGCCCTTCTGGAGGCCATTCAGTCTCTGATCCTGCTACCCACCAGCCGTAGAGCTGTACAGCCCCCCTGTTGCAAGGTATTGGTGATCGATGAAAATCTGCCCACCCTAAGGCTGTTGATGGAGGCTTTGCAAGCGCGAGGATACCAGGTATCAGAAGCCAGCAATGGCCGGGAGGCCATTCAAAAGGCACTGGCGGATCAGCCGGATATGATCATCGTCAACACGTTGCTGGCACGGGAACAGGGGATCGTCAAAACGCTGCGCTTTGAAAAGGGCTTGGACAATATCTTCTTTATTCTGCTGGCAGAAGCACCCCCCGCCGATAATCTCTCAAATAACACCGCAGCTCCCTCCTAGAAACTATTTCTCCTCCACTTATTTCGTGGGATCCGCCCCTGTGGCATGATTGGTCTGAAAAAGCCGTATCCTCCCTGGGGATGGGGCCATATGTGACTGGAGTCCTTATGGTAGGGCAAACCCTCGGTGGCCGCTATCAGCTGATCAAGGAACTGGGATCCGGCGGATTCGGACAGACTTACCTGGCCCAAGATGGCCATCGCCCCGGACACCCCTGGGTGGTGGTCAAGCACCTAAAGCCCCGCTCCCACGACTCAGAGGTGCTCTCGGTTGCCCGGCGCTTGTTTCAGCAGGAGGCGGAAATCCTGGAACAACTGGGATCCCACGACCGTATTCCGCGCCTGTTGGCCTATTTTGAGCAAGAGGCGGAATTTTATTTGGTAGAGGAGTGGATCGAAGGACAAACCCTAGAGCAAGTCTTCGAGAATGGGCAGCTCTGGACCGAAGCGGAGGTGCGGGCCTTTCTGCAGGATGTGCTGCAGACTCTGGCCTTTGTCCACCAGCAGGGGGTGATCCATCGCGATCTGAAGCCCTCCAACCTAATCCGCCGCCAAGGGGATAACCAATGGGTACTGATCGACTTTGGTGCAGTTAAACAATTGGCCCAGAGCCCCCGGCCCCAAGCGGATCTGGCCGAACCCTCCAGCGACTACACCATCGGCATCGGATCCCCTGGCTACATGCCCAGTGAGCAGCTGGGGGGGAATCCACACCTGAGTAGCGACCTTTATGCTCTGGGGTTGATCGCATTGCAAGCCCTGTCCGGGATTCCACCCCAAAAGCTGTTTCACGATCCGCTCACGGGGGAGCTGCGCTGGCACGATCTGGCCTCCATCACTGCCCCATTGACTGCTTTTTTGGATCGCTTGGTGTGTTACGACTGGCGGCAACGGTTTGCTTCTGCAGCCGAAGCACTGGCCGCTCTGGAAGCTTTGCCAGAATTATCTCTCCCTGGCGTCAGCACCGAGATTTTGCCCAATCCTGTCCCTTCTGCTGAGAGGTTTCACGGGCCAGACCTTGGCCCACCCTTGCACGAGCCGACCACTCCACCCTGTTCCCGACCCTCTCTACGGGCACGCCTTCAGGTCCCACCCGCTTGGGTGGGGGGTACCCTAGCAGCTTTGCTGGTCTTAATCTTGGGAGGATCCTGGCAGATGGGGGCAAACCTTGGTCTCTGGAAGGGTCGGGGGCTGTCTGCCAACGCACCTGAAGCTGAGCCACTGCAAACCGATCGGGCTGATGCTCTATCGAACGACCTGAAGGCTTCTGACCGGTCGCAGTCACCCGCCGGCATCTCGACTCTCAATCCGGTGCGCTGGGCTAAGGCCTTGCAACTCAAAGCCACCCTAGAAGGCCCTGCCGCCATTACCGCCCTGGCCATGAACCCGGAGGGAACCCTTCTGGCCTCAGGAGGAGATGATGGCTTGGTCAAACTCTGGGATCCCCGCACCGGAGATCGCCTAGAGACCCTGGTGGGCCACGAAGGCTCGATCGAAACCCTGGCCATCAGCCCGGATGGAACCTTTCTGGTGAGCGCGGGGGCAGATAGAACGGTGCGCCTTTGGGATTTGGCCACCCTGAGCGAACGGCTGCAATTGCAGGGGCACACCGAGTTGATTAACAGTGTTGCCATCAGCCCAGACAGCCGCTGGATTGCCAGTGGCAGTGCCGACCGCACCATCCGCCTTTGGCAAGCCGATAGTGGCCAGTTGCTCCGCACAGTAGACAGCACTGCCCATGAACTCACGGCAGGGGCAGGAATTACGGCGGTTGCCTTTGGCCCGGGGCGCACCCCACCCACCCGGATTGCCGCCCTCGGAGAGGCCGGCGAAGAAGGGATCCCGCTGGCTCCCCCGCCTTTGCTCCTGGCGGCTGCCAATGCCGATCCCACCATTCACCTCTGGGATCCGAGCAGCGGAGCGTTGCTGGAAACCCTGGAGGCCGACTACCCCGTCGAGCAGGTGCTTTTGAGTCGAGATGGTCGTTATTTGTTCAGTGGCAGCGCCAACGGCATCTCGATTTGGAACCTGGGCACCGGATCCCTTGAACGCACCCTGCCGCAACATTTCTCCAGCCTAGCCACCCTTACCCTCAGCCCCGATGACCGCCTACTGGCCAGTGGCACCGATCATCGCGCCAAAGCGATCCAACTCTGGGATCTGCGCACGGGAGAATTGTTGCGTACCCTGGGTGGCCATACTTGGACGGTGAGTGCCCTGCTGTTTAGCCCCGATGGACAAACCCTCTACAGTGGTAGCGTCGATGGCTCGATTCGAATTTGGGGGCCTGAGGTAGAGCCAGAGGCTTCGGCTGAAGGGGAGAGTGGGGGGCAGCCTTGATGGAATCCGCTCAGGCAAAGAACACTCGCTCTCGACACAGGAGGGATCCCGACAGGGCATGGGCAAAGTGGTGATTATCGGTGCCGGATTGGCGGGCCTGACCTGCGCCAAGGTGCTGAATCAGGCGGGCCGGCGGGATGTGCTGCTGCTGGAGAAAAGCGATGGCCCCGGCGGGCGGGTACGAACCGATGCGGTAGAGGGGTTTCGGCTGGATCGGGGCTTTCAAGTGTTGTTTACGGCTTACCCGCGGGTGCAACGACACCTCAACTTGTCTGCGCTGCACCTGCGTTCCTACCGACCGGGGGCTGTTTTGGCCCAACCCGGCAAGGCTTTTTTGCTGGGGGATCCCTTGCGGGATGTTTCCGGTGGGATCCCTGCTTTGCTCAACCCACTGGCTACCCCTCTCGATAAACTCAAAGTCCTGCAACTGCGGGCTCAACTGGCCCTTCGCAGCCCGGAGCAGGTTTTCCGGACGGGATTGGGTGGGGCAGATACCTCGATTCAGGTGTTTCTTGAGCAGTACGGATTCTCCAAGGCAATCCGCAGCCACTTTTTTGTACCCTTCTACCGGGGCATTCTCTTGGATCCCGACTTGAACAGCAGCGCTCGCCTCTTCAACTTCTATTTCAAGATGATGGCCGAGGGAGCCATCGTGACCCCGGCTTTGGGCATGGGCGAAATTGCACAACAACTGGCCAGCCACCTTTCCCCTGAGCAAATTCGTTACCAAACGGAAGTGACCCAGATTCTGGTGGAGCAAGGGCAAGCCCGCGGCATCCGCACCCTTGCGGGAGAAGAAATTGCCGCCGATTGGGTGATCTGTGCCACTGCCGCCCCCCAAGCCCGTGCCTGGCAGCAACAGCTTTTGGCCCAACCCGCCCCATCGCCGATTCCTACGCAAGCCCGCGCCGTGACCTGTCTCTACTTTTGTGCCCCCTTTTCCCTCACCCGCGGCGGCTACATTCACCTCAACGCCAGCGGTCGGGGGTGGCTTAACCATTGGGTTGAACTCACCCACATCAGCCCAGAACTGGCCCCCGCCGGTCAACACCTTTATTCTCTGGTGGTGTTGGGGGATCCCCCCCTCAGTGATGCGGATTTGGCCCAAACCTGTCGGGCGGAGCTGCAGGATTACTTTCCCAAAGCCCCGCTGGAGCACTTGCAGCTGTTGCGGGTGTATCGGATCCCGTTCGCTCAGTTTGTGCAGCCGCCGGGGTTTCAGGATCACCTGCCCGCAACGGACAGTGGCATCCGGGGCCTCCTGTGGGCGGGAGAATACACCCACCAGAGCAGCATTGAGGGATCCCTTCGCAGCGGCGAACAGGCAGCAGACTGGGTTTTGAAGGCGAGGCAGGATTGAAGGAAAAGACCGCTCAACGACCTCTCAACAAGAGAGAATGGCTCAGATTCAGCTTTGCCCCGCCCGAGTCCATGCTTGCCAATGAGGAGCTTTTTCCTTAAGTCAATTCACAGAAATGAGACGGGGTTCCCGTGATATGAAGGGGTTGGACTTGTTCCTTGCGAGGATCCCTCTGCCATGCAAAACGCCACGCTTAGCCCGATCCCGCTCCTACAGCGGTCGCTTCAACTGCTCAACCCGATCTATACGCCCCTGCTGATTCTCGCCTCTCCCAGCTTTTTTATCCCGATCCTTGGTGAACTGATCCCTGTCTTGGGCGGTTTGCTCAACTTGGCCTATGTGGTGGTGGGCGCGCCCATTTTGGGTGGGGCAGCCCTTTTGCTGGTGGATCAGCACCTGAAGCAACAATCCCCTGTGGTGGGCAATACCCTTGATCAGGCAATTTCCAAGGCGGTGCCGTTGGTGTTGGGCAATATTTTGCTATCGTTGATTGTCTTTGGGGGTTCTCTACTACTGTTGATCCCTGGCATTTATTTGGGGGTAAAGCTGGCTTTTCTAAGCTGTGCCATTGCCTTAGAAGGCAATGGGGCTACGGAAGGATTGGGCTATAGCTGGAACCTGGTAAAGGGTCGTTGGTGGGGGGTGTTTTGGGCCTTTTTGGCTCTGAGCCTGATTTTCGGCATCCCGATCCTGATTTTGTCGTTCATTGTAGGGGGGATTGCAGCTGCCCTGAACTTTAGGTTGTTGGGGATTGTGGTTCTCGGGGCGGTCACAACGGCGATTATGCCCATCCTCAACATCTTTACGGTGCTCTTGTTCCGCTCTCTGCAGGAAACTCAAGGCCAATCCGCCTAACCCCATCTACCCTCAAAAAACAAAAAAACGGGATCCCAATCCTCGGCCTGGGATCCCTTCGCTATTGGAAGCTATTGGAACAAAACCAAACAGAACTAACGGGAAGGACGCTCCAGGATCCCTCCCCCCAGCAAAACCTCTCCGTGGTACCAAACGGCGGCTTGTCCCGGGGTGACACCAAACTGGGGTTCTGCAAACTGCAAACGGGCTCGCCCTGAGGATTCCGGGATCAACGTCGCCGCAACCGGGGCGGTACGGTAGCGCACCTGCACCTCCACCGCCAAGGGCTCTCCGGGGTCGGCAATCGAGACCCAGTTCACCTGACGTACGGTGGCTTCCGCTTGGGTGGCTTCTTCCCGCTCTCCGACAATGACCCGGTTCATGGCCGCATCGATGCGCACCACGTAGAGCGGATGGGGGGCGGCAATGCCCAAGCCCTTGCGCTGGCCGACGGTGTAGTGGTGAATGCCCTCATGGGATCCCAGCACCCGCCCTCGGGTATCGACAATTTCCCCCGGCTTTTGCCCCAGGTACTGATCCAAAAAGCTCCGCATCGAGCCATGGGTTTCGATCAAACAGAGATCCTGACTTTCCGGCTTGGCGGCGGTGGCCAGACCATACCGAGCGGCGATCTCGCGGGTTTGGGCTTTGGTGTACTCTCCCAAGGGAAATAGGGTACCGGCCAGATGTTCTTGGCTGAGGTCGTAGAGAAAGTAGGACTGATCCTTCTGGCGATCCACCGCCCGCAGCAGTTGATAACGCCCTGATTCCCCATCGAAGCGCACCCGCGCATAGTGGCCGGTGGCGATCTGCGGAATCCCGAGCGTGTCGCGGGCATAGGTGAGCAGGGGGCCAAATTTCACCGTTTTGTTGCACTGGGAGCAGGGCAGTGGCGTAATGCCGTCGGCGTAGCCCGACACCAAGTAATCGACGATATGGGCTTGAAACACCTCGCGGCTATCCACCACATGGTGGGGGATCCCCAACTGCTCACAAATGGTGGCGGCATCCACCAAGCCATCGGTGCAGCACTGGCCCTTTCCTTTCATCAGCCAGAGGGTTACCCCCTCTACGGCATAGCCCTGTTCGTGCAAAATAGCAGCAACCGTGGAGCTGTCGACTCCACCCGAAAGTGCCGCCACAATGCGGGGCCGCGACGTAGGGGCCGTTGAAGCTGGGGAAGCCGGTGGGTGCACGCCGGTAACCATGGGAAAGAGCTGCTCAAACAGCAGACTACCTGAGGATTTCTACTTTAGCCTTCTTCAGCTTTCAAAACACCATCAGATGAACCGGATCCAGGCTAATCCACCAGGGGGATCCCCAAGTTTGGATCTCCTGCCACCGCTCTCGAAAGACTTCCGCTTGCAGATGATAATCCTGCCCGTGGTCGGGGGGATGATTCAGTTTCAAGAATAAGGTGAAACGATGGGGGGTTTCACTGACCTTGGTGAGCCAGGCGGGAAAGGTATTGGGGGCATCGCCGTGTTGTGAAAACTTAAGGTGATGGGCGCGGATGGCGATGTGGTCTACGGGCTGGGATCCCTTGACCTGGAGCTGACACTGCCAATCGAGGGCCTCCACCCGCTCAGGGCTGAGGCGGCGGGCAGCGGAGATGTTTTTACAGCCCGTCAATTGGGCCACACTCAGGCAGGGGGGAGCCTGAAACAGGTGATATTTGCTGGCTTGGGCGATGATCTGCCCCCGTTCCAGTACCGCCAGATCCTGGCAGAGGCGAAAGGCTTCCTCCATGTTGTGGGTAACCAGCAGGGTCACCCCCTTGTAGTGGGTCAGGATCTCGCCCATCTGCTGCTCCAACTGGCTGCGCAGATGGGTATCTAGGGCGGAAAAGGGCTCATCCAGCAAAAGAATCTCGGGATCCGAGGCCAGGGCCCGGGCCAGGGCGATGCGCTGTTGTTGCCCACCGGAAAGCTGGGTGGGATAGCGGCCTTCGTAGCCTGGTAAACCCACCAACTCCAGATGGGTTTGGATCCGCTGCCAGCGTTCAGCTTTGTTCAAGCTAGCCGGGATCCCGAAGGCGATATTCTCGGCGATGGTCAGGTGGGGAAAAAGGGCATAGTTTTGGAAGATCACCCCCACCCGCCGCTGATCCGGGGGGACTCGGATCCCCTGCCGGGAGTCAAACAGCACCCGCTCATTGAGCACAATGCGCCCCTGATCCGGGGTTTCGATGCCGGCGATGCAGCGCAGCAGCAAACTTTTGCCGGATCCGGAGGCCCCCAGTAGCCCCAGGGGTTGACCGTCCCCTGTTAACCGGGCGTTCAGCTGAAACGAACCCAGTTGTTTGCGGACATCCACCCACAGGCGGGGGGCTTGAGCCGGGGGATCCTCCAACAAATCAACCCGGGGAGCCGCTGCTATTTGTAGGGATCCCTGGCCGGAGGGGGATTGTAACCGGCGCTGAAACCAGAGGTTCACCAGTGTCAGCAGCCCCAACGACAGGGCCAAAATCACCCCGGAGCCGATCCAAGCGGCCCGCAGATTGCCCGCCTGCACGGCAAAAAACACAAACATCGGCAAGGTTTGCGTCCGACCGGGGATGTTGCCCGCCACCATCAACGTCGCCCCAAATTCCCCCAGGGCGCGGGCAAAAGCCAGCGTCACCCCCGCCACGATCCCCGGCAGCGCCAGCGGGATCATCACCCGCCCAAACACCCGCCCTCGGCCTGCCCCAAGAGTGCGCGCCGCCGCCAACAGATTGCCATCGATCTGCTGAAAGGCCCCCAAAGCGGTGCGGTACATCAACGGAAAAGCCACCACTGCCGCCGCAATCACCGCCCCATACCAGGTGAAAATCAACGAGATATCCCACCGGGCCAAGAGCTGGCCCACCCACCCCCGCCGGCCCAGCAGCAACAACAGGGCAAACCCCACCACCGTCGGCGGCAACACCAACGGCGCGATCAAGGCCGCCTCAATCCACGACCGCCAGCGGCCCCGGTAGTACACCATGCCCCAAGCCGCCAGAGTACCCGCCACAAAGGTGAGCACCGTGGCCAGGGAGGCCACCCGCAGCGAGATCCAGACCGGTGCTAAGTCAAACTCCACTGGGATCCCTCAAAGAGCCGAAAACCCATAGCGCTCAAAGACTTCCGCGGCCTCCTCCCCCGCCAAAAACTCCAGATAGGCCCGGGCCGCCTCACTGTCTCGGATAATCGCCGCCGGATAGATGATCGGGGTGATCGGATCGGCGGTGGCCAATACCCGCACCTGATCCGAAAGCTGGGCATCGGAGGTGAACAGGATCCCGGCATCGGCATTCCCCTGCTCCACCGCCGTGAGGATCTCCCGCACCGTGCTGGCAAAGACCATCTTGGGCCGCAGCTCCTCAAAGACCCCCGCTTCTGTCAAAATCTCCTGGGCATAGCGTCCGGCGGGCATGGCTTGCAGATCCCCAATGGATAGCACCCGGATCCCGTCGTCCGTCAGGCCGGCAAAATCATCAAATGATGCCGTAGAATCCGCGGGCACAATCAAGGCCATACGGTTGCTGAGCAGATCCCGCCGGGATCCCTCCACAATCAGATTTTTGTCTTGCAGGTTCTCCATAAAGCTGGCGGCGGCAAAAAACACCACATCAATAGGGGCTCCCTGCTCCACCTGCTGCTGGATGGATCCCGAATTGGCGAAGTTGTACTCCACCTTGATCTCCGGGTTGGCTTCCGTAAAAAGGGTGTCAATTTCCGTCAGGGCCGGCTGCAAACTCACCGCCGCCCCCACCAAAAGCAGGGTCGACTGGGCCAAGGCCGGAACCTTGACCGCCAAACCTGCAACCCAAGCCGCCCAGGATCCAACGGCCAGCATCAATGCTCTGCGTTTCAGTTTCATACGAGATCGGGATGAAGTAAAGTTAAGATTACCAACCAGACTAAAAGAAATACCAACTTTTTTGGTATCGGACTTAACCAAACACACAAAAATTGAGGGATACAATGCCAAGGAAAGAACAAGGGTGGATTACCTTTCAAACTTCGGCCGCCGAGCGGCAACATCTGGAGCAGTATTGTCAATTGGCCCAGCGCTCCAAAACGGATGTGCTGCGGGAATTGCTACGGAGCCTAGATGCTTCGACTATCAAATCGTCTAGTTTCATGGAGCCAAAAGCCATGCAAATCAGTGCTCGCAATGTGTTTAAGGGAACGGTTAAGTCCATGAATGTGGGTATGGTAAGTGCGGAAGTTGTGTTGGAGATTGCTCCAGGGATCGAGATCACCGGCATCATTTCTAAGGCATCAGTGGAGCGACTGGGTCTGGCTGAAGGGAAGGAGGCCTATGCCGCCTTCAAGGCTTCCGATGTCATGTTGGCGATTGACTAAGGGAGTAAGGTTGACGGTATCCGGCTTATCCTCCCGTAGAATGGGGGAACTGTTTCCCTACTCCCCTTGCAGGCTGCTCGAACTCACCATGACCCTGACTCCTCTTGCTCCTTCTGTTGACCCTGCGGCGTTGGAGCTGCAGGTGCGCCCCGATGCCCAGGGGCGCTTTGGGCCGTTTGGCGGCAAGTTTGTGCCGGAAACCTTAATGAGTGCCCTAACCGAGTTGGAGCAAGCCTTTGCCCAGCATTGGCGGGATCCCAGCTTTCGGGCGGAGTTTCACAGCCTCGCGCGGGATTTCGTCGGGCGGCCCAGTCCGCTCTACTTTGCCCAACGGCTGACGGAGCACTACGGCGGTCCCCAAATTTACCTGAAGCGGGAAGATCTCAACCACACGGGGGCTCACAAGATCAACAATGCCCTTGGCCAGGCTCTGTTAACGGTACGCATGGGCAAGAAACGGGTGATTGCAGAGACCGGGGCCGGACAACACGGGGTGGCCACAGCAACGGTCTGTGCTCGCTTCGGCTTGGAATGTGTGGTGTACATGGGGGCACTGGATATGGAGCGGCAGGCTCCCAATGTGCAACGGATGCGCCTGTTGGGGGCAGAGGTGCGGGGGGTGGAATCGGGCACTCGCACCCTCAAGGATGCCCTTTCGGAGGCGATTCGGGATTGGGTCACGAACGTGGAAACCACCCACTATGTGATCGGCACGGTGGCGGGGCCCCATCCCTACCCGATGTTGGTACGGGCCTTTCACGATGTCATCGGCCAGGAGACGCGGCAGCAGTGCCAGGAAAAATGGGGCGGCTTGCCGGATGTGTTGCTGGCCTGTGTAGGGGGAGGTTCCAATGCCCTGGGCTTGTTTAACGAATTTGTTCAGGATCCCTCGGTGCGCTTGATCGGCATTGAAGCAGCTGGAGAAGGGATCCAAACCTCTCGTCATGCTGCTACCCTCACTCGAGGGCGGATCGGGGTGTTGCACGGAGCCATGAGCTATCTGTTGCAGGACGAAGATGGCCAGGTGCAAGAAGCTCATTCCATCAGTGCCGGACTGGATTACCCCGGCGTGGGACCGGAGCACAGCTACCTGAAAGAAATTGGCCGGGCGGAATATTACGCCGCCACCGATGCGGAAGCCGTGGAAGCCCTGCTACTGACCTCCCGCCTGGAAGGGATCATCCCCGCCCTGGAAACCGCCCATGCCCTTGCCTACCTGGAAACCTTGGCCCCGCAGCTAGGCCCTGATCAGCGGGTGGTGGTCAGCTGTTCTGGCCGCGGCGATAAAGACTTGAACACCGTCTTTAAGTACTTGCAGCAGCAGGGGCGTGGGCTAGCCTGAAGGCCAAACGGGTTGGGATCTGAATGTGCAGCCATCCAACGTCAGTTCTACTCTGATCTGCTGGCTCCTGGGCGGATTGGCCCTGCTCCTGGCCTTGGGGTTGGGCCTGTTGCAGGGCTCGCCGGGATCCCCGCCGGAGGAACTTGCTGTCGGATCGCCTGTTTTGGATGGGTTTGAGCCTGTGCGGGGATCCGCAAATTCCGTGGCTGGTGGTGGGTTCCAGCCACAACCCCTCCCCGAAACCCTGCCTGCTTTGGCTCGTCAGGCCATCGCCCATTACTTCTTAACGGGAGAGATTTTGCCCACCCCGGAAGGGATCCCGGCCCACTGGCAACGCTCGGCGGGAGTCTTTGTAACGGTGAGTACCGACCGCCGGCCGCGGGGCTGTTGGGGCAGCTTGGATCCCGGCGGCGAGAACTTGGCCACCGCCACCATCCGGGCAGCAGTGGGGGCCGTGAGTCGAGATTGGCGTTACGTACCCCTGCGGGCGACAGAGTTGGAATCCGCCTCGATTCAGGTGGCGATTGTACGCCGGGTGGTACCCATTGCTTCTGTGCAGGGGTTGGATCCCACCCGTATGGGGCTGTGGATTCGGTCTGGTACGCAAGGGGCGGTGTTGTTGCCGGGAGAAGCCCTGACCACCGAGTGGCAACTGTCCACGGCCAAAAGATTGGCCGGGATCCCCGCCCCTCAGCCGGTGGAACTGTTTCGGGTGGAGGCGGATCTGCTGCATGAGTTTTGAGGGGACACCCCACGCGCAGCCCGGGGCTGAATGTTGGCTGGCGGCGGTGTTGGGCAACACCCATGTGCGCTGGGGTTGGTTTCAGGATCAGACGTTGATCAAAGTGGAGCTTTTTTCCGCTCAACAGCCGTTGCCTTGGCCTGACCAAACGGAGCTTTGGCTGGCGGCGGTGGGCGCGGCTCCGGTACCGACGGGATCCGCCTGGGTTCATCAATTGCAGTTGCAGGATGTGCCCTTGGGAAATCACTATCCCACCTTGGGGTTGGATCGGGCCTTGGCCCTTTGGGCTGCCGGGATCCACCATGGCTGGCCTTGTTTGGTCATTGATGCCGGTACGGCTCTCACGTTCACGGGAGCCGATCCAGAGGGATCCCTGGTGGGAGGGGCGATTTTGCCCGGTTTGGGGTTGCAAGCCCAGGCTTTGTCGGATCACACCGCCCAGTTGCCGAAAATCGATTGGGATCCCGGTTCCCCTTTGCCCCCGCGGTGGGCCAAGGATACCCCCACCGCCATCCGCAGCGGCATTCTTTACACGGTGCTGGCGGGTGTGCGGAGCTTCATCGCCGATTGGCGCCAAGACTTTCCCGAAAGCGCGGTGCTCTTGACGGGTGGCGATGGGATCTGGCTTGATCGAGCGCTTGAGGATCCTCGGGTGGTCTGGGATCCAGACCTGGTCCTGAAGGGGATCGCCGGATGCCGTCAGACAGCCTACGCCCGGATGCCGCACCCACGGCAGGTGACGCCGAGACCGCTTGAGGGGTAGGCTTTGCTTCCGTTCCCGCAGTTTGTGCTAGGCGCTCGGCAGGTTGAGGACCATCGCACCATATCCGGGGAACCTTTCGGCCCGTTGCCCGAACAACTCCTGCCTCATCCGGCCAAACCTCAGGAGTCAGAGGCCAGTAAGGGATCCCCAATGGGATCCCGACAGGCGGGATCCTCATGGCGAGGATTGTTCACATGGGTGCTAACGGGATAAGCCTCCATCGCTTCTGAGGGATAGGGGCGGAGCAAAGGCAACAACAGGTTGGGATCCTGCACCTGCGGATCCAGCCAGCGATCGTAAGCGGGTTCGGCCAAAATCACGGGCATGCGCTCGTGCAGGGGCTGCATCAGCCGGTTGGCCGTGGTGTTGAGAATGGCGCAGGTTTCCAGTTCCGTCCCTTCTGGGCTCTGCCACCGTTCCCAAATGCCTGCAAAAGCAAACACAGGCTGTTCCCGCAGATGAAACCAGTAGGGTTGTTTACTCTGCTTGCCCATATCTTGACCGGAGGAGGAAGGGGGCATGGCCATGGCCCATTCGTAAAACCCATCCGCCGGGATCAGGCAGCGGCGACGGCGAAAAGCGGTGCGAAACGAAGGTTTCTCGGCCACCGTTTCGGAACGGGCATTGATTAACCCGGCCTTGGGGGCTTTGTTCCAACTGGGAATGAGTCCCCACTGAAAATGGGTGGCTCGGCGCCGTGGGGGATCCCCATCGGGTTCGGGGGCCACCACCGCCAGCACCGCCTGAGAGGGGACAATGTTGTAGCGGGGGGTGAGCATGGCGAGCGTGGCTTCTTCCACCTCCAACGACAGCTCAAAATGCTGCATCAGCACGTCTGGAGCAACCGCGAGGCTATACCGTCCACACATGGCTTTGGGATCCCTTGCAGATGAGCTTAAACCTTGGTGGAAATGCCCAGCAATTGCAGGATCCCTCGCAGCGGAATCTCCACCCAATCGGGGCGATTATTCAGCTCATAGCCCAATTCGTAAATGGCTTTTTCCAGCAGATAGGCATCCAACAACACCTCTAGCTCCTGTAGGTTGCGGGGCAAAAAGGCTGATTGAGAGGCCACCTGCAAATATTCCGCCAAAAAGCCCGCACACACCCAGCGGTGCCAAAATTGGGCCCATCGCATCATGGGAGTTCGGTTCTCTTCGTTGATCAGGCCGCTGTCCAGTTGTTGGCGGAGGGCCATATTCACCGCATAGTGAAAAGAACGCAACATGCCGGCCACATCCCGCAACGGGAAGCGTTTTAGCCGCCGTTCCCCCAAAGAGCGGGCCGGTTCTCCCTCGAAGTCGATAATGACGAAATCTTTTCCGGTAAACAGCACTTGGCCGAGGTGATAGTCGCCATGACAGCGGGTGCGCAGGGCGGTAATTTTTTGCTCGAGCACCAGGCGAAACCGGCTCATGATCTCATCTTCTTGATCCTTGACCACACGGGCCAGCTTGGCTTCGGTTTCCGGAAGTTTGCGCATGTGTTTGGTAAGCAGAGGAAACACCTGTCCGACCAAATTGCGCATGGATTGATAAATGGAGCGCTGATAGAGACTGGAAAAAGGTTCTGGGGCAAAGTCTTTATCGTCGGTATCCGCCGCCAGAGCAATATGCAGCTCGGCGGTGCGCTTGGCCAAGATGCGCACCGACTCTAGGTAGCTGCCGATGGTGGCATAGGCCAGTTCTGGCAGGGTAGATTGGGACAGTTGCAACAGAGATCCCTGGGGCACCGGCACGGGGTCAACCTCTTGATGGTGAATCAACACCGTCTCGAAGAATTGACCGAGGCTGTCGAGGGTGTAGTGCCAGGCATCGCCTTCATTGGGGATGTACTCCTGCAAAATCGCCAGGGTGATGGACTTGTGGGCGGGTTCAAAACTACGGGATCCCTTGCGGCGGCGATATTCTAGAGCTCCGAGCACCTTCGGCACCTGCACCTGGGCGTGGTGTTGCACCAGGTAACGGCCAATCTCCAGTTCCGGGTTCACGCCTTCCGAGACCTTGCGGTAGAACTTGAGGATGTAGTGGTTGCCGTAAACCACCGAGGTATTGCTCTGCTCCGCCTTGAGAACCCGCGGCTCGTGGCCGGGACTGTAGTCGAAGGGGGAGAAGGTGGTGGCCAAGAGTTCTCCGGAGCTTTGGCGGAGACGGCCCTGCTGGGCGATGATCTGCAGCGGAATGGGCAAGAAATTCTTGTCGGATAAGGCATCGAAGAGGATCCCGGGCGGATCCCCCTGAACCTGTACCGGTGCAATCACAGCTTGGGGCATTTCCATGCGCATCTGCAGAGCGGTCTCGTGGGTGGCATAGCCCACCGGCAGCAGATAGGTTTCCGCATCCCCTTCCGTGAACTCCGTCTGCAAAATCAAAATCTGGCCGCGAAAGGGGGGATCCGCCTCCCGGTTGCAGGGAATGGCATCCACAATTTGGGCGGATTGAATTTGTCGTGCTTTGGAGCCAAACCAACGGCACCGGTAGAGGTAATCCGCCAATACCGCCTCCACCAGCTTCTGGGTCTCCCCCTGAAAGAGGCTCTCCCAAGAGCCATTTTTGGCCGTCAGGGTGGGGATCCGATCCAATTCTTCCGGCTTGCTGGGGCTGGGGTGGATCCCTTCCGGCACCCGTTGCGGTTCGAGAGAAAACCAATAGAAAGAATGCGGCCCCAAGGTCAGGAAATAGGGCAACTGGCCAATCGGGGGGAACTCGGTGCGCCCGAAGATCTCAACGGGGATCAAACCCTCCCACTCGGATAGGTCTAGCTCCACACACTGCACATAGCGAGAGAGGTTGGCCACCACCAAAATGCGCTCCTCTTCAAACACCCGCATAAAGCAGAGCACCTTGCGATTTTCCGGGTGCAACAGCTCGAAGGATCCCTGGCCAAAGGCTTGGAAGCGCTTACGCACCGCGATCAACCGTTTCATCGCCCACCAAAGAGAATAGGGGTTATTCCGTTGGGCCTCGACATTAACGGTTTCGTAGTGGTACTCGGCATCGATGACAATCGGCAAGTAGAGCTTCTGGGGATTGGCCCGCGAAAAGCCAGCATTGCGGTCGGCGCTCCACTGCATCGGTGTGCGCACCCCGTTGCGATCCCCGAGGTAGATGTTGTCTCCCATGCCGATCTCATCGCCGTAGTAGAGCACGGGGGTACCCGGTAGCGAAAACAACAGGCTGTTCATCAATTCGATGCGCCGACGACTGTTGCCCAGGAGTGGTGCTAGGCGACGGCGGATCCCCAAGTTCACCCGTGCGCTCGGATCTTTGGCATAGACCTGGTACATGTAGTCCCGTTCCTCGTCGGTGACCATTTCCAGGGTGAGTTCGTCGTGGTTGCGCAGAAAGATCGCCCACTGGCAGTTGTCGGGAATGGGGGGGGTTTGTTGCAGAATGTCGATGATCGGGAAGCGATCTTCCATTTGAATGGCCATGAACAGGCGCGGCATCAAAGGAAAGTGGAAGTCCATGTGGCATTCATCCCCGTCGCCGAAGTAGGCCACGGCATCTTCCGGCCACTGGTTGGCCTCCGCCAGCAACATCCGATCCTGATACTTGTGATCGATGTGCTTGCGCAGGGCCTTGAGCATGAGGTGGGTTTCCGGCAAGTTCTCGCAGTTGGTGCCTTCCCGTTCGTACAGGTAGGGCACCGCATCGAGGCGTAGGCCATCCACCCCCATATCCAGCCAAAAATCCACCACCTCAAAGATCGCCTTTTGCACAGCGGGGTTGTCGTAGTTCAAATCTGGCTGATGGGAGTAAAAGCGGTGCCAGTAATAAGCTTTGGCCACCGGATCCCAGCTCCAGTTGGAGGTTTCAAAATCTTGAAAAATAATGCGGGCTTCTTTGTATTTCTCGGTGGTATCGCTCCACACGTAAAAATCCCGTTCTGGGGTACCGGGGGCGGCGCGTCTGGCCCGTTGAAACCAAGGGTGCTGGTCGGAGGTGTGGTTGAGAATCAGTTCGATGATCACCCGGATCCCCCGTTGGTGGGCTGCTTCGAGCAGGGCTTTGAAGTCTTCGAGGGTGCCGAAGGTGGGGTTGACGCTGGTGAAATCTGCCACGTCGTAGCCGTCATCCCGCAGGGGTGAGGGGAAAAAGGGCAGCAACCAAATGGCCGTCACCCCCAAGTCTTGCAGGTAGTCGAGTTTCTCCGTCAGGCCCTGAAAGTCTCCTACCCCATCGCCATCGCTATCGGCAAAAGCCCGCACCGGCACCTCGTAAATCACCGCGTCTTTGTACCAAAGGGGGTTTTGGCTCAGGGTGGTGGAGGCAGAGCGCAGAGAGGTTCGAGTCATCATTCCAAGACAAAAACAGTATGGGGCAACTTCGCAACCATAACTGCTGAGCAGGGATCCCCTCAAGGCAAAGTCGGGTAAGAACCACTTCTCTCAGGGATCCAACGCGAGGCATTGACATCCACTCCCAGCAACCCTAGCGGGTATGCAGGGAGATTCCCTGAGTCGCCCCAAAGAGTTCCTGCTGCTACGCACGACCTGCGGTCTACAACGCCAGCCAGCCAGCCTGTTCGCGCCAGCGTGCTGGAGGCACTGTGACCCCAGCCCCCGCCGCCCCGACTCCACAGGCATTTTCAGTTCCCCGTTGCCCACGGGTACAGATTACTTGAGCCGCTGCCACATCCCGGGCCTTGACTGACCCGCACTCAGGACAGTGGTGGATCCGAGTTGAGAGGTCTTTTCTGACCTCCGCCCCGCAATCCGGGCACTCCTGAGACGTACCTCTCGGATCAACCTTGGCGTAATACACATCCCGCTTCCAGCACACCCACGGCAAAATCCGGTTCACAAATTGCCCCAGCCCCGCATCGAGGATGTGCTTGCCCAACATCCCCTTGGCCATGAGGCGAAAGTCCAAGTCCTCCACAAACAGCATCCCTGCACTGTCGCAGAGACGATGGGCCAGCTTGAAATGCCAGTCCTTGCGGGTATCCGTGAGGCGCTGGTGTACCCTGCCAATCTTCTTCTGGAGTTTGTGCCAGTTGTTCGACCCCTGGCGCTTGGTCTTGAGCCTGCGGTGCAGCAATTATGCCTTTGGCAGGCTACGCCAACAGCTTGCGGTGCAGCTCATTGAAAAAGCGGGGTCGCTTGACTTGCAGATCGCTCGTGATGCAGTTCTTCAGCATCTGCGGGAAAACGAAGCTGCGCATCCGATTTGGCTTTTTGAACCGTGGCAACCCTAACCGTTTCAACCGCCACGACTCCCACGCTGCCTCCAGGCTACGAATAACCTGTTGAAGCACCTGGGCGTTCGCGGTCTTGAGTCTAGGGAAATCGGCCTTTGCCGCTGTCAGTGACTGACACTGCCGAGCATAAGAGGGAAAGGGCGCATCCACCGGCAGGATAAACTCCTGCCGAATGGAACAGGCATTGATGGCGCACTTGCGGGAGTCCAGCCAGTCCTTGCGTTCCCGCAGGGCAAAGTTCCAGACCTTGCGGCACACCTCAAGAATGTGCTCAATCTCTGAAACCTGCGCCTCGGTTGGCTCTAGCTTAAATTCCCACGTCATATTTAGCGTAAACCGATTGTAGTCTAAGAAATCAGCATATGTTTCTTAGAGGCACACCATTTACTGCTCCCTCCGATCGCTCGCTGCTGCTGCGCTCGTCCTCCGGCCTACACCCCCAACCAAGCCTATCGGCGCAGATTGAACTGTAGTATCAATTCGTGTATCTTTTGTCTCAGGGTTCCCAGACTAAATTTCCAAGGGTATTGTGAGGAGTGCCCAAAATGAACTCACCCGAACGCAACGGGGCTTTATTAATTGGGCAGCAGCTCACCTGGTGGTGCAAGCTCTCGGGCCTTGTCGGATCCCCACTGTTGGGGGTGTTGCTGTGGGCAGGGGTGGCAGAGGCCGCCACCATCACAGTGAATAGCACCGACCAAGGGCCTGTTAAAGGTGCATGCACGCTACGGGATGCCATCACAGCCGCGAACACGAATGCAACTGTAAATGGCTGCGCGGCAGGGGATGCTGGGCTTGATACCATCCAGTTTGCGAATAGTTTGATTGGCAGCACCATTTCTCTGACGACAGCGTTACCCGCAATTACTGAAAATGTGACCATTGAGGTAGCCGGGGCTGCTCCTGACGACCGGGTAACCGTAGAACGAGATACAACGGCCCTCGACTTTCGCATCTTCACGGTTAACGCGGGTTTAGAAGCCAGTTTTGCCAACCTCACCATCAGCAATGGGCGGGCCACAGCGTCCTTCCCTAATGATTCAGGCGGCGGGATCTTTGGGGACGCTGGCAGCACCATCACCGTTACCAACAGCACCCTCAGCGGCAATAGCGCAAGCTCCAATGGCGGCGGGATCTGGGCCAATGTCACCGCAACAGTGAGCAACAGCACCCTCAGCGGCAATAGCGCAAACCTTGGGGGCGGAATCTGGGCCGGTGTCACCGCGACGGTAAGCAACAGCACCCTCAGCGGCAATAGCGCAAACCTTGGGGGCGGAATCTGGGCCGGTGTCACCGCGACGGTAAGCAACAGCACCCTCAGTGGCAATAGCGCAAGCTCCAATGGCGGCGGGATCTGGGCCAATGTCACCGCAACAGTGAGCAACAGCACCCTCAGCGGCAATAGCGCAAACCTTGGGGGCGGAATCTGGGCCGGTGTCACCGCGACGGTAAGCAACAGCACCCTCAGTGGCAATAGCGCAAACCTTGGGGGCGGGATCTTTACCGCTACCGCGACAGTGAGCAACAGCACCCTCAGTGGCAATAGCGCAAACCTTGGGGGCGGGATCTTTGCCTATAAAGCAACGGTGAGCAACAGCACCCTCAGTGGCAATAGCGCAAACCTTGGGGGCGGGATCTTTGCCTACACCGCAACGGTGAGCAGCAGCACCCTCAGCGGCAATAGCACAGACTCCGGCGGCGGCGGGATCTTTGCCACCACAGTGACAGTGAGCGACAGCATCCTCAGCGGCAATAGCGCAAGCTCCAATGGCGGCGGGATCTGGGCCAATGTCACCGCAACGGTGAGCAGCAGCACCCTCAGCGGCAATAGCGCAGGATTCGACGGCGGCGGGATCTATGCCTATAACACCGCAACGGTGAGCAACAGCACCCTCAGCGGCAATAGCGCAAGCTCCAATGGCGGCGGGATCTATGCCTATGCAGCGATAGTGAGCAACAGCACCCTCAGCGGCAATAGCGCAGGATTCGACGGCGGCGGGATCTTTGCCTATGACGCCGCGACAGTAAACAACACCATCATTGCGGGCAACACCGCTGCCGCCGGAGCTGAGGAATGCTCGGGCTCCATCACTGGAAGCAACAATGTCTTTGGGGTGAATGGCAATGCCGGCGGTTGTCCCGTGCCCGGCAATATCGTCCCAACCGGGGCACTCTCCACCCTTTTGGAGACTACCCTCGCTGCCAATGGCACCACCATTTTGGCTGGGGATCCCAACGCAATGGGGGGGCAGCAACCGGTCTTGACCCTAGCCCTGGTGGCCAATAGCCCAGCCCTTGAAGCGGCAGACCCTGCCATTTGTGCCGCTTCCCCCATCAATAACCTCGACCAAAGAGGAGTAACTCGTCCTCAGCCGGCCAGCACCATCTGTGACATCGGCGCTTTTGAAAGCTCTCTCACTCCCGAGCCCACGCCCACTCCCGAACCGAGCCCCACGCCCACTCCCGAACCGAGCCCCACGCCCACTCCCGAACCGAGCCCCACGCCCACTCCCGCACCGAGCCCCCGCCCCCCTCCC
>JAUQVK010000036.1:0-14205 GCA_039794845.1 Thermostichus sp. DRC_bins_24
GAGAGAATCCCCCTGGTACGAGGAAATCAAGCAAGAAGGAATCTAAATCGGCAAGCTGGAGACAGTGCCAATTTTGGCGGAGTTAGGGCTATCAGCAGAAGAGATTGCCCAGCGGTTGACCCTGACCATCGAACAGGTGGCTCAAGTGTTGGATCCTGAGTCTGGCTGCACCTCAAACGCGCCAATATTCACCATGCCACCTACGATCCGGTTAAAGCCTGTGCCCTGTTGGTCGGGGGTGAGGGGGTAATGCTTCACATTGAGGGCCAGCGCAGTGTTGCCTGCGTTGAGGGTTGGGCCATTTGTGACTAGCGCATGGGTTGAGCCACAGCCACCGGGCACCGTAACCTACAGATCCTCTGCTCCTAACAGGATCCACTGTTGGCATTACAAGTGGCCGGATCATTGCCTAAACCGGTCCTGAGCCGGTGTTGCCATTCAGGTTGTTCACATTCGGGCCTGTTGGGGCTACGTTGACCGTACCGCTTGGTACTGCTGTACCGAACTGATTGCCATTCAAAACGACTATGCCGAAGGGGTTGCTGATGGCTCCGCCGCTGGTTACGGCCGTGTTGCTGCTGAGGCTACTATTGCTCACATTCACTGTAAAGGCACGGATCCCGCCGCCATTAGTGCCTGTGCCAGAAAATCTAAGCGGTACTCCGGAACCTAGCTTGGGTAGGGATAGAGGTCGGGTTCTTTGCTACGGGTAGTAGATTGGGTAAGTGTGAACACTCCTCTGATCCCTGCTTAACCTCATGCCAACTTTGCTCCTCCCCATTGATCTCGACCACCTACTCACCCCCGACATTCAGCGGCCCGCCCGCTACTTGGGGAAAGAATTTGGCGCGGCCCATCGGGCTTGGGATTCGGCACAGGTGCGCTGGGTGCTCAGCTACCCGGAGCTGTACGAGGTGGGAGCTTCCAACTTGGGCCACATCATCCTCTACAACATCCTCAACGCCCAGTCGGATCAACTGTGTGATCGCACCTACTTGCCGGGGTCCGATCTGATCGCCCGCATGCGCCAGTTGGGGATCCCGTTGTTTGCGGTGGAGTCACGTCGCCCCTTGCGGGAGTTTCACATCATCGGCTTCAGCCTGGCCTACGAGTTAGGGGGTACCAACATCCTCGAGATGCTGGATCTGGCCGGGATCCCCCTCACTTGGGCGGAGCGGCAATCCCTATCCGTGCAAGAGTGTCCTTTGATCTTTGCCGGGGGGCCAACGGCCACCTCCAACCCAGAGCCCTTTGCAGATTTTTTTGATTTTTTCGTGTTTGGAGATGGCGAGGAAGTCTTGCCGGAGATTGGGGCAGTGCTGGCGCGGTCTCTAACCCAGTCGCGGCAGCAGGTGCTTTTTGATTTGGCCCAGGTGCCGGGGGTATATGTGCCCCAGTTTTATGAAGGGATCCCTCCCAAGCCCATCCTGCCAGGGATCCCGACTCGGATCCGGCGACGGGTGGCACTTCCTCAACCGGAGTATTCTGTGGGCTTGGTGCCCTTTGTGGAAACGGTACATGACCGGCTGGTGATGGAGGTGCGGCGGGGCTGTACCCGTGGCTGTCGCTTTTGCCAACCGGGGATGCTGACTCGTCCGGCCCGAGATGTGGATCCCCAGCAACTGGTAGACGCAGTGGTGCAGGGTTTACAAAAGACCGGCTACAACGAATTTTCCTTGTCTTCTCTAAGTTGCTCCGATTACCTCTCCCTACCGGCAGTGGGGGCCGAGCTGCACAATCGCCTCCTCAAAGAACATATCGCCCTTTCTCTACCCAGCCAGCGGGTGGATCGCTTTGATGAGCAAATCGCCGCCATCATGAAGGGGTCGCGTCGCTCCGGCCTCACCTTTGC
Organism: Thermostichus sp. DRC_bins_24; assembly: GCA_039794845.1. Lineage (GTDB taxonomy): Bacteria > Cyanobacteriota > Cyanobacteriia > Thermostichales > Thermostichaceae > Thermostichus. The sequence goes on from JAUQVK010000036.1 coordinate 1,853, forward strand.
CCCCGAAGCCGGAACCCAACGCCTACGGGACATCATCAACAAGGGCCTTACGGATGCGGATTTGATTCGGGGCATTCGCACCGCCGCCCAAGAGGGCTGGGACAAAATCAAGCTCTACTTTATGATCGGCTTGCCAGGCGAGACCGATGAGGATGTCAAGGGCATTGCCCGCACCGTGCAGAGGTTGCAACGGGAATGTGCCACCGTCGGTTGTCCCCGTATGCAATTTACCCTGACAATTTCCAACTTCACCCCCAAGCCCCATACCCCTTTTCAGTGGCACCGGGTGGATTACGCCGAAATTCAGCGCAAACAAACCCTCCTGAAACAGGAGCTACGGCCCCTACGGGGGGTGAAAGCCCACTTCACGGATATTCGCTTCAGCATCCTGGAAGATCTCATCGGCAAAGGGGATCGTTCCTTGGGGCAGATGATCTACCGAGCCTGGCGAGCCGGAGCCGGAATGGATGCCTGGTGGGAAAACATTGATGCGGCCTATGCCGCTTGGGTAGGGGCCTATCGTGGTGAGGCGGATCCTGACCCAAGTCCGGATCTCCCCCCCAACGCCCATCTGCCCATTCACGAGTTTGACCTGGAGGATCCCTTACCTTGGGATCACGTGGATACTGGCATCGATAAAAAATGGCTGCAAAAAGATTACCGCCGTGCCCTAGAAGCCATGACCGTGGAGGATTGCTCCTTTGAGGGCTGTTCTGCCTGTGGCATCTGTGGCCCTGGGTTTGGGCACAACATTGTCCTACCCCCCGCTCCTATTCCCCCCATCCAAAACCCACCCCACCCCACCAATGACCCCCTAGAACCGGAACAAGCGGCCCAACGCTTCCGCATTACCTACGGCAAAACCGGCGATCTGCGCTGGCTAGGGCACCTAGACTTGATGCGCCTGTGGGAACGGGCCTGTCGGCGGGCCGGATTGCCTTTGGCTTTTAGCGGTGGCTATCACCCCATGCCACGCCTTTCCAATGCCAATGCTCTGCCCATCGGTCAAGTGGGATCCGGCGAAATTTTGGATCTGGAACTGTTGCCCCGTCACCTCTTCGGGGAGCGGTTGCCCTTCACCCCAGAGGAACTCCAGACCCGTCTAACCGAACAACTGCCCGCCGAAATTCCCATCCAGTCCATCCGGGAAATTGACCGACGTGCTCCCTCCGCCACCGAAGCTGTTTATGCCGCCGAATATCAGCTCACCGTCGGATCCGAAGTGACGGATCCCGATTGGCAGGGCTGGGTGGAGCGCATCCTGGATACCTCAGAAATTTGGATTGAGAAAATCTCCAAATCTGGCAAGCCCTACCCGATCAATGCCCGTGCTTTGCTTTACCATCTGCAGTTTCAAGGGCAAGCCGCTGATGGATCTGCCTGCCTCTTCTATCGGGGCAGTTGCCGCAATGATGGCGCCTACCTACGGCCCATCCAGCTGATCCAAATGGCTCAGCAACTGGGGCTGCCCACGTGGGACTTGCGAACGGTGGAGCGGCTGCGCTTGCTGTTGCAGAATTCCGAGTCGGAACTCGATTGAACGGGCCAGTATGGGCTTAGAGATCCCTCAAACGTTATAATTTTGCCATTGCTGGCTCCTGCTGCTGGAGAACTCGCCAGGCCTCAACCTCGCCAAAGGGGAAGTGGGCAGCGGGTAGGAGGTTGGGCCGGATCCCAGAATGGAGACACTCTTAAACTCAATGCCCAAGGCACGTAAACAGGCGCGATGGGGTCGATAGGCACAACAGAGGTGGATGACCTTTAAGCCGAACCTCATCTCCGTATGTTTCTGAGAAGGTTCTTCCTTCCTACTGCCAAATGTGGGGTTACTTCGGGTTGCACCACTGGGGTTCCGTGATAGAACCATTGCCCAAGCTTCTCTGGAGCTGAGCAGGGCCACTTTGAATCCCGAATACATCCATGAATCCAAGAATCCGAAAAGAAAAAAGGCTTACGGGTTATTCCCCGTCAGAGCAGAGCTAGAGCAATGGAAAACTCCATGATCAGTCAATTTTGGTTAGAAGAATCTGGGCGGATCCCTGCAAAGAGGCAACATCTTGCTGGAGCAATGGATCGGTTCGCAAAAGTGTGCCCTTGGCACGGGGAGGAGTGTTAATGCCCAGGCAGATCGTTATTGCCGAGCAACATCGAGTCGCCGCGGTCTTCGCCGAAGATCAAGTTCAAGAGCTGATCGTCGCCAGTGGCGTTCACCAAGTGGGGGACGTTTATCTGGGGGTGATCGAGAACGTTCTGCCCAGCATCGATGCCGCCTTTGTCAACATTGGCCCCTCGGAACGGAATGGGTTTATTCACGTTACCGACCTAGGTCCCCTGCGCCTGAAACGTAGCCATGCTTCTATTACGGAGCTGGTTTTGCCCCAGCAGAAGGTCTTGGTGCAGGTGATGAAAGAGCCGACGGGCAACAAAGGGCCACGGCTTACCGGAGATTTGGCCTTCCCAGGGCGATATTTGGTGTTGCGTCCCTACGGCAAGGGCGTCCACTTGTCCCGCCGCATCGAAGATCGGGAAGAACGCAACCGCTTAAAATCTCTGGCCATCTTGATCAAGCCTGCGCAGATGGGCCTGTTGGTGCGCACCGAAGCGGAGGGTGTGTCCGAAGAGGCGATGATCGATGACCTCGAGCAATTGAAAAAGCTCTGGGAAGACATTCAACAGCAGTATCAGTCGGCACGGGGGCCAGGGCTACTCAACCGGGATGATGACTTTATTCAGCGAGTTTTGCGGGATGTCTACTCCGAAGATGTGAACCGCATCGTTACCGATTCTCCGGCGGGTGCCAAGCGCGTCCGTGGCTATCTGCAAAGTTGGAACAAAGGCCAAATGCCCGCCGGTATCTTGGTGGATGCCCACCGCGAACCCACCCATATCCTGGAGTATTTCCGGGTCAATGCCGTCATTCGGCAGGCGTTGCGCCCACGAGTGGATCTGCCCTCTGGTGGCTACATTATCATCGAACCCACCGAAGCCCTAACGGTGATCGATGTTAACTCTGGCTCCTTCACCCAATCGGCTACCTCCCGCGAGACGGTGCTGTGGACCAACTGTGAGGCTGCCACGGAGATTGCCCGTCAACTGAAACTGCGCAACATTGCCGGTGTGATCGTGGTGGATTTCATCGATATGGATTCCCGCCGCGACCAACTGCAGGTGCTGGAGCATTTTAACAAGGCACTTTCTAACGACAAGGCTCGCCCGCAGGTGGCGCAACTGTCGGAATTGGGGTTGGTAGAGTTGACCCGCAAACGGCAGGGGCAAAGCCTTTATGAGATCTTCGGCCACTCTTGCCCCACCTGTGAGGGTTTGGGGATCCTGGCACGCTTGCCGGGGGTTGAGCCGGGGCGGCTGTTGACGGTGGAAAATGGCCTGATGGTGACGCTGCCCACGGATACCGCCGATGGTGGGGAAGGTGAAGGCGTTTCCAACCTGCTCTTGCCCCGCGATAGCGACTCACAGCGGGTACGCCTGCGGGTGGGGAATGATGGACTGCAGCGTGGCGATAGCACCGGCCGTGCCCCCTTGCGGCGGTCTCGTTCTGGCCCAGGACAACGACGCTACAGCCCAGTCTTGGATCCCTTTGCAACCCCAGCCGACCTGGAGGAGGAGCTACGAACCGAAAGCGGACGGAAGCGTGCCCGCGAAGAATGGGGAGAACCCCGCACCGGGCAGCGCATCTCTCGAGGTATGGATATTGCCTCAGAAGGGGAAACCTCACCCTCCGAGTCCTTCGGGGATGATTTCCCGGGCGGTGGCGGGGGGCAAAAGCGCAGAGAATCCCGTCGCTCTGGCCAAGAGGGGGAGGGGTACGGCCCACGCAAAGACTACCCCTCTCCAACGCGAACGGAAGAGAGCCGCCCAGCCCCAGCACGGCAGACCATCACCGTTGAGATGACCCCTTTGCAGCAACGGGTCTACTCAGAGTTGGGGTTGTCGCCGCTGTTGCTTTTGAAGCAGCCGCCACCTCTAGGTCGCGATACAGTGGTGAGGGTAGCTCTGCCGGGCACAGTCCCTGTAGGGACGGAAGGAGCAACGGACGTGGAGCTCCGCGAAGATGCTCATCCCCTAGCCAAGGAGTCCCTACCGGAACCGGATTTCTCAGAGGAGAAAGAGCCGGAAACTGAACTGGGAGATACGCTTCCCGAACCAGAGCCTTCTGAACCCGAAATTCCGCCTGCTGAATTGACGGCTGAACTACCGGCTGCGGAAGCGGAGGGACTGGCGGTGAACCCAGCTCAGCAGTCTCCGGCAGCATCCAGGCGAAGGCGCTCTCGGAGCTGTTGAGGGGAGGGGATTGACGATTGACGCTCTCCCACTGGGTACGGAGTGAGATTCCTACTTCACCGGTCCACGCTCAGATGTTCGAGCAACTCAATCTTGCAACGCAAGGTGTGGAGCACCATTGTCCCCGGTCAGCGTGTGCTCATCTCATCATGTGCTCATCTCAGGCGAACAGGTATGACGTACCTGAGTGCATTTGCCGGGATCCCTGGATCTGGCGGGTGAGCGGTGCACTTGCCCGGACTTCTGCCAGGATAAGTTGAGATCCTCTGGAGACAGGCTCTTTGTTTGCCCAAGTCACTTCCGCAGCCCTACTGGGACTCAAAGCCGTGCGGGTCACGGTGGAGGTGGATGTTGGGGGTGGGCTGCCCCAGATCACGCTGGTGGGTCTTCCCGATGCTGCAGCTCAGGAGGGCAAAGAAAGGGTAAGGGCGGCCCTTAAAAACTCAGGCTTTGCCCTGCCCCAACGGCGGATCATCATCAATCTAGCCCCTGCGGATCTGCGCAAAGAAGGGCCCAGCTTCGATCTCCCCATTGCCCTCGGCATCCTGGCTGCTTCGGGGGTGGTTGGGCCGGAAACACTGGCCAGCACCCTGATCGTAGGGGAGTTGGCCTTGGATGGATCCCTGCGCCCGGTGGCTGGGATCCTGCCGATTGCCGCCAGTGCCGCCGAGATGGGGATCCAGCACTTGGTGGTGCCCCAAGCGAATGGTCTAGAGGGGGCGGTGGTGCAGGGGATCCAGGTGTATGGGTTTACCTCACTCTCGGCAGTGGTGAACTGGCTGCAGCACCCACAGACGGAAAAGCCGGTACAGGTACACCCCCAACAGATGCAGGGGGCCAACTCGGGAGCCCTTCTGGATCTGGCGGATGTAAAAGGGCAAGAACACGCCCGTCGGGCCTTGGAAGTGGCGGCGGCAGGTGGGCACAACTTATTGCTGGTGGGCAGCCCCGGAGCGGGCAAAACCATGCTGGCACGGCGGTTGCCAGGGATCCTACCGGCCCTACAGTGGGAGGAGATTTTAGAAATTACCCGTATCTACTCGGCAGCCGGTCTGTTGCGGCAAAACCTTCACCTAGGGGGACAAACGGCCCTGATCACCCAGCGCCCTTTTCGTGCTCCCCATCACTCGGCTTCTTCGGTGGCCTTGGTGGGTGGGGGATCCTATCCCAAGCCGGGGGAAATCTCGCTGGCCCATCGCGGCATTCTGTATCTGGATGAGCTGACGGAATTTCGGCGAGAGGTGCTGGAGGTGCTGCGCCAACCGCTGGAAGACGGCAAGGTAACCATTTCCCGTGCCCGCGTTTCGCTGGAGTTTCCGGCCCAAACTACGCTGGTGGCCTCCACTAACCCTTGTCCCTGCGGCTTTTATGGGGATCCGGTCACTCCCTGTACCTGCACACCGCAGCAACGGGAGCGCTACTGGTCGAAACTCTCCGGCCCGCTGTTGGATCGCATTGATTTGCAGGTGCGGGTGAACCGTCTGAAACCGGAAGAGATTTTGCGGGCCCAGACCGGTGAACCCTCGCAGTCAGTGCGGGAACGGGTGGAACAAGCACGGCAGCGACAACAGCAGCGCTTTCAACAAGAGGCAGGGATCCACTACAACGCTCAGATGCAATCTCGCCACCTGCGGCAGTGGTGTCAGCTGTCGGATCCCTGTCGCACCTTGTTGGAGGGTGCCATTCGCAAGCTGGGCCTTTCTGCCCGGGGGAGCGACCGTATTCTCAAGGTGGCCCGTACCATTGCCGATCTGGCCGCAGCTGAGGCGATTGCCCCAACTCACCTGGCGGAAGCGATTCAATATCGCAGTTTGGATCGCTCCCTGCCCTGAACCCGACCTAACCGGTGCGCCCATAGGGAGCACTTCTTCGAGTTCCCCAAAAGGTGCGCCAACGATTTGCTAACCACAATTCGCCAACAATTCGCCAACAAATTGAGAGTCAGTTGGCCGAAATTCGCGCTGTGCCTCAACCTCTATCGGTGATTTGAGGGGTCTTGGGTAAAGCAATGTCCCCCTGTCTGGAGAGATCATGCACCGGGTAGCTGCCCAGGAGTTTCAAGGTTTCTGCAATCGACTCGATCTCGGCAATCACCTCTGGGGGGAGATAAGGTTGCCCGGCACCATTTTCCAAATCCACAAAAAACACATAAGTCCCCGCCGATTTTTTCGTCGGACGAGATTCAATACGCGACATATTCAACCCCCGCGCCGCAAACACCTGCAATGGTTTCAGCAACGCCCCTGGCACGTTTTGCGGCAGGCTGAAGGCCAGGGAGGTATGGGATCCCCCTGGGGAGGGGGCGCGGTCGGGATCGGTTCGGCCAATCACCCAAAAGCGGGTGCTGTTATCGGGGTGGTCATTGATTGGGCAGGCCAGGATCGGCAGTTGGTAGAGGGTGGCGGCCCGTTCTGAGGCGATGACGGCGGCACTGGGCTGCTCCTGCAGGCGATCCAATTCTTCGGTGGTGGAGCGGGTCGGAATCAAAGTGGCCTGAGGCAGATGGGATTTCAGCCAAACCTGACACTGGCCTAAGGCTTGCGGATGGGAATAGACCTCCTCAATCTGCTCTAGCTGTGGGGCACGCCCGATCAGGGCATGGCGAATCGGCAGGATCAGCGCCTGCTGGATCCCCAACCCCTCCAATTGCCACAGGGCATCCAGAGTCATCGAAACTCCACCCTCCACCGAATTTTCCACCGGCACCACCGCCCATTGCTGCTGACCGGCAGCCACCGCCTCTAAGCAAGCGCTAATGGTGGGGTAGGCCACCAAGGGATGGGATCCCTGACTGTGCAGGTGGGGCTGTTCGGGGCAGGCCAAGAGAGCTGCCAACTCGGTATAAGTGCCAACAGGGCCAAGGAAGGCAAGGGGCGAGGGGGAAGCGAGCAAGGCCATTCCTTCAATCGTTCAATCGTTACTGGGGGCCAGCTCTAACTCTATCGTTTCTAGGTGTTGCAACAGCAAAGGGCACTCAGGCTCTGGGCAACGGGGATCCACCGCCACGGCTTCTAGGGCCTTTATCACCTCCAGTCGGATCAGCGTTTGTAGGTCTTGATCCGCTTGGATGGCCTCTAGGGTGTAGAGGGAGCCGTGAAAGCTGGTGGCGTAGCGAGGCTTGAGGTTATTCAGGGCTAGCGCGGCAGCATCAGTACAAAATTTTTCGCAGAAGCAGTAGCGCTGCTGGCTTTCCATCAACAAAACTTCATTAATCATCTCCAGAACAGCCCGCTCCATCTGGTTTTCCAGGCCATTTAGAGGTTTATGAAACTCCATCCTCCCGCCTCCCGAACTGACTCTGATGCTGCTCCATCCTAAGCTGGCAAGTCAAGCCAATTCTGCCTCCGCCTGCTCAAGGTCTGCCTCAGTATACTGAGGGAGGGGAAAAAACATACAAGTTAAAGCAGACAGCCTTTTTAGGTTTTCAAAAGTTCACCAGTAACCTCGGCAAACGGGCGGAAAGGCCACACAGCAATTCGTAGGGAATGGTGCCCAGTTGATCCGCCCAATCCTGAACCGAAACCCCCAGGCTTGCCGCCTGTAGATTGGGGCCCAACAATTCCACCACATCCCCCACCCGAATATCCGGCCTCTCGGTAACATCCCACATGCACTGATCCATGGTGATCGTGCCCACCTGTTGGATCAGGCCCCCCCGTACCCATCCCCGCAGCCAACCGGAAAGCCGCCGTGGGATCCCATCCGCATAGCCAATGGCCAACGTGGCAATGCGACTGAGGCGGGTGGTGATGTAGCGATGTCCGTAGCTCACCCCAGTCTGGGCGGGCACCGTTTGGATGTGGGTGAGTCGCGCCTTCAGCCGTAGGATTGGCTGTAAACCCGGCACTTGCAAATGGGGGGCCGGAGACAGCCCATAGAGCGCCAGCCCCAAGCGCACCCGCGCATAATGGCCCTGCAGATGGGTTAAGGCTCCCGCTGAGTTATCCAGATGCAGGATCGGCATGGGATCCCCGGCCTGTTGGATCTGTTCAATGATCTGGGCAAAGCGGGTTCGTTGCTGGGCCATGGCGGGGGAATCGGCTTCATCCGCCGTAGCCAAGTGGGAAAATAAGCTGCGAGCCTGCAAGTCTGGGATGCGACAAATCCGCCCCCACAGAGCTGCCGCCTCTGGCCACGGGATCCCCAGCCGGGTCATGCCCGTATCCACATTCACATGCACGGGGAAAGGCTGTCCTGATGCCCGCGCCACCTGACAAATCAGAGGGATCTGGTCCGCACAGGTAAGGCTAATCTCCAGTTGGGCCGCCATCGCCTGCCGCAATTCCCCCCAAGTATTCAAGGCTCCCAACACCAAAATCGGAGCCTGTAGCCCCATTTGCCGCAATTCGATCCCTTCTGTCAGGGTGGCCACACAGAGGCCCTTCGCCCCCGCCGCTATGGCCAACGGAGCCACCAGCTGCGCCCCATGCCCGTAGGCATTGGCCTTGACCACCGCCCAAATTTCTGTGCCTGCTGACAGACGCGCCTGCAGGAGCCGCAGATTTTCCCGCAACTGAGCCGCATCGATTTCCACCCAAGCCCGACTGGTCAACAGCTCTGAGTTGGTGTTCCAATCCAGCTCGGCTCGGCCATTGGTTCCAACCGGCTGGGATCCCTCCGGCTCTCTGTACCTCTTCCCAGAGACATCCCTCGACCCATTCCCCTGCGCCCACGCAGCAGCGGTCGCCTCCATCGGCTGTTGATTCACCACTTCACCCCTCACACCCAACACCCGTTACCTTTGGATCTAGCGCAAAGCCCACTCTGGCGCCATCCACAGCAGCGGTACTCCGGGGATCCCGCTGGCCTCGTTGCTCCCCAACAACCTTGCCAGCCAAGCGGTTTGCCCTTCCAGTCCCTGGCTCAACAGTCGCCGCAGTGTGCGTTGGAAATTATCTCCCTCACCCGCCGGGGACAAAGAGGGATTCCCCGTCATCAAACGCAAATCTTCAACGGCTTCGGTATAGCCCCCCAAGGCATCCACCAAGCCCACCTCCAGTGCCTGTGCCCCGGTAAAGATGCGCCCATCTGCCAACTGCCGCACCCGTGCCTCATCCAACCTTTCCCGACGGGCAATCATGTCGGCATCCAGCACCTCATCAGCCCCTTCTTCCGGCAAATGCTGACGCCCCCGGGCCACGTCCCGAATGAACTGCTCCAGGGTGTTTTCCACCAAGTCTTGCAGCAGGCGTTGCTCTTGGGGGGTCGCCGTGCGGTAGGGGGAAAGAATATCCTTAAATTCGCCGGTTTTGAACGTTTGGGGCTCGATGCCGAAGTTGTTCAGCAGTTCACCAAAACTAAGACCACTGATGATTACCCCAATGCTGCCGGTCAGGGTGCCGGGGTTGGCGTAAATTTTGTCGGCGGCACTGGCTACGTAGTAGCCCCCACTGGCAGCAACATCCTCCATGATTGCAATCACGGGTTTGCCCACCTTGTGGAGGGCGGTCACGGCACGGTAGAGCTCTTGGCTGGATCCCACGGCACCGCCGGGGCTGTTGATGCGTAGCAACACCGCTTTGACGGCGCGATCCTCTACCGCCTCCCGCAGTTGATCCAGAGGGGAGGTGGGCAAACTGACGAAACCGGCACTGCGTGGCACGCCAATTGCCCCCTCGATGGTGACCAGCTCGATGCGATCCCCGCCACGTGCTGCCTCCAAACTCACCCCGGCTCGGGAGGGCTCTGGGGTGGGGCGTGTGCCCCCGACAATGGCCGCAATTAGGCAGATCACCAGCAACGAAGCTGCCAAAATGCGGTTGAATTGGATCCCTTGTGTCACAAGCTCCTCGGTAGCCACTGACTCCGTTCTATCACCCGGCGGGTCTGTCCGGTAGCAAGTGGCCGTGGGCTAACCAAGCCCAACTCATGGCGTCGGCTATTGACAGGGATCCCTTACCTTCTTACGATGAATATCCGGTACTTTTTACCTTTTACCTCTGAAACAACTTTTCGGGTCACAGGTGTGATTTGACAAGGGGTTTCTAGGTGTTTAGGCGGGGCTTTAGCTCAGTTGGTAGAGCACTTCAATGGCATTGAAGGGGTCAGCGGTTCGAATCCGCTAAGCTCCATCCCTCTCAGACCCACTCTGGTAGCGGGTTTTATCGTTATCTAGAGGATCCCTTGAGGATGGGATCTGGGGTAGCGGTGGCCACCTATTGGGTGGGTTTCAGGGTTGTTCGTAGGCTAGATCGTTCCCGACTCTGTTCCCGGTTTTGGAAAGGGGCGGTGGGTGGGTAAGGGAAAGGGCTGTTGGTATCTTAAGAGAGGTGTAAAAGTTCATGATTCGTGCCTGGCCGTGGTGCCCAACCTAGCCTGGGAGCGTGGTTGCTTTCTGTTTCGAGGAGCAGACTGCGTGGCTGCACTCGAATGTCGTGTTACAGCAGAACCAGTAGAATTGGGATCGGGATCTCCATGAAGGGCCATCGCCGCGATGGGACTGTTGGGATCCAGATGCAACCAGCAGGCTCAGCATGTCCGATGGAGATCATCAAGCAGAAGCCACCAGCTTAAGTTACTCAAGAGACGCTGACGCGATTATCGTTGGGGCAGGAGTAGCCGGGTTGGCTTGTGCAAGACAACTGCTACGGGCCGGCCTAGAAGTTGTCGTGCTGGAAAAATCGGCAGGCCTAGGGGGACGCATGGCCACCCGCCGGGTTGAACATGCCGGGCAAACGGTGCCTGTAGACCATGGGGCTCAATACCTGACGGCTGATTCCGATGGTCTCTACCGCTGGGTGAAGGAGCTGTTGGGCCTGGGGCTGCTGACGGAATGGACGCGCTCGCTGCATAGGCTGGATCCAGAAGGGCTGCACCCTGAGGATCCCAACGATGAAAAACCGCGCTACATCTGCCCCCAGGGGATGGCTGTCCTGGCCAAACATTTGGCTGCTTCGTTGACAATACACACCCAAACCCGTGTGGTCGGCCTAAAACCCCTGCAAACAACCTGGCAGGTGAGGGCCGATACTGGCCAAGCGTATCAGGCTCGTGCCTTGGTGGTGGCGATCCCGGCCCCCCAGATGCTGACCCTTCTCCAGGAAGCGATTTCGCCTAGCAGCCTGTTGTCTCTGCTGGGATCCGCCGAGTATCAACCTTGCATTGCGGTTTTGGCCGGCTACCCCGACAACACACCGCTGCCAGACTGGAAAGGGATTAAGTGTCTAGAGGATCCCTTGTTGGTGTGGTTGGGACTAGACAGCAGCAAACGCCCGGAACCGATACCGCCGGTGGTGGTTCTCCATGCGGGGCCGGAGTGGTCGTCTTTGTATGTGGATGCCAACCCGTCTGAGCTGGAAAAAGCAGGTCGAGACTTGTTGGCCCATGCCGCAAAACGGTTGCAACCCTGGCTAGCTGCGCCGGACTGGATGCAGGTGCATCGTTGGCGCTATGCTCTGCCGCTGGAAACGATGGGGCTGGCCAGCTTGGGTACCCGCATTCCCGGTTCTGCCGCTGAGGGGTTGCCCATGGTTTGTGCAGGGGATTGGTGTGCTGGCGGACGCATAGAAGGGGCCTGGCTATCGGGTCTGGATGCGGCACAAAAGTTGTTAGAGATGCTCGGGATCCCTTTGCCTGCTCGCTTTGGGGCATTGTAACCCTTCGATCTTTATCAATTCGATCTTCAAGTCCTGTAGCGCCGGCTTGCCCATCAGTCCCTCACGGCGTCTTGATACCGCTCATCAAAACGGGATCCCCTGACACTCGGCTAGGTATGCTGGAGCTGCTCATCTAAGGACAACCCTATTGATGGCTTTACAATCAAGTTGCTGAAGATTGGGAGAGTGCCTATCAACCGGCATCGCCCCATCCTTGACGGGTTCAAGGTGAAGCAGGTGGGGGTATTGTCCAAGGTGAGAGGTACGCAAGGGGATGGGGTTGTCACGATTGCATCGCGGACGTATCGGTTCCCGCTGCGACCGTTCAGGGTCGGGCAATGGGAATTGACCTGGGATTGGAGCGATTCTTGACCGCTTCGGATGGCAGCTTCCAAAAGCGACCCAAGTTTTTCCAGTCGAGGCTACACAAGTGGCAATTGCTGCCACGCAGAGCGACTC
>JAUQVK010000037.1:0-92047 GCA_039794845.1 Thermostichus sp. DRC_bins_24
TCACGCCTAGGGCACACTGGCGCGTTCGCCCATGGCGGCCCATAGGGCACCGCTAGTCACGTATAAAACTGTGGGAGTTAGGATCCGCTCTCTAGAAGGCTGAGGAAGCACAATCCTTGCTGCAGAAAACCCGCGCAAGGGCTGTACTCTGCTTGGATCCATACTCAATCCAACTTCTCATCCCGTATAGGTTTTCTATCCCCTGATCATCAATCTCCCTTTTCTTGGTCATTCAATAAAATGTCCCTTCCTCTGGCGGCTCTTTGAGGTCTTTTGTCAGCTCCCGGTATCTCTTCCCCATCCTGTGGCTGAAGATCAGCTCCCGGATGTGTCTCTCCTCTTTGGTCTCATCTGCCAAGATTCCCTCAAAACGTCACCCCTCTCAAGTCTGTTGCAAACGAGGTGCTTGCAAATCAGAAACCAACCAGGGATTGATGGCTTTCTACCCCAACATGGCGAGCAACGGTAGGCAAGCTCTTCCGCTTCATCGGGGAAAGTAAACCCAAAAGGATAAGCCTAAAAAACTCGAAGCTTCGTACTTCAGGAAAGTGGGGGCGGTAGGCTTCACAGTAGTCATCAATGACTTGAAGGGTGGGTAGTGCCTGACGAGCTAAAGTCATGGCCGGGTAAGGAGTTCAGCTTCTCCCTCAAGCCTAGCCTGCCCATACTGACAAAAGAGGCATAAGAGTAAAACGTCCCCCGAGCCTTGGCTCCAGCGGGAGAAGAGAAAGGGATCCCATGCCCCTCACAACCGGTTGGATCAGAGCACCTTGCCGTCAGGGGTGATTTTCCCCTTCAACTTGCTGGCCCGCTCTTCGGCTTCATCCATGATCACCGCCAGCTGCTCCAGAACTTCGCCAGGATGTTTTTCCAAAACCCGCGTGGAGAGTGCCATCCGCCCTTTCGCCTCATCCAGGTCGATCACGACCGCCTTGATCCGTTGGCCAGGCTTAAACAGATCCGGCAGAGAGGCCACAAAACTATGGCTCACCTGTTTGATGTGCAAAAGCCCCGTCACCCCCTCCAAATCCACAAACACACCGAAGGGCTTCAGGCCACTCACCTTGCCCTCCACCACCTGACCGATCTCGTAGCGGCCCAAGTTCTCCGCTTGCGCGGCCACCCGTTGAGAGAGCACCAGCTTATTGGCTTCTGCATTCACTTCGATAAAGCCCGCCGTCAGGGATTGCCCCACCAACTCCTTGAGCTCGTCCCGATGGTTCAGGTGAGAGCGGGGAATAAACCCACGCAAGCCCTGGACATCCACCAGCACCCCACCCTTGTTGGTGCCAATCACCGGAACGGTTACCGTCTGGCCGTTGGCTTGCTTCTGGGCCAGTTCCTCCCAGATCAGCTTCAGTTGCAGCCGCCGCACCGAGAGTAGCATCTGCCCATCCCGGTCTTCTCGGACAATTAAAAACTCCGCTTCGGTTTTCAGGGGGAAAAGCCGGCTCAAATCCTCCACAGGACGGATCCCGGCTTCCCGTAGGGGCAAAAAGGCCGGAGATTTGCCGCCAATATCCACCAGGGCACCGTCGTTCTGATACTGGAAGATACGACCGCGCACCACCTGCCCCGGTCGAAAGTCGAGGCTCTGCGCGTCTAAAGCTTGGGCAAAATCTTCCGAGGAAAACGAATCAGCAGCTTGAGAGCGAGGGGATTGGACGGTCATGGAAATGGAGTCAGTCAAAAAAACAATGCGCTTCAGGATAACCCAAAACCTGCCAGGGATCCCAGCCCTTCCTGAACAGTCCTGGGCTAGACAGGTTTAGATTCAGGTTTACAGCTCTTGCGCAGGTCTTCCAGGACAGGGCTTGTGCTTCCTGCTCCCGCTTTCGCGGGGCCCGGAGGGCTAGCCCTCCAAAGTTTAGATCTCAACTTCCGTGGTTGTTACATGTGACTAGCGGTCACGCCGGTGTGCCCTGGGCGTAAAGGGCTGTAGATTCAGATGTAGTACATCAGATTGGCCCGTTGTTGTTGGGCCTGTTGATCGCAGAGGTCTTGAAGGGTGGTCTTTTGCAGAATCGCCACCGCCGCTGCTTGTGCCTTGTGCCAAGCCTTGAGGAGCACTTCCCGTTCTGGGGTAAGATCTACCGTGGACAACTCGCGGGCCCGGCTGAGATCTTCCCCTTCAATCGCTTGAATCACATCCAACAGGGAGATCATCCAGGGGGCCTTGGCCAAAGAATATCCCCCTTTGGCCCCCCGCTGGCTGCGCACCAAACCTTGCCGACGCAGGGTGGCGAGCAATTGCTCCAGGTAACGATCGGGGATGGACTGATGGGCGGCGATCTCCTTGATCTGCAACACCTGGCCGTCATCGTAGTGTTGGGCCAGCTCCAAGAGGGCGAGTAGGGCGTATTCACTTTTACAGGAAAGTTCCAAGATTCAAATCCTTTGCCATGGCCGCAAATCTATCATACTCCGGTCTCTCAGTGGGGATTAGAGGGATCCCATGCCAGTGCACCGGATGGGTCCGCCCTGTATGGTGGAATAGGCCCTTCTGGTATGGTTTATGGCTGCTGTCCCCACTCTATCTGCTTCGGGATCCCGGCGGATCCCGGCGGAGACCCTGCAAACCTTGCATCAGCAGATTGGCCGACTCAACGCCAACATCGAGTCGGTGTTTCAAGGCAAGCCACAGGTGGTTCGGGCTGTGGTGACGGCACTGGTGGCGGAGGGGCATGTGTTGTTGGAGGATGTGCCGGGTGTTGGCAAAACCACCTTGGCTCGGGCCATCGCCCGCAGTTTGGGGGCAGCGTTTCAACGGATTCAATTCACCAGCGACCTGCTGCCCACCGATATTCTCGGCCTCACCCTCTTCAACAAAGACAAAGGGGATTTTGAATTTCGCCCCGGCCCCATTTTTGCCAACGTGATCTTGGCGGATGAGATCAACCGCACCTCTCCCCGCACCCAAAGTGCCTTGCTCGAAGCCATGGCAGAAAAGCAGGTCTCGGTGGACGATCGCACCTATCCCTTGCCGGCTCCCTTCATCGTATTGGCCACCCAAAACCCCCTGGAGTACCACGGCACCTACCCCTTGCCGGAGAGCCAACTGGATCGCTTTTTGGTGCGCCTGTCGGTTGGTTACCCCAGTGCCGAGGTGGAGAAAATCTTACTTTTGCAACGACAGCAGGCGGAGCCGGTCGATGCTCTAGAGCCGGTTCTCTCCCTAACGGAGTTAAGGCGCATTCAGGCAGCGGTGGATCAAGTCCACCTAGAAGAATCCCTAGCAGATTACCTCTTGCAGGTGGTGCAAGCCACCCGCACCTCAAACCTGTTGCGGGCAGGGGTGTCTACACGGGGGGCTTTGGCGTTGGCGCGAGCGGCACGGGCACAGGCGTTGGTATGTGGGCGTAGTTTTTGCTTGCCGGAGGATCTACAAGCCTTGTTCGTGTCGGTGTTGGCGCATCGAATCTCTTTGCTTGGCTCCGCTGAAACAGGGGGTAACCGGCGGCAGGAGGCAGAGGCGGTGATTCGAGACATTGTTTCGACCGTAGAGCCCCCCGTCTAAGTTCACTCTTTGCTCCCTGACGCTCCGTCCTTACATCACATCCTTTCCACGGGTTTTCCCCAGTTAAGACTTGTTAAGACTTGCGCTTTCTGTTCCCGCTCCCGCTAGCGAGGTGCGGAGCACCACGAGCAGAGACTCTACGCTTCTCCACGCTCCGTAGCACAGCTTCCACGAGCTACACCACTCTCACTGCGGGGCTTGCCATGCGCCCAGCTGCTGGGAAGCGATATCCCAAATATGGCCATTGCCGTTAAGGCTGAAATGGCCCCCTTGTCCCTGGCTCCTCTCCCAAAACAGGAGAGGGAAGTCAATAAGGTGTATCGCTGCTTATCTAGAGTGACCATAACCCCGTATCCAAAGCGTAGGGGCTGTGGGGGCTTGTGTCGCACTCATCGCACTCCCCGATTTTCCAGGCAGTGAGCTGCCTAGGGAGCTTCGCTTAACTCCGCCCTTGGCCTGGAGTTACAGCTATTCCAGATCAGAAGGAGACAGAAAGAGATATTCAGGCCCCTCTCCCCCTTTGGGAAGGGGGCTGGAGTGGGAGCAAGTGCTGCAAACCCAACTCAAAGGACTGTGAAGAGTTTCGTCGCCTCAGAGCAAGCCCAGCCAAGAGGCAACCCCCTGGCCGGTAACAGCTTCAATCACAATGGCCAAAACAAAACCAATCATGGCAGCCCGGCCATTGAGGCGCTCGGCGTATTCGTTAAAGCCAAACTTGGGTTCGGACAAATTGGGGTTAGACATGAGAGCCTCCGACGTAAATTGGAGCAATGGTGAGTGAGGACCTGTGAAGAACTAAGACAAGAACAATATCTAGACCTCAGTATAGTTTGCATTTCTTCACAGTTGCAATGGTTGCAAGGAACGCAGTTATCCCATCGCAATTGCTGCAATGATCTGCCGGGCCAAGGGAATGGCGGCCTCGTAGGCTTTGCCTTGATGCAGATGCACTACCAACGTCCAAGCGGGATCCGGTAGGGGCCAAAAGGCCAGCAACCAAGCTTGAAAATCTTCTGCCCACAAGATTCGCTGCCTCTCCCGCTGCGGATTCAGGATCGTCCCAGACTTAGCGGCCACCGGGATCCCTTCTGGAGCAATGCCCCGACAGGTGCCTGAGGTAGCGGCCAAAGCCATACCAGCATGTAAGGCATCCCAGATCGAGTTCGGCAAAGCAAGGGCCGGGATCGATACCTCTCCCTCCAAAGGCACTCCACGGCGGGCGATCACCCCCCCATAAGCCAAAAGCTCCCAGGGATCCACCCGCCAACCCAGACCTGTGGCCAACCAAGGCGCAGGCACCGCATCCCCATCCCTCCCTAAGGAGCTACCCAAGCCAAAGTGCCGCAGCCACTCCACCAGGGTATTGGTCCCCAACTCCCAGCCCAACTGGTAAAAATGCACATTGCACGACTTTGCCAAGGCTTGACTCAAGCTCAGGGATCCATGGCCTCGCGGATCCCAGCAGGGCAGACGACCCAACCCCAGCTGCGGCGGCGGATCCCACCAACCGGGGCAGTGAATCACCCGTTCACCAGAACTGATCCCGGTTTGCAGGGCAGCAGCCACGACAGCGCACTTCACTGTCGAACCGGGACTGGCCGCAACCCGGAAAGCTTGCTCCGGTTGCCAAACGCCTGCCAAACGGCCTGACTTTAGGTTGAGTACGGCAGCAAAATCTCGAGGATGAGGCAATCGCAGTTGGCGCTGGGCCAACCCTTCGGATGTTCTTGCCAGACCCCAAGCCAAAGCAGAGCCCCATAGCCAGGCTCCACAGGTGCGCCGTTTCATCCACTCTCAACCCAGAAGAAACAGAAAAATAGAGACGGATCCCTGTCACAAAAATTCAGAAATCGAAGCCTCTTCACTGACTAAGGTAATCTGAGTTCAGATCAATGGAGGTAACCCTCATGGCGATTCAGCGTGGTGCCAAAGTGCGTGTGCTGCGGAAGGAATCCTACTGGTATCGGGATGTGGGAACCGTCGCAGCGGTGGATACCAGCGGCATTCTCTATCCGGTGATTGTCCGTTTCGACAAAATTAACTACTACAACATCAACACCAACAACTTCCGCGAAGATGAGTTGGAAGTGTTGGAAGCGCCCAAGGCCAAGGGCAAAGCCGCTCCTGCGGCCTAGGCCGAGGGGGGTTCTCTTCACCGGGAGTTGTGTCGCTTGAGCTTGTTGTTCTGTGCCAGAACTGCCGGAAGTTGAAACCGTTAGGCAAGATTTACAACGCCTGACTTTGGGATCCCGGGTGATTGCGGTGGAGGTGCTTTTGCCCCGCACCATTGCCTATCCGGCAGTAGAAGCTTTTGGGCAGGGCTTAGTCGGCAGCCGTTTCACCCGGTGGCAGCGGCGGGGAAAGTATCTGCTGGGATCCCTGGATTCTGGGGCCAGTTTGGGTGTGCATTTGCGCATGACCGGGCAGCTGCTCTGGCTAGAGGGATCCGTTCCCCTGTCGGCTTATACCCGTGTGCGTTTGGGCATGGAAGGGGGCCACGATCTGCGTTTTGTGGATCAGCGGACTTTTGGGCAGATGTGGTGGGTTCCCCCTGGGGTGCCACCGGAACAGGTGATACCAACACTGCAAACCTTGGGGCCAGAGCCCTTTGCAGAGGCCTTTTCCGACGAGTATCTTCAAGCTGCTCTGCAGCGCAGCCGGCGACCGATCAAATCTGCCCTGCTGGATCAAAGGCTGGTGGCCGGGGTGGGGAATATCTACGCCGATGAAGCATTGTTTTTAAGCGGCCTTCATCCGCTGACCCCGGCGGCGCGATTGTCTGAGGAGGCGATTGCCCGTCTGCGGGAGGCCCTCGTGAGGGTGCTACAAGCCGGGCTGGAGCAACGGGGCACCACCCTGCGGGATTACCGGGATCTGCGGGGGCTGAATGGCAACTATCAGGGGCAAGCCTGGGTGTACAGTCGGGAAGGGGATCCCTGTCGCGTCTGTGGCCGCCCGATTCAGCGGCTCAAACTGGCAGGACGCTCAGCCCATTTTTGCCCTCACTGCCAACCGGAACCGAGCTAAGTCCTGCCCCAATCCCAATCAAGACCCTAGCGCCAACCCAAGATGTAGGGGATCCCTGGGGAACTTCTCCAAAGAGGCTACCATCAGGAGTAGAGGCTTCCTAAACCTTCCCGTATGAGGGGATCTCGGTGAAAACCATTGGACGGGCGCAGATCCAGTCCGCAAAGCCCCTAACCAGGGTAAGTTTCCTCTGGATGGGAGTGGTGTTGGCGCTGGGGATCCCGGTCGCTCAGGCTTTTGCGCAGTTAGAGTTGGATGCCCAGTTGGGCCGCTCCCAAATCGTCTCCCCCACCAAAGATTGCCCCGCCTGCGACCTGACAGGAGCAGAGCTGCCGGGGGTGGATTTGCAGGGGGCCAACCTAAAAGAGGTGATCCTCAAACAGGCGAATTTACAAGCCGCCGACCTTTCGCAATCGATCTTGAATTTGGCAGATTTGAGCCAGGCTAACCTGAGCGGATCCGACCAATCGGGGGCTTTCTTGTGGGAAGCAGATCTGACCCATGCCAACCTCCAGCAGGCGGATCTGACGGGGGCCAACCTGCAAGTGGCGGATTTGAGCGAAGCAGATTTGCGTCGGGCCAAGTTACACCAGGCGGATTTAACGGGGGCCAAGCTGCACAATGCCGATCTGCGCGGGGCCGACCTACGGGGGGCATTTCTGGAAGGGGCAGATCTAACAGGCGCACTGTACAATGCCCAGACCCAATTGGATCCTGAACTCAACCCCAGCGAATGGGGTATGGTTTTCTTGCCGTGAAGATGCCGGAAAATTATCCATCATTTCTGCAGAGCATGTTGAAGCGCCCGCCACCACACCAAAGCCAGATCCAGCTGGGTAAAGGGGATGCGGATCCCTTGGGGCTGAAACTCCAGCTCTATGTGGCGGGGTTGTTGGGCCTGGGTGGATTTTTCATCCCAATCGTCTAAGCGATCCTCATCCAGCAGCAGCCAAACGGACTGTACATCCTCCAGATTCAGGGTTTTGAGGTCACGGGGGCCGAAGGGAGAAGGCTTGCCCCAGGTGAGCGTACTGCCCGTCCAGCCCACCACCGCGTAGAGGTCGTATTTGCTGCGCTTGAAGGTCTTGGCCCAAGTCCGGTAGGTTTCCACCTTGCGATACTCCCACCAACCCAAGGCAGCGAGACCCAAAAAACCGGTCAACAAAGGTAACCAGAGCAATCCTCGTTCCATGGGCGACTTCAATTCCCGTTGGCAAAGAATCGTGAATGGGTTCCTTTTCACCCTAGCCAGTTTTCTCCCCGTGAGAGGGGTTTTGGCGGAAGACCCAGGCCGGCTCTCAATTCTTGTCAACGACCTTTTCGGCAGAAGGGCCTACAGAACTGATAGAGTTTTGGCACCCGTGCCTCACCACTGCCCCATGACCAAGCCCAAAGCTGGGATCCTCTACAACGATGCCAAACCCGCCGCCAAGCGCAGCAGCGAAACTTTATCCCACTGGTTTCAAGAGCAGGGCTGGGAGGTCTGTGCTGCCCCCAACTGGGGAGGGATCCTCGGCTACGCCAAGCCCGACAGCCCCATTTGCCTGACTAAGGTGGATAGCTTAGCCCCTGCTGGGTTTGATCAAAACATGCAGTTTGCGGTGGTGTTGGGGGGAGATGGCACCGTATTGGCGGCGGCTCGGCAACTGGCCCCGAAAGGGATCCCTTTGTTGGCGGTGAATACGGGCCACCTGGGCTTTCTGACGGAAACCTATCTCTCTCATTTGGAAGAGGCGGCGGGTGCAGCCATTGCCGGAGACTACACCTTGGATCGACGCAGCATGTTGCTGGTGCAGGTGTATCGAGACCACCACTTGCGCTGGGAGGTCTTGAGCTTAAACGAGATGGTCTTGCACCGGGAGCCCCTCACCAGCATGTGCCATTTCGAGGTGACCATTGGGCAGCATTCTCCTCTGGATGTCGCTGCAGATGGAGTCATTTTGGCTACCCCTACCGGCTCCACCGCCTATGCCCTCTCAGCCGGGGGGCCGGTACTCACACCGGGGGTGCCGGTCTTGCAGTTGATCCCGATTTGTCCCCATTCCATGGCCTCCCGCGCCTTGGTTTTTGAAGATTCTGAGGAGGTGTGGATCAGCCCGGTAACGCCCCAGCCACTGGTGTTGGTGGTGGATGGCAACACCGGCTGTTACATCATGCCGGAAGACCAAATTCGGGTGGTGCGTGCCCCCTACTGGACGGATTTGATGCGCCTGAAACGGCCAGAATTTTTCCGCATCATGCGAGAGAAGCTGGGGTGGGGATTGCCCCACGCCTCGAAACCGACTTCGGTGGAGTTGCCCTAAAGGATGGTGTACTCATCGTAAAGGGATCCTTCGAGCAGCGCACCACTCAGGTTTGCCCCCCGCAGGTTGGTGCCCTGCAGATCCGTTTGGCTGAGGTTGGCCTCCTGCAAGTCCGCTTCTCGCAGATCCGCCCCCCGCAGATCCGCCCTAGCGAGGTTGGCTTGCCGCAGCCAAGCACGACGCAAATAAGCATCGGCAAGATGGGTTTGGGCCAATGGCCAAAGGGTACGCGGTTGGTTGAGGATCCGCCACACCAGCTTCCATTTGGCATCCAGTTGGGTTTGGGCATCCAGGTGTGTGCCCCGCAAAATGGCTTGACCGAGATCCGCCCCCCGCAAATCCGCTCCGGTTAGTTGGGCACCCCCTAGGTGGCTTCCCCGCAGGTTGGCCCCCCGCAGATCGGCCCCCACCAGATGAGCACCGCGCAGATCGGATCCCTCTAAATCCGCTTGCACCAGGTGGGCTTGCCGCAGGTCTGCCCCTTGCAAAGAAGCCCTGTGGAGAATCGCCCCACTTAAGTCCGTTTGGCTTAAAACCGCTCGATCCAGGTGGGCGGAGTGGAGGTTTTTTGCTTGAAATTGGGTGAGCGCTTGCGACGCGCTCGATCCAGGTGGGCGGAGTGGAGGTAGGCTGCGTGCAGGTTGGCCCCCGCCAGATCCCGTTCCACCAGGTGCTGCGCTTCTCGATCTTGGGAGACAATTTGCCACACCTGGCGCCACTTTTCGGCCATTTGGGTTTCGGGGGTGAGGTGAGCGCCTCGCAACTGGGATCCCCGTAAATCCGCTCCCGTAAGATCCGCCCGATGCAGATCGGCACGGGTCAGGCGGGCATAGCTGAGGTTGGCCCCCGTCAGGGTGGCCTCCCGCAAATTGGCTTCCTCCAAATCGGCATGGCTGAGGTTGGCCTGGCTCAAGTCTACTCCCTGCAGATGGGATCCCTCGAGGCGGCTGTAGCTGAGATCGGCATGGCACAGAATGGCCCCACTCAAGCGGGCGCTGCTTAAATCGCTACGGCTTAAGTTGGCTCGCCACAGGTTGGCCTGGCGTAGGTTAGCCCGACAGAGATTGGCCTGTTCTAGGTTGGCCTGGCGCAGGTTGGCATCCCAAAAGACAGTTCCCACCAAAATTGCCCGGTACAACACCACCTCACACAGACGCACCCCCGAGAGATCCGCCCCGCTTAGGTTGATGTCGTGCAGATCCGCCTGGAGCAACCCAGGAACGCTCAAATCCAGCCGTTTGAAATCCCGCTCTCCTTGGGCGTAGCGGTGCAGCAATTGCTGAGCGGGCGTGAGCATGGTCAGGGGGTGGCCAGAGGATCCTGACAGCGAGCGCAAACAGGATAGGTGGATTGATACAGGGTGTCGCGGCGACCAAACCACTCGTAGCGGTGATCGCGGATGTGTTCGTAGCCCCGATCCCCCAACGGCTTCAGGCCGGGGATCCCGCGGTACAGGGCCAACCACAGCCGGCCACCGGGCAACAGGTCTGCAATTTTCTCCGCCGCCGCGGATCCCTGCCAACGCTGCTCCGGGCGCTGCATAT
The DNA here is from genome assembly GCA_039794845.1 of Thermostichus sp. DRC_bins_24. Classification (GTDB taxonomy): domain Bacteria; phylum Cyanobacteriota; class Cyanobacteriia; order Thermostichales; family Thermostichaceae; genus Thermostichus. Next base: position 10,392 of record JAUQVK010000037.1, read on the forward strand.
CAACCAGGATCATGCCCAGTTCACACTGGTCTGGAGCAATATCCCACCGGGCCAAGGTGGGGGCATCCTGCATGGGGGCGTAACAAAAACGCTGTCCCCGATCCAAGCGTTCCAAAAGCTGTACCCCATTCGAGCAGAGATTGCACAGCCCATCGTAAATCACCAAGTAGAGCATGGGGGTCTCCTCAAACGGCGGTTGCAGGCCGGCCCACGATTTGGGACTGGTAGTCCGCTTCGGAGAGCAACTGTTGCGGCTGCCGATCCAAAAAAACCCGTCCCAACAAATGGTCGTATTCGTGTTGAAAAATACGGGCTGGAAAATCCCTCCAGCTCACGTACTTCTGGGATCCCTGCGGGGTGCAGTACCCCACTTCTACCGCTTGGGAACGGGCCACCAATCCCCGCCGATCCGGCACACTCAAACAGCCCTCCCACCCCAACACCTGCTCAGGGCTGGCCGCCAACAGCCGCGGATTGAGCATCACCAGAGGCTCCATGTGCGGGGCATCGGGGTAGCGCAAAGTTGGGCGGGAGGCGACGATGATCACCTGCAGCCGGAATCCCACCTGGGGGGCCGCCAAGCCCACGCCATTGGATTCTTTCAAAATGCGCAACATCCCCTCGATCAGCTGTTGCAAAGCAGGATCCCCGAACTCGGTTACCGGCCCTGCCACCTCGGTCAAGATGGGATCCCCAATTTGGCGCAGGCTAAAGGTCATGCTCATCCAACGTGAGACTCTCTTTTGGATTTTAGATTTGGACTCCCTTCTATCAGTGTACCGAGGATCCCCAGCCTAACGGTCTTTGCCAATTGTGGCCAACTCCAGCACCAGCTTGGAGCGCTTCAGCCCTTCCGGGATCGGGATGGGGTAGTTGCCGGTAAAACAAGCCGAACAAAAAGACTGGGGATCCTGACCGGTTGCCGCCAACATCCCTTCCCAACTTAGGTAGGCCAAAGAATCCACCCCAATCCGCTCGGCAATTTCTGCAACCGAGTGGTGGGCGGCGATCAGCTGATCTTGGGTATCGGTATCGATGCCGTAAAAACAAGGATGGGTCACCGGCGGGCTGGAAATGCGCATATGCACCTCGGTTGCCCCCGCTTGCCGCAAGGCTTTGACGATCTTCTGGCTGGTGGTGCCCCGCACAATCGAGTCATCCACAATCACCACCCGTTTGCCTTGCAAAACATCGTCTAGGGGGTTGAGTTTCATGCGAATGCCCCGCTCCCGCATCGACTGGGTGGGCTGAATGAAGGTGCGCCCCACATAGCGGTTTTTGATCAGCCCTTCGGTGTAAGGGATCCCCAGCTGGCGGGCATAGCCAATCGCTGCCGGCGTGCCGGAATCGGGAACCGACATCACCCAATCCACTTCTGCAGGAGCTTCTCTGGCCAGTTGCTCTCCTAGGCGCACCCGGTAGGAATAGAGGCTTTCCCCCTGCATCCAGCTATCGGGGCGGGCAAAATAGATCATCTCAAAAATACAGAGCTTGGGAGTGGCTTCTGCCCAGCGCACCGATTGCAACCCTTGGCGGCTGATCCACACCAATTCCCCCGGTTCCACCTGCCGCAAATAATCGGCCCCGATGATGTCGAGGGCGCAAGTCTCGGAAGCCAGCACATAATGTAGAGGTTCTGCTTCGGGGTGGCTGAGGGTGCCATCACTACAGATGATCTCCCGTTGCAGCAGATCGTCGAGGGCGGGGTTGGTGCTCAACAGGCCCAACACCAACGGACGCACCCCATGGGGATCCCGAGCTCCCATCAACCCTTCCGGCGTGCCGATCACCAGACTAAAGGCTCCGCGACAGCGCTGCAAAGCTTGGCGAGTCGCCCCGATCCAGTCTTGTCCTTGGTTCACCGCTTGGGCAATCGCATGGGCAATACATTCCGAGTCGGTGGTGCTTACCAGATGGCGATCGGCAGCCTCCAGTTCTTGCCGCAGCTGCTCGGTATTGACCAAATTGCCATTGTGGGCCAAAGCCAACGGCCCCAAACGGGTCTCGACAATCACGGGCTGAGCATTGGCCACACGGCTGGATCCGGTGGTGGAATAGCGGGTGTGGCCCACCACCAGCTCTCCCGTTAGCTTGGCCAGGTCGACTTCATCAAACACCTGGGAAACCAAGCCCATGTCCTTGTGAACCCGGCAAAACTCCCCCTCAAAGGTGGCGATGCCGGCAGATTCTTGGCCGCGATGCTGTAGGGCAAACAAACCAAAATAGGCCAGCTTGGCCACATCTTCCCCAGGGGCGAGGGTACCAAAGACCCCACAGGCCTCTTTCGGCCCTTCCGGCTGATCCCAGAGTTTGACAGGCTGCTCTACACCTCCCCCAGATCGCCCTTTGGGAGACTGTTCTTCACCTGCCCGTGCCGCCATGGATCCCCTCTTGGTGTAGCAACCATCAGTCTAGCCTGGCCCAGGGTCTTCCCATCACCCGGGATCCCATCCCGGCGACCTACCCCGAAGAAAAGCTCCCTAGATGGGGTAACCGCCACCCCTGGAGTTTGCAAAAAATTGAGGCCCTATCTATAGTGTTAGCAGCAAAAGAAATCCACCTGCTTTTCCGGTTGACGAAGCAGGCTTGCTGGGTATTCGAGTTGAACGCAGCCGAGAGTCAGTTTTCCTAAGCCCACAAAACCCCAAACCCAAATTGTGAGGAGCCAGAGCCCATGAAGCACCAGCCCTGTGGATCTCGTCGGAGTCGGGCGCTAGTAGTCTCTTTGATTAAAGTCAGTGTAGCCGCCCTTCTGCCGTTGTCACTCCTTGCCTGTCAAGAAGAGGCCCACGAACAACCCACCGTCACCATTACGCCCATACCGGTAGTGGCCCCCACGCCCACTCCGGTGCTTACCCCCAATCCTCTCCCCACCCCTACCGTAGTGCCGACACCAGTACCGACACCGTTTCCCACCCTCAGCCCCTCTCCGAGTCCATCCCCCCCGTCTACCGGATCGGCAGAGGCTCCTTCAATTGCCATCGTCGCCCTGACGGATGCTCGACAGACAGTGCCCTTTAATGTGTTGGTTGCCGTCACCACCCCCGCAGGACTAGGTACAGGCATCAGCTTCCGGGTCGAGGTGAGGCAAAGTCCTCTTACCCTGACGTTTGATTTCACCGCATCTGCTGTTGGATGCGCGGCCAACAGCAAAACCTGCATCGGCACCATCCCCATTACCATTCCCACTTCTGTTCCCACCGGAGCCTACGAGGTGACCGCCATGGTGGCCGATACCCAAGGCAGGATCGGCTCCGCCAAAGCCCCCTTGATGGTGCTCCCTGCCCCCGGCGCTTCTCCTTCGCCAACACCAACCGGTACTGGCACCCCCAATCCTTTCCCTACGGTGTCTCCCTCCCCTAGCCCCAGTCCCGGCCCCACTGCTTCCCCCAGTCCTTCCCCTAGCCCTTCACCCTAGAGCTAGAGGCAGAGGTTAAGGCAGCCCTTGGAGAACCTCCGCCAGGGTATGGGTGAGGTGGTGGATGTGTTCCTCTTCGAGGATCAGCGGTGGCGAGAGGGCGATGATATCTCCGGTGGTGCGGATCAGCAGGCCCCGCTCGTAACAGCGTAAGAACGCTTCAAAGGCACGGGCCGTCGGTCGGCCAGGGATCCCTGCCAATTCAATCGCCCCCACCAAGCCGAGATTGCGCACATCAATCACATGGGGAAGCCCTTCTAGCCCATGCACGGCTTCTTCCCAAAGGGGAGCCAAACGGGCGGCCCGCTCGAATAAGCCTTCTTCTTTGTAAAGCTTAAGAGTGGCCAACCCTGCGGCACAGGCAACCGGATGGCCGGAATAGGTATAACCGTGGAAAAGCTCAATGGCGCTATCGGCAGTCTCCATAAAGGTGTTGTAAATCTCTTGCTTGACGATCACCGCCCCCATCGGGATCGTGCCGTTGGTAAGGCCCTTGGCACAGCAGATCAGATCCGGCACCACACCGAAGTAATTGGCCGCAAAAGGGGATCCGAGGCGACCAAACCCGGTGATTACCTCGTCGAAAATGAGCAAGATGCCGTATTTGTCACAGATGGCCCGCAGTTTTTCCAAATAGCCCACCGGAGGGAGCAACACCCCCGTCGAACCGGCAACCGGCTCGACGATCACCGCTGCAATCGTGCTGGCATCGTGGAGGGCAACGATCCGCTCCAACTCGTCTGCCAAATGGGCTCCCCACCGGGGTAGGCCACGGCTGAAGGCATTGTGCTCCAGATTGTGGGTGTGGGGCAGGTGATCCACCCCCGGGATGAGGCTGCCGAAATACTTGCGGTTGCTGGAGATGCCCCCAACCGAGATGCCCCCAAACCCGACGCCGTGGTAGCCCCGTTCTCGGCCAATCAACCGTTGACGGGATCCCTGGCCACGCACCCGATGGTAGGCAATGGCGATTTTCAGAGCCGTATCCACCGCTTCAGAGCCAGAGTTGGCAAAAAAGACGTGATCCAGACCGGGGGGAGTCAGTTGGGTGAGCTGATCCGCCAGCTCAAAGGCTTTGGGATGGCCCATTTGAAAAGCCGGGGCATAGTCCAGTTGAGCCACCTGTTGTTGGATGGCTTCCACAATCGGAGGGCGACAGTGGCCGGCATTGACGCACCAAAGTCCGGCGGTTCCATCCAAGATTTGTCGTCCGTCATGGCTGGTGTAGTACATGCCTTGAGCGGCCACCAGCAGGCGGGGGTTGGCCTTAAATTGCCGGTTGGCCGTAAAGGGCATCCAGAAGGGCTCTAGATTAAGCTCAGTTTGCAGCGCTCTGGCTGCTTTTTCTAGGGTTTCTTGCATGGTTAGCCCTCCGGCAACAAACGAGATGTTTAAACTTGTAAAATAATGCGAATATCTAGCATCGATAAGACTTCGTCCCACCTTGTAGATTATTAGGCAGGGCTCCCATCTCTAGGGCAATCCTAACATAGAAGAATCCCTGACCTTGAGAAAAAATATCGGTCAATCATGTTTGGATTTCTCAAAGCAATCCTCCTATCCATCTCTTTTTGAGTCAACTTTTGTCAAACACAAATCATCTTATTTGAAACAGGAAACCGTCTAGAAACTTAGTATTTTCGTTCCTGAGGGGCAAAGCGGGTGATCACCACCGGGCGATAGCTAATCTGCGGGGATCCGTCTCGGAAGGCGGCCAATGTGTGTTGCAGAAACTGCTGGTCATCCCGTTGGGGATAATCTTCCCGGGCATGGGATCCGCGACTTTCTCGCCGATGCAGGGCACTGTTGATGATCAAAGACCCCACTGTGATTAAGTTATCCAGTTCCAGAGCCTCGATCAGTTCCGTATTCCACACTTTGCTCTGATCATCCAAACGCAGGTGGTGATCGTACCGCTGACGAATCTGCTGCAACTGTTGGATCCCTGCTTGTAATGTCGCTTCGGTTCGATAAACTCCACAGTGCTCGGTCATGCAATTCTGAAACTGCCTCCGCACCGCATCAATACGGCTATCTCCCGACTTTTCCAGGAGCTGGCTGATGCGCTCGGTTGCCTGCCGGAGTAGGGATCCCTCATCCACCTTTGGGAAGGCTTGATCTTTGACCGCTTCTACCATGGCTGCCCCCGCCCGTCGCCCGTACACGATGCACTCCAACAGGGAGTTGCTCCCCAGCCGATTGGCCCCATGCACGGAAACACAGGCGGTTTCTCCGGCAGCAAAAAGCCCTTCTACGGGGGTTTGGGCCTCTCGCAACACCTGACAATCGACCGTCACCGGGATCCCGCCCATGCAGTAGTGCACCGTGGGTCGCACCGGGATCGGATCCACAACCGCATCAATGCCCAAGTGGCGATGGGCTTCTTCCCAGCAAAAGGGAACCCGAGTGTGAATTTTCTCCGCCCCGAGATGGCGCAAATCCAGGTACACGAAATCTTTGCCGTTAATGCCACGTCCGGCTCGCACCTCCGTGACAATCGCCCGTGAGGTGATATCCCGTGGGGCCAACTCCATCCGGCTGGGGGCATAAGCGGCCATGAAGCGCTCCCCCTTGTTGTTGATCAGATAGGCCCCTTCTCCACGCACCGCCTCTGAGATCAGCACCCCCACCGGATACAAGCCCGTTGGATGAAACTGCACAAACTCCATATCCTGCAAAGGCAATCCCGCCCGTGCCACCATCGCCATGCCATCACCTGTGGATGCGAAGTCGTTGGAGGTGGAGTTGTAAATGCGCCCATAGCCGCCCGTGGCCAGCATCACCGCCTTGGCCCGCACCACCTCTAGCCGCCCGGTGGCTTGCTCCAACATCACCACCCCTTTGGCCTGGTTCTCTTCCAAGATCAGCTCCAGCACGTACCATTCGCTGTAGAGCTTGACCCCAACCCGTTTCAGATTGTTCACCAATTCGTGCAAAATGGCGTGCCCGGTTTTATCGGCGGCATAACAGGTGCGGTTGTGGCTGTGTCCCCCGAAGGCTCGCTGGGCAATTCGACCATCCGGCAAGCGGGAAAACAACACCCCTAAGTGCTCCAGATCGATGATCACTTCGGGCGCTTCCCGAGTCAGGATCTCCACCGCATCTTGATCGGCTAGGTAATCGGATCCCTTGACGGTATCGAAGGCATGGGCCTCCCAAGAATCGTTCGGGTCAACATTTTGTAAAGCTGCGGCAATTCCCCCTTGGGCTGCCACCGAATGGCTGCGAATCGGGTGAGTCTTAGCCACCAAGGCCAGGTTGAGGCTGGGATCCCGCCGCAATGCCTCCAAAGCCGCCCGACAACCGGACAATCCCCCACCGATGATGACAATGTCGTGTTCCAGCATGGATGCAAACTCAAAAAAGCCCCCTTGCGGGTTTTCCAATTATGGCCGCCCCCCGGAGCCCTCTCAAGCAGCCTAAACAGGGTCATGGTTCATCCATTAGGATCTTCCTCATCCAACACCTGCCCAAACCGCAGACGATTGCCATCGGGATCGCGCAAATGGATTTCCCGCACCCCCCAGGGTTGGGTGCTGAAGTTCTACAGTTCTACTCTTGAATATAGAGCTGATCCAAATTCCACAATGGCCCCAGAATCGGGCGCGGATCCACCCCTTCAACGCGGTTACGCACCGCCGAGAGCACAAGGGGGTTAAAGGTGCCAATTTGGGGCAGTTGTTCTTGGATGATGATCTGAAACCGGTCGTAAAGCGCCTTGCGCCTTTCAAACTCCAGCTCGCGTACGCCCTCAATAAAAATACGGTCGATCTCCCGTTCCCAATCGGAAACCTGGACGCCTTCGGCAGGATTGTTGGGCAAATCCCCCAGGTTAAACAGGTGCAGACGACCGTCGCTGCGCCAAATGTTGGAGCCATTGTTCGGCTCGGTGCCTCCACCGCCAAAGCCCAGCAACAGGGTTTCCCAATCCCGGGCATCGGTGCGTTGCACCAGGGTATTGAAGGCAATCGGGCTGAAGTCTACGGTGATGCCAATGCGCTCCAGATCCGCTTTGATCAGGGATCCTGTTGCCTCTCGCTGGTTGTTGCCGGCATTGGTGATCAGGTTAAAGCGCACCCGGTTGCCCTCGGGATCCCGGAGGTTGCCTACCTCGTCGTAGGTATAGCCCGCATCCAACAGCAGTTGCCGGGCTTTGTCGGGGTCGTAATCGTAGGTGGGCAGGCCTTCTTCTGGGCTGAGATAAAAGGGGTTGGCCGGAGAGAGCACCGAATGCTGGATTTCCCCCAACCCCTGCAACACGCTGTCTACGTAAGATTGCCGGTTCATGGCATGGGCGACGGCTTTGCGAAAGCTGAGGTCGTTAAACCAGCGACTTTTCACCGGATCCACAAAGGGCCGCCCGGTTTGGGGGTTACGGGCCTGGCTCAGGTTAAAGGCGAAGAAATTGTTGTTCAGGGTGGGGCCAAGATCGTAAATGGTGAACTGATCCCGTTCTTCTTCTCGCTTCAGGAGCTGAAAATCCCCACCCCGCACCGCCACCCAATCGGTCTCGCGGGAGCGAAACTGCAACAGGGCCGTATCCTCGGAATCGACAATGCGCAGGATCACCCGTTCAATGCGCGGGATCCCTTCCCCTTTCCAGTAGTAGGGATTGGGTCGATACACCAGCCGTTGCCCAGGGGTATATTCCTGCAACCTGTAGGGTCCAGCCCCTACGAGTTCTTCTACCGGCGTATTGATGCCCCAGGTTTGCAAAAAGAGCGGGTTACCCTGGCCATCCACCTGCTCGACGGTCGGCTCCAAAATGTGCTTGGGCAAAATGGTGGATCCCGCTTGAATCAAAAAAGGGGCAAACGGCTCTGGCAGCACAAACTCGATCCGCCGCTCATCCAAAGCCCGCACCTGTGGCAGCGCCCCTGACTCGCCAATCCGCTTCACATCCCGTGACGAGGTCGGGATCCGCTCATCGAAAATGATGCGGTTGAAGGTAAAATCCACATCGGCTGCCGTCAGAGGCTCCCCATCCGACCAGCGCAAGCCCTCGCGCAGGGTGAAGACATAGCGCAGGCCGTCGTCGAACACTTCCCAGCTTTCCGCCAGCTCGGGTTTGGGCAAGAGGGTATCTTCATCGAGGGTGACCAATCCGGCTTCTAGGTAGGTGATGGCATCACGGCTGGAGCTTTCGGCAGCCAGGTAGGTATTGAAGGTTCTGGGATCGGAAGTGACCGTGCCGATCAGGTGGGGACGGGTGGGAACCGCACAGCCACTTATCCCAAAGCCAAGGATTCCAGCCCAAAGAAGCACCACCCAGACAATCGCCCCTCGCATGTGTTTGGTTCTGGATTGCGCAACCGCCATTCTTTTGTCTCCAACCCTGTGCTGGGCCTCTAGTTTGGCATTCACCCCCTACTCGGTGGCCAGTAACAGGGCCACGGCAAAGGCTGCAATTGCCTCTCCTTTCCCTACAGGGCCGAGTTTTTCGTTGGTGGTTGCCTTAACCCCCACTTGCCGGGGTGAGATCTGCATCGCTTTGGCCAAACGGGCCTGCATGTCGGGGATGTGGGGTTTGAGTTTGGGTCGTTCCGCCACCACCACCGTGTCGATATTGCCGATTTGCCAGCCCTCTTGGCTCACCAGTTGCACCACCTGCTGCAACAGCAGAATGCTATCCGCCCCTTTCCACTGCTCATCTTCGGGGGGAAAGTAGTAGCCGATATCCCGCAGGGCCGCCGCCCCGAGCAGGGCATCCATGATCGCGTGGGTGAGCACATCGGCGTCGCTATGGCCCAACAGCCCCTTTTCGTAAGGAACCGGGATCCCTCCCAGAATCAGGGGGCGCCCGGGCACCAGCCGGTGAATGTCATATCCCTGGCCAATCCGCACGGCTTTCTGGCTCCTCTGTGAGGGTGCTTGGGGTGTTATTGGTGTCGCTGTCCTTCGGCCCGCAGGGGATCCCGTCTTCTAAGGGTGTTAAGGGTGTCCAGCCCGCCTGCCAGAGGGCCCGATTTTTCAAGGTGGAGGCATTCACCCAAATGCGCACCTGGGGGTCACAGACTGCCCGCAGCTCCGCAAACACCAAACCACCGCCCCCCTGTTGTCGTTCTTTGACCTGAAAATGTCGCCAACCCATGACGGGGCGTACCGATGTCCATTTGGAGCCGAGGAGGTGAGGGAACCGCTGTTTGTGGCGGGGTTTGCTGCGAGCCATAGAGTTGGGTTCGGTAAGGCAAGGGGCGGTGAGCCTTCCACTATGATCGTGCTACACACGACCCCGAGGGTCATTGTGCTACACACAACCTAGCTAGCGGGTCCTTGAGGGGATCCTCCTGTATCTCAGCCTATCCAACTATGGAGCAACACATGCAACGGCTTTGGGCGTCTTTCTGTCAAGGGTTCATGAAAGGGGGCCTTGTGCTTCTGCTCCTGGCTTGCCTGATCTTAGGAACAGAACTGCCCCTGCTGGCGGCCACCGGCCCAACCTTATCGGGCAAACTCACGGGGCCAGAGTGGCTACAGGCGGATCCCGAGGCCAAACAGGCCTTTTGTCGCAAAGCTTTTCAAACCTTTCGGGCCTCTCCTTCCCAGAGCTACATCATCAGTTCCAATGTGCAGTCTTTAACGCCAGAGGGGTTGTGTCAGCGGTTGGATCAGTTTTATCAGTATCCCATCAACGACGAGATCCCCATCAACCAAGCGGCCAATATTGCCCCACTGCTGTTTTCAGATTTGCCTCTGGAGCAACCGTAGGCGGGCAGGGGCATTGCAGCCGAAGCTGAAGCCGTTCCCTCACCTCCTTCGCGCAGCGTGGCACCGGCCGTAACCCTCTCCCAAAGCGGGGTAGAGGGGCTTAAAGTCTCCTTCTGAGCTGGAATAGCTATAGGAAAGCCAAGCAGAGGATTTGAGCCGGTTCGAGGTGGAGCTCCACGGTGGCCGGTGCCCCCTTCGGTTCCGATTCAGGTTCACCTTTTGCTTCAGCGGGTAGCTCCCCCTCCGGCAGGGGATCCTCATTCAGATCACACCGATAGGCAGCGGTGATCGGGCGATGAATCTGCAGCCGGGCCCGCTGAGGGGTGGTGCTGCGGTTAAACAGTCTCAGAATCAGGCGACCGGCTTCGTCTTGCTTGAGGGCAGAAAGGGCGATCTTGGGGTTATCCAGCTGAATCAACCGGACTGGGATCCCTTGAGTGTGGGGTTGCTCGTAGTCGCCCAGCCACACCTGTTCCGCCCACAGAGGGGTAACCCAGGCATCGGCAAGGGTGGCGGCCTGTTCTGGCTCTGTGGCTCCCTCCACCCAGCGCCAAGCGTACTCAAAGCGATGCTCTCCCTGGCATTGCCCTTCTGGGGTGGGTAAACTCGGCCCCGCCTGAACCCGGCGAATCGCTCCACCGGAGCGAGACAATAGGCCCACCGCCCGCAATAGGGTTAGGGCACAGCGGGTGTCTGGCTCCTGACCCACTAGCTCGTATTCATGTAACCCACGATGGGCGATGACAATGCCGTGGCCCTGGGAGGGGGTGTAAATCATGTCTTGGCTGAACTGAGTTGGGTAAAGCCCTTCCCCCGGATAGCCCTGAAAACAGTGGGCCTCCGGCCCGCTGACGCGAACGGGAGCTTGATTTTGCCGATTCACACGGGGCCGCAGCTGTACCTGAAAATGCCCGCTCACGTAAGCTCGGTCAACCGCCCTGCCGCAAGGCAACAACACCCGCAGCCGATGATTGCGCAACCTGTTGTGGAAGTGGGTGGTGAACTGGATCCATTCCTGTTGTAAATGAATGTCGGTGACCAGATGCAAAGGATTTGAGGGATCCCAGGGAAGGCTCACCACCTGCAGGTGCTGGGCAGCAAGGCGGGTCACCGTCGATTGGGAAAACACAACCGGGGAGCCGTGCAAGCTGCAACTGTACAGATCCCCCTCATCCTGCTGATCTTCAAACCGCAGCAACTCGGAAAACACCTGCCCAGAGGGTTTATGCAGCAGCGTCAGTTGGCCCGTTGCGTTGGCGGTGATTTTGTAAATGGCATTCTCGATCTCTGGCTCGATCTCTGGCTCAATCTTTGGGGAGACGTGCTGAGGAGCGGAAGCTTCGGGAGCCGGAGAGTGAGAACCGGCAGCCGTCAAGCGCAAAAAACGCAGCCCCGTGGCCGGCATTGTTACTTCAAAACGGATCTTGAGTCGGGATCCCTGTCGGAAATCCAGATGGCGGGCTTGAAAGTCGGCGGTCTCCTCGAGTTCCACCTCCACCGGAATTTCTTGACCCGCCTCATCCCGGAGAGCATAACCCTTCACGGAGGGATCCCCGCGCCAAAGCAGAGAACACTCCACCTGCTGAGGGATGGGGTAAGGATGGGGGTTGAAGACGGCCACCAGCTCGGTGGAGGGCTCTTGGCCAAACCCTGTCTGTAATGCCAACTGAGAGAGGGCCTCGGCGACAACACTGCGGGCGATGGTTTCCGCCTGACGGAAATGAAAGATATTGTCTTGATGCACAGGGTCAAGGCTACAGCCGCAAATGTCGTCGTGGGGATGGCATAACAGCACCTGTCGCCAAGCTTCTTCTAGGTGGGCCACCAACGGGATCCCGTCTTGGCCCAGAGCGGCCACCAATGGCTCCGCATAGCGTTCCAGAAGCGATTGCACCCGTTGATTGCGCTGTTTCAACCCAACCCGAGCCGACCACACATTGCTAAGGATGGGGTGATGGGCATTGCCGAGCAATTCGCCACTGTAGGTTGCCAAGTCCGGCTGACGGTCGAGCATCGCCTGGATCAGTTCCGGGTAGCTGCCGTGGCTGAGGGGAATATCCGGGCAAGCCTGTTGCGCTTTTTCGATAAGGTCCGGCAGTTCCGGCTGGGGGGGCATGTGGTCGCCGCCATTGCAGAGGGGGATCACCCCGGTGCGGCTGTGGGGAAGCAGTTGCTCTAGGCACGCCTGCAGCTGTTGTACCGCCAGGTGGGGATCCGGCACTCGGCCCCGAAACTGCCCGAACCGATGGGGATGCCCCCAGGCGGAGAGATTGTCGTAGCCCCCGCGCAGGTTCACCGCCAACACCCGACTGCCATCTGGGGCTTGCCAATAAAATTCCGTCCCTGTGCGGTCAAACAGCTCCGCCGACATTCCCCGCATAAACACAAAAGAGCGCAAACCAAAGCCCCGTAATATCTGCGGCATCTGGGCAATGTGGCCAAAAGAATCGGGCATGTACCCCTCCCTCGGGATCCCACCCCAGGCCCGTACCGAGCGGATCCCCCGTTGCAAATTGCGGATCAACGCTTCTCCACTCACCAAGAATTCGTCCGGCAATACGAAAAAAGGCCCTACCTGCAGCCGCCCTGACCGGATCCACTGCTCGATTTGGGGCCAGCGTTGGGGGCGAATGTGTCGGTAGTCTTCCAACACCACCGTTTGTCCATCCAAGGTGAAGCAGCGGTAGTCCGGTTGACTCTCGAAAATATCCAGCACCTGGTCGATCAGGCGAACCAACTGCAGCCGATACGCTTCAAACGGAAGGTACCAGGCCCGATCCCAATGGGTGTGAGAGATGATGATGGCGTGCATCTCCCCAATTTAGCCGCTTGGGCCAATGGCAAGGATCCAGGATCCCTTCTCCACCGTCAGTCCGTTCCATGGATACAGGGGATCCCGGGGTCGTTACGGTAACCCCCAAGCTCTGGCCCGCTCCGCCAACCAACCAGAAGCGCGTAAATCCTCCAGTTCTTGGCGCACCTGCAGCCGCAATTGCGCTTGATCCAGCCCTTTTGGCAGGGCAATGCCCAACCCCACGGTCGCCAAGGGGGATCCCAAAAACCGAAACTGCGGATGCTCCGCCAGCCAGCCCGCCAAAACCGAGCGATCCGCCGCCCAAGCCTGGACTTCTCCTGCCAGGAGCAACTCGGATCCCTGCTGATAAGACTCGACGGCCACCAACTCTACCCCTGTCAAATGGCGGTTCAGGTGAGGGATGGCGCTGGATCCCTGCAATACCGCAACCCGACTGCCGCGTAGATCTGACCAGCTTTGCCACTCGGTGGAACGAGCCACAACCAAGCTGGGGCCATCCTGATAGTAGGCCGAGGTGAAGTCCACCTGGCGAGCACGATCCGGTGTAATGCCGATCTGGGCAATGGCCAGATCCACCCGGCCCGCAACCACCGCCTCCAACCGCTCCACATTGGAGACCGGGAGCAACTCCACCGCCTCCGGGGAACCCAACAGCCGGGATCCGATTTCTTGGGCCAGCTCAATCTCAAAGCCCTGCAAGTTCCCTTCGGGATCCCGAAACCCCAGCGGCCTCAGGTTATCCTTCACCCCAATGCGCAGCCGCCCCGAATCCACGATCTCCAACCACGGACGGGCTTCTACCGGGATCCCCCACCTCAAGCAGACCAAAGCCGCCCCCAAAACCAGAGAGCGGACTAAAACAGACCGGGATCCCATTGTGGCTAAGAGGCCCGAGACTGGCGTGCCTCGGCGATCACCTGAGTGAAGGCATCGGGATCCAACATGGCCAGGCGAGCCAACATTTTGCGATTCAGTTGGATGTCTGACTTTTTCAAGCCATCGATAAACTCGTTGTAGCGCAAGCCCTGGGCACGGGTGGCCGCATTGATGCGGGCAATCCACAGTTGACGAAAATCCCGCTTCTTACGGCGGCGATCCCGATAAGCACTGCGCAGCGCCTTCATCACCTGCTGATTGGCGGTGCGGAATAGCTTGGAACCAGCACCCCGAAACCCTTTGGCCAGTTTCAGGATCTTCTTGCGGCGTTTGCGGGCGACATTGCCCCGTTTTACTCTCATGGTCTTGACTCAAAGACAACTCAAATCCAAACTTCCTTCAAGATTGGCAAACCAGTCGGGATCCCCAAGCCGGAAATCTTAGTGGGTGTTGGGCAACATCAGGCGCACATTGCCTGCATCCCGTTCATCCACCAGAGCCACCCCTGCCAATTTGCGTTTGCGGTTGGTGGTTTTGTGCTCGAACAGGTGATTGTGTCCGGCCTTGCGACGCATAAACTTGCCGCTGCCGGTGAGGCGAAAGCGCTTAGCTGCTCCCTTGCGGGTTTTGATTTTGGGCATGATGATAACCGCAGAATACTAACGGCTGGAGCGAAAGGTCACAGCTTTCTAGCATAAGACATAAGAGCCAACGAGAGCAAACCCCCCACAGACCTTCTCTATTCTAATGATCCAATGAGTCCAATACGGTTAGTCTTGGGGTTGTAGCAGCAGCACTTGCCAGCGCAGCAGTTGTTGCAGTTGCTCAACGCTCAGGGGCGAGTCGATCCGGCCTTGAATGTCTTTGACGGTGCGGATCCCGTCAACTTGTTGCAGAAAGGCAAAAGCCTCCTCGCTCAGGGAAATGGCCTCGTAGGCGTAGTTAAAAAGGCTTCGTCCAGGCCACAAGCCCAGACAAGGGCTGAGGTGAGCAACGGCAGATTCTAGGGTTTCCAGAGTGTGCCACTCCCGCTGGGGCAAAGGGGGCCTTCCCAAAAACAGCTCATAGTGGGCCACCACCGGATCCAACAGCTCGATCAGGCGGTAGCGCTCTTGTTCCGGCAGTTGTGAGGCTTGGGCCAGCAAAGATTCATCCTTGCCCAACACCCGTTGCAGTTGCCAAAACTCCGGGTTGGAAAAGCGCAAAAACTGCAGACCTGAGGCTTGAATCAAATCAAAAAGGGTTTCGATGGTGTAGTCAATTTCCTGGGGGTGCAGGTACATATCGGCAAAACATTCATCATCCACATTTTCGGTGGCCCAGCGGCTGCGTTCTTGTTGTTGGATGCGATTGGTTTCCGGCAATATCTGAAATAGGCTGCGCCCTATTTGTAGGCCCTTTTGTAACTGCTCCACGGAGGTCAGAGGTTGATGTTCAGACCCGTTCACCAGTAGGCGGATGGCTTTTTGCATCAGGCGAATTTCGTGGCGGCCCAGCTCCCCATAGACAAACAAATGCAGGATCCCACCTGGAGCCAATTTGCTGGCCAGAGCTTGGATCCCGGCCACCGGATCCGGCAGGTGGTGAATCATGCCCACACAATTGATGAAATCGAACTGCCCCGGAAGTTGGTCGATATCGTAAACATTCAGCTCTCGAAACTGCACGGGCGGGGCTTGAGAAGCCTGACAGCGAGCTTGGGCAATCTGTAGGGCTTGGCTGCTCAGATCAAAAGCCCAAATCTCTGCCTCAGGATTTTGATGGGCAATGTATTCCGTCCCCACCCCCGAGCCACAGCCCGCATCGAGAATGCGAACCGGACGCTTGCCAGGATGGGATCCCGTACAAAAGGCATAGGCTTGGGGCCAGCTCCAACGCCAGTTCCACCCCGGCGGGGGAAGGGTGCCAATCGGCTGCGGCGGGAAAGGATAGTGGTTGTAGAGTTGCCGCACTTGGCTGAGGATTTGCTCTGCACTGCGAGGGTCAGGCTGCATAGGGGCGCTGGCTCTATCGGTGGCAGGTGCTGCCTTCATTCAGCGAACATATCATCTTTCCCCGCTTCTTCCCGGCAAGACTATCAAGAAGACTATCAAGACTATAGTGAGCTTAGGCTCCTCCCAACTATTTTGCCCATGACTGTTCAGGCTCCCCCTTCTCTGCAAACGGGTCTTACCTTCGACTGGCTCAAGCTGATCGCCGAACTGAAGAAAGTATTGGATCCAGAACGGGTGATCAGCAAGCCGGAAGAACTGCTGGTGTACGAATGTGATGGACTGGTCAGCTATCGTCAAAGGCCAGCGCTGGTGGTGTTGCCCCGTACCACTGAAGAAATCTCACAGGTGATTAAACTGTGTGGGCGTTATCAGGTGCCGTTTGTGGCGCGCGGATCGGGCACGGGGCTGTCGGGGGGGGCTTTACCTGTCGAACATTGCGTGGTCATCGCCACCACCCTGATGAAGCGGATCCTGGAGATCGATCTGGAAAATCGGTACATGGTGGTTCAGCCGGGGGTGATCAACACTTGGATTACCCAGGCGGTCGCCCCACAAGGGTATTTCTACGCGCCGGATCCCTCTAGCCAATCGGTTTGCTCCATTGGGGGCAATGTGGCAGAGAACTCCGGCGGTGTGCACTGCCTGAAATATGGGGTGACGGCTAACCACATTCTGGGCTTAACGGTGGTGCTGCCGGATGGGGAAGTGATGCAACTGGGGGGCAAAATCCCCGAAATGCCTGGGTATGACTGGGTGGGGCTGTTCGTGGGATCCGAAGGCACCCTCGGCATGGCTACGGAGATCACCCTGCGTTTGGTGAAAACCCCGGAACACATCCAAGTCTTGCTGGCGGATTTTGACAGTGTTGAAGCCGCGGGATCCACCGTATCGGACATCATTGCTGCCGGTATTATTCCCGCCGGTATGGAGATCATGGATAACTTCAGCATCAATGCTGTCGAGGATGTGGTGAATTTGGGCTACTACCCTCGGGATGCGGCGGCGATTTTGCTGGTGGAAGTGGATGGACTCAAGCTGGAGGTGGAGGAAGCCAGCGCACAGGTAGAGGCGCTGTGTTTCCAAAATGGAGCCCGCCAGGTGCAAACCGCCACCGATGCGGAAGAACGCTTACGGGTGTGGAAAGGGCGCAAGGCTGCTTTTGCCGCCATGGGTAAACTCAGCCCCAACTACTATGTGCAGGATGGGGTGATTCCTCGCAGTCAGCTTTCTTTTATCTTGGCGGAGATTGAGCGTCTTAGCCGCGAGTATGGCTATCCGGTGGCCAATGTCTTTCATGCCGGAGATGGGAATTTACACCCTCTCATCCTCTACGACGAGTCTGTGCCGGGATCCCTGGAGCAAGTGGAAAAATTGGGGGGGGAAATTCTCAAGCTCTGTGTGAAGTTGGGGGGCAGCATTTCCGGTGAACACGGCATTGGGGCCGACAAACGCTGTTATATGCCCGAAATGTTTACTGCCACCGATTTGGAAACCATGCAATGGGTACGACAGGTTTTTGACCCTGAGCATATTGCCAATCCTGGCAAGATCTTCCCCACCCCTCGCACCTGTGGCGAGGCGGCCCATGCCCATACCCAACCAGAATGGCAAGGGATCCCGGCTTTTTGAGGTTGTATCTGGGGAGGAAATGGACAGGTAATCCCCATTTTCTAGGGGGAGCAGAGCGCTTTCGGGGGAGTGGGGAGGCGCACCATCGCCTGAGAGAAGGAAGACCTGTTTCTAGCCTATCAAGTTGGCTCCGGTGCAATTCGGGATCCGCGTCAGCAAAATGGTTTAATGAGAATTTAGCGATCAATGACTTCTATGGCTGAAACTCTCCTGTTCAATGCGCTGCGTGCCGCTCTAGACGAAGAAATGGCACGGGATCCCAGTGTGTTTGTCTTGGGGGAGGATGTCGGCCATTACGGTGGATCCTACAAAGTCACCAAAGACCTTTACAAGAAGTATGGTGAGCTGCGCCTGCTGGATACCCCCATTTGCGAAAACAGCTTTACGGGCATGGCGATTGGCGCCGCGATGACGGGGTTGCGCCCGGTGATCGAAGGCATGAACATGGGCTTTTTGCTCCTTGCCTTCAACCAAATTGCCAACAATGCGGGCATGTTGCGCTATACCTCTGGCGGCAACTTCAAGATCCCAGTGGTGATTCGAGGGCCGGGTGGGGTGGGCCGTCAGTTGGGGGCGGAACACTCACAGCGGCTAGAAGCTTACTTTCAAGCGGTTCCTGGGCTCAAGATCGTGGCCTGCTCCACCCCCTACAATGCCAAGGGCTTGCTCAAATCCGCCATTCGCGATGACAACCCGGTTCTCTTTTTCGAGCATGTGCTGCTCTACAACCTCAAAGAAGACCTGCCAGAAGAAGAATACCTCCTGCCTCTGGATAAAGCAGAAGTTGTCAGAGCTGGAGCTGACATCACCATCCTCACCTACTCACGTATGCGCTATCACGTCTTGAAGGCGGTGGATAGCCTGGTTCAGGCGGAGATCGACCCCGAGGTGATCGATTTGATCTCCCTCAAACCCCTCGATATGGAGACCATTGCCGCCTCGGTGCGTAAGACCCATCGGGTGCTGATCGTCGAGGAAGACATGAAATCCGGCGGCATCGGAGCGGAACTGACGGCCCGCATCACCGAAGAACTGTTTGACGAGCTAGATGCACCCGTGGTGCGTCTGGCCTCACAGGATATTCCTACCCCCTACAACGGAACGATGGAAGCCGCCACCATCGTCCAACCGGCAGATATTGTTGCGGCGGTGGAGCAAATGCTCTAGTCCTTCAACCCAGCTCTGCAAAATCCCTAGAGGAACCTTGCTAAGATTTGCATGGCGAGGCTCCCCGGCTGATGCAAGGCGTACTGCTGATCGTCTACATGTTATTTGTCAGTGGCCTGATTGCCGTCGTGGGGGATCGGGTAGGTTACCGCATTGGCAAAAAGCGTCTTACCTGGTTCAATCTGCGACCGCGCCACACCGCCGTTTTGGTGGCCGTGGTGACGGGGGTCACCATCTCAGGCCTCACCCTGGGCACCCTGTTGCTCCTGAACCGCTCCCTCAGCGAAGCCCTGTTCAGCTACACCAGTCAAATTGCCCAGGCGGAGCAAGAGCTGCGCTCCCTCAACCGCGAAAAAGCCCGGCTGGAAGCAGAGAACGCCACCCTTAATGCCGAGCGCGACCGCCTCAAAATCGATCTCGACCAATTCCGGAACCAGCAGTCGGCAGCGCAAACCCGCCTAAGCGAAGTGCGGGATCAATTGACCGTGGCCCTACAGGAGCGGCAAGAGGTGGAGGCCAAACTGGCGGCGGTTAATGAGCAGCTGGCCAATGTGCAGCCCAGCCTGGATCAGGCCAATGCCGAATTGAGCAGGGTCAAGGCAGAGGTAGAATCGGCCAGAGAGCAGATCGCCACCCTGGAAGCCCAAAAACAGGCCCTACAACTGGATCGGGATCAGCTGGAGCGATCCTTGGACGTAGTGCAGGCGGCTCTGACCAATTTGGAAGAACAGAAAAATCAACTGGAACGCGAGATCGAGCAGTTCAACCGGTTGGCGGTGAGCTTGCGACGGGGAGAATTGGCCATCTTGGCGGGAGAAGTCTTGGCCACAGGGGTTGTCAATGCTCCAGAAGGGGCAGCACCAGAAGCGATCCGGCAGCAGTTTGAGCAACTGTTGGCCCAGGCGGAACAACAGGCTCTCACCCTTGGATCCCAGCCCGCGCCACCGATGGAAAATGCGGTCATGATTCGCCGAGAAGATGTGGATCAAGCCCTAGAAAAGCTGGAAGAACCGGGCAGCTGGGCGGTGCGCATTCTCTCCCTCACCAATCGACTCAAGGGTGAACCTGTGCCTGTGCTCGTGCAGATCTACCCCAATCAGCGGATCTTCCCCAAGGGATCCGTGCTGGCCAGTGGGGTGATTCAGCCGGGTTTGGACGAAAATCAGATCCAACAACACCTGCTGGGGCTACTGAACCAGGCCAATCAGCGCTCACAGGAGGAGGGTCTTCTTTCCAACCCGATCACCGGTACCGTTGGGGAATTCTCGCAGGTGAAATTTCTAGAAATTGTGCAGCAACTGCGCCAGAGCACCACCCCCCTGAATGTGAAGCTGGTAACCGATACGGATATTTACACTGCAGGGCCACTGCGGGTGAGCTTCCTGATGGTTGAACCCTCTGCCCAGGCAAACCCTCAAACGCGTCAGCGAGCGGAGCTGCCCTGAGTGATGACCCCTTCACCTCATTCATCGGATCCCAAGCAGGGCCGAGTGTTGATTGGCTTTGATCCGGGGCGAGACAAGTGCGGCATTGCGGTTGTGCAAGTTGAGCCCGGGTTTGCAATTCTACATCGACAGGTGGTGGCCGCTCCCGAAGCCCTAGCGCAGCTCAAAGCCCTCTGGCAACACTTTCAGGCAGAGCAGGTAATCCTGGGCAATCAAACCACAGCTCAGGAGTGGCAACGCCAACTACAGGCGGTGATCCCGCCGGAACAGGTGGCCTTGGTGGATGAGCGCTACAGTTCACAAGAAGCCCGTCAACGCTACTGGGAGTTTTACCCGCCCCAGGGGTGGGAGCGGCTATTGCCCCAGGGAATGCGCGTACCGGCCAACGCTTACGATGATTTGGTGGCTTTGATCCTGGTGGAGCGGTATTGTCGTGGGCGAGATGCGGGTTAGTCGGCGACGGCTGTTACAAGGGATCCTCTTCGGACTGGCACTGGCGGGGTGCGGGGGGCCGGATCCAAACCTGCCCCTCATCTTGGCCCTCAAACAGGGGATCCCGGGCAGCCTGCTTAACGAGTTTCGCCGCAACACCCAAGCCCGGTTTCGGTTGCAATTGTTGGATGAGCGGGCCCAATTGCTGGCCTATCTCAGGCAACGTTTCCAGCCGGCTGATCCCGCCTGGTGGGATCCGTTGGGGTGGTTTCGACCCCGAGTGCCGCTGGCGGCCCTGACCTTGTTGGGAGCAGATGGGTTGGATCGGGCCATCGCCTCCGGGTGGGTGGATCCTGTACCAGGAGAGCTCTTGGGGGAAAAGTGGGCAAATTTGGATCCCCGCTGGCAAGAGGCGGTGCAACGCGAGGGGCAAATTTGGGGTGTGCCCTGGCGCTGGGGGGTAACGGCGATTGCCTACCGTCGGGATCGGGTGACAACCCCGATTCAGAATTGGGGGGATCTTTGGAGAGCGGATCTCACGGGTAAAATAACGCTTCCCGATCATCCCCGCGAAGTGATTGGGTTGACGCTCAAAAAAATGGGCCGTTCCTACAACGATTCGATCAATCCAGAGGAGGCCGAGCTGCGCCAGGAATTGGGATCCCTACACCGTCAAGTTTTGGCCTACACCTCCTCCGATTACCTCTCCATATTGCGCATTGCCGATAGCTGGGTAGCAGTGGGTTGGTCTCAGGATCTCTACAAAACCCAGGCCAGTTATCCCGAATTGGAGGTGGTGATCCCCGCTTCAGGGTCTGCTGTTTGGTGGGATCTCTGGGTGCGCCCCCACGCAGATGCTGCAGAATCGACACAGCCGGAGGTGGGATCCCTTTTGGCAAACTGGTTTGATTTTCTCTTGAATCCTGAGTTGGCCCCTCGCTGGGTGAATTTAAGTGGGATCCCTTCTGTTTTGTCCATAGAGCCCGGCCAACTTGCCCCGCGCCTGCGACAAAGACAAGATTTTCAGCCCTCCACATGGGAACGCTCCGAAATTTGGCAACCCCTTTCTGTGGATCAGGCCAAATCTTATCTGGATCTCTGGGATCAAATGCGGCTGGGGGTTTTATAGCCAGACCTTCTGATTTTCCGGTGGAATTGTTAGGAAAATAGAGAAAAATGCTCCCAATATCAACCCCTGCAGGGTGAAGCTCCTAAGGGTAGGCAAGGGGACGCCTTCATACGTTTTCAGGAAAGCAGAGGGCTGTATTGCCTAGAATAAAGGTAAAGCTGAGAGTAGATCAGGAGGATCTAAACATGAAGGCAATTCTCGCAGCAACCCTAGTTGGCCTAGCCGGGATCCCTCTACTCGCCCCTATGCCCACTGTGGCTCAGCAACTTTTTGAGCTGGGTACCTATCGTTTACAGCAAGGAACAGTTATTCCAGTGGGTAGTCTCAGTAGCGAGGCTCCGCAGTACTTTTACCCCGATACGGTTTACCCGTTAGAGCTGGCCGTAACCCAGGGTATTTACGATGCTCAAGGCCGATTGGTCATTCCGGCGGGTAGTCGCATCTATGGCCAAATGGAGCCGGCACCGGGGGGATCCCGCTTTGTGGGCACTTCCATTGTCATCGGTGGCCGCACCTACAGTTTGCGAGCTTCTTCAAACATCATTCATGACGAGAAGGATCCCCGTCAGTACTCGGGTGAGGCGATTGTTGGGGATGCTGCCATCGGTGCTGCTGCTGGGGCGGTGCTGGGGGCACTGACCGGAGGGGTATCGGTGGGGAATGTGCTCGGTGGTGCTGCCGCCGGGGTGGTGATTGGCAATGTCACGGCTCCGCAGGTGGTGGTGCTGCGCCCGGGCCAATCCTTGAACCTGACTCTGGAAGCTCCGCTAAACCTGTAGAACGGGATCCCTATGCGGTAACTCTCGTTTAGAGGCTACAAAACCAGCTGCCTGTGATTCACTAAGGATCACGTTGCTGGTGCTTTGCTCCCATGGCTGCAGAACCCAAGTCCACTCCTCCGATCCACTCCACAGAACACACGTTTCAGGCTAAGGGTGAGCCCTTCACCTACCAAGCGCTGGCGGGATGGCAAACCCTCTTTGAGCGGGAAAAGCCCGTGGCAGAGATTTTTCATGTGGCCTACTTGAAGCAAGACTCCGACCCGGGCTCCCATTCGCAGCATCGTCCCCTCACGTTTGTGTTCAATGGTGGGCCTGGGGCCGCCTCTGCCTATTTGCACATGGGGGCCCTGGGGCCGAAACGGATTCAATTTGGGCCGAACGGTAGTTTGCCGGCTTCCCCGGTGCGCTTGGTGGACAATGCCGAAAGTTGGTTGCCGTTCTCCGACCTGGTGTTTATCGATCCTGTGGGGACAGGCTTTAGTCGCGCCTTGCCGAAAGACAAAGACAAAGAGACTGCTGACCTCAGTAAGGCTGGGGAGGCCCCTAAATCAACAGGTTCAGAACCCGGCGGCAAGCCGGAGGATCCCCCCAAAGAAGCCCCCTTTTGGGATGTGGAGCGAGATTTGAAATCTTTGGGGGAGTTCATCCAGGGGTTTCTCTCGCGGCACAAACGCTGGCTATCGCCGGTTTTTATTGCCGGAGAAAGTTATGGGGGGTTTCGGGTAGCGCGATTGGCCAAAGAGCTGCAGTCGAAGTTTGGGGTGGGGTTATCGGGGGCCATCCTGATTTCCCCGGCCATTGAATTCAGCCTGTTAGAGACCAGCGACTACAATCTCACCACCTGGACGACGCTGTTTCCCTCCTATGTGGCCTCGGCAGCACATCATGGCCTCTCTACCTGGGGCGAGGACTTATCCACCTTGCTCCCCAAAGCAGAAGCCTTTGCCCGACAGCGACTGTTGCCCCTGTTGGCGATGGGTGAGGCAATGCCAGAAGCCGAACGCCAGGCTGTGTATCAAGAGATGGCCGCAGGGATCGGCTTATCGGTGGAGTATGTCGCCCAAAAAGGTGGGCGGATCGATATCAGTGCCTTTGCGCGGGAATTGTTGCGCCCTCAGCGACAGGTGGTGGGGCTGTACGATGCTTCTGTGACGGCGGTGGATCCCTTCCCCGATCGACCCACTTTTGAGGGATCCGACCCGACCCTGGATGGATTGGATCGCTTGTTTACCGCCGCCATTAATAGCCACTTGCGGGATACTCTGCAGGTGGAAACGGAGCTCACTTACCACTTGCTGAATTTTGAGGTGTTCAAAGCCTGGCAATTTACCCAGAAAGGTGAGTTCAAACAGGGGTTTATCGGGGCGATGGACGAGTTGCGCACCAGCATGGCCCTCAATCCTCACATGCGGGTAAACATTCACCACGGCTTCTACGATTTGGTCACCCCCTATTTTGCCTCCAACCACTTGGTGGATTTGATGAAGTTGGATCCTCGCCTGAAGGCCAATCTTACCCTACGTCATTATCGCGGAGGGCACATGTTTTACACCTGGGATCCCTCGCGGTTGGAGTGGTTTTCGGAAATGCAAAAACTCTATCGAGAAGCTGTTCCAAATTGAGGGCATGAAATCCTGTTTTGGATAATAAGATCCCCAACGGAGCAATCCAGTCCCCACAGGTTTGCATCTTTATCAATTCACAATACAATTCCCAATACCTTGACACCCAGAATCGATCTTGATACGATTCGGCTGTGTCGGCCAGCCTAATCCTGTTTGTTCTGCGAACCAGAGCGGGGGAACCATTTCGGGGGCCTACTCTGTGCGACTGCCAGAGGGAGCATCTCTTAGCTCTAGCCCGTCAGCTAACTCCGTCGGCATTAAGAGGTGGCTATGAAGGTGTGGGTTTGTCTTCGCCGGACTTGACTTACCTTGACTAGATACCCAAGGGGCTGAGCACCATATCTGAGCACCATATCAGGGATCCACTGGCTTCCGTCAGAGATCCCTGGTTTCGCATAGTCACGTCTCTTCACCCCTCAGACCCAATTATGCAACATAATCCTCAGCTTGCGGCCCAGGGGCGCGGGTTCAATCGTTGGATCCAAACGTATCTTTTGCGAGAGAAAACCATCTTGCCTGTGGTAGGGTTTGCCATTTTGTTAGCCATTTGGTGGGTGATCGCTCTCTTTCGCAGTGAGTTGATGCCCACTCCTCCCGAGGCCTTGGTTGCCAATCTGGATTATATTCTCAACCCCTTTTACCGACGGGGGCCTGGGGATCTGGGCATTGGCTGGCTGTTGTTGGCCAGCTTGCGGCGAGTGTTGACCGGCTTTTTGTTGGGGGCAATCGTTGCGATCCCGATGGGGTTTTGGATTGGAATGTCACCCTCGGCGATGGCAATGTTTAATCCAATCATCCAGATTTTGAGGCCGGTTTCCCCGCTGGCGTGGCTACCCATTGCTTTGTCGATTTTTAATTTGGCGAATCCTTCCGCCATTTTTGTGATTTTTATTACCTCGCTTTGGCCGACCATCATCAATACCGCTTTGGGGGTGGCTAGCGTGCCCAAAGACTACATCGATGTGGCGCTGGTACTGGAGATGCCCCGCTGGCGGCGGATCCTCAAGATCATGTGGCCGGCGGCCTTGCCGTATGTGTTTACGGGCTTGCGGATCAGTTTGGGCATTGCTTGGTTGGTGATTGTGGCCGTAGAAATGTTGACCGGCGGCATTGGTATTGGCTTTTTTGTTTGGGATGAGTGGAACCGGCTGAATCTCAGCGCGGTGTTTTTGTCGGTGCTAGTGATTGGGGCAACAGGTCTGGTGTTGGATGTTGCCTTGGGACGGATCCAAGCCTGGGCAACCCACCGACCGGCCACTCAAAATTAGAGCGTTTTCAATTCCATCGACAAGACAATTTGTTGGCAATCAGAGGGATGTCCTGGGTGACAGTTCCCCAGATGTCCAGATCCAAACTGGCCCCACGTTATCTATCGAGGTTTCACCATGACTGTCCTGGCCCACGGAGCAGATCGGGCAAGTGTAGCCTGTCTGTTGATTTCACAACCCTATTCCCGCCGCAAGGTCTTGCAGGGCTTGGGGGCGGTGGGGGCTGGGATCCTGACCGCCAAAGGTTACGGAGCTGTACAGGCTGCCGATATCGAGCCGGTGGTGGATCCGGGATCCCTGGAAAAGCCCAATTTGACGGTGGGCTATGTGCCGGTCAACGATTGTGCCCCCTTTGCGGTGGCGCATGAGAAAGGCTTTTTTCGCAAATATGGGCTGAATGTGCGCCTTAGCCGGGAGGCCAGTTGGGCCAATTCTCGGGATGGGGTGATCTTTGGCCGCTTGGATGCTTCACCCGTGGTGGCGGGGGCGGTGACCAATGCTCGCCTGGGGGCAGAAGGGGCGCGGCGGGCCCCCATGTGCGCGGCCATGACCATCCATCGCCACGGCAATGCCATGACCATGAACCCGGCCATGTGGGATTACGGTTTGCGGCCTTGGTTTGAGTATGGGGGGGATTTAGACGCCTTTGGGGGAGACTTTCGGGGGTATTTCGAGGGGTTGCCTAGTCAGCGGCGGTTGTGGGCCACGGTACTCAGCTCGGCTATCTATGAGTATTTCATCCGCTACCTGGCGGGAGCCGCCGGGATCGATCCGATGGCGGAGTTCCGCATCATCATCATTCCCCCTCCTCAGATGGTGACCAACATCCGCATTGGGGCCATGCAAGCCTATATGGTGGCGGAGCCCTGGAATACGCGGGCCATCTCGGGCAATGAGGGGGTAGGGTTCACCTTTGCCCATGGCAAAGAGATCTGGCGGGGGCATCCCGACCGGGTGCTGGCAGTGATGGAGCGTTTTATTGAAGAGAATCCTCGCACCTATCGCTCGCTGGTGATGGCCATGATCGAGGCCTGCCGCTATTGCGATGAACACCGGGAGGAGGTGGCGGAGTTGATCTCAGCCCGAGCCTATACCGGGGCTCCCTCTCGCTATACCAGACCCGCCCTTGTGGGCCACTACAACTACGGCGGCTTTGATGGACAAGACCGCACCCGCCAGATGCCAGACAGCACCTTGTTTTTCAACCTGCCTGAGGATTTGCCTCACCCCGAGCAGGATCACTCCACCTTTTTGTGGCAATCGCAAGGGATCTGGCTGGTGACCCAGGCGGCTCGTTGGAACCAGATCCCGGAGATCCCCGCCGATGTGGAGGAGCGCATCCGCAGGGCTTGGCGCACCGATCTCTACCGAGATATCGCTGCCGAAATGGGGATCCCCTGCCCTGCCGAGGATTTCAAACTGGAGCCAGAGGAGGTTTTTATCGATGGCAAGGCCTTTGACGCCAGCGATCCGGTGGGGTATCTCAACAGCTTTGAGATCCGAGCCCATCGCCCGTTAGCCTTCTATTTCTCGTGAGTTCAAGGCATGACCTGAAAGCACCTTCTCGCCGGTTCAATCCAACGCCAAAATCACCCCTCTCACCGCCCCAAGCTGACGCGAACACTCTTCACCGGAGATTTATCCCATGAAAAGCACTCACCCACCCACTTTTTTGCGCCCGATTTTGCAACGGCTCCAAGATGGATTAGAGCATCCTGCTTTACATCCGCCTATGCTGGTTTCGGGATCCCAGATCCATGCCCCTCAAGAGCATCTCAAGCTGGCGGTTGCCTACAACGGATCCCCGCGCAGCCATGCTGCGTTGGATTTGGCCCTGTGGATCGCCCACCAAACCCGCGTGGCCACCCCACAACTCGTCACGGTTCATGTGGTGTTTGTCGGCTATCCCGGTTTGACAGCCAATGCACTGGCCCAGGCGGATGAGATTTTGCACCAAGCTCGGTCACTGGCAGATGAATGGCGGGGACATCTGTATACCCATCTGCGCTTTGGGGATCCCGCCGCTGAGCTCAAAACGGTCGTCGCCCAAGAAGGGATCCATTTGTTGATGGTGGGGTGTGAATCGGCTCGGCATCCCTTGGTGAAAGGTTTAGCAGATTGCCCCTGTGCGGTGCTGGGGATCCCGTTAGTGTTTTCCGATTCCGGCGAGACCCTAAAGCCCATGCCAATGGTTGTCGGGTAAGAAACGGGCCTGTATCCGCCAAAGATCATCTGTCATCCAATTGGGAGAGGTTTTCAATGAGTTATCCGGCTTCCTTTGCGCAAGGATTGAATATCCAAGCTCCATCTGGCGGCTTTTTGGAAATCCGAGGCCTCGTTAAGGCCTATCGGGATCCCCAGGGTCGGGAACTGGTGGTGCTCAATGGCATTGATCTGACTGTGGGTGAAACTGAATATGTTTCGATGATTGGGCATTCGGGTTGCGGTAAATCCACCCTCTTAAAACTGGTGGCAGGACTGGAGCAACCCACCGAGGGATCCCTGACCCTAGAGGGCAAGCCCATTCGCAAGCCAGGGGCCGAACGGATGATGGTGTTTCAGCACTATTCCTTGTTGCCGTGGCTGACGGTGCGAGAAAACATTCAGCTGGCGGTGGATGAAGTGCTGAAAACGAAGTCGGCTCAAGAGCGGCGACAAATCACAGAAGAACATATTGGCTTAGTCCATCTGGAAGCGGCTGCCCATAAATATCCCGACCAAATTTCTGGAGGCATGAAACAGCGGGTAGGGATCGCCCGTGCCCTGGCCATTCGACCGAAATTGTTGTTGATGGATGAGCCTTTTGGAGCCTTGGATGCCCTTACCCGACGCCGACTCCAGGAAGAGGTTTTGGGCATTTGGGAAACCCATCGACAGGCTGCAATCATGATTACCCACGATGTGGATGAAGCGGTCTATATGTCTGACAAAATCATCTTGATGAGCAATGGCCCTAAGGCCCGGATTGGGGAGATTTTGAACGTGGATCTACCGCGTCCGCGCCCCAGTCGGCATGATTTGCGCGAGATGAAAGCCTACCATGACCTACGCAATCATGCCTTGGATTTTTTGGAACGATCCTATCAAGGATAGAACGATAAAACCTGCCCTGGGAGAGGAGTCTGGGGATATGGGCTGTGCTCAAATTGAACCGGTGACTCCCACCATCTTCAAGGATCCGCTACCAGGGGCATCCACCTTTTGCCGAGGAGGGGGATCCCTGACTGGCTAGCCCGCAGCTCCACCGGGAGGGATCCAAGCCCAAAGGGATCCCACTTCCACTTCCCGACCTGGAAGAAGCCCGCGCTCTATCGCCTGGGATGGTGCTCCCCACCCCGCGTCACGGGGTGAGCGTCGGGTCCTTCACAGGAGCGGCTCCCTGACGAGGACGACCCAACAACGTGGTTCCCATGACAACCACCAGGGTGACCAGAAGGATCAGTGTCGAAAGTGCGTTGATTTCAGGCGTAACGCCGCGCCGCACCGTACTGTAAATCAGGATCGGCAAGGTCAGACTCTCTGGTCCGCTGGTAAAGAAAGAAATGACAAAATCATCAATCGAAAGGGTAAAAGCCAACAGCGCCCCCGCTAGGATCCCCGGCATGGCCAACGGCAGGGTTACATGGCGTAGCTTCTGCCAGGTATTGGCGTAAAGATCATGAGCGGCTTCTTCTAGGGTGGGATCCAACAGTTGCAATCGGCTCCGCACCACAATGGCCACAAAAGACACCTGGAAGGTGATGTGGGAGACAATCATCGTCCATAGGCCCAGCTCGAACAGCCCCGTGTAGTAGCGCAAAAACTGGTAGAACAGCAGCAAGGTGATCGCCATGACAATATCCGGGATGATCACCGGCAAGAGCATCAACCCCTGGAAGGCATTTTTGCCCGGGAACCGATAGCGATACAGCCCGTAACCCAACAGGGATCCCAAGAAGGTGCTGATCAGGGTGCTGACCAGGGCCAGGATCAAGGTATTTTGGGTGGCTCGCCAAGCCATCTGATTCTGGAACAGCAAGAGATACCAGTTGAAGGTGAAACCCGTCCACACCAAGCCAAAACGGGCACGGTTAAAGGAGTAAATGACGATCAACAGGATCGGCAGATAGAGGAAGCCATAGATGGCATAGCTAACTCCCCGCAACCAACCCGGAATCTGAACAGGCATGGGCAAAACCGGCCCTTTACGCATCACTGCCCATGATTTTATTTTTGGTTCAGAAGCTCGGGAATAGGGGTTGAACCCTCTAGGGTCTTAACAGGTTGCCGTCTGCTCACCGGCTGCATCCAACAGGGGCAATTCCACCCGTTCCACCGGGGGCCGAAAGCCCAACCAAGGGGTGGCCAACTGGGCAAATCGCTCCGGATCCCCGCTGACACAAAAGCGATGCCCATCCCCCTGAAAAACCGGGACATGAGAACTGCCCCGACGATTCCCCGGGGGATGACGCAGCCCCCACAGTCCCAGCTCTTGAGCCAGGGATCCCACCAGAGCCACCCCCGGATCCACCCGTCGGACTGAGCGGGGCAAGAGAGGCCGCAAAATCGGATCCAGCACCGGGTAATGGGTACAGCCGTAAACCAGAGTATCGATCCCGTGTTGCAACAGAGGCTGCAAATACCGTTCCGCCGCTTGACGTAGGGCAGGGCTATCCGACTCTCCCGCCTCGATCAGGGGCACAAACTCTGGGCAAGCCTGTTCCCAGCACCGGACCGGGTGAGGGAATCGTTTGGGATTGAGGGCGCTGTACTCCCGAATGGCCTTGGAATAAGCGCCACTATTCACCGTAGCCGTTGTGGCAATCACCCCAATTCGGGATCCCTGGGCCAGCGCCGCCTGAGCACCGGGTAAAATCAGACCGAAAATCGGCAGCGCATATTCCTGCCGCACCTGCTCCAGGGCCAAAGCCGAACTGGTATTGCAGGCCATCACCACCAGCTTGACCGGCTGAGCCTGCATCCAAGCCAAAATCTGGCGCACAAATGCCAAAATCTCTTCTGGGGAGCGCCCCCCATAGGGTACTCGTGCCGTGTCGCCAAAGTAGAGCAGCCGCTCTTGGGGCAGTTGCCTGCGCAGGGTTCGCCACACCGTCAGCCCCCCCAAGCCACTGTCAAACACCCCGATTGGCCAACAGGGATCCGGCTCTGATCCTGCGCCCCACTCAAACTTCATACCCCATTCTCCTCAACACCCTCACACCCACCGGTGGGTTGCTGTATCCTATCGCCCTTTCTTGAGTCTCGGCGACAGCCCTTCCCTTGTGCAAGCTCAACGGTTGCGCAAAAAGGCTTCGATCCCATCGACGATGGCTCGGGATAGGATGGCCTGATATTCTGCCGTGGCAAGTTTTCGCCCTTCGGTTGGATTGGTCAGATAGCCCAGCTCCAGCAGCACAGAAGGCATTCCGGTGGGGGTCTCCCGCACCATAAAGAATCGTGCCCGTCTCACCCCCCGATCCGCCGCCCCTGTGGCTCTCACCAAGCTGCGGTGCAAAGTGGTGGCCAATTCGGCGCTATCGGGCCGTAGATAATAGGTTTCGATCCCATGGATGGCAGAACGATCTAGAGCATTGGCATGAATGCTCACCAGCAGGGTAGCGTTGGCCTCTACCGCGATATCCACCCGCGGTTGCAGGAGAATTTCCCGGTCATCGGTGCGGGTCATCACCACACCATAGCCCCGTTCTTGCAGCAGTTGTTGCACCTGCTTAGAGATGGACAGAGTAATGTGCTTCTCCTGGATCCCATCCACACCAATAGCGCCGGGATCCCGGCCTCCATGTCCGGCATCGATGGCGATGATCGGCCGTCCCACCGGTTGAGGGGGTTGCGGCTGGACGGGGAATTGCGGCTGAGCCATGGGCAAAGGAGCAGTTAGGGGCTGCAGCTGCAGCGTAATGCGTCGGGATCCCTGGCCAGGATTGGGCTCGAAAACATTAAATTCTTCAGAGGGCTGCACCAGAATATTGACGGTACGAGCATCCTCCTGCACGAAGCGAATCCGCTCCACCGGGCCATTGGCAGGCAACCCCGGATCCGGCAGCGATTGCGGCAGGCGAGCCGGTGCCACACTGATGCGATAGCCGCCACTGGCAGGATCCCATCCGGCCCGATAAAACATGAAGCCATCGGCGCTGATGATCAGTTGGTTGCCCTGGAGTTGCACCGATTGCAGCGTGGCCAACGGTCCACTGGCCCCCGAACCATTGGCATCCGGCAAAAGGCTGGCCTGCATTCCCCCCCCGGCGGGCTGAATCCAGATGCCACCCCGTTGCGCGTCATAACGGGCCTCCCAATCCCCACTCGAGGGATCCACCTCCAACACCACCCGCGCCACCGTCGGCTCAAATTGCCCGATCCTGAGGCGGGAAACCCCCAGTCGGTTGATCGGGTAAGCCCGCTGGGTGAGAGCCGGGCTGAGGGACGTTTGCAGAAAGTCCACCACCACCCGATCCGGGTCGAGAATCCGCCGCACCGTGGTGGAGGGGCTGCCCTGGGTACGAATGAAAAACCCTTCCGATTGTGGGGATACCTCTAAGATTTGGTTGCCAGAACGAGAGACTGGGGGGAGAAGAGGCGAATGGGGGGATTGGCTCCGAGGGGGTGGGGTGAGCAGAGGGGGAGGTAACGATGAGCCACCGGAGGAGGGGAACAGAGGGGCCAAAGAGAGGTTGCCGGCATGGGTAAATTGAACAGCCCAACGGGAGGGGTTGGCTGTGAGCAGTTGCACTTGGTTAAGGCTGAGGGGTTGATCCGGCTGCAGGTGCAACACGAAGCGGGTGATGGTATCGGTCAGTTGGCTGATCTGCAGGGATCCGACACGGCCCGA
Organism: Thermostichus sp. DRC_bins_24; assembly: GCA_039794845.1. Lineage (GTDB taxonomy): Bacteria > Cyanobacteriota > Cyanobacteriia > Thermostichales > Thermostichaceae > Thermostichus. The sequence goes on from JAUQVK010000037.1 coordinate 42,509, forward strand.
AAAGGTTTGGGTTTGGGGATCCCGTCCCAAGCGGGTATTCGGGAAATCCAAAACCACCCTAGGCGGATCCTGCAGGATAAACAGGAAAGGCCGCACCTCCCCTTGGGTATTCACCTCCAGGCGCCCCTGCTGAGGGTTGTACTGCCAGTTGTCGATCCGAGATAAGCCGGTTGTCGCCGTTTGAGCTTGTACAGGTGGGGGAGAAAACAGCCCTGCCCCAGCCAAACCCAACAGCAGCAGCGACCCCCACACACTGGAAAGCCGGCCCTGATTTGTCTGTGGCCTCATTGCACCGGGATCCCGTCTTGCCCCTAGCTTGTCCAATTCAGGCATGACACCCCACAAACTCCAGCACACCCGCTGCCCTCAACTATACCAACCTCCTCTCGGAGCGGCCTGAGGAGGAGCGCAATTCCACCCTTGTTTAGCTTAATTCGCGCAAGCCCCACGCTCTACCCGTTAGGGTGTTCGCGTAGCAAATAGAGGGTTCGCACATCATGCCCGGTTTGGGCTACCGCCAAAGCCCTGCCGATGGTATTGCTCGGATCCCGGCAGATCGACTCTTTCCCCGAGAAGGGATCCCATCTCGGCGGTCATGTTGATGACTCGGGCCTTGCTGTTTTGGTGGACTTGCAAAGCAAAGATCCGTCAGCCTGTTCGCCCCAGATCCCTTGCCAGATCTCTTGGATGTGAATCACCCAACCCTCAAAGTCCACGTGCCTCCATTGCAAAGCCAAAGCCTCAGAAGTCCGACACTCTGTTGGCAATTGGCAATCTGTATGGCAAAAGGAACCTCTCCGGTGAGGGATCCCCTAGAGACGATAAAACCCACTCTGGGAGCGGGTTCTGTGGGTATGGGCTGTGCTGGAATTGAACCAGCGACTCCCACCGTGTCAAGGTGGTACTCTACCTCTGAGTTAACAGCCCCCATTGGGGATCCGGCTGGGCATCGGCCCCGAAGCTGGAAATCGATGATATCACATCTACACCTGTCTCACCGGGAGCACCGCCCTTTCACCGGGCACTGACAACTTCTACACAGGCTGTAGCCTCTCAATCAAGCCTCACGGGGATCCCGTCAGCAATTGATAGTGCAACACCTGTGGTGGCTGGGCAAAATAGGGGCCGATCAGGGCTCTCCACCGGACAAAGTTTTCCGATTGGCGGAAGTTCACCAGATGAGCCTCCAGGGATCCCCACTGAATCAACAGCAGGTAGTGCTGAGGGTGCTCTAGACAGCGTTGCAGTTGGTGCTGTCGGTAGCCATCGGTTTGCTGCAGATACCCAAAGGCCTGAGCGATTGCGGCTTCAAAGGCAGCTTCAGAACCCGGGGTAATTTCAAGCCGAGCCACCTCAAGAACAGGGGAAGTGCTCATGTATGCAGGCCACATTCGGTTTTGGCTTTGCCCTGCCAGCGACCAGAACGGGGATCCGCACCGGGGGCAACAGGGGCGGTGCAGTGAATACAGCCGATGCTGGGATAGTTGCGGTCGTGCAGGGAGTTGTAAGGGATCCCGTGGGTGCGGATGTAGTCCCACACTTGGGTTTCTGTCCAGTCGGCCAGAGGGTTGAGCTTGAGGCGGTTGCGTTTGCCATCCCATTGCACTTTGCCAATATCAGCGCGGGTGGGGGATTGTTCCCGACGCATCCCCGTAATCCAGGTGGTACAGCTGACCAAGGCGCGATTCAAGGGCTCCACTTTGCGAATGCTACAGCAAAGGTCGGGGTTAGAACGATACAGTTCCGGCTCGTATTGGGCCGCCTGCTCTTCTGGGGTGAGCAAGGGTTTCAAGCTCTCCAGCTGCAGATGGGGGTAGCGCGCCAAAATCTGTTCCCGCAGCTCTAGGGTTTCGGGAAAGTGAAAATCTGTATCCAGGAAAAAAGCACGGGTCTGGGGGCGAATGGCGGTGAGCAGGTCGATCAACACCAGATCTTCCGGGCCAAAGCTACAGGCCAGCAACAACCCATCCCCAAACTCTCGCTCCGCCCAGGTGAGCAAGTCGTTTGCAGGCAAAGACTCGAACTGTTCGCTCAAAAACACAACCTGGGACTGATACTGCTCCTGCAGCGCTTGGGCCGCCAGTTCCCAACGACTCAGGGAAGAACGTGTTGCCGTCATAGGGTGAAGACACCGAGTTACCGTTATTTTCTTAATCTACATTAATTCGGTCAGGTTTTAGGAGTTTCTAGGGCTATCGTGCTGCTGCAGGCAGGGGTAGCCATTGGGATCCCCTGACCCGGAGGGGAATTTGCCCCCAACGATCCCGCCGGATCCCCATCACCAAGCCATGCCAAAGGGGGCTGGGATCCAGCTCTAGCAAGTTCACCCACTGGTAGCGCAACACCCCTCGCCGTGGATTCACGTCCAACTCAAAGATCCGCAGAGCGGAAATGGGCCCAACCAAAGGGGGGGCGGTCATGTAGGGGATCCCGTCTCGCACGTAGACCTTCGGCACGTGCAAATGCCCACTCAACACCGCCACCACGCGGCCATGGCTGGCCAAGATGCTATGCAGGGTGAGGGCTTGTTCGGTGAGGAGCCGATACTTGCGGAACAACAGCGAGTCCATTTGGGTAGAAGAGGTGAAGGGAGGCTGATGAATCAGCAGGATCAGCCATTCCTCCGGCAGGGTTTGCAGGTGCTGGGCGAGCCACTGCAGTTGGGCTGGGCGCAAGACACCCTGGGGCAACGGGAAACGGCCTAAGCTGGCATCCAAGGCGATCAATCGGATCCCGGGCAGAGGGGAAAGGCTGTAATCCACGTAACCGGTCGGGGCCGGCGACAGCGGAAACTGGTCTTGGCACCAACGGACGAATTGCTCTCGGTTGAAACGCCCCTTTCTCCCCAAGGTGTCGATGTCGTGGTTGCCGAGGCTGAGGTAGTAGGGCACTCGCAGCCGAGCGAGAATCTCTTGAAAACACTGAAAACTGGCGGGATCCGCTTGATCCACCAAATCTCCGGTAAAAACCACAAAGCGCAGATCCGGCACTTGGTTGAGGTGGGCGATGGCTGATTCCAACTGGCGACGGGGAGAGTCCGACATCCACCAACAGCGGCACCCTGTCTCCGGCATCAGGTGAGTATCCGAGACTTGTGCAAAACGAATGCGTTCGGTTGCCATCAGCTTGATACTTATTCACACCTCACGCCCGGATCATAGTCAATAACTGCCCTCAGGGCTATGGGCTTCTCTTAACCTCAAGGGATCCCACTCCAAAACTCCTGCCCCACCGTCATCCCATCCGGGTTTGGGTCGAACTCAACTTAAGAATGCTCCAACAGTTGTCGTTTCGGCTCCCCAAAAGGTTCTGAAGGGAATCTGACCTTGCCCGTTTCGATGCGGATTTGGGGTAGGGATTCTGGGTAATGGGTCTGTACAAAATTCAACATTTGCTCGCGCACATCACATCGCAAATCCCAGGCTTTCGGCGAATCGACGGCACTGACCAAGACCCGTAACTCTACCGTGCGCTCTCTTAACTCAGTCACCTGTAAGGCGTAAACTCGCCCATCCCAGAGAGGGTGCCGACGTACGATCTCCTCGAACTTTTCCCGCAACACTTGCACGGGAATCGTGTAGTCCACGTACATAAAGATGGTGCCGATGATCGAGGCGGAGGTACGTGTCCAGTTTTGGAAGGGCCGCTCGATAAAGTAGCTAATCGGCAATACCAACCGCCGCCAATCCCAAATTTTCACCACCACATAGGTAAGGGTAATTTCTTCGATCCAACCCCATTCGTTTTCCACGATCACCACATCACCCAGGCGGATCGGTTGGGTAAAGGCAATTTGAATCCCGGCAAACAGGTTACCCAGGGCCTTCTGCATGGCAAAGCCGATGATGATCCCGGCCACACCGGCCGAGGCGATGATCGCCTGACCAAACTGTCTGACGGCGGGGAAAAACAACAGCACAGCGGCAACCGTCAACAACCCCAGCACAAACAGGCCAATGCGTTGAATCACATGCACTTGGGTGTAGATGGTGCGTGCCCTCAGGTTGTCGGCAGCAGAAATATCGAACTTACGCAGGATGATGTCATCCAGATTCAGGAAAAACTGAGCCAGCACCCAAGCTAGGCTGAGAATGCTCATTACCCACGACAAAGCCGTGATCCCCTCTTGAAAGGCGGCGGGCACCGGCACCAACTGAAAAAACACCAACACCGCCAACAACGGGGCGATCACCTCCAGACAGCGAACCGTCGTCGGGATCCAAATGGCATGGAGAAAAGAAGCCTGTTTGGCTTTGCGGGCCGCGGCTTTGGCGCGATTGCGCACCTGTTCCAACACCAGCAGGGTGAACCAGACCCCACCCACCACCGAAGAGCCGACGATCAGGTAGTACAAAACCCTGAACATTTGCCGCCCAGAAATGCGGTCGTAGCCCTCCAGGTAGCTGAGCAGAGGAGCCATGGCCAAAAAGCCCCCATACACCCAAATTTGGAAGCTGAGGGGACGAATTAAGCTAATTAGCAGGGTGCGGGAGAGAAAGTGACGGATCCGTCGGCGCCGTTGGGGATGCAGTTCTCGGCGAATGAAGCGGCGCACCCCCACCACCAAGCTGCCGATGAGGGCCATCAGCACCCCTGTGGCCACCAGACTCTGCACGCCCAACGGGATCCCACTCGGATCGGATCCCACCAATTGCACCAGCCTCTGCAACCCTTCCAGACTCAACCGGGTGGTGAAATCGGCCACTTGGTTGAGAAATTCCCCCGTGAAACGGGCCGGCAAAGATTCGGTGGCCCCCTCAGCGTTCGGGATCCCATCCGGAAGGGTTTCGCCGGCCCCTTGAGCCGGCAACATCCCCAGTGGCCCTTGAGTTAGGAACTCCAGCATCCGCAACAGCATCGGTCAAAATCGCCCCCACCTTAGCAAGGGATCCGTTGCCATCCAACCCGGGCTCGACTAACTGGGCAAAGTTGGGTCCGTTTCCGCCAAGAAGTTGAGCGCCACCGACAAAAAGGCCGACGGCGCTTCGATGTGGGGGAAAGCCGCCCCGGGCAGGCGGTAAATCGGCACTTCAGGGCGCAGGGCACGATACCGATCCGCTTGTTCTGGAGCCGTGAGACGATTGCACTCCCCCCAAACCAGGGCCATGGGTTTGGCCACCACCCGAAAATCTTCCTGAATCGGCAAATTCAGCTTGCCCGTTAAGAAGGAGCGTGGGGCAAAGTTGGCCCCCGCCTGGTGAGCGGCCCGGTAGTAGTAGTCCACCACAGCTTCCTCCAGAGCATAGTCCGGCGAGAACAGGCTTTGTTCCGTAAACAGACGCACACTCCAAGGGGCGGTAATGCCGTTGTAGAGGGCCAGGCCCACCACAGGCAGGCTGAGCAACCCATAGGCCAACTGGGCCAGCGGGATCCCGACGTTGTCGGGCACCAGGCTGTTGTCCCCCAGAGGGGCAATCAGAAGGAGTTTACGCCAGTGTTGAGGGGACAGGCGGGCTGAGCGCAGGACAAACCCTGCCGAGAGGGAATTGGCGATGACGTGGCAGGGCTGCCGGATCACCTGCGCAACAAAGTCCTCGATCATCTGGGCGTAGAGGTCACCGGTGTATTCCAGATCGGGGCGTTCGGAGTTGCCCCAGCCCAACAAATCTAGGGCATAAACCTGATAGCGCTGGCCCAGCTCGGCCAGGACGGCACGAAATTCGTAGCTGGAGGAGCCTGCCCCGATTCCGTGCAGCAACAGCAACGGCTGTCCGGATCCCGTGACTTTGTAAAACAAACGATGACCGCGCCAGAAACAAACTCTTTCTTCTCCCGGCAACAGGCTCTGCAGGGGCTGCGTCTGGGCGGAGATCCAGGCATTGAGGATGGCCAAGATACCGACGCCCGCAGCCGTGGCCCATAGACCGGTTTTGAGAACTTGGCTCAGCTCTTTCATGCTAAGCGGCCCCAGAACAGAGCGGGAGAACTCCTCATTTTTTCTTGAGGCGGTAGGTGATGCGCCCTTTGTTCAAATCGTAGGGGCTCAGCTCCACCTTGACCCGATCACCGGGCAGGATTTTGATGTAGTTGCGGCGAATTTTGCCGGAGATGTGGGCAAGTACGTTAAAGCCGTTGTCCAGATCAACTCGGAACATGGCGTTGGGCAGCGATTCTGTGACCACCCCTTCCATCTCAATGGCATCTTCTTTAGACAATGAACCCTCCTAAAAACGACACAACAACACCCTTCATCAGACCACTTGACCTCTCCATCCTAGCTTTTGCAGCAAATCCCTCAGGATTGGAAGGGGGTACGATCCGTCAAGATTTCTGCCCCAGACTCGGTGACCAAAACGGTATGTTCAAACTGGGCCGACCAAGCACCATCCACCGTCACCACCGTCCACTGATCCCCCAACACTCGGGTTGCCTCTCCCCCGGCATTCACCATCGGCTCGATGGCTACGGTCATGCCAGAGCGCAATTTGGGGTTGGGCAGATCGCGGGTGCGGTAGTTGGGGAACTGCGGCTCTTCGTGTAGGTTGCGCCCCACCCCATGGCCGACATACTGCTTAACCACCGAGTAGCCCCGCCCCTCGATGTAGTCTTCGATGGCTGCCGAGACATCCTGAAGCAAGATGCCATGGCGCACGTGGTCAATACCCGTCTGCAGTGCTTTGGCGGCAGTATCAATCAGATCGCGGGAGGCGTCGCTCAGGGGCTCCAGACCGATGGTGAGACAAGAATCCGCGTGCCACCCCTCGACAATGGCGCCGAAATCCACCTTGACCACGTCCCCGGCTTGAACCAGCTTGTGGCGGCTTGGGATCCCGTGCACCACTTCGTGGTTAACGCTGACACAGACACAGGCGGGAAAGCCGTAGTAGCCCTTAAAGCTAGGTAAGGCGTTCAGTTCCGCCACCCGTTTTTCGGCATAGGCATCGATGTCTGCAGTGGTCCAGCCCGGTTGCAAACGCTCCGAAATCTCCTGCAGCACCTGCGCCACCACCCGGCCTGCCCGTCGCATTTTCTCTACTTCCCGTCGAGACTTGATTTCGATGAGCTGCATGCCACGCCGCTGGGATCCCATTTGGGAGGGGTTGCCGGCTCCTGTCCTAATCACGCTATCCTCCCGCAGCCTTGTAGCAGGGCCTGGAGATGTTCCTGAACCGACTCCATCGATTGGTCGCCGTTTACCCGTTGCAAACGGCCCTTGGCTGCATAAAAGTCGATCAGAGGGGCAGTTTGTTGGCGGTACACCTGCAACCGCTTCAGGATCACTGCTTCGTTGGCATCGTCGCTGCGCCCCTGCTCCCGTCCACGAGCCAGCAGCCGCGCCACCAACACCTCATCCGGCACATCCAGGTTGAGAACGTGATCGTAATCTTGTCCAAGTTCTTTCAGCAGAGCTTCTAGGGCTTCCGCCTGGGGCAGGGTGCGGGGAAAGCCATCCAAGATCCAACCTTGCTCTGGCGAATGCTGCAGTTGTCCCCTTACCATCTCCACCAGCACCGCATCCGGCACCAGTTCTCCCGCATCCATGTAGACTTTGGCCTGGGATCCCAGGGGAGTTTGGGCCTTCACCTCCGCTCGCAACAAATCTCCCGTTGAGATTTTGGGCATGTGAAAGGCAGCCGCCAACCGTTCTGCCTGCGTACCCTTTCCCGCTCCGGGCGGCCCCAAAAAAATTAACCGTGGCACTATTGCTTCACCATCCCTTCGTAGCGTTGCGAGATCACATAGGTTTGGATCTGCTTGGAGGTCTCAATCGCCACCCCCACCAAGATCAAGAGGGAAGTGGCCCCCAATCCTTGAAAGGTGGTAATGCCGGTTGCCCGTTCCACTGCCGTGGGAATGATGGCCACAGCACACAGAAACAGCGCCCCCAACAGGGTGAGTCGATTCAGGATTCCTTCGATGTACTCCGCCGTCGCTTTACCAGGACGTACCCCCGGAATGCTGGCTCCCATCTTCTTCAGATTCTGGGAGAGATCCACCGGGTTGATAATCAAGGAGGTGTAGAAATAGCTGAAGAGGAGGATGAGGACAAAGTAGACCGGAATATAAAACCAAGAGGTGGGGGCCAAAAGATTCGCCACCTGCACCAAGGTCAAGTTCTGGGTGTACTGGGCCAAGGCCAAGGGCAAAGACATCACCGAGTAGGCGAAGATGATCGGCATCACGCCCCCCTGATTTAGCCGTAGGGGCAGGTAGCTTTTCTGCTCACGGAACAACTTGTTGCCCACCTGGCGTTTGGCGTAGACGATGGGGATCTTGCGGCTGCCCTCTTGGACGAAGACGATACCGACAATGGTGACCAGGAAGATGGCAGTCAAGAGAAGAATGCCACCGATGCTGCTGCTATCGGTACGGGCCAAGCTAATGGTTTGCCCTAGAGCTCGAGGCAGGCTGGCGACGATGTTCACAAAGATCAACAGTGAAGGGCCGCTCCCCACGCCTTTCTCGGTGATCAGTTCCCCCAGCCACATTATGAACATGGATCCCGCTGCCAGGGCCAACGTGGTGGAGGCCATGAAGGCCAATTCGTTGGTGGTACTGGCAAACTCCCGTACCCAGAAGGAGATGCCAATCCCCTGGATGATGGCCCAGCCCAAGGTAACGTAGCGCGTGTACTGAGAAATCTGTCGCCGTCCCTGTTCTCCTTCGTTTTTCTGCAGGTTCTCCAAAGCCGGAATGGCCGGGGTGAGCAGCTGCATGATGATCGAAGCGTTGATGAAGGGCAAGATGCCCAAGGCAAAGATGCCCAGCGCCGAAATCCCTCCGCCCGAGAACACGTCCAACAGCCCAAACACAGGACTGTTGGCGGCTTCGGCGGCAAAACGAGCCCGATCGATGCCGGGGATCGGAATGTAAATGCCCAGTCGCACCAGCAGCAACAGACCCAGCGTCAGAAACAGCCGACCCCGTAGGCCGGCGGCTTGGGCCATCTGCATGAAGGTTTCTTGAGCGGAGGGGGTAGAGCCTCGTGAGTCAACCATAGGGAGGGGAACCTCGCGGGAACAGAAGGGCAAGGTGAGCTACTTACCACTCTACGCCTCGGGTAGGGCAGTCGGCAAAAGCAAGCGGTCAGTGCCAGGCAGAAAAGTTAGGATCCCAGGATTTGCACCTGACCGCCTGCCGCCTCGATCTTGGCCCGGGCGGCGGAGGTGATGGCAGCAGCGCTGATCGTCAGGGGCACACTCACCTCCCCGTGGCCCAAGATTTTCAGGGGGCCATCGTTGGTGGTGACGATCCCCCATTCCATCAGACTTTCCAGAGTCACTTGGCTACCGGAGGGCAGTTCTGCCAAAGCGCGCAGGTTGATCAGGGTGTAAACCGGGCGCGGCGTGTAGCAAGGGAAATGTTTGAGCTTAGGCACCCGCCGATAAAGGGGGGTTTGACCGCCTTCAAAACCGGGCCGGGTACTGCCCCCTTTGCGGGCCTTTTGCCCACGCATCCCCTTGCCGCAGGAGGCTCCCTGGCCGGCAGAGATGCCACGACCCAGCCGCCGCCGTCGCCGAGTTGATCCCGCTTGGGGTTGAATGTCCTTCAGTCGCATGGTCACCTTGGGTTCACTTGCTGGTTCACTTGCTAAATAGGCGGCGCACATCGATATCGCGATCCTGGGCCACCTGTTCAAAGGTTCGCATCCGCCGCAGCGCATCGACGGTAGCACGGGCGTTGTTGAGGGGGTTGCTGGATCCCAGTTGCTTGGCCAGGCTGTTGCGTACTCCCGCCAATTCCAGAACCGTACGCACAGCTCCCCCCGCGATCACCCCCGTACCGGGGGCGGCAGGCATGACCAATACAGCAGCACCTCCACCGCGCCCGCGCATGGGATGGGGAACCGACAGGCCATTGGTGAGGGGCACATCGATGAGATGCTTCTTGCCATCCACCCCTCCCTTGCGCACCGCCCCGATTACATCATTGGCCTTGCCCACGCCAACCCCGACTTGGCCGCGCTCGTTGCCGACCACCACCACAGCTCGGAAGCTCAGCTTTTTGCCACCCTTGACCACCTTGGTAACACGACGGATCTGGATAACCCGTTCTTGCCACTCGTTCGATTGCTCTTCGCGGTTTTTCTTGCTTCTGCGACGTTCTCTCTGCTCAGCCATGTGTATCTGTCCTCAGTGACGGTTGGGATCCCTACCTTGAATTTGGATGTCTGTGCCAGCTGTTTGCCCCATGGGATCCCCAGGGATCCCGTGGCTCCACTCAACCCTTAAAACTGCAAACCTGCCTCTCGGGCGGCTTCGGCGAGGGCGCGGATGCGTCCGTGATAGAGTTTGCCCCCCCGGTCAAAGACCACCTGCGAAATGCCTACCCGCAAAGCCCGTTCGGCAACCGAGCGACCAACCAGAGTGGCGGCCTCCTGGGTGGCAGCCCTGATCTCCCCCAACTCCTGCCGCAGTTCGGTGTCAAGGGTAGAGGCCGAAGCCAAGGTATGCTGAGCCACATCGTCGATGACCTGGGCATAGATATGTTGGTGGGAGCGAAACACGGCCAAGCGAGGCCGCTCCGCGGTGCCAAAAACTTTGCGACGAATCCGCCGGTGGCGACGTTGGGTGGTGGTTTTGCGGTTGGTTTTCATGGCTATTTCTTCGCTTTCCCAGATTTACCTGCCTTGCGGCGCACTTGTTCCCCTTGATAACGGATCCCTTTGCCCTTGTAGGGTTCCGGTGGGCGGGTGGCCCGGATCCGTGCGGCGGTGTTCCCCACCAGCTCCTTGTCAATGCCCGAGACCACAACCGTGGTGTTGCCCTCGACGGCAATTTGAATCCCGGGGGGGAAGGGGATCTCCACCGGGTTACTGTAACCGACGTTCAAGATCAGCTTGGTGCCCTGGGTGGAAGCGCGGTAGCCCACACCCACCAGTTCCAGCCTACGTTCAAACCCCTTGGATACCCCATCCACCATGTTGGCGACCAAGGTGCGGCAGAGGCCGTGCAGTTGGCGGGCAGGCCGAGACTCGTTGACCCGGCTGACCGTGAGCACCTGAGCCTCTCGATCTACAGAAACCAGGGGGGGCAGGCTGCGAGACAGTTGTCCCTTGGGTCCCTTGACCGAGATCTGCCGGCCTTCGATCTGGATCTCCACCTTGGCAGGAAGGGGAATGGGGCGTCTACCGATACGGGACATGGGAAAACTCCTGACAAGAGTACAATTCAACTCAAGAGATCAATCAAATAGATCAATAGACAAAGCAGAGCACTTCACCGCCGATGCCCTGCTTGCGAGCATCCCGGTCGGTCATGATGCCACTGGAGGTGGAGATGATGGCGATGCCAATGCCTCCGAGCACACGGGGCAGCTCCTTGTGATTGCGATACACCCGCAGCCCCGGCCGACTCACCCGCTTCAGGCCGTTGATGATCGGCTTACGACCTTTGCCCTTGTACTTCAGCCGCAAGGTGAGCTGAGCCTGGATCCCTTCTCCCTCTTCTTTCCACTCGCTCACAAAACCTTCCTCGTAAAGGACGCGAGCGATGCTGCGAGTCATGCGAGTTGCTGGGATCGCCACCGACTCGTGCCGAGCCATCGTGGCGTTGCGAATGCGGGTGAGCATATCGGCGATCGTGTCGTTGGTGTGGGCCATGGGTGGGTCGGTACTCCTCAGGAGATCGATTCAGGTCAGTAGAGGCGGTGCACAAGCACACCAGGAGGGGACAAGAAGGCAAAACTCTAAGAGGTAAAGGGCATGCCGAACTCCTTGAGCAGGGCACGTCCCTCCTCATCGGATTTGGCAGTGGTCACGATCGAGATATCCATGCCCCGCAGCTGATCCACAGAGTCGTAGCTGATTTCCGGAAAAATCAGTTGCTCACGGATACCGAGGGTGTAGTTCCCCCGCCCATCGAAAGCTTTGGGGCTAACGCCTCGAAAGTCGCGGATACGGGGGAGAGCAACATTGATCAAGCGGTCAAGAAAGGCATACATGCGTTCCCGCCGCAGGGTCACCATCAAACACCCCCGCATGCCCTTACGGATTTTGAAGCTGGCAATCGCCTTTTTGGCGCGGGTAATCACCGGACGCTGGCCTGTGATGGTACTGATCTCAGCAATGGAGGACTCCAAAGCCTTGGCGTTTTGAGAGGCATCTCCAAGGCCACGGTTGACCACGATCTTCTCAAGGCGGGGCACCTGATGAATGTTGGTGTACCCCAGCTCCTTTTGGAGTTTGGGAAGAATAACTTGGGTGTAGTGGGTTTGTAGGCGTTGAGGCATGGGAGGGTTCTCCTTACGGCTCTGGGCTGGGTCAGAGCCAAACCAATAAAAAGGAATCTTGCTTAGTCGAGGATCTCGCCGGTTTTCTTGAGAACACGGACTTTACGGCCATCGGCAGTGATTTGGTAGCCAATGCGGCTGGCCACTTCCTGCTTTTTGGAATAGGCCATCACCTTGCAGACAGGAATGGGAGCTTCTTTGGTTTCGATCCTGCCGCTTTCCCCCTCCCGCTGTGGTTTGCGGTGGTAGGTAACGATGTTCACCCCCTCCACCAAGACCATGTTGCGTTCAGGGAAGGCCCGCAGCACCTCGCCAATTTTGCCTTTGTCATCCCCAGAGATCACCTGTACCGTATCGCCCTGTTTGATGCGCATCTTGTAGCGCAACCCGTTGCGGTGCTTGCGAATGCCAGAGCGTTCGGTCAATCGCCGAATCTGGCTGGGTTTGAGAGGACGAGCCATTACAGTACCTCCGGGGCAAGCGAGACGATCTTGGTGTAGTTTTTCTCGCGCAGTTCACGGGCTACTGGGCCAAAGACCCGTGTTCCGCGTGGATTGCCTTCGTTGTTGATGATTACGGCGGCGTTGTCGTCGAAGCGGATGCACATACCATCAGGGCGACGTACCGTATCGACGGTGCGGATGACGACGGCCTTGACGACATCCGATTTCTTCACAGGCATATTGGGCAGGGCATCCTTGACGACCCCGATGATCACATCCCCCAAGCTGGCGTAGCGACGGCCACTGCTACCCAGGACGCGGATGCACATCATCTTGCGTGCCCCGGTGTTGTCGGCCACCGTCAACATGGTTTGCTGCTGAATCATAGTTTCTTCACCTCCCGCAGAATCTCAGCCACCTGCCAACGCTTGGTTCGACTAAGGGGACGGGTTTCGGTGATCCGCACGAGATCCCCCTCTTGACAGCGGTCTTCTTCGTCATGGGCTTTGAATCGCTTGGTTTTGACGACGATTTTGCCGTACTTGCTGTGGGCAACCCGATCTTCAACGGCAACGACCACTGTTTTTTGCATCTTGTTGCTGACGACAATGCCAATCTTTTCTCGAACAGCCATCAGTTCTTCTCCTCTGGGCGCTCGCCCCGCTTGCGTTCCCCTTCAACCGTCAACAACTGGGCCAGTTTGTGTTTGCGCAAGCGAATCAAATGGGGTTGATTCAACTGTCGTGTGGCCAGCTGTAGGCGCAGCTCAAACAACTCTTTCTTAACTGTGTAGATCTCGTTGCTCAACTCTTCGTCAGACAGGGCACGGGCATCGGCAATTTTGGGCATCGGCATAACAGTTACTCTCCTTGGGCAGTAGCAGCGAGTTCTGCAGCAGCGTCTTTACCGGAGGCTTCTTCCGCAAAATCAGCCTTGGTGACGAACTTTACTTTGATCGGCAGCTTCTGGGCGGCAAGGCGCATCGCTTCGCGAGCAATCGGTTCTGCCACTCCCCCCATCTCGAAGAGGATACGGCCCGGCTTGACGACACAGACCCAAAACTCGGGGTTGCCCTTACCGGATCCCATCCGTGTTTCGGCGGCCCGCTGGGTGACGGGCTTGTCGGGGAAGATGCGAATCCAGATCTGACCACCACGGCGGACGTAGCGGGTCATGGCACGACGGCTGGCCTCAATTTGCCGGGCGGTGATCCAGCAGGGTTCGGTGGCCACCAGGGCGTACTCCCCAAAGTTAATGCGGTTACCTCGGGTGGCTTTGCCTTTCATGCGCCCGCGCTGTTGCTTGCGGTATTTGGTCCGTTTGGGGCTTAACATGGCCGTTCCTCAACTGTGAACCGATATCCCTAGGAGTGAAATCCTCAAGCATCTGCTGCCGAGCGGTCTTCAAAGGTGGGGCGCCGCCGTTGTTGCCGCCGCTTGGGCTGTTGCAGCGGGGCTTTTTGCTCCGGTCGCTCTTGGCCGGGAAGCACTTCGCCTTTGAAGATCCAAACCTTGACCCCGATGATGCCGAAGGTGGTGCGGGCAACATGCTCGGCATAGTCGATATCCGCCCGCAAGGTATGCAGAGGGATCCGCCCTTCTCGAGTCCACTCGCTGCGAGCAATTTCGGCCCCGTTGAGTCGCCCGGCAATTTGGATTTTGATCCCTTGCACACCCGCCCGCTGAGCCCGTTGAATCACCTGACGCACAATGCGACGAAAGGCAATCCGCCGTTCCAACTGTTGAGCGATGTTTTCCGCCAGCAGGGCCGCTTCCGCATCAGCGCGCGCTACCTCCACCACATTGATGCGGATCGTCCGCTCGGTGCCGCCCTGTAGGCCAAGTTCCTTTTGCAGACCTTGGCGCAGTGCCTCCAGGCCGGTTCCTCCTCGACCCACCACCACTCCCGGACGAGAGGCCCGAACTTCTAGGTCAATTTGATCCGCTTTACGCTCAATTTGAATATCCGCCAAACCGGCACTGCTCAGCTGCTTGGTTAGGTAGGTGCGAATGTGCTCGTCCTCCCGCAGCAAAGCTGGGTAGTGAGCCGGATCGGCAAACCAGCGGCTGCGATGGTCTTTAATCACGCCGAGGCGAAAACCGTTGGGGTGGATCTTCTGTCCCATGGTGGTGTCGGTTGAAGGGTAAAGGTCTGAGAAGGAGGAGTTTAGGAGGCCGTTGCCGCTTCAGCTTCCATGGGCCGGACGGCAATGGTGATGTGACAGGTGCGCTTGCGAATTGGGTAGGCCCGACCCTGGGCACGGGGGCGAAACCGCTTCAACACGGGCCCCTGATCGGCATAGGCTTGGCTGATGACCAGATCCCGTGGATCCAGGCCGTTGTTGTGTTCTGCATTGGCTACGGCCGAGCGCAGCACCTTACGGATCGGCTCACAGGCGGCATAGGGCATGAACTCCAATAGGATCAAGGCGTCGGCATAGGTACGCCCACGGATCTGATCCAGCACCCGACGCACCTTAAAGGGGGACATGCGGATGTAGCGGGCTACCGCTTTGATGTCAGATGACGAATCAGCCATAACGCTCTCCTGTTGGATCACTCTCCCAATCGGTTGCTCTGTTCAACGACGAGATGCCTTCTTGTCGCTACCCGCGTGGCCGCGGAAGGTTCTTGTGGGAACGAATTCCCCCAGTTTGTGGCCCACCATCTGATCGGTAATGAACAAGGGCACATGTTGCTTGCCGTTGTGAACCGCGATGGTATGGCCGATCATCACAGGCAGAATGGTGCTGGCCCGCGACCAAGTCTTCAACATCTGCTTCTCATTGCGCTCGTTCATCTTCTCCACCTTGAGAAGCAGTTTGGCATCGACAAAAGGGCCTTTTTTCAGTGAACGTCCCATGAGAACCTCGAAAGTCAAAGCAAGCAAAAACAACAGTAGAAGAAGGGTTTTACTGGGCAGCCCGTCCGCCCTTGTTGCGGCGACCACCCCGACGCCGTCCCCGCACCACCAGTTTGTTGCTGGCCTTGTTGCGCTTGCGCGTCTTGTAGCCCAGGGTGGGTTTGCCCCAGGGGGTGACAGGGCCGCTGCGACCGATGGGGGCCCGCCCTTCCCCACCGCCATGGGGGTGATCCACCGGGTTCATCACCGAACCGCGAACCTTCGGGCGGCGACCCAACCAACGGCTGCGCCCCGCCTTGCCAAGGCTGAGGTTGCTGTGATCGACGTTGCCCACTTGGCCGATGGTGGCGTAGCATTCCGCCCGAATCATGCGCACCTCCCCAGAGGGCAGCTTCAGAGAGACATACTTGCCCTCTTTGGCCACCACTTGGGCTCCGGCCCCTGCAGCCCGCACAATTTGCCCGCCCCGACCGGGATACAGCTCGACATTGTGAACGACGGTTCCCAACGGGATCCGCTCTAGGGCCATGGCGTTGCCGACCTCGAAAGGTGCATCGGGGCCTGCGATGATGGTGGTGCCAACTTCCAAATAGCGGGGGGCAAGAATGTAGCGCTTCTCGCCGTCTTCGTACTGCACCAAGGAGATGCGGGCATTGCGATTGGGATCATACTCGACGGTTTTCACTAGAGCAGGGATCCCACGCTTATCCCGGCGAAAATCGATGAGGCGATAAAGCTGCTTGTGGCCACCGCCGCGCCGCCGACTGGTGATGATGCCGCGGTTGTTACGCCCCTTTTTGCGATGAATGAACTGCAGCAGAGACTTTTCCGGTCGGTGCCGCTTGCCATTTTCATCCCGAGACAGCTCCTCAAAGTCAGAGACCGTCATCTGGCGGGTGCTGGGGGTGTAAGGTCGGAAGGTACGAATGCCCATGGTTGGAGTGGAGGTGGGGGACTCAGTTCAAGCAATTGGGGAGAGGAAACGGCTTAGCTATCGGGGAAGAGGGTGATGGAATCGCCTTCCGCCAAGGTGACGATCGCCCGCTTGGGGCGCGTACGATAGCCGATGAAACGACCGACCCGCCGTTGCTTACGGGCTGGCTGCAAGGTGTTAACGGCGGTGACCCGCACCCCAAACATCTCTTCGACCGCAGCCCGGATCAGCGGCTTAGTGGCAGTGGGCATCACCTCGAAGGTGTACTTGCCTTGCTCCATCAGCACCGTTGCTTTTTCCGTGACGATCGGGCGCAACAACACGTCCGCCAAGATCCGCTTGCTCTCAGTCATCGCCTTGCTCCTCTTCTTCTTCCGCTATGTCTTCGGCAGAGTTGATGGCCGCTTGAGGAGATGGGGCAGAGGCCGCCTCAGTTGCCACCGGCTCGGATCCCCAACGGGCCTTGAGCTGCTCCAGTGCAGAGGTGGTAATCAGCACCCAATCCACATTGAGGAGGTCAAACACATTGATCTGATCCAGGCCGATCAACTTGACACGGGCAATGTTGCGCACGGCCCGCTCCAAGACTTCTGAACGATCAGATACAATTAACAAAGCCGACTGGTCTTCCATAACCCCCCAGCGCAACAAGGCCTGGGCCACCTCGCGGGTCTTGGGAGGGTTGAGCTGCTCCTGAAAGTCTTGCACCACAATCAGGTCTTCAGCGCGACTTTGCAAAGCGGTACGCAAAGCCAGCTGCCGCTCCTTGCGGTTCATGGCCAGATTGTATTCGCGCTTGCGGGGGCCGAAGATCACCCCACCTTTGCGCCAGAGCGGGGAGCGAATGGAACCCGCTCGAGCCCGTCCCGTGCCCTTTTGCTTCCAGGGCTTGCGACCGCCGCCGCGCACCTCGGAACGGGTTTTGGTGTGGGCGTTGCCTTGGCGGGCATTGGTCATCTGCCGACGCACAGCCAAATGAAGGATGTGGGCTGCCACCTCGGGGCGAGCCACCTTCAGACTCAGCTCCGCGCTCCCCACGGTTTCCCCTTGCCAATCTTTAACCACACAACTTGCCATTGTTCCCTCGTCTTTGCGGATGCTGGTCGACTGCGGCGTTTGCTTAGGGATCCCTCAACTAGCGCTTGTTGCCCACTTGTTTGGCGGGGGTGATTTCCAAAAGCCCCCCCTCCACGCCGGGCACACAGCCTTTGATGAGCAGTAGATCCCGCTCCACATCCACCTGCACCAGTTGCAACTTACGGGTGGTAACCCGACTGGCCCCCAAACGACCCGCCATGCGCAGGCCCGGAAACACCCGACCGGGGGTCGTGCCTGCGCCGATGGATCCCGGCTCGCGATGGTTCTTGGAACCATGAGACATGGGACCGCGACCAAAGTGGTGGCGCTTTTGGTTACCCGCAAACCCACGCCCGATGGAAGTGCCCGCTACATCCAGCAACTGCCCAGGGGTGAACATGTCTACCGTGAGGGTTTGCCCCAACCGGTAACTTTCCGGTTGCTCGACGCGGAACTCCCGCAAATGGCGGAGCCACTGGCCCACACCTGCTTTGCTGAGATGACCCCGCTGCGCTTGGCTCAGGTGCTTTTCAGCGGTGGGGAGATAACCCACTTGCAGAGCGTTGTAGCCATCTGTGGCTTGGGTCTTGATCTGAGTAATGGTGCAGGGACCTGCCTGCACAACGGTGACAGGAATGGCCAGACCCTCTGGGGAGAAGATCTGGGTCATGCCGACTTTTCTTCCAAGGATGCCAAGCACCACAAGAGCCTCCAACCGAGCCTGTACGACTCGCCTTTGTCAACTTAACAACTGGCCCAACGAGCCGGATCCGTCAGATCTTGCCGGATCTGGGACGCATCGAGACATCACCTATTGAGCGGCCCATCCAGGTGGGAGCAGCACGACGGCAATCTGCTCAGCACCAAAACGCAATGGCAGGAGCGATGAAGTTCGAGCGGATGAGAAGCAACCCAGCCGCTGCTGTGTTCTCTACCTCACTCACCCCGAAATCACACGCCAAACTGCCTTCTTAAACTGCTCAGACTTGCCCGCAGTGGGGCAGTATCTGGAGTAGCAGCACGCTAAGGTTGCCGAAAACCCTTGTCAAAGCGGGCGAACCTAATAGGCAACAGTAGTACATCATAGTGAAGAAAAGACCTGTTTGTCCAGATTTTCACAGAAGAAATTCGGTCAGTTGAGGAGGCCAATGACGGTGACGACAGCTCCGGTGGGGAGAAAGGGCCATTTTGAGGGAAAACCAGCGCCTTTTAAGAGCGTGATTGGCTGGGCAGGCAGCGGGTTGACTCAGGCTTGCGTCGATCACTACTGCGCTTTGCTGGAGGCGGGATCCGAGCCGGGGCGGATTCTGTTTTTGGTGCGGAGCCAGCGACAGGCTGATGAAGTTCTGCGGCGTTTGCAGCAAGCCCGTTCCGGTTTGGTGGGGCCCTGGCGGGTCGAGACCTTTCTGCAACGGGTGGGACAATCCTTGGCAGACCATTGGCCGCAGGTGCGGGCGGGGATCCCGCAATTGCCCCTCAAGTTCGAGCCGGTGCCTCTGGCCAAAGATTTAACCCAATTTCTCTGTGCGCGGGCCTGTGCCCTTTGTCCCCGCCACGGGGAAGCCTTTGCCAAGATCGGGCTGAAGGAGTTCCAGGTTTGGGATCAAATCAGCAGTGCGGCCTATATTGCGGGGGCTTCTGGCTTGGCGGCTGAGGCCGTGGGATCTCGATTGGCACAAGCTTGGCCAGAAGATACCGATCCGGCTCGGGCTGAGGCTTTACAGGCCATGGGCTGTTGTGTGGGGCAACTGTGGGAGGCGGCCCTAGGACTGGGATCCCTGGATTTTGGCCTGCAAATACGGCTGTTTCGGGAACAGATTTTGCCCTTGGCGGAGTTTTGGGCTCAGTGGGATCACCTGATTGTGGACCAAGCAGAAGACAGTTGTGGGGTAGCGCTGGAGTTTTACCGGCTGGGCCAAGCCCACCTAAAAAGTCAATTTTTTAGCTACACGATTGGCGGCGGCGCTTCGTTCACCGGGGTTCCAGAAAGTGTGGCTCGCTTTTTGATCGAAGAGACCCAATTTCAACCTCTTGAGGGAAGCTACCGTGCCTCAGTAGGAATGATCCAGCTGGGATTGCAGATCACCCAGGTGTTGGATCCGCAGTTTACCCATCCCTTACCCGAACCGAAATTGGGGCAGTTGCCCGCGGTGAAACTGTTGGAGGGAGAGACCCAGTTTGCAGCGGTGGAGGAGATGGTTGCCCAGATTAAAACCTTACGGGCAGCAGGGATCCCGGCTTCTCGCATCGCCATTTTGCTGCCCCGTATGGATGCTGGGGTGAGCCTGAGCCTGCAGGAGCAACTGCCGCAGGAGCCGATTTTGCCGATTACCCCCTTTCCGGCCCTGATTCGCTATCCTCTGGTGCGGGCGGTATTGACGGCAGCGGAACTGGCCCACCCCCAGTGGGGAGCCTTTCCCACCTTGCCGGAGTGGCGGCTGCTGTTGGGCATGGTGCTGGATTTGGATCCAATCCGGGCGGCGTTGCTGGCCGAAGATACGTTGGATCCGGTGGGACGGTCGCTGCGCCCCCAAACCGCGGTACGCCAGCCGGAGCGGGTCGGGTTTGCCAACCTGGAGCGCTATCAGAAGTTGTTCCATTGGCTGCGAGGTTATCGCTCGGGATCCCCTCTGGCCTATTTTTTTCAACGATTTTTTGCGGATCATTTGGCTCAGGTGATCTCCTCTGCCCAGGATCAAGAGTTGCTGCGGCTGTTGATCGAGGCAGCCCAACGGTTTCGTCGGGCCTTCCCCTCAGAAGCGGATCCCTCCTTTTTGGCCATGATTCGCTCTGGACAAACCCCCAGCAGCAGCCGTTTTGAGCCTGACTATTCGCGTCATTTGGTGGTCGCTACGCCCGTGGCCTACATCAATCGGAGCCTAGAGGCTGATTACCAGTTTTGGTTTGATATCACCAACCCCAGTTGGTCCCGTTCCCTCTGGCACATGCTCTACAACGACCGCGTACTCACCCCGGAATGGGATGGCAGCGTTTTCGATCCAGCCCGCGATGCACAGGCGCGTCAGCAACTCTTGGCTCGTACCCTATTGAATCTCTGCTGCCGCAATCGGCAAGGGCTGTGGCTGGTGCGCTCGAACTTTAATTATCGCGGCGAGGAGAACACCGGCATTTTGGACTATTTGATTTTGAAAGCGATGAGGACGATGGCGACTGCTAGATAGCCTCTTAGATGACCTCTTGACCAGCCGGGCGGTCTAAGGACTTCGGTTTCAAGGTTGATCTCTATAACCATTGCCATTACAGCCCTTGCGCGGGTTTTCTACAGCAGGTATTGCGATTCCTGTTCTCGCTCCGCGAGGTGCGGAGCACCCTCCTGCTCTGCGGGGCCCGGAGGGCCATCTCCCTGGGGGGCGGATCGCAACTTCCCCAGTTGTTACACGCGACTGGCGGACACGCCGGTGTGCCCTGGGCATAAAGGGCTGTAACAGGACTTGCGCTTTCTGAGTCAGCTGGAAGGGCTGTATTGATTCACAAGCAGCCTACCCAGGATAATTTAAAGCCATATTCGCCTCTCAGAACCCCATACGCCCTATGACTGCTGCCTTTGTCCATCCCCCTTTGGCCCAAACCCTGCTGCCTCGTCCCTCCCGTGTTCGGGATCTGTTGTTGATCCTGGGGGGAAGTTTGTTTGTGGCTGTCCTGGCTCAGCTGCGGATCCCTTTGCCTTTTACCCCGGTACCCATTACGGGGCAGACCTTTGGGGTGCTGTTGGTGGGGGCCGGCTTCGGGGCACGGCTGAGCTTTCTGACCCTCTTGCTCTATCTACTGGAAGGTCTCTTGGGGCTGCCGGTTTTCACAGGCGGGGGATCCGGGTTTAGCCATTTGGTGGGGCCCACAGGGGGCTATTTGCTGGCGTTTCCTCTGGCAGCTGGGCTGATGGGCTGGTTTGTACAGCAACTGGGGGTGGATCGCAAGGCGTGGAAAATGGCGGCGGCGATGCTGGCCTGTACTGCTCTGATTTATCTGATTGGTGCCACTTGGCTGGGAGTATGGCTGAACCAGAATGTCGGCCCAACCTCTCTTTGGGAGGTGCTGAATAAAGGGGTGTTTCCCTTCTGGGTTGGGGATTTGATCAAGCTGGGGTTGACGGCACTCTTGTTACCCCTCACTTGGCGCTGGCTGGATCGAGAAAAGCCAACCGAAGACCAGGAGTAACGCCAGGATCCTCAGCCAAGACAACTCCACAGGGATCCCGACCAAGCAGAGCACGATCCTGCTGGAGGGTCACTCTGCTGTGCCTACGGCACCCTGCCGGGAACCGCACGACCCAGAGGGTGGGTCAACGTCTCGGGGTTCACTTCACAGCCGGAGAATCTAAAAAAAAGATAAGAGCTTCCGGGATCCGGCCTTTTTTCTGAGATTCTAGTAACTGTGTTCAAAGCAGCTTGGTGATGGAGCCCTTTTTTATTTGCTCTAGAGCTTTTATAAATCGCTGATTGGTCGTGTTTAAGCCCCTTTTTGGGGCTTTCTTTATGGCCTGAATGGTGAAGATGGAGGGTATGAGAAAAGGGATCCCTGGCATCTTTGGAAACTCTCTAACCAAACTCCCTATTGAAACCCTAGTGGGGCTGATCACCCCTTGATAGGCGCCTTCTTCTCCAACCACCGGGCCACCTGATCCGCCAGATCCACCGCTTCCAACTGACACATTTCTCGGAGCATGGTGGGGCTGGTCACATTCACTTCGGTCAGCCGTTCTCCGATGACATCAATTCCGACAAAATAGAGCTTCTCTTGCCGTAGCACGGGTGCCAAAGCCCCGCACAAAGCACGTTCTTTTTCGGTAATTTCGGTTTTCTCTACTCTACCTCCGGCGGCAATATTGCCGCGAAAATCCCCCTGACCGGGCACGCGATTTACCGCTCCCAGAGGTTCTCCTTCTAGCAACAAAATGCGTTTGTCCCCCGCCACCGCCTCGGGCAGATATTCCTGCACCATCACGGGCAACTGGCCAAATTGGGTGCTGATCTCGATTAACGAATTCAGGTTGGGATCCCCGGCATTCACCCGTAGGATCCCTTCGCCGCCCTTACCGCCCAAGGGTTTGAGCACGGCTTGGCCTTCCTGCTCGATAAACTGGCGCAACAGTTGTTTGTTGCCGCTGACTCGGGTGCGCGGGGTCCAATTTTGGAATTGCAGGGCATAGAGCTTTTCGTTGGCGGAGCGGATCCCTGCAGGATGGTTAAGCACCAGGGTTTTGTGGGGTGAGAGGCGATCCAGAAGGTAGGTGGCGTAGAGATAGGCCGTATCCACGGGGGGATCCTTGCGCATCCACACCGCTTGCATTTGGCTCAAGGGCAGGAGTTGCTGTTCTTTGATCTCATACCAGGGATCCGATTCGAGATCCAACACAATTTCTGCCAGGGATCCCCAGGTTTCCCCTTGATCCAGGTACAGATCGGCGATGCCCAGGCAAAAGATGCGGTGCCCTCGTTTCTGCAACGCCTCCATCAGGGCAACGCTGGTATCATGGCCCACCTGCAACTGGGGCAACGGATCGACGATGAAAGCTACCTGCATGGATCACCAGGGAAAGGCTGCCCTGAGTATGCAACAAATCGGAGACCATCCGCCCTTTCTTGTGTCGCGCTCCCAAGGAAGAAAGGTAGGCCCAAGAAAGCAATGCGGAACCGCCTTTTTAATGCCCTCTTAACCTCCGTAGGCGGCACAAACGTTAGCTTGATACTATACCTGGTAGCCTCTTTCAACGCTTAGGCACTTCTTCCACTGACTGGGTTGGCTCACCTTCTGATCTGCCTGTAGGGATCCCGTGTCCGTGACTGCCTCCTCTTCCGAATCCTCTGCCCCGGTTCGTATCGAAAGCACACGAGAGTTGCTGGCAGCCCTCCGTGAGGGGCGCCCTTTGCTGGGTGCCAACTTGGAAAAGGCCTATCTTTCGCGGGGCCTTTTCGACCGCATTCAAATGCCCAAGGCCAACTTGGTTCGGGCTAACTTGCGCTCCATCAGCCTGCAGCAAGCGGATCTTCGCCTTTGTAACTTTCGCCGCGCCGATATCGAGCGAGCCAACTTTGCCGCCTCGGATCTGCGGGGATCCAGCTTCAGCCAAGCCCTGGGAGACTACAGCAACTTCACCGCTGCCAAGCTCGACAAAAGCAGCTTTCAGGCGGGGCGCTTCAGCCATTCCCTCTTTCGAGGCGCCAGCTTGGTTGCAGCCAACCTAATGGAGGGGAACTTTTTCTCCAGCGACTTCCGCCAAGCCAACCTGTTTCGCAGCAACCTCTCGGGGGCGGCCTTGGTCAGCTGCCAACTGCAATCGGCCAACCTGGAACAAGCCGTTTTGGTGGGGGCCAACCTGCAGGATGCTCAAATTGATCAGATGCACTTTGCCGGAGCCGACTTTACCGATGCCAAGCTCTCGGACGAGATGCGTAAGGTTTTGATCGAGCAGGCAACGGGCACCAACGAGCTCACCCAGAGGGATACCCTCAACACCCTACTGGCGGGGCTACAGCCCAAATCTCGCAAGTTGTTCGGGTTGCTGTAAGGGCTGACTTTGTTAAGCCCAACCGGCGAAAGAAAAAACTCAAAACTGGTTCAGGTTGATCCCGGCTTCGCGGGCCATGGCTCCGATGCCTTTGGTCTTGAGGGTTTTCAGGGCTTTGGTGGACAGGCGCAAGCGAACAAAACGGTTACCCTCTTCCCACCAGATGCGTTTCCACTGCAAATTCACCTCCTGCAGGCGCTTGGTGCGTCGGTGGGAGTGGGAGATGGAGAAAGCGTTGTTGCGCTTCTTGTTGGTTAACTGGCAGCGACGCGCCATGGGATCCGGGTAACTCAGCTTTGCTATCTTAAGGTATCTTTTTGTTGAGCAGCAAGCTGAAGCTGACTTTGCAACTGGGCCAACTCTGCCTTCAGTTGGTCAAAGGTTTGTTGGCAATGGTTGACGCTTTTTAGGGGCAGCTCCTCGTTTTTGGCGATGCAGGTCACCTGGATGGAGCCATCAGCAGTTTGACGGGTGCGATCCATCAACACTTCTACGGTCACCAATTTGGTGTAGGGGTTTTTCCCCGGGGGTTCGCCGGCCACCCAGTAATCAGGACTGTTGTGGAGGACGTTGAGCTGGCAGCGCTCCAAGATGGCGCGGATCGACTCGCTCAACTGCTCGGCTGAGCCCACAAGCTGGGTAACGCAAGAGTATCGAGCCATAGGAGAAGCAGGTCACCATGGCCATCCTACCACCAAGTTTTCGGATCCTGGCTTGCCTCTAGCCGACAAAAAGGGATCCGGCAAAATTGCGCTCAAGAGTAATCTACCTCAGTTCCGTCAACCCTTCCGCGCAAGAGGGAACTACGTTACAACAAAGGCAACGTCTTCCCTTATCTATCACCAGCTCCTTCCCCAGGAGAGTCGTTATGTCTGTGGGCTCTTTTCTAGGCCGTTCTCTTTCCCTGCTGCTACTGGGATCCCTCAGCATCGGGTGGATGGGAGCGGGGCAAGCGCAACCCTTTCAGGCGGGAGACCTGGATGGTGACGGCCGTTTGACGGTGCAGGATTTGAACCTGCTGGGGGCCTACTTGCGGGGAGAACGGGGGTTGACCGACGAGCAGATCCGAGCTGCCGATGTCAATCAGGATGGGCGGATCACCGAAGCCGATTGGCAGTTGTTGCAGCAGCGCATTCAGGTGGCAACAGACGCTCGCACAGGACAGGTGCGGTTGGATTCCGCCTATTCCGGGCAGGTGGTGGATCGGCTGACCGGACAACCCCTTGCCGGGGCAGAGGTGGCCATTCCGGGAGCAGGCATTTCGGTGCGAACGGATGCTCAGGGTCGGTTTCGCCTGCCAGGGGCCGTACCAGCGGAAGAAATTTTGGTGGCACGGCTGGAGAATTATTTGCCCTACTCCCAAAGTACGGGCAGCGGTCAAGCCAGCGGGGATCGGCCTTTGCAACTGCAGTTGGAGCGCTGGGATCCCAATACGACCTTGGTGCTGGAATCAAACGTAATCCGGCTGGGGGATAACCGGTATTCGCCCGAATCCGCTGCTGCCGGACAATTTCTTGCCCCAGCCCAGGGGGTGGAGCTGACCCGCTCCTTTACGTTGCAGCAGATGCCCCCACGTCCGCCGGTTTTGCGGATTGGGTCGTTGATTGGGTTGGATACCGCCGAAGCCTATCGAGCCGGTCAATCGCGGATCCCCAGCGCCAATATGTCACCGATGCAGGTGATCCTCAACGGGGTGGAGGTGGAGCAAATCCGCTTGGGGGGGGATAACCTGCGGATTCCATTGCCCCTACAACACCTGCGCCTGGGCATGAATACGGTTACCCTGCGCACGGGCAAAACCGTGATTCAACCCAACCTTGTCACCCGTGGCCCCCAGGTGCCCATCAGCATTCCCCTACTGGGGGGATCCCTGCAAATTTCCGTGCCGGTGGGGAGTAGCACGGTTGGTCGGCAGGGCAGCGGGTGGGTGGATTACGACGATGTGCAGTTGGCCAATGTCACCCTCGAGATTCCCAATTAGCCTTCTTCGCCTGTGGCAGGCTGGTATTCCTTAGCTCCTTGGGCCAACAAGGGGTTGGGATCCCTCCAAAGGGGATCCAAGGCAATGGCCTGGGCAATGCCCACCCGTAGTGGGTTGTGGCAAGAGTGGGATCCGGACCTGGCTTGGCTATGGCTTGACAGAGGCAAGTGGGGCTGAAGAGAATGCTGAGGGGCAGCCCTGAGCTGCATTGTGGGCTTGCCTGCACGTTATGCCCATCTAGGTCACTGTTTTATGGTTCTCTCCGTTGGCACTGCTGCACCCGGGTTTAACACCATCGATACCCAAGGCAATCAGGTTTCTCTGGCCAGTTTTGCAGGTAAAACCGTCGTCCTCTATTTTTACCCCAAAGACGACACCCCCGGTTGCACCAAAGAAGCCTGTGGATTTCGCGATGCTTATGCCGACTATCAGGGCAAAGATGTGGTGGTGTTGGGGGTGAGCATGGACGATCAAGCCTCTCACCAAAAGTTCACCGAAAAGTACAACTTGCCCTTCCCCCTACTGGTTGATAGCAGTGGGGTGATCACCCGCGCCTACGACGTGGATGGGGGCGGCTACTCCAAGCGGGTCACCTATGTGATCGATGGGGAGGGCAAAATTAGCAAGGTGTATCAAAGTATCCATACCGAAACCCATGCCCGCGATATTCTGGCGGATTTGGGACTGTGAATGGGGCTGTATCCTTGAGTTCTCCTAGCTGGATCCCCTGCCTTTGCCCATGAATGACGACATTCCGGTCGCACGTCGCCAACCCACTCAGGTGGGAGGGAAACGCAGTCTGGCTGTGTCGCTGCGGTTGTGGTTGGGTTTGGGGTTGATGGTGCTGGTGCTGCTGGTCGGGTTGGGGCGCATTCTATGGGCAGAACTTGAGTCGTGGGGAGGGGATCCTGTTGCGATTGTGGAAGAGCCCGGCGAGCTCCTGTTGCCTCAGCCGACCCTGCAGGATGGGCGCGTTTCTCTGCTGGGTCATTTTGCCTTTTCGGAGGCCCCTCTGGAGAGCCTACAGGTGGTAGGAGCCTACCATGGCCGCGAGATCCGCTTGCGCCAAGCAGCCGCTGAAAGCTACCGACGCATGGCAGAGGCCGCTCAAGCAGCCGGGATCCGGCTGGTGCCCATCTCGGGGTTTCGCTCCATTGCCGATCAAGAATACCTGTTCTTTCAACTGGCTCAAGCCCGCGCTTTGCGGCCAGAAGAACGGGCTGCCGTCAGCGCTCCCCCCGGCTACAGCGAGCACCACACCGGCTATGCCATCGATATTGGCGACGCGGGTTTCCCGCAATTTGATACGCAGGAAGGGTTTGAATCCACCCCTGCCTTTCGATGGCTGGAGAGCAATGCCGCCCGCTTTGGCTTCGAGCTGTCCTTCCCCAGAGGCAACCCCCAAGGGGTGAGCTACGAGCCCTGGCACTGGCGCTTTGTGGGGGATCGCAACAGTTTGGAAACGTTCTACAGCCTTCACTGAGAAGCCCGGGGCTGTTCTTGGGCGTTGTTGCGCTTGTTCAAATGGTGGGCAATGGGAATCGTGGCCAGCAGGCTGATCGGGCCCATCACCAGCAGGCCATCCACGATCACGGCGGGCGGTGCGGCCTTGCGCCAGAAGGGATCCCTGCAGCGCCACACCAGCCCATGCGCAGTCATCCAGAAGGTTACCCCTACGGGCCGGGCTGCCGCATTACGAAAAGAAAATCTTCCAAAGCCGTCAGGTAGGTCAGCACCTCATCGGTAGCCTTTTCCTCATCCAGGGATCCCAACTCGACGACCCCTTGAATCAACTGCCTCACCGGGGTTGGCCCCTGCAGCAACGGAGCCAGCCATTTCAGCTTGTCCGGGGGAATGCTCAGCCGGCCGTGGGTGGCTCCTGTCCATTGCATTTCATAGTTTTGGTTCCCGTTCAAGGCCTTGGCGTACTCTTGGTGAAAGCGGGGGTTATCCAGCAACAGCGGGTTCCATTGCACGGATCCCTCCAGCCAGTCGGCATCGCTCCAGGGCAACACCCGTGCAGATCCAGCGTGATCCACCCAAAAGTCGATGAGGCGATGGGCGGGACGAATGAGTTCGTACAGGTGCAGCCGCTCCATTGGGCTCAGGTCTTCCAGTTTGCGCCGCACGAACTCCGGCACCTCCTTAAACAAAGACTCCACCGACCAATCGGGCATGTCCACCAAGCGTAAAAAGCCCAGCTCAGCCTTCTGCAACATCTGAAACAAGTCGGGGATGGTAAAACCTTTGTCGTTGGAAAGCAGATAGTTGTTCATAATGGCGGGATCCTCTACGTAATTAGCCGGATTCCAGAGCACAGCCCTGGCCACCTCTTCCTGCAGGGATCCCATAAACTCCCGCACATGTTTCGCCCCCGTAGCCGGAGCAACATCAAATTGCCCCACCTTTTGAAAGGCCTCTTGCATACGGAAAAACACCTGCCGCTGGTACCGATGGTGCAGGTTGGCGCGAATAATGCCCTGGGGTTTTAAGACGCTTTTCATCGCCCGCAAGCCGTCGGTGGGATCCTCGAGCAAGTACAACACATCGTTTAAACTGATGAAATCGAACTGGATCCCGAGACGATCCAGATCCAGCAAATTGAGCACATAAAATTCGGTATCGGTGAAGCCGTGGTAGCGCAGCCGTTCTTCCGTCAGCTTGACCGAGGCTGGCGAGAGATCAAAGGCGACAATCTTGGCCCCAGGATTGGCCTCCGCCATCATCAGGGTTTCCCAGCCGGAGCCGCAGCCCGCATTCAACAAAACCTTGCCCTCAGGCTCGATCACCGCATGGGTACGGACGTACTGAGCCGTGGTGTAGCTCATTTTGAACATCTCCGGCAGGGCGTTGCGGGCCGTTTGCGAAAGGGGAACATTGGGGTAGGGCAGCGCTTCGTAAAGGGCTAGGGCCCGTTCCGAGGCCGAAAGGGTGCTACTGGCCATAAGAAAGGGGGGTAGAGCAAAATTTAAGATGAGTGTAGCCGCTTGGGGATCCCCGAAGTACCCACCATGACCACCGCTTCACTACCCCGTCGCCGTTTCCGCTTTTCCCTGCAAAGCACCCTGCCCGCCGTGTTGGGGGTGCTGATGTGTGGAGGGATCGTGATCCGGATGCAGTTGCCGATGCTGGAGCGGATTGACCTGGAGGCGCTGGAAAACGCCGAAGCCCGTAAAGAGCGCAACATCGCTTTGGCCAATGCTTTGGGATGGCTGGGCTACCGCAACTTGGGGGCCTCTTGGCTATGGCTGGAGCTGATCCAATACTACGGCGATGGCCTCGCACGCACCCTGACCGGCTATGGCTTGGCCTTCGACTACTTCGACCACATGACCCGGCTGGATCCCAATTTTTTCTTGGGCTATCGGCTGGCTAGCTTGGTGTTGGCCTACCGGGCCGGGCAACCGGAGCAAGCCATTGAAATCATAGATCGCGGCCTTCAGCACTTCACGCCCGAAACCAACCCTGGCGCATGGCGGCTCTACGTGGATCGGGCCCTGCTGAACTTTCTCTTTTTGGGCGATGCGGAAGCCGGTCGAAACGACTACTATCAAGCCGCCGCTTGGCGCGAGCAAGTGGGCCTGCCCGGAGATGATTTTCGCCAACTGGGGGACAGCATCGCCCGTAGCCCCCTCAGTCGTCGGGCCCAGTTTGATGTTTGGATGAGCGTGTTCAACTCCACCACCGACCGGGATACCCGCGTCTTCGTCCTGGAGCAACTGGCCCGACTGGGTACCGTCCTGCGAACCCTGCCCACTGGCGAGGTCGAGATTCTGGCTCCACCTCTGCCAGAATTCCCGGATGAGGAGCCCTACCTTTTACGCCCATGAGCGCGTCCGTGAAGATTGCGCCTTAGGAGTATGACGCTGGCGAACATTGTAAGCTAAACTCTAACCCAAATCATCCCAAGCTCACGAAGCGATTCCTTCAAGAGTCGCGTCACCTTTCGTCAAGAAAGTTTACTTTTTTGCACGAAAAAGTGCTAGTCCCAATACCCTCACAGGGGGGACTTATGGCTAGCCTCGTTGCAAGCTCTGATGACGCTCTGGGTTTCCGCTTTGTTCCCGAAGTTCCCCGACTTCTTATTTCTTAACTTTTGTTCTTGACCTGCACGATAGGAGTGACCCCGATGACCTCAAGAACTTCCCTCTTGGTGACTGTGGCTGCCCTTGCGAGCGCTGGGTTGACCTTTCCGGCGGCGGCGCAATCTTCCGGTACAGCGCGAGTGCGGTCGGTGGTGGATGGGGATACCTTCTGGGCGGATTTGAACGGTAGGCCGACCCGTTTTCGTCTTTCCTATGTGGATGCGCCAGAGCTGACCCAAGGGCGGTGGGGGCGGCTGTCTCAAGAGGCGTTACAAAACCTGATCCCGACGGGATCCCTGGTGCAGGTGGATACCCTCTACGTCACCCCCGAAGGGCTACACATTGCCCAGGTGTACAACTCCGACGGCCTGGTGAATTTAGAGATGTTGCGGCAGGGGCATGCGGTGGTTTACGAGCGGTTCTTACACGGGGCCAACCGTCAGCGCTACCTAGAAGCCCAAGAGGAGGCCCAGGCGGCGCGGCTGGGCTTTTGGCAGCAACGCAACCCGGTGATGCCTTGGGAGTTTCGGGAAGCGGGGATGCAAGCCTCTGCCTTTGCGGGGGCGAATGTTTTGGATGGCTCCTTCATTCGAGAAAACCCGACGGCGGCTGCGGGTGTGGGCATTGCCACGGTGGTGGTGATGGTGGGCCTGAGCAAGTTGCTCTGGAAAAAGCCCAGTCAAAAGAAGGTTAGCCTGCGGCAGATGGAACGGGATCTGAAACAGCTGCAGCGCAGCCTCACCACAACGCTGGCCAGCCGCAAACAACTGGAACGGCAGTACGACGAAATTCTGCAAAAGGCGGAGGACTGGTTTATCCGAGCGGAAAAGGCCACCCAACACAATAACGACGACATGGCCCGAGATGCCTTGGTGCAACGCAACCAACACATGAGCGCGGCAGAGGCAGTGCGCAAATCCCTAGATGAAGTGGAAGAACAAATGATGACGATTCGGGAGGGCATTTCCCGCCTGGAGAGTCAAATCTCCATGACCAAGCTGGAACGGGAGATGAACAACTAGCGGGTTGCCGGTCGGTAGAAGGGATCGGCACAGTAAAAAAGAGGTAAGCCTCCGAGACGGAGTAAGTTGCCCATGGAGTGGCTGCAAGGGCTGGAGATCGACAAAGGTTGGCCCCAAGTGGGGGTAATCACGCTGGTGGGGGTGTTGGCCTTTGCCTTGGGGCGAGGGATCCCGAAATGGCTGAAGCCGACGGTGAAGCGACTGGCCAGCCCGGATGTGGCGGAGGTGTACGAGCGCACGGTGGATCCTTATGCGGGGTTGATCGGGTTGGTGGTGACCCTGTTGCTGGCAGAATCGGCTTTGCTGGTGTTGCCGCGGGGCTTGTGGTTGCACCTGACAGAGCTGGGGGTAAGCCTAGCCCTGACGGTGGCCTTGGCCTGGTTATTAACCCGGCTGGTGAAGGGGTTTGCCGATGTTTATCTGCGGGATACGGCCCTGAAGGGAGGGCGCAAGGTTAACAGCGAATTGCTGATCGTGGGGCGGATCAGTGCCAACCTGGCGATCGGCTTTTTGGCGCTGCTGCTTTTTGCCCAGAGCCATCAAATCAATGTGGTGGGGTTGTTTGCCAGCTTAGGAATCGGGGGGCTGGCGGTGGCCTTTGCCGCCCAAAAAACTCTGGAGCAACTGCTGGGGGGCATTGTCATCTATGTAGACCGGCCTTTTGTGGTGGATGACTACATTGGTTTGCCGGATGGCACCTTTGGCCGGGTGGAGTCGATTGGGTTGCGCTCGACCCGCATTCGCACCTCCGGAAAAGGCACTTTGGTGATCGTGCCCAACAGCGCCCTAACCCAGGTGAGCATTGAGAACTTCACCGGGGCAAAAAAGGTGATGTCCCTGATTTATCTAACGTTTCAGCGCCTGTTGCCCGAGGAGGAAAAAGCCCTAATCCGGCAGGTGATTTTGGAAAGCACCCGCGATATTTTCGGCATTGACTCTCGCAACACCGACCTCACCTTTCGGGAGCTGGCAGCCCAGGGATCCCAAGCGGCCCGCAGCCAGGCCCAATTGACCTTTTTTATTCTCGGTTCCGGCGAGGTATCCATGGATCTGCGCCGACAACTGCTGGATTTGGCCAGCGAGACGATCACCCAAAAGCTGAAGGAATACGGAATCGCCTTCGAGATTCAGGATCCCACCATCTATGTAGATGCTCCGATCACCATATAGGGTGGTCTGGTGCCCAGTTATATCCCTTTGTGGGAGTTAGGATCCGCTCTCTAGAAGGCTAGTGCTCCGCATCTCGCGGAGCGAGAACAGGAAACACAAGCCCTGCTGTAGAAAACCCGCGCAAGGGCTGTAACCCTGAGCACTTGGCTCATATACCATCGTAGGGAATGGTGGGGGATTCGTACCAAAGGTGATCTTCCTCAGGCAGGGTAGCGGACAAACGATCCTGAAACGGATCTGTCGAGCCAGACTCGCTTCTCTTCGGAGAAGTGGAATTAATGGAAACCTCCGGTTCATCCACCAATACCAGCACCCGCACCGTGCGATTTCTTGGCAGCTGATCCTGCGCCTTCATCGGCAAGATCAGCTGACCCTCGCTGCCAATACGAGCCAAGAATTCGTAGGCTTTCATGGTGAATCCCAAAAACTCGAAGGGATCCCTAGGCCGAATTTTCCTGCTGGATTCACTGTGAAATTGCATTTTCAATCCAGAGGTGTCATCAGGCTAAGCCCAACGCTTCCGGCCAGAGGTACCCTTCCAGCTTGCCCCAAATCTATCCGTCATGAAGCAAAAGTTTTACCAGCAAGGATCCCTACGCCAACCCATGTTCCCGGAACCAAGCCTGCAGCCGTTCCCAAGCATCGCTGGCTGCTTCTGGGCGATAACTGGGGCGGTAATCGGCAAAAAAGGCGTGGGGGGCGTCGGGGTAGATAACAAATTGCGAGGGATCCCCGGCAGCTGCCAAAGCCGACTTCATTTGCTCCACCGTTTCCAACGGAATGCCGGTATCTTCCCCACCGTATAGGCCCAACACGGGCGCATTCAGGCTGGCCGCCACATCCACCGGATGGGTTGGAGTTAGGGGTGTCGACTCGCCCACCAAACGGCCGTACCAGGCAACACCCGCCTTCAAGTTGGGTTGATGGGCCGCGTACAACCAGGTGATCCGCCCACCCCAGCAGAAGCCCGTAATGCCAACCCGTTCAGAATCGGCAGCGGCATTGCCAACCGCCCAATCCACCGCAGCATCCAAATCTGCCATCACTTGAGCATCCGGCACTTGGGAGACAATGGCGCGGATCTCTTCAAAGCTCTGCAACTGAGACACATCTCCCTGCCGGTAAAACAGCTCAGGAGCCACCGCCACGTAACCCAGTTTGGCAAAGCGGCGACCAATATCTTGAATGTGTTCATGGACACCGAAGATCTCTTGTACCACCAAGACTAGGGGGAAAGGGCCAGAACCGGTTGGCTTGGCACGATAGCCGGGGATCTCGCCGTCTGGGGTAGGAATGGTGATGGGGCCGGCTTCTAAGCCTTCGCTATCGGTGGTGATGGTTTGGGCAGAGATCGGCTGCACCGCCAACGCAAACCCAGCCGCGACACTGGCCACCACAAATTGACGTCGCTTCAGATGGCCGGGGGAGCTCCACTTCGGTTGTTCCGCATACATAAGCCCGATCCTCAAGAACGCAAACATCTCTAGGATAGAGGACGCTTCGCCTACAAAAGTTTCGTCTTCTTACAATCTCAGCGCAAATTGAGATTGGAGGGATGGGATCCCCTGCCGATTACTGGCGAAATCCGGTTGTTGCGGGATCCCTGCTGTGCACAGCGCGCTCCAAAAAATCGCCCAAGGCGGCCACACACTCTTGATCTTCAAAAAGAAGATCCCGTCGTCGCTCAATCTCAGTAGCCATATGGTTGCGAAACTCGGGATCGGATCCCAGTTGCACCGCCAGATCCACAAAGGCTGACCAATCGGAAGCAATCAACGCTTCCAGACCCATTCTTTTCAACATCGCGTAGGTATGGCGGCCCCGCATCAACTCCCCTGGGCAGGTAACAACCGGCAGCCCAACCGTGAGGGCTTCTAACGTGGTGATCCCTCCCGACCACCCATAGGAGTCGAGCATCACATCGGCACAGCGATTCAAATCCAAGTAGGCTTGATAATCCAGTCGGGGCAAAATGAGAACATGATCGTTAATGTTTAGACCAACCGCGGAAAAGACCTTAGCCAATCGTTGACGAAACTTCTCCGCAAGGGCTGCATTGGGTAAAGCCAAAAAGACAAACTGGGCTTTCGGCACTTGCTTGGCAATGGCAGCAAACAGATCATCGTATTGAGGCAGATATTTGCCCAAGTATTGACAGGTGAGATAAACAACAGCGTCTTCTCGCAGGCCAAAGTCTGTCCGACCTTGCTTTTGCTTTGGCAAGATGGGCTTTTCAAAACAAGTGCCCAAATGGGGAAGTCGAATCAGTTGCTCACGGTAGTGGTCTTGCCCATTTTCAGGCTCCATCAAATCACTGGAGAGAAAGTAGTCGATGGTGGAAAGCCCAGAGGTGACCGGATGGGCCCAGGTGGAGCACTGCACAGGTGCCAATCGCAAAGAGGCCAGTTGTAAGATTAAAGGAGATAACCCAATCTCTAAGTACACCAAAACATCCAACCGATCCTCCAAAAGTTGCTGTGCCACCGCCTCCAGACCCGTCGGAATGTGGTGAAAAATATCTGCATATTGCCGATACAGGTCGGTCATAAAATCTGTTTTGGGATCCAGATGATAGGCGTACACACGGAATCGGTTCTGGTCGGGAGATGAATGGCGGTTCAAATGCTTCACCCAGCCCAGAGAAAGACGACTGTAGGAACAAGCTCGCATGGAATCTGAGACAAACCCAATACGAAGTGGATCCCCGGCTGCAGGTGGTCGCACCGGAACAGAAGAAGACCACCTTGGAAAGTTAGCTGCAACAATTTTTTGAATGAAATCAGCGTACTGTTGCTGTAGTTCAACATCACTGTAGCCTTGATACTGCAGATGGTGGTTGGTGCCCAAACTGGCGGCATCCAGAGCCACTTTGCATTGCTCCTGAGTCTCCAGGGGAGTCGATTGAATCAGAATGTTCAAGTGTTGGATAAAACGAGAGCGAAAACTGTTCAGTTCTTCCTCGTCTTGATAAAGAGCCGGCAGGTAGAGATGATAAAACCATCTGGCCTGTTCCAAGCAGGGATCCCACTCCAGAGCCTTCTCTAGGTGGTTCAGTGCGTTGGAATGTTCGCCCTGTTCCCAATAGGCGATGGCCAGGTAGAGGTTTAATTCTGCTGGAGGGATCCCTGCTTGAGGTGAATGGCTTAAGAGTTGAGACAAAAGGGGAACTGCCTCTTCACATCGCCGCAGATTGACCAAGAGTTTGCCCGCCTGAAAGGCAGCGTGGTAAGCGCTTGGGTTAAGCCGAAAACTCTCTTGATAGCACGGCACGGCAAGCTCAGGCTGCCCCAAACATTCATAAACCACGCCCAAATTGTGATGATAGAGGGAAACATTGGGATTCTGTTCAATGGCAGCAGCAATCAGAGAGGCGGCAAATTCCCATTGACCGGTGGCTTGAGCCACCGTACCCATCAGATGCAGGGCATCGGGCTGATCGGGATACTCCGTCAGGATCTCCATGTAAATGGCTTCTGCCCTCTGAAGATCTCCAGACTGCTGAGCGCGGATCCCGGCCAGAAGCTTATCCGTTACAGCAGAAGGGACGGAATCAACCATTGTGGTGCGCTCCCGGATGGATTTACCCCAAATCCACCGCAACCCGATGGGCACAGGCAAAGCCGGAAAAGGCAACCGCATTCAGCCCTTGGCCGGGGAACGTGCTATCTCCCACGCAATAGAGATCGGGGATGGCGGTGCGATTAAACGGCATGCCCAGTAAACCCCAGGGATCCCGGCTGGGAATCGGCCCATAGGTTC
This sequence comes from Thermostichus sp. DRC_bins_24, assembly GCA_039794845.1. GTDB lineage: Bacteria > Cyanobacteriota > Cyanobacteriia > Thermostichales > Thermostichaceae > Thermostichus. The sequence goes on from JAUQVK010000037.1 coordinate 78,539, forward strand.
CGTTGGCTCGGCCCAGAAAGCGGCGATGACTACGGGGAGTGCCCACTTCTTTCAGCTCAATATGGGATCCCAATTGAGGCCAAATCCGTTCCAAACGGCGGATGAGACGAGCAGCGGCTGCTTGCTTTTGCTGTTGGTACTGAGCTGGCGTCAGCCCTTGCCAAGCGGTGATCCAACTGGGGGTGAAGGCGTGCACAATGTGTCGGCCCGGGGGGGCCAAGTCGGGATCCAACAGGGTGGGAATGGAGACAAAGATCGTGCCCTGCTCGGCTTCCATCTGATCCCAACTTTCCAGCAGAATGTGGTGACAATCGCGTTCGCCGCCAAGGCCTTCGGCCCGAACGCCCAAATGCAAACTTAAAAAGCTGGGGGATTGTTGGTAGCGGCTTTGCCAGCGTCGTTCCGCTTGTGGAAGGGATCCCGGCCACAGGTGCTCAAAGGTATCCCAGCGGGTGGCATTGGAGATCACCTTACGGGCGTAGAGTTTTTCCCCGGTGATCAGCTCCACCCCGACGGCCCGCCCGCGCTCTTGCAGAATGTGGCGTACACGCGCCTTGTAGCGGATCTGGCCCCCATGGGCCTGCAGCCCTTGCACCAATTTTTGGGCGATCTGCCCCACCCCCCCTTTGGGATAGTTGATGCCACCATAATGGCGGTCGCAAAACACCATGCCAGCATTGATCATCGGGGTGCGATCCGCCGGAACCACCGACCAGCAGTAGCACTCCATATCCACAAAGCGCAGCAAATTTGGATCCCGTAGGTAGCGCCTTGCCATCTGGCCGACATTCACCGGCAAATACCGCGCCAAGGTCAAGCAACCGAGAGGATTGCCCACAAAAGAGCGAAACAGGTAGCCCAACTCTTCCAGCGAGAGCAACTCCATCGCATTGAGGCTGTTGAAAATGGCCCACATGGCATCGTAAAAACGCCGGATCCCGCCGGACTCAGCCGGGAAATACTCCGACAGCTCTTTTAAGAAATGCTCGTACTCTCGATGCACCCGTGGATTGAGGCCGTTGGGCAGGTGATAGGCAATTTGCACCGGATCGGGAACAGAGTCAATCCTTTGACCGACCGCAGCCAAGGCCCGGGTAAGCAGGTTGGTGGTGCCCTCAGTACCCAGGCCGAAGATCATGGAAGCCCCAACGTCAAAGCGATAAGAACCCCTGCCATTGGGATCCGGACGGTCGAAATACCCGGCACTTCCCCCGGGGATTAAATATTTTTCCAGCACCAGCACCGCATACCCTTTTGCCGCCAGCTGGCTGGCGGTCACCAAGCCACCAATGCCAGAGCCGATGACAATGGCATCAAAGGTTGAACTTTTGGGGGCAGGGGCTGAAGCTGTGGCCTGAACTTGGGGGGGCATGGTTCGGGTCAAGGGATCCCTCGAAAACGGACACCGGTGTTGTTTTGGACGGCTCGGCTTGGGCTAAAGATCGCAGCCCACCTCACTTTGTGACCCAGAGCCTGGGTCACCTTCTCAACTTACCCGATGTCCAACAGGAGATTCCCTCTGCAATCGGATCCCTTTGGATCCCTTCTGGTTTTACCATCCGTCTTGGATCCCTTTGAGCAATAGGATTGTGGCACGGGCTACCGAACTCAGTTCACGAATTTGCTACACAGGATCCGGTTCTTTTGATCGACAATGGTTCCCCATGTTGGTGACTCAACATCCGGTTTTCCGGCGCTTTTGGTATCCGGTCATGCCCCTGAGCCTGTTGGCGGCGGGATCCCCGCAGCCCTTTGAGCTCCTGGGGGAAAAGATCGTGCTGTGGCTGGACGAGGCCGGACAACCCCAGGCGGCAGCGGATCGCTGTTGTCATCGGTCGGCGCAACTGTCAAAAGGGATCGTCTGTGAGGGCCGTATCCGCTGCCCCTACCACGGCTGGGAGTTCGATGGCTCCGGGGCCTGCGTGCGGGTGCCCCAACTGGAGGATCAAGCCGCCATTCCCCGCTCTTACCGGATCCCGACCTTTCACTGTCAGGCCCGCTACGGGTATGCCTGGGTGTGCTTGCATCCTGAGCCGTTACGAGGGATCCCGGTGATCCCGGAAGCAGAGGATCCTGAGTTTCGGTTGATTCACGAGTTTTATGAACGCTGGGAGTGTGCGGGCCTACGCATTTGCGAAAACGAGTTCGATGCCGCCCACATCAGCTTTGTGCATCAAAACACCTTCGGCAGCATGGAAGACCTGGTACCCAGCCACTTCGAGCTTCAGGAGCTGGACTACGGCATTTACAGCCGCACGGTCATGGGGGTGGCCAACCCGGAGCTGCAACAACAAAACCTGGGCATTGCCGCCACCAAAACCGAGCGCACCACCACTCTGGTCTGGCATTTGCCCTTCACCAACCACATTCACATCCGCTACCCGAATGGCCGCAGCCATGTCATCGTCAATACCCCCACCCCGATCAACGACCGCGCCTCCCAAGTGGTGCAGTTCTGTCTGCGCAACGACACCGAAGCCGATACCCCTGCTGCAGACGTGATCCGCTTCGACCGGGCCGTCACCCTAGAAGACAAAGCCATTCTGGAAACAACGGATCCGGATGTGCCCCTCACCCTGTCGCTCCGCAACGCTAACGCAAGCAGTGCCGAACAGCACATGTTCACGGATAAGCCCGGGATCCTGATGCGGAAACAATTGGCCGCCCTGCTCAAGGCCCACGACAACCCCTCAAATCAGATCCTCTAGGCCACGGGTGCCGGCATAACGACTGTAGCCGTAGAGCAAAGCCAAGGTCAGCCCAGTCACCAAAAAGCTCAGGGCCGCCCCAAAGGGATAGTCGAGGCTGGAGCCAAACTGCAACTGAATCACGTTGCCGATGAGCAGGGTTTTGCTCCCCCCCAACAAATCCGGCACCACGAACATGCCAAAAGCAGGGATCCCGACCAAAATCAGCCCCGAGGCCAACCCCGGCAGGGTCTGGGGCAGAAGCACCCGCACAAACACCTGCCACCCATCGGCGTACAGATCTCGGGCGGCCTCCGCCAACCGCCAATCGATGCGCTCTACCGCCGTGTAGAGGGGCAAAACCATGTAGGGCAAAAAGGTGTAGACCATGCCCAGATACACCGCCAGCCAGCCGGGATACAGAGCCGTTTGGGGCGGGATCCACCCCAGCCAAGCGGCCAAACGAGCCGGCCAAGCCTCCGGCCCCAACACCAACATCCAGGCATAGGTGCGAATCACCAGGTTCGTCCAGAAGGGGATCACCACCAAGGTCAGCAGCAGATCCCGTTGCCGGGGCGGATGGGCGGCAATGAAAAAAGCCAGCGGGTAAGCCAGCAGCACACAAAAAGCCGTGGTTACCCCGGCCACCACCAGGCTGCGGCCCAAAATCTGCCAGTAAATCGGCGTCCAACCCAAGGGGCCATACCCGAGAATGCGCAGGTAGTTGTCCAGGGTGAGGGGCAGCTGGATCTGGCCGAAATCCCCGCGACTGAGGAAGCTGTACACCACCAGCAACAGCCCCGGCAACACCAACAGCAGCATCACCCACAGCACCCCCGGCCCGGCAAAAATCAGGCTGCGCCACAGTTCCCCCAGCGGGGTGAGCATTTCCCCAAACCGCACCTGTCGCCGGGATCCCTGGCTTGGGGGAGGCGGGATCCTTTCCTCTGAGGGAGTTTGCAGCTTTAACATCAGGGATCCTCCGTGGGGGGGAGGGGATCCTGCCGCAGGCGAATCAGGCTTTTCGGGGGCAGGTGGGCCATTAAAGACTCACCAATCTCGAAGCCGAAATCCTCGTTGTCAGTATTGAGGGCGGTGGCCTTGAGGGACTGGCCATTGGCGGTTTGCAACACGTACTGGTTTTCCGCCCCGGTATAGATCAGGTTCTCCACCCGTACGGGCAGTTGGTTGGGCAGCAGCTCCCAGCCTTTGCGAGAGAGCTGAATTTTTTCCGGGCGAATCGAGAGGTGTACCCGTTCGTGGCTGGCATGGATCCCCAACACCTTCAACCTCCCGAGGGGGGTGTCCACACAGTCGGTACCACAGGCGGTGCCTATAAGCAGGTTGCTCGCCCCCAAAAAATCCGCCACAAACGCTGTTGCCGGACGTTCGTAAACTTCATCGATCAACCCGATCTGCTCAATTCGCCCGGCCCGCATCACCGCCACCCGGTCGCTGGTCACCAAGGCCTCTTCTTGGTCGTGAGTCACAAAAATAAAGGTCATCCCCAAACGGCGCTGCAACTCGCACAGCTGCACCTGGAGCTGCTTGCGCAACTTGGCATCCAATGCCGAAAGCGGCTCATCCAACAAAAGCACCTCTGGCTCATTCACCAGGGCACGGGCCAGGGCCACCCGCTGTTGCTGGCCCCCAGAAAGCTCGTGGGGTTTACGCCCGGCAAAAGCCCCAATTTCCACCAATTCCAGAGCCGCTGCTACCTTTTTGCGAATCGTCTCTGCCCCCATACCACGCATGCGGAGGCCAAACCCGACATTTTCTTCTACGGTCATGAACGGGAAAAGGGCATAGCTCTGAAAGACGGTGTTGACGTTGCGCTTATGGGCGGGCAAATGCCCCACCTTCCGGCCCCGAATCAGCACCTCCCCGGCATCCGCCATCTCCAACCCCGCCAGAATCCGCAGCAGGGTCGTTTTGCCGCAGCCAGAAGGCCCCAGCAAGCCAAAAAACTCGCCGCGACGGATTTGTAAATCAATACCATCCAGGGCAACAAAATTGCCAAAGCGCTTGTAGAGGCCCATCAGTTCTACATCCCAAAGGGTGGGAGAAGCACCAGCGGTCACAGGCGGCAACAAGGACAACAACACTTACCCAGTATGCAAGCCTTGGGCCGCCCTGGAGTTACTTTGGGTACAAGTTCTGCGATTGTCGGTGAGATGGGTCATGCCAAAGAGAAGTTGGGGCGAAAATCTGGCGGGTGGGCCAGCCCCCAGCTCACAAGATTCAGTAGCTAGAGATACAAGCATTGGCGGCAACCTGATTCACGATCGGATGCACACATTCTGATTTGTCCTGATTTTGTCCTGATTTGCTAGAGTTCAGTGCATCTTTTCGGAAGGGATCCCTAGCTGTGCCGACTCATACCCTGCGTGCCACCCCCAACACCGTTCACTTGGGCGGGTTTTCCTCGCAACTGCCCCCGGCCTTGCGGGTGCAGTCGGGAGATGTGGTGGAGGTGGAGACCTACTCGGGGTTTGCCCACTACGGCAAAGCGCCGGATCACTTCTTTACGCCGGAGTTCATCGAAATTTGTCAAACCTTGCCCGCCGAGCGCCGCGTGGGGCCGGGGCCACATCTGCTGACGGGGCCAATCTATGTGGAGGGGGCCGAACCGGGGGATGTGCTGGAGGTACGGTTGCAATCGATCACCCCTCGCTTGCCCATCGGCTTCAATGCCATCCGTCCGGGGTGGGGAGCTTTGCCGGGGGAGTTCGACCAACCTCGGCTGCGCTTTATTGACCTGGATCTGGAGCAGGGGGTGGCGGAATTTCCCCCTGGCAGTGGCATTCGCGTCCCGATTCGCCCCTTCTTCGGCATTTTGGGGGTAGCCACCGACGAAACCAGCCGCAACTCCGTCCCCCCCGGGGCCTATGGCGGCAACATCGACAATCGCCAACTGCAGGCGGGATCCCGGGTGTTTCTGCCCGTTTTCTTGCCCGGTGCCTTGTTTTCGGTGGGGGATGGCCACTCTGCCCAAGGGGATGGAGAAATTGATGTGACGGCGATTGAAACCTCCATGAACGGCAGATTGCAGTTGATTCTGCGCAAGGATTTACATTTCCAGGTGCCGATGGCAGAAACCCCCAGCGATTTCATCACGATGGGCTTTGCTGAAGATCTGGATGCAGCCTTTGAGCTGGCCCTGAAGCGGATGATCGACTTTCTGCACAAGTTTGTCGGCATCGAGCGGGAAGAAGCCTACGTGCTCTGCAGCATTGCCGTCAACTTTCACATTACGCAGGTGGTGAATAGTCCCATGAAAGGGGTACATGGGTTGCTACCCAAGCAGATTCTGCCCCAACCGGCCTTGCTTTAGGGGGATTTTCTCCGGTCTGGCGGCTCCCCCTTACTCAGCTTGGGGATCGGTGGGAGCATTCTGCAGCTGCGACGGCCAAACCCAATCCATCATCTCTGCCGGTGGGATCCCTTCCGGCAACAGGCCATAGCAACGGGAGCGAAACAGACAGCTGCCGCAGCGTTCGGTGTGGGGTGTCATGGGAAAGTCTTGGGCTTCCAATTGCCGTAGGTAGGCCAGGGTGGCTTTGAGGTGGGCCAAATCCTGCTCATAGGCGGTGGCGCTGTAGTGCCGTTGGAAGGGGTGCTGTGGGTGCTGGGCATACCAAAGGGTGAGCTGCACTTGCTCAGGGTGAAAGGGGCTCTCCAGGGGCAGTTGGTCGGCCACCCCACACAGCAGTAAGGGATAAAGACGCACCTGCCAGTTTTGCTGTAACTGTCGATCAAGGGGGCGTTGGCGCTCGGTTTTCCAATCGACAATCTGGAGAGATGCTGGGGCAACCACCAACCGATCCAAACGGGCAATCAGCTTAAATCCTTCGATCCGCTGCCACAGGGGCAACTCCGCAAACACCCGTCCCTGCGGATGCGCATGGGGGCTTGCCAAAAACACCTGCCACCACTGCTGCACTACCTCATCCAGGCTGGGCAATAAAGGATCCACCCTGCGCCCCTGGCTGTGCAATTCCACCAAACGATGAAACTGCTGCCCGTGGTGCCGCTCGCTTTCGTGCTCCAAGGCATCTGCGGTAGGCCAGATCAAGCGCTCCAGATACACATAGCGAAACAGGCGGGGGCAGTGTTCCAGCAGCGCCAGAGAAGAGGCAGACAGGCTAATTTGCTCAAGGCTCACTCCCTCTGGAGAGCGGGCAGAGGTGTAAGACGGGGCAACAGGGATCCCGGACATGACCGTAGCAGGGATGCAACTGTCCCCACATTGACATACTTATCCAACCCATCTGGCAGTATGGCTGGAGATTCCTTGGGTCACCCCGAAGAGCTCCTGCTGCGACGCACGGCCTCTGGCTACGCCACTCCCCGGCCAGGGGTACGGGCGGAGCACTGCGACGGATTCTGGTAGGGGGGCTAGAGTGAAGAAAGCCACTTCCTTGAACGGGCGGATATGAAACCTCAGGCTGTAGCCCGGATTCTTGATGCCAACCTCGACCGTGCCCGCGAGGGCTTGCGGGTGTTGGAAGAATGGTTTCGCTTCGGTTTGGAGGATCCCACTCGCTCCGGCGAGTGCAAAGCCATGCGTCAGGCCCTGGCCCAGTGGCACAGCGATCCCTTGCGATTTGCCCGCGATACCCCTGCCGATCCGGGCACCCACCTCTCCCACCCCCAAGAGGAGCAGCGGCGGGATCTCAGTCATCTGTTGCAGGCCAATTGCAGCCGCGTTCAAGAAGCCCTGCGGGTGCTGGAGGAGTACGGAAAACTGGCGGAATCCAGTCATTGGGTGGCTCCAGGGTTGGCCAAGCTGGCCCAGGATATGCGCTATCGCCTCTACGGGCTGGAAAATGAACTACTGGGGGGATCCCTGCGGCAACGCCTGTCGGAAGCCCACCTGTATCTGATAACCAGCCCTGTCCCCCACTGGCTAGAGGCCGTGGAAAAAGCCCTGCGGGGTGGAGTAACGCTGGTGCAGTATCGCCAGAAACACCTCTCCGATAGGGAAATGCTGCGGGATCTCAAGCAGCTGCGCCAACTGTGCGACCGTTACCATGCCCTGATGCTCGTCAACGACCGGGTGGATCTGGCCCTGATCAGCCAAGCCGACGGGGTTCACCTGGGCCAGACGGATCTGCCGGTGGCCTGGGCGCGGCAACTGTTGGGACCCCACAAGTTGATCGGCCTTTCCACCACCAATGCCGAAGAATTGGCCCATGCCCTTACCACAGGCGTGGATTACCTTGGGGTGGGCCCCGTCTATGCCACCCCCACCAAAGCCGAGAAACCTGCTGCTGGCCTGGAGTATGTGCGCTTGGCCGCCCGGCAGTCCCACATTCCCTGGTTTGCCATCGGCGGCATCGATGCCCACAATCTGGCCCAGGTACGGGAGGCGGGTGCTACCCGGGTGGCCGTGGTGCGTGCCTTGATGGAGGCCCCCGATCCGGCCCAAACGGCGCGGCTGATGCTAGGGGAATTGCTCCCCCAAGGGATCCCTGCTTTGTCTTAACTTCACTCTTAATCTCACAGTGAATGCCATGACGGATGCCGCACAACGCCTGAGCGAGAGCAAGAGCAGATTAGACCCTTCCCCCAATGGGATCCCTTCCGGAGGGGATCTGGCTCTCGTCCATGAACCGCAAGCTGAGTTGGTGACGGCCCTCGATTTGATGATCCGGGCCCGTTACCCTCTCATTTACTTGGTTTCTCCGGAGGAGGAACCTGCCGACGCAGTGCTGGCGCAAGTGGCCAAACGTACGGATCCCCCCCGCAAGGTACTGATCTGGGATCTGGTACGGGGTTGGCAGGACACCGGCGAAGATCGAGGCTCCGTTATGGCGGCCCTGGGCCGGGTGATGCGCTCTGCCCCCGGCGAAGACACCCTGTTCGTGTTGCGGGATCTGCACTTTATTTTGCGCAACGCCAGCAGCGACAAAAATGCCCCAGTTGTGCGCGAGCTGAAAAACCTCAGCCGTGAGCTTAAACGCAGCCGCAAGATGTTGTTCCTCCTCAGCCATACGCTGGAGATCCCCACCGATCTGGCGGAAGAGATCACCGTCGTCGATATTCCTCTGCCCAGCAGCGACGAGATCAACCGCCTGATCCAGCTCTATGTTGCCCCCGAGAAACTTAAACTCACCCCCCTTGCCCGCGAACAGTTGATCAAGGCTTGCCAGGGTCTGAGTCGAGAGCGGATTCGCCGCGTTTTGGCCCGTGCCTTGGCCGCCAAACAGGAGGTGAACGAAGCGGATATCGACCTGGTGTTGGAGGAGAAAAAGCAAGCCATTCGCCAAACGGGCATTCTAGAATTTTTCACCGCCCGTGAGAGCCTTAAAAGTGTGGGGGGGCTGGATAACCTGAAAGCCTGGGTACGGGTGCGCCAAGAAGCCTTTACGGAAGAAGCGCGTCGCTACGGCTTGCCCAATCCCAAGGGGGTGTTGCTGGTGGGGATCCAGGGCACCGGCAAGTCTCTCTCGGCCAAGACCATTGCCAATGAGTGGCGGTTGCCCCTGCTGCGGCTGGATGCCGGCCGTCTTTTTGCCGGAATTGTCGGGGAATCGGAGAGCCGCGTGCGCCAGATGATCCAACTTTCGGAGGCAATGGCCCCCTGCGTGCTCTGGATCGACGAAATCGACAAAGCTTTTGGCAATATTGCCAGTGGCGCAGATGGGGACTCTGGCACCAGTCGACGGGTGTTTGGCAGTCTGATCACCTGGATGCAGGAGAAAACCAGCCCTGTTTTCATCGTTGCCACCGCCAACAATGTGCCCCTGTTGCCGCCGGAGCTGCTGCGCAAAGGCCGTTTCGACGAGATTTTCTTTTTGAACCTACCCACCGAAGCCGAGCGCAAAGAAATCTTCCGGGTGCATTTGCAGCGGTTACGGCCCAGCCGCTTGCGAGAGTTCGACCTGGGGGCCTTGGCGGCTCAGTCGGAAAACTTTAGCGGGGCCGAGATTGAACAGGCGATCGTGGATGCCATGTACAACGCCTTTGGGGGCAGCGGCAATGGTGGCCGACGTGACTTTACCCAAGACGATATTCTGCAGGCGATTGCTGAAACCGTGCCCTTGGCCTCCATCGCCCGTGACCAAATCGAGAACCTGAAATGCTGGGCCGCTCAAGCTGGAGCCAGAACAGCCTCACAAGATGCCAGGGTGCTGCAGGAGATGAAACAGTGTTTCGTTCCCTCCTGAAGCAGTCCGAAGAAGCACACCTCGAGGCTAAATGCGCCTCAAGATGCTGGGGCCGTGGGAATCGGTACCACAGGTTTTCAAGAGGTTGTAGCTTGCCGCCAACACTTCGGCCATGTCCGTCACTTCTGGGCTGGGAGCCCAAACCGGTGGGTTCTTGTAGGCGTAGTAAACCTCAAGGCCATTCACCCCCAACTCCACCGCCGCCGGAACCACCTCTTCAGCAGGCACCAGATAGCGAAAGGGGTGCGCCAATACCGCCAAGCCCCCTGCCGCCTGAATTGCTTGAATCGCCTCTGCAGCAGGCAATTCCGGGATCCGCTCCCCTTGGGTAAAAGGATCCAGCGCGGCATCGGTGGGGTCAAAGCCGTAGCCAAGAATGTGGACTTCGCAACCCAACAACTCCGCAGTGATCTCGATCCCGGGCCAAAGGATGGGGTCGTTGGGGCGATCCAGGTAGGCGCGTGCTTGCTCGTAGCCTTTGAGGCTGTGGTGATCGGTAATGGCCAACCCTTGCAGCCCGTATTGACGCGCTTGTTCGGCCAGATCGCAGGGATCCATCTGTCCATCCGAACAGCGAGTATGCAGGTGAAAGTTGTAGTGCAAAGGGCAAGAGAGAGGGCCGATCCCCCGTAGCACCCGCCGCAACTCTGCAGCAGAGGCCGCAACACGGGGATCCCGTTCCAAACCGACAACCATGGCTACCCTTGGGTAGAGAACAGGCAAAACGCCTCAGAAGCTAACCTCTGAAGTTTTATTAAGCATGCCTTCCCATCTTAGCCCTGGGGATTGGTGAGTGCCATGTGCCGAAGGCTACTGAATTGGAGGGGGAGGCGGATACCGTTAGCCTTGGGCCAACACATCAGCCGCCGCACGGGTTCCCGCCCCTGGAGTGAAGTCGCTGTAGCCGACCGTGTGCAAGGCAGATTCCAGCGTGGCCATGGTCATCAAGATGTCGCGGTCGCCGATAAACCCCAAATGACCAAGGCGGAAGATCTTGCCCTTCAGATGGTCTTGTCCGGCAGCAGTGGCCAGGTCAAATTGTTTCTTCAAAACGCTGCGAATCGTATCGGCACTAATGCCTTCCGGAGCCAACACAGCCGTCACCGCAGGGCTGGCAGCCGATTCTGGCTCCACCAACAGCTTCAGCCCAAGGGCCTTGACTCCCGCCCGGGTGGCTTGGGCCAATTTGGCATGGCGCCGGTAAATGGCTTCCAAGCCTTCGGCCCGCATCATTTGCAGCGTTGTTTGCAGGGCGTAAAACAGGTTCACCGCTGGAGTAAAGGGGGTGGTGCCCTGTTTGAGGGATTTTTGTGCCAGCTGGAAGCTCCAGTAGTACTTGGGGAAGGTGGAGCGCTGTGAAGCAGCCATGGCCCGTTCGCTGACGGCGACAAACCCCAACCCCGGTGGGATCATATAGCCCTTCTGGGAGCCGGAAGCCACCACATCCAAGCCCCATTCGTCCATGAGCACCGGCATCGCCCCAACACTGGTTACCCCATCCACGATTACCAGGGCTTCTCCGTGGGCCCGGGCAGCGGCGGCAATCGCCTGCACATCGTTGGCCACTCCACTGGAGGTTTCTGAATGGGTGAGAATGACAGCCTTGATGGTCTTTTCGCGGTCGGCGGCCAGCTTCTCTTGAAAGATCTCAACTGGGTAAGGGATCCCCCAGGTGGTTTCGATCCGTTCACATTGGAGGCCAAACTGTTCGGACATTTCCGCCCAGCGCTCCCCAAACTTGCCATTTACTCCCACCAAGACGCGCTCCCCGGGGCTGAGGGTGTTGAGGATCCCGGCTTCCATGGCGCCGGTGCCACTGGCGGAAAAGACAAAGACATCGGAGGTGGTTTGGTGTAGCCAGCGCAGGCCGTCGGTCACTTCTTCCAGAATGGCGGTGAAATCTTTGCTGCGATGCTCGATCGGCCCACGCGCCATCGCCAGCAGAGCACTCTCGGGAACGGGAGTGGGGCCAGGGATCATCAATATCAGCTTGTCTTTCATGCTCGCCCCATTTGGGATGTGAGGTTTGAGAGGTGGCGGCCAGATTCGAACTGGCGCATAGAGGTTTTGCAGACCTCTGCCTTACCACTTGGCTACGCCACCCTACCACTCAACCAGAGAAGTCATTCTAGCTGAAAAGGGGATCCCGCTTCCAACCCTTAACCGTGGCCTGTGATTCCACTTGGGCTCTGAGGATGGCTTTGAATAAGATCGGTCAACCTGTTCATGCATTCTTAAACCCTTAAACCCCGATTTCTGCCATGCAACCGGCTGTACCTGCTCAACCGACTCTCCTGAAGGATTTGTCTGTTTGGAAAGACGGGATCCTTTACGCCTTTGGCTTGTTGGCTTTGGGGCTGCTGGGAACGACGGTGCCAGAAGCGGTGCCCAGCTGGTTTTTGCCCGCGGTTTTGCTGGCCACCCTGATTGGAGGAACGGGGTGTTGGGGCTTGGGCCGACGAGGGCGGGGCTGGGGGCCTCCCTTGCTGATTTTGCTGTTGGGACTGGTGCTGACCCAAACTTTGCTGGTGGGCTATCGGGTACCGCCGGGGTTGATGCCGACCCCAACGCGGGTGATGCGGGCGGTGTGGATGGCACGGGCGGCCCTACTGCGGGATGGGATACAAACCTTTGTGCGGCAGGCATTGGTGGGGTTTGGTCTGGGGGTGGGATCCGGGCTGCTGCTAGGGGGAATCTTGGCTCGTTTTCAGAAGATCGAGCAGGGGGTTTTGCCCTATTTGGCAGCCTTCTCCAGTATTCCCATCCCGGCCTTGGCCCCGGTGATGGTGGGGGCTTTGGGCATCGACTGGCCCTCCAAGGCGGCGGTGGTTGCGGTGGTGGTGCTGTTTCCGGTGGTGATCAACACGGTACGAGGCTTACGTTCGGTGGATCCCAGCCAATTGGATTTGATGCGCTCTTACGGAGCCAGTGCTGGGCAGGTGTTTCGGCAGGTGCGAATCCCACAGGCTCTGCCCTATGTGTTTAATGCCCTGAAGTTGGCGATGACGTTGGCGATGATCGGGTCAATTGTGGGGGAATTTTTTGCAGCACCGGGGTTTGGCCTGGGCTTCCGCATCCGGATCGAGGCGGCCCGCTTTAATTTCGATATTGTTTGGGCAGCGATCATCTATGCCACGGTCATCAGCACCCTAGCCTATGGGTTGATCGTGATGATCGAGAAACGGCTGACCTTTTGGCACAGCTCCATTCGCTCGGGGGACCGTTAACCTGCCCTCGATACCTTCAGACTCTGGGTTGATTTTTCGAGGTGCCCGTATGCAAATCCAGCGAAGCCACAGCTGATTTGCAGCCCTTGCCTGGACTTGTGCTTTCTAAGTCGGCTAGAAGGGGAAGTCGCAGCTTTTGAGATTACTTTTGAGATTATAGGTGACTGGCGACAGAGCTGTACTCCTGCTTCGGCTAGGATTCCGGCATGAGCAAAAAAGCCGATATTGGCAGCAAACGCCTGATTGGCCTGGATCTCCAGTCTTGGAGCCGCTGGGTCACCCAGAACCCGCAGGTGCAGGTTCAAGAGATGCTGGATTCTGAGTTTCAGTGGCTCAGCTGGGAGGGGGATGTCCTGATTCGGGCTTGGAATCCCGATATCGGGGAGTTTCTCATTGCCAACGAGATTCAACTGCGCTACTCCC